>JARLJO010000079.1 GCA_031291175.1 Gammaproteobacteria bacterium
ACATCCAACCGTTAGCCCTGCTAATGCTACGCAAGATTATTTGGATAATGATGGTGGTAAAGGTACAACAATTATTCGCCTCACTGATTCAACCGGAACCAATCATGATGGTTATTTTGTGTTGGCTGATTATATAACTATGTACCCAGATTTAGTGACTGCAGCAGTTGGGTATAATCAAGCAACAACTGATGAAGGAAGAATTAAAGCATTATTTAGCCATTATAAAACTAATGGATACAAAGAAGACCGCACTATTGTATTTCCAGCAAAAGCAATAGCTGATGCTGCAGCACAAACAGCGACAATAGCAGCAGCACAATCGGCAGCAGTAGCACAAAATCAGGCATCATTAATAGCCAAGGCTACGTACGGCATGCCAAATGTAGCAGGCTCTTTATGCACCACATGGGTTGATATTCCTACCGCTCAGGTTATTGCACTTGCAGGGAGTAAGACGCCGGTAACGTGGACTTCTTTGGGCCTATCGGCTGATCCAGCTCCTGGCATAATAAAGACACTCATGGTGTATTATCATAATGGACAATCGACAAAAGTTCCTTATGGAGGGACTCTAGCGGCAACACCTACGGGCACGACAATAATAGGCGCTTCTTTTGGTTGTGGGACTTTGATGGATGTTACAGCGGCAGTAAAGAATATTGTGGCTATCAAATCATCAGCAACGGCAAGTTCTACAACTTTTGGTGCCGATCAGGGCTTAGGAAAAACGCTCACCATTTATTTTAATAATGGTGATTCGCCTGTTACTATTTCCGATGGACAAGCAATTAATGCATCAATAACATCGGCACAAGCGGCAGCTGCAGCACAAAATCAAATATCATTAATATCAAAGGCTACGTATGGCGTGCCAAATGCAGCAGGCTCTTCATGCACCGTATGGGGAGATGTTCCTGCTGCTCAGGTTATTGCACTGGCAGGGAGTAAGACACCAGTAACGTGGACATCGTTGGGGCTAGCGGCTGATCCAGCTCCTGGCATAATAAAGACACTTATAGTGTATTATAATAATGGATTAGCAGTAAGAGTTCCTTATGGAGGGACTCTAGCGGCAACACCTGCGGGCACGACGATAATAGGGGCTAATTTTGGATGTGGGACTCTTATGGATGTTACCGCGGCAGTAAAAAATATTGTGGTTACCAATTCATCAGCAACTGCGACCGATATAACTTTTGGTGCCAATCCGGGCACAGGAAAAATGCTTACTATTTATTTTACCAATAGAAGTACGCCTTGGACGATTGCCCAAGGACAAGGA
>JARLJO010000080.1 GCA_031291175.1 Gammaproteobacteria bacterium
ATCCCAATACTTTTTGGAGTGGAGCTTATCAGGCAACGGCCAGGTTGCTTGATGGTACGATTGAAAAGCCATCACGTGCGCGGGCGGAGGAAACTCAGCATTTTTATGTGCAGGCCAGGAAGCAATTTTTTAATTGATGGGATTTTAAGAAATGGAAATGTTGGGTAAGGGATGAAACTCAGTACCAGTGGGCTTTAATGATTATTGGGTTTCGCGAAAAACGCTCAACCCAACCTACGCATCTAATGTGGCACCTCCCCCTTCTAAAGAACGGCGGCCTAACTTGTTGATTTATAGTATCCGTTCTTTCTGGTTGTAGCGCCGCGTTAGCGGCCTGAGTTGCCTTGAAAAAGGGGGATTGAGGGGCAATGGCACTAGCTTAAGCAGCAGCATTTCTTGAAATCAATGCGCTGAAGCTTCCTCTCTAATTTTGCTTTTTCAATAAATCTTGGTCTATTTAAAGTATTAAATGACTTTTGTCTTCTTTTAACTCTGCGTGGCTCAACCCTTCCCGGCCTATTGCCAATCTTATTTTTTACAATATTTTTTAGTAACTCAGTATACATTATATGACTTTGCTTGCTGTTTGAATGAATAAAATGCGGCATAAACTTATTAAGCAATTGCACTGCGCCCTTAAAGCACACCCGATTAGGAATAGCATCATATTGAGCACAAGCTTCCGCCATAATTATTCTAATAAAATGGCGGAATAAGATATTTAAACAATTTGTAATTTATAACATGGAGACCGAGACGGCACTATCAAGCCTTTCAAAAAGTTTGAAAAATAAATATCTTTCACAACAGTTAACGTATCCGTTGCACTCTTATCATGACTATTCCCCGACCACAATAAAATTTAACTTATATTTGCACAAAGAATTTCCTTTTATTATTTTATACATGTTTGAACTTAATGGAATAGACATCTTGTTTAGATGTTTCTTATCAAATATTATGTGAAAAATTTTCTTGAGCATATGTGTTTATCTTTACAAATAAACAAACATACTGCTTAGTGTTTACGATCTAGAGGTCAGTTCATGCTTTTTCATTCATTACCGTTTTTCATCTTCTTTTCATTTTTTTTGCTGTGTTATTTACCTGTAAGGCGTCGCGGCAATGCCCGCCTTGGTCTTGCGGTAATCGTTGCCTTCTCCGCCATTTTCTATGCCTGGTGGGATTGGCGATTTCTGCTGCTAATGTGGGTCAGCGTGGTGGGTGACTACTTGCTTGGCCTGCTAATAGGTAATTCCACTAATCCGGTGATGCGTAAACGTTTTCTAATCGCTAGTCTTGTTTTTAACCTTGGGGTGCTTGGCTTCTTTAAGTATTGGAACTTTTTTATCGATAACTTCGCACTCATCTTGGGACCTGAACTATCGAATGTGAGGATCGCATCGCTCATCCTTCCTCTCGGAATTTCTTTTTATACATTCCAATCCATGTCATACACACTGGATGTCTATCGAGATAAGATCAAACCTATCAATGATCTTCTCGGTTACGCAGCTTTTGTTACCTATTTTCCGCACATGATTTCTGGCCCAATCCAAAAATTTGATGTGCTTTATCCACAGCTGGTCAAGCCGTTGCCGCTGAGGGCAGAGCAGATTGCTACTGGGGCTTTCCTTTTTGCGTTTGGAATGTTTCAAAAATCCGTAGCCGATATATTTGCCCAATTCCATGATCCAATTTTCAATAATCTTAGCAAAGCCGAACCTGCCTTAGTTTTGACCGCAGTGTTCTCGTTTGGTATTCAGATTTTCTGTGACTTTGCAGGCTACAGCTTGATGGCAATTGGACTCGCACGCATCATTGGCGTTGATTTGTTACAGAACTTTCGCGCGCCATATCTGTCGACGTCGATACGAGATTTTTGGCGTCGATGGCACATCAGTCTCTCTACTTGGCTACGAGACTATTTATATATTTCACTCGGAGGAAATCGAGTCAAAAAATATCGTCAACTCTTGAATCTCTTAATAACGTTTACCATCTGTGGTCTGTGGCATGGCGCCGGATGGGGCTTCCTGATCTGGGGTTTCCTTCATGGGTTATATTTATGTATTAACACGCTCTGGAACCGCAGTTCGCTAGGAAATCTGAATGTGCCATCCTGGATTAGCTTTGTATTAAAAATTCCCTCATGGGTCTTCACCTTCGTCGCCGCAAACTATGCCTGGGTGTACTTTCGCTGCTCGAGTATCGAGCAAGCGATGATTGTGAACCATAAACTCGCAACATGGATTGTCCATCCGATCATGCCACCGCTCTTCTCCGGCATTCTATGGGTACTGCTTATACCCATCGTGTGTTCGGATATTATTATTGCTCGTCGAGGGGACTTAACTAATCCGCAAAGTCCACTCACGAAGGTTCGGGCGCTCTACCTTGGACTGGGCACTACATTATTTTTCATGCTTGCTTTTCTTTTGATGGTGGGACAACCGACACAGCATTTTATTTATTTCACATTTTGATGTGTTATACCGCTTATGAATGAGGCTTCAAATGAATAGTAATCAGATGAACAAAAATCTAAAGTGGTTTTTTTTGAGTTTCGTTTTAGCGATCTTTTTGTTAAGCAATTGGGTAATTGGTTCTTTGTGCCTTCCTTTCCTTTATAAGTATCGCCCTGACCCCCATCCCACATTTGAGCAAGCTGCTGAGCGCCAGCTACTGTCGATGGACGCCATTATTAAACGCTCCGCGCCTGCCTCTCTGAGTGTCTTTGTAGGAAGCAGCGCGGCGCTTAATGCAATCGATGAGGATGCAATACGAGGAGTATGGAAAGGATATCGTGATTTGCCTTTGGTACCAGTAAATTTTGGCACGACTGGTCTGCTTGCTTATGAACTCCTGATGTTGCGAGACAAGCTGCTTTCTCCCAAAGTTAAAGTAGTCGTTTATCTCTATAATTCATTTTCATTTAGCGATAATCTTTATAGCAGCGTCTATACTATGCGCTGGAACACAGCTGAATTTGTGAGGATGGCTGATCGTCGGATCCTACGCTCGACACCCAATAGCGCCATCGCCGAAGCGATTATGAGAGAACTCTTTTTTGTTTATCGCTATAAAACATTCCTGTCAT
>JARLJO010000081.1 GCA_031291175.1 Gammaproteobacteria bacterium
AAGCATGCTAATGTATCCTTACATCATGTTGTGCCATATGAAGAATTGGAGTCAGATGAATTTAACAGAATCTCTAAGATTGCCAAAAAGATTAAGGTAAGTCTCAAGCAGAAACCTAAAATTAAGGTAAGTCTCAAGAAACCTAAGCTTAAGGTAAGTCTCAAGAAACCTAAGCTTAAGGTTCAACTCAAGTCTAAACTCAAGTCTCAACTCAGATCGAAACAAATCAAGGATGCGTTTCAGAATACACAAGACAAAAAACAAAAGGCTAAGATGCTAATCAATGAATTGAACACCAAAATACGTATTAAAGAGACTCAGACAGCGATCAAGAATTTCGTGAGCAATGCAACGATTCTACCTACCTATCATAATCAATTCAATATGCGCATGTTTTTGGAACAAAGTGATCCCATCGCATCTGAATATTTAACTGAGAAACTTAAAAAGTTAAAGAATCTAAAGGCTAGTGTTTATCTCAAAGTCGAATTATCACGTGACATTGTAAACGCAGAAGGTCGATTAACAAGAGAACATAAATCAGCAAGTTTTCCAACTGGTATCCCTAAACTGATACTTAACCGATATGAGACTCATGATGTACTCAGTCGATGCTTAGACAGGTTTGAAAATGATCTCGAAAAAGCAGAAAATGGTTCTGATTGGAAATTTGAGCGTATCATATCTGTGATGCTTGGAGTTATTCGAACTAAATCCATTGTTGGTTCAGCGTGGTTTGAACTCACAGGGGAACTCGAGAATTTAAAGAATCGACAAGCAATTGTTAATCCTGTGAATAATGATAATAAGTGTTTCATGTGGGCGATTGTGTGCGCCTTGTTTTCAGTTAAGTCGAAAAAGAATAAGGGACGTATCTCACAATATCGCAATGATCAAATCAACTCTCTGAAATGGGATGGTATCACCTTTCCCATGACTCTAGATCAAATCCCTCTATTGGAAAAACTTAACAATATATCCATGGGAGTTTTTGTCTATGATGCTGACGCCGATCAAACACGCTCTGATTATGTATTCGTGAAAGAATATGGTAGTCCCGATTATTGGAGCATTCAGGCTAATGGTGGCAAACATATCAACTTGTTATTGATGCATAACCCTGACAAGAAAGATGAAAGTCATTTCGCTTGGATCAATAATATGAGTGCCTTGTTCAACTACACAAACAAACATAAATGTGCCTCATTCATCTGTGATAATTGTACCAAAAAGTTAACAACTCAACAAGCCTACAACAACCATATCAGTTTAGGCAAATGCGATGGGAGTTTACTTGTCAAAGAAATCTTCCCTGAGGAAGATGATGATATGATTCAATTCCGCAACCATAAACATAAAGAACGTAATCCCGTGGCAATCTACATGGATTTCGAAGCTATTCTCACCAAGATCTTACAAGTCTTACCTAAAAACTCAGATTCTGAATCGTTTACAAGAGAATTCAATAAACATATAGCTTGCGGTATTGGATTCATGGTTGTAACTGAACTAAAAGGAATTGATACTAAATCTTTTGTCTTTCGTGGTTGGGATTGTATGGTCTTATTGTTCAACAAATTGAAAAAGTTACGATATGAAATCATGGAGCGACTCCAAGTCAATGAACCTATGGTCTTAACAGAGCAAGAGCAAATCGAATTTGAACAATCAACTCATTGTCATATTTGCCAACAAGCATACACCTCTATCAATGATAAGAAAAACAAGAAGGTTCGCGATCATGATCATAACACTGGAGTCTATCGAGGTTCAGCCCACAGCAATTGTAATATTAACTACCACAATGGGCGATACAAAATCCCAATTTTTATACATAACTTGAAAGGTTATGATAGCCATCTCATTATCAAAGCACTTGAAAATCAGTTTCAAAAAATCAGTTGTATCCCTCTTAATCCTGAAAAATATTTAAGCATGACTATGGGTGGATTCCAATTCATGGATAGTTGTTCCCACTTAAGCAGTTCCTTGGAGAAATTGGCTGAGAATTTGAAAAAAGGTGGAATGCAACAATTTAAACATACATCCAATTATGTTAGCACTCTAACCAATGATCCAATAGAACATTTAACATTGATGAACTTGATTACTCAAAAAGGTGAGTACCCGTATAGTTATTTCGATTCATTCGAGCGATTCGATGAAACTCAATTACCTCCAATTGAATCTTTCACTAATGATCTAACGAGAAAAAAATGTAAACCAATGGAATATGAATTCGCACATAGTGTCTGGAAAGCATTCAAATGTAAAACACTTGGAGATTATCATGATCTATACTTACGCACTGATGTCTTGTTGTTGGCTGATGTATTTGAAAATTATCGAAACATTGCACTCAAAAACTTCCAACTTGATCCAACCTACTACGTCAGTTTACCTAGTTATGCTTGGGATGCTATGCTATGGATGACGAAAGTCAATATTCAACTCTTAACTGATAAACAATCAGAAATGTTCTACATGATCGAAAAATCTATACGTGGTGGCATCTCATTAATCTGTAATCGTGAAGCCACTGCTAATCATCCACTCATGGTTGATACTTTCATAGCGGATGAACCTATTGAACTTGATCCAAATGTTGAGCCATATCAACATGTTCCTCCTCCCATCTATGATCCATCACGAGAACAATCTCATCTATTATATCTTGATGCTAATAATCTATATGGATGGGCTATGAGTCAAGTATTGCCACTAGGCAATTATAAATGGGAAGATCCAACCACAAGTTCATTAGAACAAATTCTAGCCTTAGCCGATGATGCTCCACGTGGTATGTTTGTCGAAATTGATGGTTATACTCCTGATCCTCTCCATGATGAACAAGCCGATTATCCATTTCCTGTTGAATCTTTAATTGTCACTGATGATATGTTATCCAAATATTCAACTAACGTATTGATGAATCGTAAACGTAGCCTATGTAAAGATGAAACCGAGGAAATCAAGCTAATACGTAATCCCGTGAAAAAGTTGATCCCCAACCAGTTCCCTAAAAGAAGATATGTCTGTCATTACAGAAACCTAAAACTATATGTTCAACTTGGTTTTGTGGTAACTAAAGTCCATCGAATCATCTCTTTCGATCAATCAAAATGGCTTGAAAAGTACATCTCATGTTGTACTGAACTACGCAAAAAAGGAACAACTGAGTTCGAAAAGGATTTCTTTAAACTCATGATCAATGCTGTGTTTGGTAAGACAATGGAAAGTGTTCGTAATCGTATACAATTTGACATTGTCACAACTACTCAACAAGAACAAAAGAACACACTCGATAAAATAACTAGTTCAAAACTCTTCAAAGATGCGAGGATCTTTAATGAGAATACCATCGGAGTGGAACGATTTCATACATCTGTAACTCTCAACAAGCCTATCTCCATTGGTTTTAGCATCTTAGACTTATCGAAATTGCATATGCTCGATTTTCATTACAATACGATGCGTAAGACATTCGGTGATCGTTGTAAACTATTAATGACTGATACTGACTCATTATTCTATCAAATATTTACAGAGGATTTATATGGTGAACTCAATCATTTTAAAGATCAATTAGATTGCTCATCTTATCCTAAAGATCATCCATTTTACGATTCAACTAATGATCGAATTCTTGGAAAATTCAAAGATGAAGCCAAAGGACTATCAATTACTCAATTTTGTGGACTCAAAGCT
>JARLJO010000082.1 GCA_031291175.1 Gammaproteobacteria bacterium
CTTCCGGTTGATGAAAGTTGACCACCACCGATGACTTCTTCTTCCTCATCTTCATCGCAGCCAATTCGGCCTGCACTCGCTCTAACTGAGCAAAAATGCCTGTTTGCTCCTCACGAATCCGCGACTTCTTGGGGCTCGCTCGCTCAGTAGCCTGTTTTCCTGTAGCCTTCTTGGGAGTAGCAAACAGGCCTTTTTGCTCAGCGAGCAGGCCTGCTCGCTTAGCCTTCTTTTGCTTCGTGAGAATGAATTCGCAGTCATCTTCGGATTCCGAATCATCACTTTCCTCTGTTTCACTCTCCTCACTGAGCTCGCTACTCTCCTCACTGAGCGAGCATGCCTGCTCTGCCTCTTCTGCCTCACTTTCACTCTCACTGAGCTGTTGCTCGCTGAGCGAAAATGCCTGTTTGCTACTCTTGTGCTTCTTGGCCTGTTTGCTGAGCAAACTTTTCTCCTCTTCTTTCTTGTCTGCAGCCTTCTTCTGACGTGCCGCTCGCGCTTTCTCCATATTTGCCACTCTGGCAATTCGTTGTTTCTCCGTGAGTACTTTCTTCACTTTTGGTTGAGCAAGTTGATCTGATTCCATGTATGATATGTCCAGAAAAAAAAGTATTATATTAATACCAGTAATATACCAGTAATACCAATTTTTATACCATTAATACCAGTCTGAAAAAAAATATCTTGCTGGGAATAAATGTCAATTCTGGATAATCGAATCTACTACATTAACTCGGAAAAACGAATTTCGGGCACACCCTCGAACTTCACCGTATCACTTGACATCCCAGATGGATCTCGCTTTGATTCCTGTTGCGTGCTCTCCCTCACGATCACACGCAGCTACTACCTGATTAGAGATGGCCAGAACGTATGTAGTTTCCCGGTGGAATCGTAATGGTGTTGGTAACGCCATCGAGCACGAGAGTGAATAACTTTATCACGACGTTGCTTCAGCTACTGAATGCTTTGTCTTTCAATGTTTTCACAATGACCTATAGCAGCATCACGGGCAAATATACGTACGGTTACACGGGCACGGCCTCCGTCGTCTCGTTTATTTTCACAGACCCATCCAGGATCGGTAATCAGATGGGCTTCGACGAGGTCAGCACGAATACATTTGTCGCCAAACAACTCGTGAGCCAGAATGTTGTTGACTTCGTTTCAACTAGCACACTCTTTCTCCACAGTGACTGCGTGGATGACACCTCAGCCATCCTCCAGGAGGTCTATTCTGATAACTCTATTCCATTTGGCAATCTTGGCTACAACTGCAAATTTCCCTCAATGTATACGAAGAAACTGCGATCCTCATCGAATGCCGTGTACAACTTCAGCTTGTGCGACGAACACGACTTGGAAGTGGACTTGAATGGACACCAGATTCTCTTCACCCTCCTACTCTATCGAAAGGAAAATCTGACCAAAGTCTTGAAAACCATCGCACTTTCATCGTCTTCTCTTTAAACTCGGACTGCGTCCTCGCTCGTCGGCGCTTGGTCCTTCGGCCCTACGCTTCTCCTCCTAGTCACTGAGCGAGGAAGACGAAGTCGACCGAGGCCGGAGTGCGAAGCACGGAGCCAAAAGGAGCAAATATTTAAATTTTGAAAAAAGAGTCACCCGCTTACAATACGCATAATGTCTGATCACATTCAGAAACCGGATGATATCATGTACAAGGAGGTACATATGAACAATGGCC
>JARLJO010000005.1 GCA_031291175.1 Gammaproteobacteria bacterium
GTGACTATGACACCACGCTCGAGCAACAACTCCTCGACGTCGCGCAGGCTCAGGCTGAACCGAAAATACCAGCGAACCGCGCAACTGATGACGACGGCGGGGAAGCGGTGGCCGTGATAGAGCGATTTTGTCTTCTTCATTTTTTGCATTCTACCGCCGCCTACCCATTAACCTGACAGTGCCTACGCAAGCCTTCCGACACGCCGGTTGAAGTGTGAGCCGCGGAAAAGTTGAAAGCCGGCGACGGCCGGGCGCTTCGCGCCCGGCAAACCCCGAAAGAAAAGAAGATAGACAGCGATACGACAACAATCCATCGGGCAACATTCCTTCATGAGGCATCACGTCGGCCAAAACCATTGTCGCTGCCCAGACTCGCTCTTCACCGGATAACCACCCGCGAATGTCAGTGTCATCCACTGTCGAGACTCGCTGCTACATTGCCCTTAGGAAAAAGTCACGCGCATATGCATGGAACGAAAACCGGTCCTCGATTGACACGCACTGTCATATGAGGTGAGAGCATTGCACACACCACCCCCACAGGCCCAAGCCTTCGTCAGTGACTAGATCACTTCGAAAAGCGTTCAATTTGCTTGACGATCACGCCAGACCAATTTAGCAGTTCGGTTTTTATTTCAAAAATTCGCCTATCGCTTCCAAGAAAAAAATATTTGTATTATATTTCAGGTAATTTTAAATATATATATATATAGTTAACTAAAAACGGCCATAGTTTATTCGCCAATGTCAAAAATTTATTTTACGATTATTCAATTTTATCAGAAAAACCTTCTTATCGGGGTATTTTTAGGGTCGCCATGAAAGAGTCTGCAAATTATTTCGAAGCGCCGCCGGTTATATTTTTGATAAGATTTCTATAATTCATATAAAAATTACAAATCTTATTGTGAATTCAGCTTTTTCCTTGCAATAAAACGGTTCATTGAGGTATTTAATTGTAATACTAAGATCGAGCCAATTTTAAAATTCTTGCGCATTCAATTTTCGGATACAGACAGTGTCAAGCATAGGATATACAGATTCCCGTATCTTGTTTTCTCCCGGATCTCTGGCGGCGTCGGAGCAGTCGATGCCTGAAAATTCCAAAGGCACGGCGAGCAAAACCTCACAGGTTGATCTTGGGCAACCCAGATCAGTGCCGCCGGTCATCCGACGCAAAATGAATTTTTGGCGTCCCGTGTCGGCTAACATACGCGGCACTGCCAACGTCCACCCCATTAATAAGCGGTGCAATTCCGCAGAAGCGGTGACATTCTATCGAGCGATTGAATGCTCATTTATTGATGAGGTCAGGGCTAAAAATATTTACGAATTTCTCGTCGAAAATAATCTAGGGAATGTGAGAAAAAAATCATCTCGAAAAAAAAGCGATCTAAAATTAATCAAACTTCTTGAAGATAAAAATGAAAACCCGGTAAAAGAAGCGTTCTCTATAATTCGCGGATTGCCTATTGATGGTTCTATGGTATTATCTCTGAAAGGGTTTGGAAAATCGCATGAAAATAAAATACGGAATTTTGTCAAAGAATGTGGACGGTATCTCAGCGACGCAACGATACGCGATTTTTTATCATTCTGTGGAATTAAGGTTTCCGATTCATACATTTATCGTGTAACGCACGAGTCTGAAAAAAAGGACGCCCTCAATTCTGAATTCACTGTCCCATTAGAACAACTGAAAGAGACAACGTCGCCTGTCGACGACGAGGTTGATGACTTGCCAGACGATTTCTCTTGGTTGCAAAAATTCGACCAACCAAGCAAAGAATCGCAGAAGTCGGATGGGATCGAAAACCTCGTAACTGTGCCAAACGTTAACGAGCAACAATCAGAGCGGTGGCCCGAACAATCTGCGTCCGACGCAGAAGAATACGAAGCACGTGAGCGTGTGCTAGCTTTATGGGGGGGCGACTGAGCTTGCCCCCGAAAAACGAATCCCTTGCTGAGCAGGTAAACTCAAGCAAGGAGAAGAACGATGACAAGCAAGGCAAAGCGGGCACAGTACACGCTCGAGTTCAAGCTGGAAGCGGTCCGACTGGTCAAAGCCGGGCAA
>JARLJO010000006.1 GCA_031291175.1 Gammaproteobacteria bacterium
ACTGGCAACGGTCGGCCAACGTTCTCTTTTTCTCTCGTGCGGCCCTGCTTGTGCCGCACTTCCCGTTCGCACGCTCGTACTGATCATACAGCGCGCTCAACGACACTCCACACACACACGTGTAGACGTCCCCGTCACACACCCATTCCTTTCCATTGTCAAGGCAGCGGCGTCGATTTGCAAGTTACAAAGTCCAGCTATGTTTGAGATTCCAACTGATGATTCTTTCATGAGTGTTACTCAACTGACTATCGCGATCGACCAAGGCTTAGCCGTATGTTCAATGCACGCTGGTGCCTAATGGGTATGCTTTCCATTGCCTTTTATAATTGCAGACTGTTGATCATTGACTTTACTTGTATTCAACTGCACTCTTATGTCGTTGCCGTCCATTGCTTTCCATTGTCAAGGCGACGAAGCTGGAAGCGACTCAGAAAGTTCAGTCAGGTTTGAGATTTCAAAATCTGAAAGACATGTACCAACTCAAGTGTCAACCTTGGCCTCCGTCATGTTGAGTGTTCAGTCTTGAGGATCTCTTCATCGATTGCGTTTCATTGCTTTTCATGTAAACTCGCCTTTGGCTGTGTTTCATTCTGTGTTTCATTGTATTCTATTAGCAATGGTCATTGCCTTCATTGTCAAATTACAAAAGCCTTAGGGGAGCAAACTCTAGAGGCTGTGACAGGTTTCCGTTTTCGATTTCGTGTGGACCAACTCAAGGTGGTACCCCATCCAAGCCATCATGGATCAGTGCTGTGCCCGAAGTAAGCTCCAGAATGCATCTGTTGTTCATCCCTTTTCATTGCTCAGCCGAATCAAGCCTAAGGCGCCCTGTACCGCCAGCAGCTCAGCCGCGTCGCGCGTGTTTAGATGTGCTGGTAATAAACTTTGTCCAACTCACATTAATCCACTTCCACTTCAACTTCCACTTCCATTGGAATGGCAATCCATTGTGTTCTATTGTTTTCTATTGTGTGCGGGGTGGTAAGAGCTAACTTCTTGGCTCCAGGCTCAATGCACCAGGCGGCCGCTGGAAAAGCATTAGTCCGGGTAGGCGAACCACTTGAACGTGATTCAACCCGAAGGAATTATTTGTTTACTATCGAGAACAACCGTGTGATCACAATTGAACTTCATCCCAATGTACCAGTATCATCCATCAGCTCCTCGCTATGCAGCGCTGTACCATGAGCATCGGCAGTACTTGCAACAACTTCAGCATGATTATATTCAAGCGCAGCAACATCAGGCATACACTCGAGCTCAGCCGACACCTTTGGCCTGGCCGCACATGCCACCCAATAAAGT
>JARLJO010000007.1 GCA_031291175.1 Gammaproteobacteria bacterium
GGTGTCGAGCGTAGGATCCGACGATCAGCCATCCTCACAAATTCAGCTGTGTTCCAGCGCATAGTATAGGCGGTGCTGTAAAAATTATCGCTAAATGAAAATGAATTATAGAGATAAACGACTACTTTAACTTTGGGAGAAAGCAGCTTGTCTCGCAACATCAGAAGTTCATAAGCAAGCAGACCAGTCGTGCCAAAATTTGCTGGCACCAAAGACAAATCACGATATTCTTTCCATACTCCTCGTATTGCATCCTCATCGATTGCATTAAGCGCCGCGCTGCTTCCTACAAAGACACTCAGAGAGGCAGGCGCGGAGCGCTTAATAATAGCGTCCATAGACAGTAACTGGCGCTCAGCTCCTTGCTCAAATGTGGCATGGAATTCAGGACGATACTTAAAAAGGAAGGGAAGGCACAAAGAACCAATTACCCAATTGCTTAACAACAAGACCCCTAAAACGACACTCAGGAAAAACCACTTTAGATTTTTGTTCGTCTGATTACTATCCATTTGAAGCCTCATTCGTAAGCGGTATAACACATCAAAATGTGAAATAAATAAAATGCTGTGCCGGCTGTCCATCGGGCATTGCCGTGACGACCATTTGCGCTTCAAAATATACAAGGCTTAAATATCCAAGTCTAGAATGAATACGTTCTCGATTGTAATAAATATCGATATATTCACTTGACCATTTTTTCAAATTTAATTTGTAGAAATTCAGAATACTAACTGTGTTGAACTGTCCGCTCCTTGTCATGGACAGGCATATATGATCTAGCTCCAAGAATGCTAGCGACCCGCCCAGCTATCCATTCAGAATACTTGATCCGCCCAAGTATGTGCATATGAAAATTGTCGCCAAAATAAGTGTCATTCGCTTCAAAATCCTGTGATTCTTTGCGTGGGACATAATCAATTCCATTTTGTTTGCATATCTCGGCAACTTTTGCATCTATTCGTGCTGTCGAGATGTACTGTTTGTACTCGCCAAGGTTTGAGAATTCTGGTTCGGGAACGGGCATCACAATCAAACGAATTGATCGTTCTTTTGCAAGCTTTGCAAAGCGGATGAGGCTGGCATAGCCAAGGGTCATTTTTCCCGAATCAGAATCGAGGTACCAGCGGGTCAATTCATAGTTTGGATCAGCGAGTTTAGCTTTTTCCCGCTTGCGTATAGGTGGAGTGGGCCCGGGTCCGTAAGCATCCGTTGGATAAATATGCTCAACGAGGCCATTTGACCATGCCTCAGTTAAAAAGTATGACAGGAATGTTTTATAGCGATAAACAAAAAAGAGTTCTCTCATAATCGCTTCGGCGATGGCGCTATTGGGTGTCGAGCGTAGGATCCGACGATCAGCCATCCTCACAAATTCAGCTGTGTTCCAGCGCATAGTATAGGCGGTGCTGTAAAAATTATCGCTAAATGAAAATGAATTATAGAGATAAACGACTACTTTAACTTTGGGAGAA
>JARLJO010000008.1 GCA_031291175.1 Gammaproteobacteria bacterium
ATTCATGCCAAAAGGCGCCGAGAATTCCCCATCTACTCGCTGGCAATACCGTTATGGGCTCTTGGTTAGCTGCCTGAAAGACTGGCAAGAACAACAAAAAGATAATCAAGACCCCGTGATTCAAGGTTATGTATCACACGTAAAGCAAGTCCTGTCTCCTCATCATGAAGAGGATTATGAGATGCTAGCGTGGATGGATCATGAAGAAATCCATTTCAACAAAAAATATTCTGAATTATATCAAGCCGCCATTGCAGAATGTATTCTAGTTAATTCAAATGAGCATAAGGTTTATGCTGTGCGTAAAGCAGAGATCGAAGACAAGCTCGCCCAAGCAGAAGCAAATTATCACTCAGGTTTATCACGCTTTAATGCATTGTTGAGAACCTTAGAAGCGGCGGAACTGCGAGAAAGAAATAACGTATTCTTAAAAGACATTATTCTATCTGGCAGAGTGTTGCATCAGCAATTTAATGCAGATCCAGCGGCCGCCTTGAGTCATCTCACCGTTTCTGAGATTTTACTTCTTCAAAATAAAATGTTAGAAAATCTTATTCAAGCAGTCCAGCCTAATCTAGGACAAGAAGAGCGTAATCGCTATATCAATGAATCTCAAGAGGCTGCAATAAAAATAACCGCTCTCTTTGATGATAGAATCAAGGCGCTAGATTTTAATAGGTTTCCAGCAGAAAAGTTCTGGGGAGGCGTTTTAGCTTTGGTTGGTGTTGTGATCATTACACTTGCCATTGCTGCGCTCATTGCTTCAGGTTCTGGTAGTTTTCTCGGTATTGCCTTTGCTACCACTGAACTCGTCATGGGAAAAGCTATGGCAAGTGGTGCTGCAATAGGTTGTCTGATGGGTGGTATTTACGGGATTTTCGGTGGCTTCGCGGTTCTATTCGGAGGGATCGCTACTTATTTTTCGGAAGAAAAAAATCATCGCCAGGAATGGGTTGAAGCTCTCAAAAGCCAAACCACTCAATTCGATGCCGCATTAGTATCTAGCACTAAAAATGCCAAAAGTTATGGCCGCTTCTTCAAGGTTCCTGATAATCAAATAGAGGGAGCTGCTGGCGCTGCAACACACGAGCAGCCAGAAAATCAGGCCGGAGAAGGGCAGGTGCAGTCTGACGCCCCAGCAGCAATCCCCGCAAGTCTCAAACAAGCGGAAGAAGAAGCTCCCCTGAACTGTCAGCCTGGATTAGCTCACCGACGCTAAAACACCCTCTTGTAGAGAAAAGATCTTATCCTCGCAATAATAATATTTGGTAGCACGGACTAAGCCCCACGCTTTTTGTGGGGGTGTGTCCGCGAAACCCTGTTCACTTACTCTCTTTATTTAAATATTCATTATCGCGAGATCCATGCAATAATTCCTGACGATTTTTAATATCAATAAGCGGCTCATTACATTCAATAATGGGTATGGAAAATATCTCCGGATCTGCAATATAGATAATAATTTTTTTTGCCATTGCTAATGAAAGAGCCTTCACTTCAATTATTTAGTATCAAAATAAAAAATATTCTTAATGTTATCAAAATGCGGAACTTTACCTGTGGATTCGGTAAAATTATTTTGCGTACGATGTGAAATAACACTTCGCCAAAACCGATATGCCCCTTCATTCCCCGGCATGACCATCACTTCCCACCGACCAGGAAATCGGTCAAAACACCAATTTGCAACGGCTTTTCCTATGCCCTGATGTTTAAATTTTCTTAAAATAAAAAACTGTGCCATATTAAATTCAGTGGCAGATTCACAGCCAAGATTATCAACGATAACAAAACCCGCTATTTCATTTTTATAGTGAATTAAAAATGGGTAAGCTTTATCAGTTTCCCAGTATTTTTTAAAGCTAATGCATTCATATAAACCATCTTGAGGCATCTCCCAACCCTTTGCGTGCCCCATGTATTCGCTCATATCATAGACATAAAAGCGGCCCATATTTTGAATAACAGAGTAATCACTGATTGAAGCAGGAATCAGTTTTAGGTCGTCAAATTGAATTTTGTTATTGTAAATTTCATAATAAGGTACCTGCATATTGTGAAAGTCAACCAAGCCACAATAAGACATGCCCGCTTTTTCTAAAACGCTTCTTGATCGTTCGTTTTTAACATGTACTCTAGCAACCACTTTAGAAAGAGAAAAATGCTTAAAGCCAAACTGGATAAGCGCTTTGGCAAGTTCAGTTGCATAGCCCTTGTGCCAGTCTCTTTTATTTAAGCGATAGGCGATTTCCACTTCAGATTGTGTTACATCAAAGCCCAAATGAAATAATCCAGCCTGCCCAACAAAATGGTTAGTGCTTTTCTCAAAAACCGAATAAAGACTGTAACCATGCTGCTCATGATAATGTTTCGCTTTTGTCAGAAATTCTTTTATCTGTTCTTCCGTTTCAATATTGCCAGAGCCAATATATTGCATGACTTCTGGATCAGTGCGCAGGCTTAATAGATCATTAAAATCAGCTTCCGTTGGCAGTTTTAGCGTCAGTCTTTTGGTTTCTAAAATAATGCTCACTCTAAATCCTTACGTAAAAAATAAAAAATAGAATTTTTTTCATAGCCATGCCGTTCAAACTCAACATAAAAGCCTAGTTTTTTATAAAAATCAAGCGCCTCCCAGTCCATCGTGAATACCGTTATAAAAGGACAATGATTTTCAACGGCGAGTTTTTCCACCGCAGCCATCACTTTCTTTCCATAACCTTTTCCTCGCAAAGACTCATGCACCCATAATGAATCAACATGCAAACTACCATAAAGTATTACCCCATTACAGCCACCTTGAATGGTCTCTGAGTTATCGCGTATGAAAAACCCAAAAGCCTGAAATGGCTTGTGATTTTTTTGTTGTTTTGCAAATGCAATAATGCCGTTATTCAATACTTGAACATCTTCGGCTTTTGGATTTTCTTCATAGACAATATTTAACATGGTTGGCCTTTTATGTTGGCGATAGAGGCTTCAATGCTACCCGATTTAGAAATGAATATGCAGCGATTTTAGATGGCTTCACCGTGTTTAGAAATTTTATGTCGTAATAGACAGATCGCGAGTTTGAATAATAGAGGATTTATTTAAAAGACACTTGGGCCGATATAACGTTTTAGCCAGTTGCAGATTGGCGTTATTGCCATCATCATCACAATTACACTCTGTACAATCACTCCAATAATGTTTACAAAATTCTGAAAATATAAAGGCCGAAGCATTTTTAAAATCGGGGTCAGTTTTTTCTATCAAAATGAGCGCTTGTTTAGGCGTAAGATAAGTGCCAAAAGTAAAACCAATGAGTTTCTCATCAGCAAACAAGACCATTCCTTTTAAACCGGGCGATCGCCAATTTTTAATTATGCGTTCACACGCCTGGAATTCGTCTTGCTGATAATTGCGTTCTTCTGGCGTTTGAAAATCTCTTTTTGCCTTGTCCCATTTCTTTAATAAGTTTAAACAATCGGGAATATAGGCGTCGCTCATCGAGTCAATATAATGATTGGGATAATCACGCATAAATTTATTTTTGCTCTGTCTTTTAGACGCTAAAGCGCTTCCTGCCAAGGTGATGATTTTGTCTATGTCATAAACATAATCTTTACCAGAGGAATAGGGTCTTATTTCTAAGCCTGCAATTGTACAATCAGCAATGCGAGCGAGTTGCTCATCAGAAACAGCATTGATTTTGCCTGCGAATTTATTCCCTTTCTCAGCATTAAAAGCATTCATTCTTTTAAAGCAATACAGTAATGCTTTTTGCAAGTCGTAAATGGTGGCTTCGGCTTCAGGCAGCGGTGGAATAAAAAGATGTAAGAAATCATTATCTATCATAAACACGCAAATGTGATTATGGCAGCTCATCCAGCGAATTTGCAAAAGATCGGCATAGGCATACATAACGCTGAATGAATAATGTGAAATGGGGCTGGAAGTTTTATTTATAAGATTACGAAAAACCGAAGAATCGTTAAGAGAAATGGGGTTAAGTTCAGAAATGATATCCATGCTCATCGTGAAAACCTTTGTCAATATCCTTAAGATTAGCATAGCCTCCATGTCAGGAGCTAGCAGATCAACACCCGTTTAGAAAAGCTAAAGAACTAAAAAAAACCAAATTCCGCTTTAAGGTATAATAAAAACTACCTATACTCAGGCGATGCATTGCGTTAGTCTATTTTCAGGGGCAGATATCCATGCAAAGAATAAACATCAATGACTCAAAAAAATGAAGGGATATTATGTTTAACTGGGCGTTATTTTTTATTTTAATTGGGTTATGTATCCCTGGTGTTTTATTTGTTATTCCGGTGACAAAAAATATTTATAAATTTATCAAAGTGAGTTTGCCAACAGCCAAGAAGCTTCCTTCCAGAAAGTTATTTATAATCATCTCAACCGTTCAAACATTAATACTTATTTCTCTTGCGGCGGCTTTTGGAGTGGCTGCTAGTAATCAAACAAATTTACACGCACCATTTTTAGAAGCCCTGGTCAGTGGAAAAATTGCTTGGGATGCCTTGCAGCCTCAAATTTTACCATCATTAGTTGTCGGTATCGCCGGAGCCGTTATTTTTCTTATGGTCTATTATGGTGTTTGCAGGCCACGCTTAGACAAAAAAACAATTCAATGCATGGAAAGTTTGCGCATGTCCTCTGGAATTTGGGGGCGTGTGTTGTATGGTGGAATTGTAGAGGAAGTTTTATCTCGCTGGGGATTAATGATGTTTTTTGTGTGGGTAGGAACATTTTTTGGAGGGCCTTCCCCCTTTATTTTATGGGCGGCCATTATTATTTCAGGATTATTATTTGGCTTGGGTCATTTGCCCGCTTATTTATCTTTTGGCTGTAAAAAAACGCCTGCCTTTATGATATCTATGCTAGGGTTGAACTTATGGGCATCAATCATTTTTGGCTGGTTATTTTGGCATTACGGATTATGTGCGGCGATGATCGCGCATGCTCTTTTTCATCTGGTTTGGTATCCTTTTGATGTTTATTTTGCTGAAAAATAAAGAAAAATCTAAGCGCCATTTCGCTCTTCATGTGATTGGGCAAGTCGTGGTGTTTTGACCTCTGCCCATGTAATCCGCCTTCCTGTGCTATGCTATTAGTATTCATCGGGGGCAATTCCATGATCATCAATTCGTACTCTGAAAATTTATTTTTTGCTCATTCAGCCCTTTCCAGGATTCAAAAAGACTTTTCGGTAGGTTCAACCAATCGTCCTGGAGATAGTGATCGACCCCAATTCCAACAAGCCAGCGATAGAATTGAAGCGGCCTGTGATTATTGGCAGAAAAAAATAGATGCAACGGTTTTCAGTATGGCGCCTACAGATCCTCACTTTGAAGAATATTTTATTCTCGACGCTATGCTCTTTGGCGGAAGTCACGGGATCCAGGAAGCTGGAAATTGTGGAGCGAAAAGTTGTGCTGCATTAGGTTATTTGTTTCTCTGTAATATTAAACCAGTCGCTTATGCTTCGGTAACCTCGGGCGGGAGTGAGGGAGGGCATGATTTTCTTATTATTGGCGACCTGAACAAACCCAACGAAGCTATTGTTTGTGATCTCCACTATGAAGAATGCTATCAATTAGCTCGCTTCAAGGATTACTCGGCCGCGAAGTATTTTGGCACTGATATTGAAATTCAATGGCAATGTACAAAAGAATATGACGAACAAAGTATAGAAAAACTGTGTGGTCGACCTCCTATCTTGATAGATCAACCTCAAGAAAGAGTAAGTCGATTCTTTTTTTCAAAATTCACGGAATATTTAAAAGCTAGCAGAGTCATATTTAATTTAGGACAAAATAATCTTACTTTAGATCCTCCTACTATTAAGTTTTCAGCAAAACCACGTAAATTCGTGGTTCCCACAGAAGAAATGCAACGGGTATCCCAATTTGAAGAAGTCTCAGCAAGAGCGCAAGAGTATCAAAAGGGAGTCCGAGTAAGATAAAAACATAGTATCAGTTTGTAACGTCAAATACTTCAAGGCGTCAACTTTGGTCCACAATAAAATTTCGTAGCACGGACTAAGACCCCCACGTTTTTTGTGGGGGTCTTAGTCCGCGAAACCCCTTCAGTTGTTCTCCTCACGCAAAGGGATAAAACCGGGAAAACCGAAAACCGGTGTCAAGTACTATCATAGATCACGTTCTTCAACTTTTTTGCTTATAATGTTTTTGCCAAAAAATAGCGTTTGTGTTCAGGCGGGCAATCATAGTACGCCAAAAACTTTGTATCCATGTTTAAAGTAGAAATCTTTTCCCTGAAAATCAAACGTATCAAGATGAGACATATAGCAACCATGGGTTTTTGCCAAGCTTTCAATATGCTTCAAAAGCACAGAACTTAAATTTTGGCCGCGATATTCTTTTTCAATTATGCGTTGGCACTCTTCGGGGGGGGGCGGGTTCTAATGTATAATTTTTCATAAATACTCCCTGGAAAAAGGGGGGGGGCACCCTTTCAAGCAAAGCGATTTTTTAATTTATAATCAATAAAATAAGTGGTATCCCTCACGTAAGATTTCCTTAATATCTTTCTGCTAAAATTCCCGGATATTAATTATTCAGAGGGTGTCACTATGGCCTTACCAATGGTCCTTTTTTTCGAGCGTCATTGGGATACCATTCCCAAAAAAGTCCTCAAAAAGTTATTAACTGCCTTGGCTGAGTTAGGCTATGACACCCTGTGTTTTGAAAGACCGCAAAACCTGACATTCACTGAGAACATTCAAAGTATGCAAACTGGCATTGACTTTGTGAGGGAACAGATTGTGCAAGCCAAATCCTTTTTAGTAAAAGCCGGGGTAAAACTGGATAAAGAATTGTGGGAGCTTCCTTTTGTAGAGTTATGTAATATTCTTCAGGAACATGTGTCGAGTAAGCGCTATATGGAGCTAGCTGAGCTTATCAAAAATCTTCCGGGCCATGAAATCTTACTGGAAATAATGAATGAGGCTAATGTTCATGAGATGTTGGTGCTAGGTACGGATATCAATGAAGATCATTACTATTCAATAGTCAGTCAGTCTTATGATACACGCATTACGGCGCTAAAAGATTCAGCCAAAAAAAGAGAAATGACAATGGGCATGAATTTGATCGGAGACTATCAACAGAGAAAAGGTGTCGCCTATCTCGGTGGCGCTCTACATTCGAATGCTATAATTGAAATACTAAAGAAAGGCATTTCTGAGGATCAAATTTTAGCTTATCTTCCTCACTCACCTGAAAACCTGATGCCGGATGAGAATGATTTTGAAGGAGCTTTAAAAGACTTTGTACCTATGGACAGGCGATTTCTTCTCCGCACAGAAGCTGACGTCGATCATTTTATCGCTAGACTGTTGCGCGATATAGAAGTCAGTAATATACATACTGTTTCGCATCATCCCCAATCAAATTCTCATGCTACATTGTTAGCCGCAAAATTCAAACACCCTTTTGAAGTCTATTTGCGCCAATCCTGTAAGGCTGATGCACGTTTGGAAGTGAAGGACGAAGTCAATGCGGAGGCTATTGCAGCAGAGTGTAAGCAATATAATATCCCCACACGATTCCATTTATTCAAAAACAAAAAATATCTCATTGTTGAGGATATCAATACAAAAGAAGTGGCAACCAATATACGAAAAATGAGCGCTGTTTGATTTATGGGTAATCAGTGTCAAGTGCTATCATAGATCATGTTCTTAATTGCCTGATACCAATATTATTATCGGCAATTATTAAATTTAAATGACCCTATATAGGTACTCCAGTTAGCATCTGGCGCAGTTGAGAGCATATATTCTGCTGTATACCAAAAAGTACAGTCGTCACTAGGATCAACAGCTAAGCTCGTGTAATCATCCCATCGATTTCTTTGATCATCGCCACTTGTTGGCTGGAGTTGTGATCCTGATCCCTCAATGATAGAGTTTTCAGATCGAAGCGTATTCAGCGGATCCAAAAATACACGCCCAGTATAGCGTATCGCTGGATATAAATTGTTGCCTGAAGCGTTATAACCTAACCCAATATTTCCCATTTTGTCCATTGCAATACTACCGTACCAACGAGAAATAGAATCTGGTTGCGTATAAGTATTTTGTTGATATAAAGCTATTTTATTGTTTTTGATTCTTATCTCATACCAGCGAACTCCCGCAACTAAATTGCCCGCATCTACAGTATGATTTAGTACTAATGCCTGATAATTTCCAAAGTTACGATATGCAAAACGGTACATGAAATCCTGATCAATCACGCTAAGTTTATCTGTTGTTCCTTTTTGTGGGACACAATTACCAGTTACTGCTGGGTTAGGCTCTCCACAGTTACCTGCGAGCAAATTGAATGGTTTAACAGATATATTGGTAGGGCCGGTGAATGAAGATTGACTTACATTCGACCAATTTATTTGGAACTTCCATATATGAATATTGCTTAGTGGGGCTTGATTGCTACTCACTTCTGCAAAATCATTAGGTGGGTTAGGCAGGCCTCCTCTGTCAAATCCAGCAAAATAATTCGGAGAACCATTCGGTGGTAAATTAGTACCATCTAAATCGGCTGGAAGCATACTGTCTGACTGTAGACCTGAGCAAAACATTCGGGCACCTGGATCTCCAGCTAACATTTTATCTCTTTCAAAAGCACATGCCTGACCACCAACAAAACTTGTACCCTGAAACATGTTAAAGCTCATGTAGTAAGCATCTGGCCAAACGCCTAATTTTCCATAATCATTAAAGACGCTTCCAAAGTCATACTCATAACGATCATACGCCCCTCTGGGGTCATCGGTTTTGGAAATTGCTATGCATTGACGATAAGGTGCAGACGAAACAAATTGTGTCATTACCCAACGATTCGCCAAGCGATCGTATTTAACAATAGGATCTCCATCGTTATTGGTCGCGCAACGCCCCGGAAAGCCACTCCACAAGGTATTTCCTGAGGTTTGACCTTGAAGCAAATGACCTGCTTTATCAAAGACTGCAAAAGAAGAATTGACCCACTGGACGATAAAATTTTTCCCTACGTCAAGATTGACATCGGATGGGGTAAAGGTAAATGCATATGGGGTTCCGTTAGTATTAATGAACCCTTTACCTAATCCTTGTATTGTTAAACCGGGAGTAACGGGAAGTGTCAATCTTGATGTTGTTTGAATAGCCATATCATTTTGAATAACATATTTATAAGGATAGCGATGGGGCGGAAGCATTCCTAATCGTGCAATATTTTTTTCAAATGATTCAGGCTGAATCGCTTTGATATCACGTAACTGGTGTGAGACATCATGATATAGTGCGGTAGACACCCACGGTTTTAACATCGGCTGTGGTGGTTTTTTTAATGATGTAGCTGCTGCTGCATTAGGAAAAATAGAATTTATGAATACTACTGATCCTAGAAAATAAAAAGATAATTTTGACATGAATTGCACCTTGAAATATTAGCAAAATGTATATCGCAGCCCGATTGCAATTAAATTGTAACTAATATTGCTAATGCGACTATCGTTAAAGCGATTTATGCCTTTCCATTCTAACTGACCCGAAATATTTTTATTGAATTGATATTCTGCTCCAGCTCCATAGAGTAGGCCTGGGGCATTTGATGTTGTTGTATAAGAGCCTGGGTTAAAAAAAACTGACCCTTTGGGGTCATTTACGTTGAGTTCGGAATGTATTATTGCTATGCCTAATTTCGCAAACAAGTTTATTTTCGTTTCTGCAAGCGGTAAATAACCGACCCCATTTAATCCATAAGAATAGCTTTGTAGTTTTCCGCTCCATTGACCAGTTTCTGTCGTAACATTATTTGCAAAACTACTTAAATCTTGTTTTCCCCAGTAGGTTACATCTGCTTCTGCACCAAAATAAGGAG
Source organism: Gammaproteobacteria bacterium (assembly GCA_031291175.1). Taxonomy (GTDB): domain Bacteria; phylum Pseudomonadota; class Gammaproteobacteria; order DSM-16500; family DSM-16500; genus UBA5158. The sequence continues at coordinate 9,897 of JARLJO010000008.1, forward strand.
TAAAGTTATAGCCCACGTTTATGTAGCCTGTTGTTACACCGCGTGTTTGGAGTGTATATACATCACTTGTATTTGCAGAGAGTGTTCCACCACTATTAGAGAATAATTCACTTTTTACAACGGTATTACTTGGGCCGAATCCCAAACCAAGGCCTAAATCACCATAAAAACCATGCTGTGCAGCAAAAGTCATATTAGAAGCTATTATTGCTAGCAGCATTAAGCTTGCTCTTTTAAATATTTTTTTCAATTTTAAATCCATTTTAATAAAATCCGTGATTAAAGTATAAAGAGAGAATGGCTGGGAAATAGAGTCACTCGCCACAAATGGGGACATACATTTTCAGTTGAAATTTTTAGAGCGGCTTGAAAAGATTTTCATTATGCAGCGTGCTTAATGTCACAGATTTTTTCTGTTTAAATGGCCGCTACAAAATGACAAATTTCATCAGACGCTAGCATCTTATAAAAATTTTTCTCATACTGCAATAGTGTTGCAGTCTAGCCAGCGCTATAACATTTTATCTAATTGAGATTTAGTAGATATCAAATTTGATGGGCTGGCCCGTCAAGCGGTTTTGTGAACAAAGAAAGTAGTCGACAGTTCAAAGAAAAGGCATCTGCTTAGTCTTGACGTGGTTTTGTCACAAAAAAGCCATAGATTAGTTATAATCAGCAGTATGGTAACAAGCGGATTAATCCGTTGAGTCGCAAGCTTTTGTAATTATCTAGCGCAAATATTGACAGGCGTCATGAATAAATGTCAGGGTTGGCGGCGCTATTTTTTAAGCGTTTATCTTATCCGCGGACTTTGGTAGCTAGATGAAGCTGCTATTGATGGTTCACGATAAACAAATACTTCAATGTCAGGCGATGTCTCGCGTAAATCGCGATGAAGGGCGTACGCTTGCCCCATGGAAAGCAGGTAAGCTAAATCACCAACTTTATTAGTGTCGATTTTTTCCCGATGAATATGTGAGTCATAATTTTCTGGTAATACAGAAGGCATGCCACAAGTAAGCGGTAGCTTGGATTTTTCAGGATCGAGTTGCTGATGGCTTTCTAAATACGTTTTCCAAGTAATAGGTGTGCTTTCTCCTTTTAAATACAGACGGGGCTCGGCTAAGTCTTTTATTTTGGTGGTATAGAGCTGATGCCCGGAGCCGATTTTTTTTGTTAAAAAGCTTTCTTTTTTTTGTATTTTCTCCTGGAAGTTTTGTAAAAACTCATTTTTTATTATAGTTTGTATTGCCTGGGAATGGTTGGAAAATCTACCAAGCGTATCGAAACCGCAAGCATCAAAATGGTGAGCATATTACGACGGCGATGGATGCCTTAGAAAAAAGATATAATTCGCAAATCAAAACAAGTTAGCCATGCTAAGCATGGCTCTGCGTGGCCGTTTCAGTTCTATAAAATTTTATTGTATTGAGCATCTAAAAGGCCTGTCTTCTTTGAGATATTTAATTTTCTTATGATCTATATCTGCTTTGCAGCTTAAATAAATCTCAACAAGTAAGCCCTGTAATTTTTGTAACTCTTTAATACGGGTTACAAATACTTTAAGCCCTTCTGGGGATTTTTTATTTTGTTGACAGCTTTCTTTTGCTGATTGAATGTTAAATTCCAATGTTTTATCTTTGTTTTTTAAAGCATTGGTTTTATGCAAATGCAATATAAGGTCGAGTACGGCTTCGCATGTACTCATAGCCTCCACTATACCGCGAAAATCAAAATCAGATCGTTCGTTTAGTAATCCAGTTTTTGCAGCTGTATAATTCAAGTCTAGTACTTCAATTGCCTTGTCTAGTCCTGAGAGATGTATGCTTAATTCAGTTTGGGGTGGGACTATTTTTTCTTCGGCGGGTTGGCTGGGTTTTTTTGCAAATAAACGTGGGCTAGACGTGGCAATTACCTTTTAGTGCGGGCTTTAAAATAATTTAAGCATTTTAGTCGTAATGCATAATACTAACAAGAATTCATTGGCGGCATTATGTAATGCAGAAATGGGGTCAGGCTTGCGTTGTTGCGTATTAAGAATTAATGCAACAACGCAAGCCTGACCCCGGTTTGTTTTAATCGACAATAAATGACAACAGGGGATACATAATCCTATGTAATTAATCATTAATCACATGATTTAAAGTGATTTTAATGATTAATGTCGTGGCTGTGGGACACTCAAGGGGCAGGTTAAGGAAAAATACTGTCTAATTGGTGCAAAAAATAATCAAAAAAATAAATCAAAATCATATTTATGGGTATTGCGAAATAAGTTACTCTCCACCGCTAGTAGTTGAGCGAGGGTGAGAATATGGAAATGTACAATGTCTATTGCGATGAGTCGTGTCATTTAGAAAATGATCGCCAACCTATAATGGCTCTAGGCGCTATTTGGTGCCCTAAAGAAGAGCTGCCTCGCCTCTCTCAAGAAATATTAGATATTAAAAATAAGCACAATGCAAAAGGTGAGCTGAAATGGATAAAAGTATCTAGCTCGCGAAAGGATTTTTATTTTGATTTAATAAATTGGTTTTTTGCGGAACCTGCTATGCACTTTAGGGCGTTAGTGGTTTTAAACAAGCTAAGCCTTGACCACAAAAGCTTTAATCAAAACTCTCATGATGCCTTTTATTATAAGATGTATTTTTCGCTGCTTAATAAGCTCTTCAGTCCTGAGCATAAATATGATGTTTATCTAGATATTAAAGATACGCGGAGTCGCTTAAGAAATCGTAAGCTGAAAGAGATTTTATGCAATAACGTATATGACTTCACTGGTGAAATGATCGGGAAAATACAAAATATACGTTCACATGAGTCTCATTTGGTTCAGCTAACAGATTTGTTTCTGGGCGCTTTAACCTATAAGCACAGAAATTTGGCTGGAAATGCAGCTAAGTTAGAAATTATTAAGCTTATTGAAGCTAAGCTTAAATATCCATCGACGCTAATGCGTTCCACTTCTCTGAGAGAAGAAAAGTTCAATCTGTTTTTATTTAGCCCACAAATACCCGCGCCAGTACAGAAGAGGGATTAAAGTGACAATAGTACCTTCTTGGTTGCCCGCATTGTTCAAGGTTAGCCCTTGGGATCACAATACTTTTGATTTATTACATGAAATATTTCATCGCGACTTTATATCTAGCCCGGTTTGTTATGAGGGCCATAAAGTAAGGCAATACTCTTATGAGTTGGAAGATGGGAAAGAAAAATCGTTCTGGCATTTGACGACCCGAGAGGATGGGCAAGGAGGGGTTCGATTGCCGGATCTCCGGCGCTCCGAACGTTTGCCTTGGCTGAAGAATATAATCGAAAACGCGAGTCATTCGGATATTCTGACCTGGGAGTCAACTGAAGGTGATGGAGTCATTAAAATTTATGTGTGGCTAAAGGACCATGACTACGTGGCGATTATGAAGAAACCGAGACAGGGCGCTTTGATTTTGTTGACGGCTCATTGGCTGGAATATCCAAATGCCAAAAAGAAGCTAATGAAGAAGTATAACTCTAGAAATGGAAAAGCCAACGCATAACGTTGGCTCAACTCCTTCTGCCTTGGGCAGATGAGATAATTATATTATGTACTACTGTCATCAATATATCAATAGGTTGCCGAGTAAATATTTCTCAAAAGATCTAATATTGCTCAATATAAAACCTTCCTGCTTGTTGCTAGCTTAGAAGAAATCAAAATAAAAACACTTAAATAATCAAAGAGCCTCGCTGTTTTGAGTTGTCTTTTGCTGTCATGTGTTTTTTGTTATTGTCCCAGGAGTGTCCCAGAGGAGGTAGTTGGTGTGCGTAAATTTTGGCATATGATTGATTTTATTGGTGGGCCCACTAGGACTTGAACCTAGGACCAAAGGATTATGAGTTCCAAAAATGCTGGTTCTAGCCACTTCTACATATTCCGCAATACTTCTAAATACTCTATACATTCAGTATTTTACTGTCTATAATTCGTTCCAAATTCTTCTAGTCAGTTCTAAACAGTCTTTCTACATGGCTTCTACATGAAATGTGAGTGAAATATATGCGTATATCCAAGGGTAATGTTGAGAGGGCTAAAACCCCTTCTGATAAAGATCAGGCTTTCTATAGGGATGATAAGTTAAAGGGGTTTGCGCTTCGGGTCACAGCGAAGGGGGTTAAAAGTTTCGTGGTGGAAACATTGATTGGCAATAAAGTACGTCGTATCACTTTAGGCCAATATGGGAAGCTTACAGCGGTGCAAGCACGCAAAGAGGCCCAAAAAATCTTGGGCAAAATCGCCACCGGTGGTGATCCGGTTGCTGATCGGAAAGAAGCTAAAGTTAAGACTGTTACATTGAAAGAAGTATTTGATAAATACATACAGACCAGAAATTCACTTAAACCTACCACCATCGCTGATTACGAGCGTGTGATGCTTGAGTCATTTGATGATTGGAAAAAAAAGCCGCTTCTGGAGATTACCAAAGATATGGTGGCAAAACGTCATACAAGAGTTGGTGAGCGGAGTCATGCACGTGCAAATCTAGCTATGAGGCTACTTCGTGCATTATTCAATTTTGCTATGGGTCAGTATGAAGATACTAAGGGGCGTTCACTTATCACGGAAAATCCGGTTAAACGATTATCGCAATCTCGTTCTTGGTTTCGAGTAGAGAAGCGACAGGGCTACATTAAAGCTCATGAGCTAAAGCCATGGTATGAGGGTGTATCAAAGCTTGAAAATGAAGTCTTGCGTGATTATTTACTGCTAATGATTTTCACGGGTCTAAGAAGGCAAGAAGGTGCTCAGCTTAAATGGCGCCAGGTTGATTTGAATGCGAAAACGCTCACAATTAGTAACACTAAAAATAATTTAGCACACACTCTGCCGATTCCTGATTTTATAGAAGATATTTTCAAGCAGCGTAAAGAGTCGTCGGTAAATGAATATGTTTTCCCTGGCACGGGTGCTGGTGGTTACATTGTTGAGCCTCGTAAGCAAATGGTGAAGGTGATTGAGTCATCAGGTATTTCCTTCATTTTGCACGATTTAAGACGCACTTTTCTAACTGTAGCTGAAAGCTTAGATATTTCTGCCTATGCCGTGAAGCGATTGGCTAATCATAAGATGAATAACGATGTAACATCAGGCTACATCATTACAGATGTTGAAAGATTGCGTAAGCCGATGCAGCAAATTGCGGATTATTTTATGAAATGCATGGGAATTAAAGAAACAGAAATTACTCATATCGCAAGCAATCATAGAGAACGAGTTTGCAAATGAAAGTTATTATTCCAGATTGGCTCCCGCTAGGAGCTGCTAATGCAGCTCAACTGGTATTGAATTCTAAGAAATCAGGACCGTTGCAGTTATGTCGAGTTCAGAGATTAATGCATGGATCAGAAAAATATAAATCTGATATCAAGCATATAAAAAAAATGTGGAATCGATTAGAACTATCAGCAATAAAAAAAGCTAAAGAAAAATCTCCTACAAAAAATGACCAGGAAATTAAAGAAAAAGTACACGAAGTGCTTTTTATGTATTTCAACGTAGCTGTTCATTGTGATGGTTATCATCGAGAAGCAGATTTAAAAAGGGTTGTTTCTAAACTAAGCAAAGAAAAGCTGTTAAAAGTTTCTTCTTATGCCAGAAAAATAATACAAGAAATAGGATCATTATCTTCTGCCAATGAACTACTCACGGATGTATTAGGCAATCTTAGTGACGTCACATCTTGGGATGGTGGATACGAAGAAGGCACACAAAAGGAAGCTGAAGAATTGGTTGTTCGGGTAAGGGAGATATTTCAATTATTTCGAGCTCTACCTGCAAACCTGAAAGAGTTCGCTTCAATACTAGAGGGGGTGGCTAAGATTGATTTTAGGCACCCTGATACTTTGCCAAAATACAGAACCGATACTGAGAAGTTAGATCATTCAATTTTGCTTCTTAAAAATCAAGTTAAGAAAAATTTTGTGGGTAAACTAACTAGCGCAATTCGTTTCACTTTGGATTTGGTATTTGATTATGCATACGAGATTTCTGACGACAAGATAAGAAAAACCTAGCATTTATGTGCAAAAATTTTGCGGAAGATTCGCGCCGAAAAATCTTTGAATCTTCCACTCTTTTTCTAAATCGAAACGCTACCCTTTAGATTGAATCTAACAATCTAGAAGGATGTAGAAGTGAATAAAACCCCATTAAGCATTAAGCGGCGTGATAAGACTCTTTCACGCCTTGTCCCGAAAAAATCCCCCGTTGAACTCGTTCATGAATTTTGGAATGCGCATCCGCTTGCGCTATTTGATCAAAACGTCGTTGCTGCCGTTCGGGGCGTATCAATTGCTACTCTTGAGAACGAGCGATGGAAAGGTGATGGTGTTGCGTTTAGAAAAATTTCAGGTCGTGTTCTCTACCGAAAGTCTGACGTAATGCAGTTCTTAGACAGCCATGCGCTTGTAATGTCGACTAGTGAATACAAAAAAAATGAAGATATGGTGGTAAAAGATGCGGACGTCTAATCGTCAAAATTTATATGGTTTCATTAAAAATAAAGTTGCTGCACTTGGCGAAGCGCAGCACCAGTCAAATATACTAAGGACGAATATATGATAACAGATCGAGGTTTTGATGCGTATGAAAATGTGGAAGACAAAATGGTTTTGGCAGCACAACCTAACATTGATGAGAGGGCATTTTATGGTGTTTTAAAAGAGTTTGTTAATAAGGCGGGTAGTAATTCAGAAGCATCTCCAGTTGCTATATCTGCAAACGTTATAGCATTTTTTTGTGCTGTGTTAGGCAGAGATGTATATCAATGGATAGGCGATAGTAAAATTCACTGTCGGCCATTTTTTCTGTTATCGGGCAAGTCAGGAAAAGCAAGAAAAGGTACATCTGAGGCTTTGCCCCGTCGTGTGTTCATGCGAGTTGATGAAATTCTTCAGAAACGAAACAATGATCATCAGTGCTTAAATATACATATCGGTGGGTTATCTTCTGGTGAAGGTATTTGTTATGCAATCCGTGATGCAAAAAATAATGATTTGGGTGTTGCTGATAAGAGATTGCTTGTTATTGAGGCTGAGTTTTCAAATGTACTGTCAAACTCTAGAAGGGAAACATCGACACTATCACCCGTTATTAGAAATCTTTTTGATGGGAGAAATTTATCACCGTTAACTAAGAACAATCAAACATCTGCAAGTGACCCCCATGTTGTAATCATTGGTCATATAACCAGTGATGAGCTTAAAAGCAAAATATCAAAAAGCGTTGAAGTAACTAATGGATTTCTTAATAGATTTCTCATCTGTTATGTAGCACGAGAAAAATTGGTTGCGCTTCCGCATGCTACATTGCCTGAAGATATCGATATCTTAGCGAATAAAATCGTTGAAATTCTGGGATACATTAGTTTAAAGAAAAGTGACTCTGATGGAGGGGTTGAAATTCGCATGACCGCTGAATCGGAACGGTTTTGGAAAAAACTTTACTCAAGGATATCCCAAGACAGCCCAGGTATTGTTGGCTCGTTACTGGCGCGATCAGAACTATATTGTCGAATGCTGGCAATGATATTTGCAGTCCTCGATAAGAACGTTTCTATTGAGATTTCCCACATTAAAGCCGCTATTTGTTGGATGAAATACGTTAAGGATTCGGTTTGGCATATGTTTGGAAACATTGAACAACAGTATAGAGATGCTGAGGTATATGAGTTGGCAACAAAGATTTTTGATTTGTTACGAATTCGGAGTATGAGTTCAACCGAGATCAGCAAATCATTAAATCATCACAAAACATCTAAAGAAATTTCTGAAGCCTTAAGTTTTCTTTTAAACCAGAGTCCTGCTCGAATTACTCAGTCGAAGGAAGATACCAAGGGAAGGCCAAAGATTATTTATGCTGCGAAAAAAGCTAAATAAGTGGAAAAAGCGTTTTTCAGAAGGTTTGCTGGAGGTTTTTAGTGAGAATTATGCTGGCATCTAAGCGAAATAAGATTATGTGGCATGTGGTTATTTCGCATTTTTCTCTTTTAATTGTTTATTGTAAGTCTCGCGCAAGCGGCGTGATAAAGCTTTTTTCTCTTTATCCTCTTTTTCACGCAACACTGAAGGGATGAGATATTTAATGTTTTTTAGGAGGAGATATGAATAAACTGACTAACAGACAAAGATGCTTTGTCGACGAGTATTTGTTAGATCTGAATGCCACACAGGCAGCCATTCGGTCCGGCTACAGCCAAAAAACAGCCTACTCCATTGGGCAAGAAAACCTGAAGAAACCTGAGATCAAACGAATAATAGATTCTGAACTAGCTACCCTACATAACATGCAACGAAACAGGCTTCTCATCGCGGCAGAGTCTGCCATTAACGCACTTACTGACATTGTTGAAAATGGCACAGGACTTGCGCGAGTTCAAGCTGCTAATAGCATTCTTGACCGCGTTGGACATAAAGCTATTGATAAATTCCAATGTAACATTATCGCGAATGATAAATCCCAGATGAGTTATGTTGATGCACGACAAGAATTAATTGCTAAACTTTGCCAAAAATTTCCGCACTTAGCACCACAAGGAAAATAATCTAATGTTACTATGCTGAAGCCAATGCAAGAATATTTGATGGTATGAATTTAAATATATAATGCCTCTGAAATATAGTTGTTTGCAGTGCTTGTATACAGTGCATTTTTTGCTGAAAGTAGGCGATCTCTGCTTCTTGCTGCGACTTCCGCAAATTTTAGTCTGCGTTGTATATCCACGCCAGCGGCAGTATTGCTATTTGTTCCGGCGCTATCGGGAACATTCAAGGTTTCAAATAACCCACCCCACGATACATTGTAGTTGTATGGCCAACGGTAAAATTGAGTTTGTGCACCAAATCGCGATACAAAATCCCAAAATAAAATTAATCCATCCAGCAAAGTTTCAAAATTTACTTCTGCAAAAATTCGTGTAGCTAAGGTTTCTATACAAAAAGATTTAAGTGATGCGGTGGCGGGAATTCCAGAGTTCCATTTTTTTAATAATTTAATAAGTGGTTTGAGTCTACCTCCGCGGAGTTGGTTAACTCGTGTAGCTTTTTCTGCATGAATTTTCGGTGCTGATTTAATCCATTGATCTTGGTTAGAATCTGGGATCAAAATAACATTTCCGTATTGATCTTGAGGGATGGCGGGAACAACGTCTATATCAAGATGAAACATGGATAATCTTACTGATCGGCGCTGATAATATACTGAGCTGACAGGATAACGGTATCTAATAGCGTTTGAAAATGTTTGCAAGACAGAAGCTGGTGAGGGTTGGCCTTTAACCGCTTCAAATAGGTTTTGTGCCCATTGAGAGGGATCAATCAGGAATATTATATCAACGTCATCTATCGGTCTAATTGCTGTATCACGCGCATAACTACCACTTAGATAAGATCCAGTGATTCGGTTACCGATATTGCCACTATCAAGTAATGTTCTTAAATTAGTATGGCTACGTTGTGCTGCTTCTTTCTGTGCCTGGGTCGGCTCAATAGAAGATTTGATATCCCAGAGTCTTTGCTCTATGAAAGCGTCCATAAAAATTACCTTCTAATCGTGCTTACAGAGCCCCTGACAAGGCTGACCACTTGAGCGATCAACGTAGAAGGGAAGTTTGCCATTGAGAACCACCTGAGATTGGCTAAAATCTCAAATTCCTCTTTGCCTAGCCGCACTTCAGTAGATCCGTTTCTGTATGTATATATCACCAAGTGAATAGTGGGGGTGCGGTTTATAAGCTGATCGGCGACGGCTTGTAAGAGAGACTTTGCCAATGGGGTTCCATCATAAGATAGTATTACCAGATGGCAATCTGCGACATCAATATCATCAGAACTCATAGGGGTTTGAGCATCAACTCGCACTAATCCCACATCGTTGAAAGCAGCTTGCGTGCCATCAATATCATCACCAGTTAATGCGAGCCAGATTATGCGGCGATACTTAAAGCCGCGGAGTTGTTCTACCTCTTTTTGTAATTCAAAAACTTTTTCGCGGACTGGCTCAAGATCTTTTGCAACAAGCCTATCAATTTCGTTTTTCATGTGATGGTCAATTTGTTCGCGAACCTCTTTGCCAGTCCGACCAAACAGGAAATAGAATAAGCCTAAGCCGAGAGCAATTAGTATGCTTACTCCCCCGGCTGACCAATTGAATGTGTCTTTAAGCTGTGCATATTGTCTGTCAGCCTGTCTTTCTAAAATTGCTCGCTCATCTGTAAATCGTTTACTTAGCTCAGCACATTCTTCGCTGCATGCTCTTACTAGCTGCACTGGCGTATCCACGGTGTTTCTTGCTATGCGTTGGCTGCTAGTGTCAGCTATAGCAGATACGGATAGCACGGAAAAAGAAACACTCAAAATGGTTATTAAAAGCCGATATAACATTGCATGCTCCTTCGTGTGAATGGCGCCAGCATTGTTACATAAAGGCTAGAAAAGGCAATATCTTCCTGTTCAAAAGCTAGCGGATGCAACTTTTTTTTTAAGTATCTTTTCATTTATAACAGTTACCTGACCATTTATTAACATAGGCAGTAACCAGTCGCGGAGTTCTGCAAGTTTTTGATTTTCAATTGCGATTTTATTTTGTTTTTCATAAGCAGGTTTTATTATTTTATGATATTTTTTTAAAATTTCTTTATCAGGATTAATTACTTTCAAAGAAAATAAATCATCTTTTGTGATCGAGCCAAATGTAGTTCCATTAACATTCCGTCTATCAAAAATTTGTTTAAGATTTATCATTACTCCAAAAAGATAGGCGATACAATTATCTTTGCTATTCAGCGCTGCAAGTCCGCGTCCTATGCAACAGTTTTCTTTCGCAATATTCATTGTTCCAACAGGCGCTCGCACGCTTAATAAAATATCTCCCTCTTTTGCCAATCGTGTAGGTTGAGTCGTGAATTGACGAACAGTTGGAAAGCGATCACCAAAATCTGTACATCCTTGAAAAAATATCATCCCTTTACCTTTGTCGTTATATGACTCACCAGGGGGTGATTGGCCCATAATAATATTAGCGATCTCACACAACTTCCCATTTTTCCAATACTCGGGTATTTCTCTCTTCAACTCGGCATTCCAAATCATTTTGCCGCCACTGGTTTTATAAGGATTTCCGTTTTTATCTGGAAAATCAAATTGTACAAACCAATATTCATATAGAGTTTTAGTTATAGCTTCTAATTCTGCATTGATGCGATTGTTAAATTCAATTTTAGAATCAATATTAAAGAGAATTTTACCGATTTTTTCTTGAATACTTTTAATGGGGAGCTCAAATTCAATATTTTTAATTACATTAAGACCGGGAAAATTCGGAATTGTTGAGTCTCCAGAGCCACTTATAATTTTCTTGCTAATAAGTTTCTTAAATAAATAATAAAAATAATTGTCATCAATTAATTCCGCATTTAAACGAATACGCAATAATGCTTGATTAATAATGCCTCTTTCGAAAGGTTCTTTGAGTTGATAAATTGCACCCATATTTACCCCGGAGCACGAAACAAGAAAGTCTTTATCGCGGACAGAGAATTTATGAAGCTTGGCTAAATAATCTTTTTCTGAAATATAATATCGACCTATGCTTTTATCAGAGTTTAGTACGACACCTTGCTCATAAACCTTATAAGTATCTAAACCTTTTTCTACAAAAATTTCTTTTTTCAAATCTCCACCAAATGGGCCTCTTAAAAAGCCACCTTTTTGTTGAACGATCTGTTTGAATAAATACTTATTACTCATATTTCAAACCTTCTAATTGTTTTTTAATTTCTATTTCTAAGGTTTTTGATTCTAAAAAAAGTAAGTCAAGGTTATTTTTAAAGCAGTCCATTTTAAGAGCAAACTCTTTAGATGTTATGTCAGTATACTCAATCTTAACTTCGAAATACTGACCTGCGCTAAAAGAGTAATTATTCTCTTTTATCTGCTCGTAAGAAACGACTACTGTAAAATTTTCCTTTGCTTCATGTTTGTTAAATGTATTGATGATTAAATTTTCTTCATCCGTTGAAAGAAGTGTTTTTTGATTCTTGCCTTCTTTCACGGTAGTGCCAAGTTTTGAGGCATCCATCAGTACAATATCGCCTTTCGTATTGCCTTTATCTAAAAATAAAACGGAAACGTTTGTACCTGTAGTAGCGAAAATATTACTGGGCATCGATACCACGCCCCGCAGCATTTTACTCTCAATTAATCTTTCACGAATTTTCTTTTCAATACCACTTTGCGCGGTAATAAATCCGGTAGGTACTACTATGGCAGCTCTCCCTTTGGAAGATAGAGAAAACATGATGTGCTGAATAAAGAGTAGATAAATTGACATCTTGTTCTTATCTGTTTTTGCAATGTTGGGTATGCCTGCAAAAAAACGGTCGAGGTTTTGCTTAGAGTCTAAGTCGTTTCGGTAATCACTGAAATCTAATTTAAAAGGTGGATTAGAAACAATGTAATCAAAGGTCATCAACTTATCGCCAACTTTGTGATAGGGCATAAGCATGGTGTTACCTTGTATAATATTTTGTATGGAATGCACCAGATTATTTAAAATTAAATTCAGTCGCAACATGCTGCTCGATTTCTGCGAAATGTCTTGCGAGTAAATCGTACATCGGTCCTCCCCTATAGCATGAGCTAAATTCATCAGCAACGTACCTGAGCCAGCGGAAGGGTCGTAGCAGGTTGCATTGCTTACAGGCTTATCTACCAAGATAGAAGCCATGATTTTTGATACTGCATGAGGTGTGTAATATTCCGCATATTTCCCGCCACCATCTTTATTATAATCTTTGATTAAATATTCAAAAATAGTAGAGAAAAAATCAAATTTTTGATTAAAAACATTCTCAAAGCTGAAATTAACCAACTGATTAATCATGGCGCGGCAGAAATTATCGCGCTGTGAGCTGTCAGTAATGTAATTACTTAATTCATCAAACAAAATGATTTTTGCGCCTGTTCCTGTTTTAACAGAGAATATATCATTGTTAAAAATCGCAATTTCACGCAAAGTATCATCAAAAAATTTGGCAAATTCTTCCATATTCTGATTGTTATGTAGATTAGATAAATAATGTTCTTTTTTAAGTTTTGCACTGTCTGGGCTCATGCGATGGAGAAGCATCTCGTATTGGCTATTTGTATATTTTGCTATTTCCTTTTCCCAGTTTTCTGCATTTTTTAATTTTGGCTCTAATTGCTTCACTTCATAACCAAATTTATCATTCATAAATTTATAAAGAAACATCTGGGTAATAATTTTAAATTCATTCCCATCATTTCCCAATCCATAGGAGGCGCATACACCCTTCAAGTTATCAATCAATTTTTTTGTTTGTGCAGTAAAATCTTGTGTTACCATCTGTGTGATCCTTGATATTCGTTCAAATATTCTTTAACTAAACAGCGATTAATGTATGTCGCTGATTCAGGGTCTAGGCTAATTTTATTTTTATCAAAACTTCCGATAACCATTTGGATCATCAATTTATCAAAATAGCTTTCGTTATCTAATAGTTTTGTATTAATCAGTACTTTTTCATCGGCTTGTTTCTTGATGTCCAATAACGTTTCGCATATCTCACTTTCTCTTTTGGATATGTTGCCTTTTTCCAGTATACGTTTGTGCATGCGAGCATATTTGGTATCGTTTTCGTATTTAGCTTTAAGCAGGCTGTTTTTGCGGTTGAGTTCAGTTACTTTGTCATATATTTGGTGTAGCGACCCAATGTTATTTGTCATCTCATCCTGTGATATCTCGTCGAGATTTTTTTTGTTAAACAATCGTTTCAATTCATCATATAGAGAAACAAATGCCGGATCATTTTGGTCGAAGTTGTCGGCTAAAGCCTCGCGTGCTTTACGAAGAATATCCTTGAGCTGATCAGCTATTACCAATTCATTTTCTGATACTTTGCGAAACATGAACAGTACGTTTTCCAAGGCCACATTTAACAGATTGGTAGTGTCAACATCGTTCTGTATTGATTCTTTAAGATTCAGTAGTTCTAAATGTCTTGCTGCTTCGTTGTATAGTTGATTTAATTTCCTAAAATCTACTTTTTCTAATAACTCAAAATGACCATAAAGCCGGATAATATTATAAAGGTTTTTTGCATTTTCTAATGCTTTTTTAATTTCTAATACTTTTTTGCGGTCTTCAATCTGACTAATTTGTTGAGAAAAAATTTCAGCATTATTTAAGTCGTAATGAAAGAGCTTTTCTTTTATATCTTTAATTTCGGCTTCAATCTCTTCTTTTGATTTGAAGAGATTAGAGTATGTCTGCATTTCATCGCCCAGCTCTAGTTGCAGCTCATCAAAGTAGGCTTTATTCGTCGCGTCAAATTCTTTACGGATGTCTGCAAAATCCACCACAAATCCATATCTGAATTTCTTGTATGGTCGATTTACCCTTGTTAGGGTCTGTAATAAATTATGGTCTTTAATTAATCGGCCGATGTATAGTTTTTTAAGTCGCTTAGCATCGAATCCCGTGAGTAACATATTGTAAACAAATAAGAGGTCTGTTTTGCCGTCTTTAAAGGTATCAACTTCTTGTTTACGATCATCCTTAGAGCCAATATCATGCAATATTAATGATGCGGTTAATTTCTCTGTTTGATGGATATTGTAGACAGCTGATTGTTCCGCAACTTTAGGGTAAGAATAAATCGGTTCGATTGTTTTTTGTGTTGGGTTATATTTTTTGATGAAAATTTCAAATAACTTTTTAGCCTGATCGGCGCTGTCGCATACAACCATACCACCAATTGTGTCGTCACCAAAGCGTATTCTGCTTTTTATAAAATCTTGAACAATATAGTCAAGCATCGGCTCAACAAATCTTTCATGAGAATAAATTACACGTTTGTCTACATGACCTTTGAGTATTTCAACTTCTTTTAACGCTTTTTCCAGTTGAATTCTGTAATTTGTTTCAATACCTTCACGAATCAATTTTAAGGTATATCCATCGGCAATAGAGGCATTGTAATAATACTTGTGGATGTAATCACCGAATATATCTCGCGAACGTCGATCGTTTCCAATTAGTGGAGTGCCAGTTAATCCGATTAATATTGCATTTCTGTCTGAGTTAAATAGGTTAGCTAAGAAACTACCTGTTGGATTATAGCTTCGGTGAACCTCATCCAAAAAATATATGCGCTGGGTATTGATGTCGTAATCGTTAGGCCTTAATACATCAGTATCGTCTTTGAATTTTTGAATATTAACTACTGTAATTTCACGTTGTCCCGTTAAGTTGTGAATTGCTTGCCTTAATCTAAAACTGCTTACTAGTTCATCTTTTGAATTAACGGTATGAACAATTAAACCCCGACTTGTAAATTCTCTTTTTGCCTGATTCATCAGGTCAATGCGATCAACAATAAAATAGAATTTTGGTATAACGCTTTTTTGTTGGAAATAATCAGTTAGATACTGAACATTAAAAAATGAAAGAGCTGTTTTTCCGCTGCCTTGGGTATGCCAAATTATTCCTTTTTTAATGCCACTTTCAATTGTACGTTCAATTGCTTTGGTAGCAAATAATTGAGGGTATCGCATAATGTGTTTTTCAAGACCTGTCTCACTATTCACATAAGCAAAACAATATTTCAAAATCATTGCAAAACGGCTTTTGCAAAAGAGAGAGGTTAATATTCTATTGGTTGGTGTATTGGCGGCTTTATTAGTAACAAATTCAGGTGAATGTTTTATTGAGGAAAGATTGTTGTCTTTCAGCACTAAATTTTCCAACTCATCATCTTCTGGTTTGAGTAGCTCTATCAAATCAAATATTTCTTCTTCTCTAAAGCAGTTAAAGCTTGCATTGGAATAAGAAGTAGACGAATAAAATGCACCTTGAATGGGTTCAGCTGATTCGATGTCATATTCCATGTTGTTGGAGAAGACAAGAAGCTGGGAAATATTAATGAATTTGCGGAGTTTTTTGTTTTTGAATCGCGTATTGATTCTATCTCTTTCTGCTAGCACCCCTTCATAGTTATTTGGCTTTTTTACCTCTATAAATGCAAGAGGCATACCATTAACTAATAGCGTTATATCTGGTCGAAATTCATCATCGCCATTTTTATAGGTGAGTTCTGTAACAATATGAAATAAATTGTTGTCAAAATTTTTGTAATCGACAAGCTTAATCCCAGAGGTTGAAGTAAGCATATTGAAAAATGCTTGCCCCAAATCTTCATTATCTAAAGCTAGGGACACATTATCGAAAAGCTTTTTTACGTCGCTCTCATCAATCTCAGGATTAATGCGGAGAATACTTTCTGCAAAAATATCGGTAAAAATATTAGTGCCTTCATCACGTTTTGTCTTCAATAACGATAGATAGTTGTACCCCAATTTGCACAGATGTAATATTGCAGGGATTTTTACTCTTGTATTTTCGTTAAATGACATTGTTCATGTTTCCAGCTAATACAAGCTTGCATATAAAATGTGTGAATTTTTGCGTCAACTTACTTTTTGTTTCAGAATTGGTGTTTTGGTTAATCATTTGTGTTTACCCGTTCTGCGGCATCTTCGGATGCGTTACCTGACTTTACCCATGCGTCAATTTCACTTAGATTGAAGCGCCACTGTTTGCCGACTCGATGAGCGGGGATGTTTCCCTTCTCAAGCCACCGGTAAATTGTTATTGCGGCAACCCCTAGGTGTTTAGCAATTTCGCTCACCGACATCCACTTTTCTGTTGTGCCCATTTGAGCCTCGATGTTATTGGTTTTATAAGATTATGATGATTATCAAAGATAATAAATGATAAAACAAGAGTTAAATGCAGCCTCAATGGTTAGATGGTTTTAATTTGAGCTAGTTTGGTTTGGCCCAATATTTGTGAATCAACTTGTCGGTGTGGAAGGTTAGAATTTGACCGCCAATAATTGAGCCTGCCCATATAAGCAAGCTATAGACCCAGAACCAAGTTTTAAATATTAATGACTCTGATGGCGTAGAGGAAATTTGAGATACTTGATCTTGCAGTTGTCCTACCTTCCACTCAATTAATTTCAATCTGATGAGATAATTTTGCTCGGTAGCCGGGAGTTTTTCTATTTGGGGATCGATATTGAATTTGGCTTGAAGAGTTGGCTGGTTTGGAAAAGATGCCGAAAGCTTTGTTTCAAATTCTTTATAATTTATTGGGGAAGAGCTCTGAATGAGCGTGTTAACTGACGCGTAATCATTTTGTTCATTTTGCAGTTTGCTGGCGTAAGCAGCTGGCGTTGATTTGGCCATGTCGATTATTTGGTTAATTGAGAAGACGATCACAAAAAAGCAGGCAATGAATACAAGGAGCGGTGCGAGGGAAGCTGGTAACTTGCTTTGATCTTCAGTCTGCGTTTGCATAACCCATCCTAGGTATAAAAATCTCAAAGTATTATAACTTGAAGAAAGGTTATTGTACCCCTAAAAGGACTTTCATCTTTCTACATAGCTTCTACATGAAATTTGCCACGTTTCGGCGGCCGTCGCTAACTACTTGATTATTTTGGTGGGCCCACTAGGACTTGAACCTAGGACCAAAGGATTATGAGTCCTCTGCTCTAACCAACTGAGCTATGGGCCCTTTTCGGATATAAATCTGAAGAGACGCCAATAATATATCGAAGCCACGCTGGTTTCTAGAAAAATTTGAGGATTAAGCTAAAACAATGAATTCTAAACCCAAACTCCCTCCCACGCGGGGAAGGAGTGGGCATAAAATATCTTACTCTTGGTCTTCTAAGAAGCTGCGTAACTGCTCAGAACGAGAAGGGTGGCGTAACTTACGTAGCGCCTTCGCTTCAATCTGACGAATGCGCTCACGCGTCACATCAAACTGCTTGCCCACTTCTTCCAGCGTATGATCAGTATTCATATTAATACCAAAACGCATACGTAAAACCTTCGCTTCACGTGGTGTCAGGGTGTTTAATATCTTTTGCGTTGCTTCCGACAACCCAGTGCTGGTTGCGCAATCAATTGGAGATTCCATATTGGTATCTTCAATAAAGTCCCCTAAATGAGAGTCTTCATCGTCACCAATCGGTGTTTCCATCGAAATCGGTTCTTTCGCAATCTTCAAGACCTTCCGGATTTTATCTTCCGGCATGTCCATCCGTTTACTGAGTTCCTCAGGCGTTGGCTCCAAACCCGTTTCCTGCAAGATCTGACGTGAAATACGATTCAATTTATTGATCGTTTCAATCATGTGTACCGGAATACGAATAGTACGCGCTTGATCGGCAATCGAACGAGTGATCGCTTGACGGATCCACCAGGTCGCATAGGTCGAGAACTTATAACCACGCTTATATTCAAACTTGTCCACGGCTTTCATCAAGCCAATGTTACCTTCCTGAATCAAATCCAGGAACTGTAAACCACGGTTAGTGTATTTTTTCGCGATAGAAATAACCAAACGTAAATTCGCTTCGACCATTTCTTTCTTCGCGCGGCGAGCTTTCGCTTCACCAATAGACATGCGACGGTTAACTTCTTTGATTTCGCTGGTGGACATTTTCATCTGTTCTTCTAGCGTAATCAGTTTTTTCTGAGCGCGCTGAATGTCAGGGAGAAAATATTCAATTTCTTTGTAATAAGCTTTGCTCTTGTGATCATCAATCCATTCAAGATTCGTTTCGTTATTCAAGAAGGCGCTGATGAATGCTTTGCGTGGCATTTTGCTTTTGTTCACGCACAGATTCATGATGTGACGTTCTTGGGTACGAATTTCATCCAGCAAGCTGCGCATTTTGCGCGATAGCTTGTTAAATTGACGTGCCGCTAATTTGATATCCATGAAGCATTTTGCGAGCGCATCACGTTTTTCAATGGTTTTCTTATGCTTTAAGCCGTGTTTTTTGTCTGCTGCAATGGCTTCTTCATATAATTCGCGCAATTCAGCAAAGCGGGCTCTAGCGATTTCAGGATCGGGACCGGTTTCTTCATCTAAGAAAGCATCACCGCCTGCTTCACCGCCTTCTTCCTCTTCTTCATCAGGAATCGCAATTTCTTTTTCTGGGGCTTCTTCAGTAGCAATGATATCGGGTTCGATATAACCGCTGATCAAGTCGCTTAAACGTAACTCGGCTCTCTCAACGCGATCATAGTCTGCTAATACTTCAGCAATCATCTGAGGTTGGTATGCGAGAGTGATGAGCATTTGGTTCATGCCCTCTTCGATTCGCTTGGCAATCGCAATTTCCCCTTCACGAGAAAGGAGCTCAACGCTACCCATCTCACGCATGTACATACGTACAGGGTCAGTCGTGCGGCCAAATTCGCTATCAACAGAGGCAAGCGCAGAGGCGGCTTCTTCCACGGCGACTTCGTCGGTGGCTTCGTTATCTGCTAGCAATAATTCATCAACATCGGGTGCCACTTCCGCTACGCGGATACCCATGTCATTGATCATGCTGATAATATCTTCAATTTGCTCTGGGTCAGCAATGTCAGGCGGTAAATGATCATTTACCTCAGCATAGGTTAAATAACCTTGCTCCTTACCTTTCGCTATTAAATCTTTTAAACGTGATCGTTGCTGCTCTTGATCCATAGTGCTCTTTGACCTGTTAAAATCGGAGTTGAAGAAGAAGTAATCAGTTCGTTTATCTTGGCCAAGGAGAAGCCAAAAATAACTTACCATTATACTCTGTATTTTTACTGATTGTCATGCCCTATAGTCAAAAACTGACAGGGATGGCAGATAGGGTCCAAATGGACAAGAAAGAGGGCCCATGGGAGCCCTCGTGGGATTCAGTTACAAGCTGCCGATGCTATTGAAGACATGGCGATTATAAATTGTCTGCATTGCTGCATCATTAGTCTCATCTGGGCTTGGCTGAAAGTATTTGCTAAAGAAGCCGGCATTTTTTTCCGCATTGGCTTTCGTTGAGAACAGGCTAAATGTGGATAGAGACTTTTTGCTAGCTAATATAATAGCATCCACTGTCTCCTGGCTGACAACTTGCGCATCTTGCAGTCGGATCTCTTCTATTGCTTGTTGTTTTTCCGCCGGCATTAATCCATTTAAGCGAGTAGGCAGGTATGCCGGTCTGCTTGCTATCAGAGTTGTTTGATGTTTGCGCATATTTTCGTGGTTTACTGCAGCTGTTTCTTCATATTGCTGCATCATTTGTAATTCTTCGTCAGTCAAAGCGAGCGAAAAGTTGGCTTCCGCTTCTTCAACATCTTCTTTTGACTCAGGGAGCGGTTGGCTGACTGAGGACGAGGAAGCAGCAGCAGAGCTAGCAGCGAGATTTTTAGCGGCCGCTATTTGCTGTTGTTGACGGGCAAGTTCTTCTAGCTTGTTGGCTCTGGCGGCTTTTTCTGCCTGTAAGTCTTTTTCTTTTTGCGCTGCGAGGGCTTTTTCCTGTTGTGCTTTTACTTCTTGTTCGCGGGCGAGCTTTACTTCATTTTCTTTTCTCAGTAATGCGGCTTGTTCGGCTTGTGCTTTCGCTGCAGCAAGCGCTGATTGTTCTAACCGGATTTTCTCTAATGCGGCTTGTTCAGCTTGTGCTTTCGCAGTAGCAAGTGCTAATTGTTCTAATCGGGTTTTCTCCAGTGCATCTCTAGCGGCTTGATCGAGTTGCGAAAGGCGAACCGCTTTCTCGAATGCGGTTTGTTCTTCTCTGGCAGCAATGTCATTTTGAACTTTATCGATTTCGGCAAGGGTTTTGGCAACGCCTGCTTCATCTTTGGCTTCTAGCTTGTTAGCAATAATGGCGGCAACAGGATTGTTCTCTACCACAGGAGCGGCTGCTGCTGCCATCATCGCTGGGGCAGGATTAAAAGGATGATGAAGAGCAGGCGGTATAATTTCCCGGCCACCCTCGTATTTCATTTCTTCTGGCTCTTCAGCAACTGGAGCAGAAGGGGCTTGATCTTGTATGGCAAGTGAAGAAAGCAAAAAATAATCTTCGGCTGAAAAGCGAATAACGGCGACGTCTCCTTTAATGGCGCTATTAGCGTGATTTCTTCTATCCTGCTCAATGTTTATTGGGCCGTCGAAAATACCAAGGTTACGGACCCACTGAAAAAAGTTTAGTGCTTCATCATAGGTATTAAAACGGCACTGCACGATACCCTTCGGCTCATGTGCGATTTCTGCGATAAAAAAATCACCTTGTTTAGATTGAAACGCTTGACTCTGATAGCTATTAATTCGATTGCTCGCCATGTATAGATCCTCGTTTGGTTTTTATCGCGGTTATAATATTTTGGATAAGTATACAGAGGAAAGCTTAAGATACAATTAAGAGTGGGCAAAAAAAGATCAAGTAGTGAGGGTGGGTAAGTCATTGATAGTAATAGCGCAAAGCGGAACCGCTTTGCGCTAGAGGAGGTGTTTATCGCAAGGTTAAGCCCCATTTGCCAAGGGCCTCGATGGCGAGCTTGCCAACCACTTCATGAATCTGGGCGGTTGGGTGAACATCATCCCAGAAAATATGTTCATTAGGATTGTCACAAGGTTGCATGCCTTCCGAATGTGCCTTACTCACAGAGTAAGCCGCATAGATGTCAGGTGAGTTTAAGATGTAATGACTGATGGTTTTGGTATCAAACTGTTTGCCACCTTTCATGTTTTTTGACAGTTCTCCGCTGATTTCTGCATTCAGCTGGTTTTCTTTATAAGGGCTGCTATGGATTTCTTTTAAAGTTTCGCCACCTAGCCAGCAAGCATCCGTGGTGTCTTTTATCGATAAGCCATAAGTTTGATTGTATTGCGCAGTGTTGGTCACAAGACCGGTAAATTCATCGTAGAGATTTAAAAAAGCAATCGTCACGCCTGGATTGTCATTGCGTAGATTAATGACCGCATCAGCCAGTTTTTTGTTATGTAACAAGGTGAGGGTGTGCAATCTCTCTGTTGTGCCATTGGCTACTGCATAAGGTGTGCTAGCTAAATCAGGGAGGTTGATGATTAAGAAATTTTTAGCGCCTTTGCCAATGAGTTCTTTCACAGCATCAGAAATGCTATTGGTCACATTGGTGGTCAGGCCATCCAGGTCAGGCTCGGTTTCAAAAAGATAGTCATTTGCGCCAATCCAAATGCTATATAACACGTCTGTCTTGTCGCTATAAAGAGTGTTTAAGTAGTACTCATACATTTCTGCGCTAAGGGTAATAGGGAGCGCAATTTTGTCGGTAACAAAGCTATGTAAAATAGCTGTCGCGCCGCCGTAAGCATAATTTTGTGAGTCGATATAATGATTGTTGTAATAAGAGCGCTCGACATATTCAGCCCATGTCGGACCGTTGGTGAAGCGTCCTTTATAGTAAGGGGGTGATTTGGGCATGGTTTTGATTAGGTTATACAGATTACCGTTGTCGGTCATGCTGTCACCAAAAAAAACAACTTGCTTGATGTTAGCCGCAAAAACAGACGAACATACAAACAATGAGAGGACTAGTGCGATGATTTTTTTCATTGGCTCACTTTCCGTCTAGATAGAAATAATTGAGCTAGTCTAGCTCAGTTAAGGTGCTATGTCATTGAAAAACCGGTTTTGGGGCAGGAATAGATCTTTATTTGGCCATTAACGAGCAAATAAAGAGCAATTTGCTTGGGGTGATAATGCTTGAATTGAGGCATTGAGAGGCAAGGTAAAGGAAGGGATGTGTTTTCTTTTGTTTATTTTTTGCTGGTAATAAGCTCAGACAGACTTTGTTTTTCTTCAGGGCTTAGTCCAATTTGTGCGGCTTTAGCCAGCAGGTTCTCAATCGCATTGCCATGCGCCAGCTTGCTCAGATTATTGAGTGCACCAATAAACTCATGCTGAACACCCGCCTCTGGAATCATGTGTTCCCATTGTGCGAGTTTCGCCAAGAGTTTGCCATCAGGCTGGTCACGCCAATGTTCGAGCAGGCCGCCGGTGGTGACTTTAGGATTTTGTTTTGCTTTTTCAATCAATTGAACCAATAAGTCATACCCATTAAGATCCAGCAAAGGAATAGGAGTGGTTATCAATTCCACCAGAGAAGGCTGTTGAATGAGTAAGGTCATGACCACGCGTAATGGGGATGGCGGTCTCGCTTTTAACGAGGGCGCTGGTTTCTGCTGTGTTGTTTGTGTGGCAGTAGGAGAACGTGGTTTCAATTGTTCAATGTCAATTCGTGCGCGTTTTGCCAGCTCAGCCAGCATCATCTGTTGAAAGATGCCTTCGGGTATTTGCTTCAGCAGGTCGGTCGCCAATTTGACATAGCGTGCGCGTCCATCCGTGCTGCTCATATCGGTTTGAGTTGCAATGGTTTGAAAGAAAAAATCCGAAATAGTGGATGCATTTAGCATGCGCTGTTCAAAGTGCTCTTTGCCTTCTTTACGGACTAAGCTATCGGGATCTTCCCCTTCCGGTAAAAACATAAAGCGCACTTGTATGCCGTCGCGCATTAACGGTAGCGTGACTTGTAAGGCGCGCCATGCAGCGGTTCGCCCCGCGGTATCGCCATCAAAACAAAAGATAATTTCGGATGTATGACGAAATAGCCGTTCCAAATGATTGGCTGAGGTAGCCGTGCCTAGCGTTGCAACCGCATACGTAATTTGATTCTGAAAAAGGGCAATCACATCCATATAGCCTTCAACCACAATAATGCGTGTCAGTTGACGGTTGGCCTGGAGCGCCTGATACAAACCATATAACTCATGGCCTTTTTGAAAAATCGGGGTTTCAGGGGAGTTCAGGTATTTCGGTTCGCCGACATCAATAATGCGACCGCCAAACCCAATGATGCGTCCACGTCTGTCATGGATAGGAAACATAATACGATCACGGAAGCGATCATAAAAACCGCCTTCGTCTTTTTTGATCAGCATGCCAGCTTCAAAGAGCTGGAGTTTTGATTTTTCAAAGGCTTGTAAGACATGGTCCCAGCCTTGTGGGGCGAGACCAATACCAAAATCTTTCGCAATCACACCGGATACGCCACGGTGTTTTAAGTATTCTACGGCACGTTCTGCGTCTTTATGTTGGCGTAATTGGTTTTGATAAAATTTGGCGACTTGATCTAGCAGATCATAGAGCGATTGTTGTGCAGCCACTTTTTCAGGTGAGCGGAAATTCGTTTGGCGCGGGACTTCCATGCCAATTTGTTTGGCCAGGGTTTCAATGGCTTCGGGAAAGTTTAAGCGATCATATTCAATCAAAAAATCAATGGCATTGCCATGCGCCCCGCATCCAAAGCAATAATAAAATTGTTTTACCTGGCTGACGGAGAAGGAGGGATTTTTTTCATTATGAAAAGGACAGCAGGCAAAAAAATTGTTCCCCGTTTTTTTGCGCAAGGTAATACGGCTATCAATTAAGTCAACAATGTCGACTCGATTGAGCAGTTGGTCAATAAAGTCTCGGGGAATGTGCTCAGTCATAGACTTTTACTTTAAACCAAAAATGATATTTGTGAAATCTCTAGATAAAGGAGTGTAGCACGGGTAAGACAAAGCAGGGTCCAGGGATAAAAAATAACCTGGGTTATGCTTCATTTCACCCAGGCTATAAACTGCTGGCAGGAAGTGTCTGTAAAACTATTGAGCTGACAAGCGATCTTTCACTTGGTTGCTAACAACAGCAACATCGGCTCGGCCTTGCACTTTTGGCTTGATAATGCCCATGACTTTGCCCATGTCTTTAACGGATGTGGCCCCAGTTTCCTGGATGGCAGCATCAATCAAGGCAACTACTTCGGCAGTAGACAATTGGGAAGGAAGGTAATGTTGAATCACTTTCACTTCTTCGGCTTCTTTTTCTGCGAGATCATGGCGATTGGCGGCTTCATACTGCGTGATCGATTCGCGACGCTGTTTGAGCATTTTGTCCAATATAGCAAGGACATGCTCGTCAGTTAGCGTGATGCGTTCATCGACTTCGCGTTGTTTCATGGCGGCCAAAATAAGACGAATGGTTGCTAAGCGCTCTTTATCTTGCGCGCGCATAGCGGTTTTCATGTCTTCTGTGATCTGTCCTTTGATCGCTGATTGTGTCATGCGTGCAAACTCTTTATCTTTCGACTGATGATGTTGAACGTCTATAAGCATAATAAAAAGCTATTATGCTTATTAATATTCGTTATTTGCGTCTATCGCGTTCCATAGCCATTTGCTCACGGAGCAGCTTCTTCTGGTAGCGCTTAACTGCGGACGCTTTTTTGCGCTTACGCTTCCAGGTTGGCTTTTCACAGAATTCGTGACGTCTTAGGTCGGCAAGGATACCGGCTTTTTCGCATAAGCGTTTAAAGCGGCGTAAACTAACTTCAAAATTTTCATTTTCTTTAACACGAACGGTTGGCATATTTAATACTTTACTCCAGCGTATATTTATGAAGAATGGGGAATTCTAATGGCTAATGACAAGAAATGCAAAAATAAATGAGTACACTATGCGAGTTTTAGGTATAGAAACATCTTGCGACGAGACTGGAGCGGCTATTTATGACTCTGAGAGGGGTTTGTTAGCACACACTTTGTACAGCCAGGTTGAGATGCAGGCAGAATACGGTGGCGTGGTCCCAGAGCTTGCGGCTCGCGATCACGTGAGAAAGACCATCCCTTTAATAGAAGAAGTATTAAAACAGTCGAATATGACCCTCGGCGATCTGGATGGCGTGGCTTATACAGCAGGCCCCGGTTTGGCTGGTGCTCTGATGGTTGGGGCGACGATTGGCCGTAGCCTCGGCTTTGCTTTAAGTATCCCAGCGCTGGGGGTGCATCATATGGAGGGGCACTTATTAGCACCGATGTTGGAGGAGGCGCCCCCTGCTTTTCCTTTTGTGGCTTTGCTGGTTTCAGGTGGTCATACCCAATTAATTAAAGTGGCAGGCATGGGGGATTACCAGATATTGGGTGATACCTTAGATGATGCCGTGGGTGAAGCTTTCGATAAGACCGCACGCTTGATGGGTCTTGGGTACCCGGGTGGAGCTGCGCTTTCGCTATTGGCCGAGCGAGGGAACCCTGAGCGATTTGATTTTCCACGCCCGATGACAGACAGGCCTGGCCTGGATTTTAGTTTCAGTGGCTTAAAAACTTTCGCATTAAATACAGCGACAAAATTTGGCTTGGATGAGCAAACCAAAGCAGACATTGCTTGTGCGTTTCAAACCGCCGTTGTTGAGACCTTGCTGATTAAGTGTCGCCGCGCTTTGCGCTTAACGGGTTGGAAACGTTTGGTGGTAGCAGGCGGTGTTGGTGCCAATCGTTTATTACGTCAGCGTTTGCAAGAGATGACGGCTGATGAGGGAGGTTCTGTTTTTTTTCCGCGTCATGAATTTTGTACGGACAATGGCGCCATGATTGCTTACGTAGGATGTCAGCGTTTAATGATGGGCGAAAAAAATGATCTAGAAATTAAAGTCTATCCTCGCTGGCCGATCGAGAATTTAACGAAGATATTATAGCGCGTGATGATGAGAAGGAACGATTTCAGCGTTCCTTCCGCATCGATTATTTTTTCTTTTTTCCAATCTTGTCTTCTTTGCCTGAAATTAAATTGTGAATGTTTTTATGGTGGCGGTAGATCAAAAATAAACTCATCACGACTGTCATGACAGTGTAATCACTATTAGTGAAATACCATGCAAAGAAAGGCGCAGCAATGGCTGCAGTTAATGCGGCAAGTGAAGAATAACGAAAAATAGCAGCGACCAAAACCCAAGTGACCAAGAGTGCAACGCCAACAGGCCATGCCAATGTCACTAAGCAACCAAAAGCCGTGGCAACACCTTTACCACCTTGGAAGCGAAAAAAAACAGGGTAAAGATGTCCAAGAAACGCAGCCAAAGTAATAAGACTTAAAGTTAGCGTATCAAACCCTAACATTTTCGCAGCCAAAACCGGAATCACACCTTTTAACACATCACCCATCAAAGTAATGATAGCGGCTTTTTTGCCGCCGATACGTAATACATTGGTAGTGCCAGGATTACCAGAGCCTTCATTGCGTGGGTCAGGCAAACCCATTATCTTGCAGGTCACAATCGCGCTTGAGATGGAGCCGATTAAATAAGCAATAACAATAGCGATATAACTATCAAGCTGAAGGTGAGCCATGGTTTTCTCTTTGTGAATGTCATGTTGGGATTAAGTTTGATCCGTGGTCAATTGGCGCGGTCAAAGCAAATGAATAATTATAATATAATCTATCTAGCTGTTAGAATAGTCCAAATATTTTTATTTAGGGGAACGGTATGGCTGGCAACGCAAGCAACTTAATCTGGATTGATATGGAGATGACAGGTTTGGATCCCGAAAAAGAACGCATTATCGAAATAGCAACGATAGTGACGGATTCAAACTTGAATGTGATTGCAGAAGGTCCTGTATTCGCAGTTCACCAGTCGGATGAGTTGTTAAGCGCCATGGATGGATGGAATACAAAACAGCATAATGGTTCCGGTTTAGTTAAGCGTGTACAAGAAAGTGTTGTCACAGAAGCAGAGGCGGAAGCCGCTACCATCGCTTTTTTAAAAGAGCATGTGGTAGCCGGCAAATCACCCATGTGTGGAAACAGCGTGCATCAAGACCGCCGTTTCTTAACGCGTTATATGCCGAACTTAGAACGATTTTTTCATTATCGTTTATTGGATGTGAGCACATTAAAAGAATTGGCATCCCGTTGGGCGCCACAAGTTTATGCCGGTCTGCAAAAAGACTCAAAACACCTTGCTCTCAGCGATATTCGCGATTCCATCGAAGAGCTAAAATACTATCGTCAACATTTATTAAACCCCAATGTTTTAGAGTGATTTTTTATCGGTTGAGATTTGTGGTGTTCGTCGGTAGGCTGAAATGTTTTTGTTTCAGTCGCTTTTGTGGGTTTGGCAAACATATCTTTATAAAGTGGCCGACGAGAAGAGGGTCCTGAAATGGTGATCTTCAACAGCAAGCAAATGAGCTGGCAATTAAAATCATAATTTGGCTCAACCAGGAGTCTTATGCACTTATTAACAATGTGGTTTTTATCGCTTTCAAAATAGTAGGGAAGAAACGCTTTGTCGTTTTTTCCTCTTACTTGATTGTGTAGTAATTTAAAAGCGCCTTGTTTGCCAAAACAAAGAATCAGTTTTTCAAGGTAATTCTTCAGTAAGTTTTCATTACCTAAAAGCGCTATCTCATGTAGATAATTTCCCTTTGTGCTGGTTTGCGCTTCCACGATAGTTTGAATTTGATTAGGCCTGAATACATTTTTAAGAAAAACAAGATCGAGCAATGCATTAACGCGCGCAGGATCCCCTGTTTGAATGGCTACTTCAAGCGGCGTTTTGTTTTCGTGATTGGGCGCGGTAAGTAAAGCATATAAGGTCGCTTGCAAAAGCTCCTCATTGATCAAGGCCTCATGTAAGGCTTGAGTGTAACACTGTAAAATATCAAGCTTAGGATTGTGTAGTGCTGCGAAAATAGGCGTATCACCTTTTTCATCAGGCTGCGATAAGATAGTTGCGTAAGCATTATCAGGCAATCGGCTCGCTGCACCAATAAAGAATTCCACCACCTTGATTGCTTCACTTTCGATAGCTGTATGCAGCCGTGTTCTCATGATTAGCGAATTAAAATCTTGTGAAAAAAAATAGGATCGCATCATTTCTATCAACATGAGAGAAATGCTCTTTGCTGTCTCTTTTTGCTTGAGATCGAACTCAGCAGAATAACTCAATATATATTGAAATAAGTTGATTTTCTTTTGAATGCCATTAAGACTGAGTTCAATATCAAGTGAGCTTGGCTCTATCTTTTGAATAGTGTTGTTCAGTGTGCAATAAATGATGAGCATGTTGTTATTATTTTGAGAGGACTCAAGCGGGACATCACTGGTGATGATTAATTTAATCAAATTTAAAATGATAATGAGGCGGTCTTCAGGATCAATGGGCTTCTTTTCCGCTAGCTCAAAGAGCTGAGCAAAAAGGCTATGGCCATTTTCGTCGACTTCTTTTAACAGGGTGGGATCCGCTTTCGTGATCTCTAGCATCTCATCAAGATAGGGTTGCGCGGCAGTTGAGTCGTTATATGCGCTAAAAATGCGATATAAGTCATTTGCCTGATTTTTTTTAAATAATGGCATGATTCACCTCGTTTTGGGTGAATATTTATACAGCATAAATTTAACCCTGAAAAGGATTTTTTGCTTCCTGTTGGTCTAGGGCCCAGGCAACATGTTCTTTTACTAAGTCAGAGGGGTGGTTAAGTTTTTGTTTTAATGCGTGAACAATGGCAGGGTCGGCCGGGGCATTCCCAAGAGCGACGGCGATGTTACGTAACCAGCATTCATGTCCAATACGACGTATGGGCGATCCTTCAGTTTTAGAGAGAAACATTGCTTCGCTCCAGGCGAAAAGATCTAGCAGTTCAGGGGATGTTAAACCATGGCGGGGGTGAAAATCTTTCTCGTCAGTGGGTTTGGCAAAGCGATTCCAGGGGCAGACTAATTGGCAGTCATCGCAACCATAGATACGATTGCCCAACATGGACCTGAATTCAATGGGAATGGAGCCGCGTAATTCGATAGTGAGATACGAAATACAACGTCGGGCATCTAACTGGTAAGGGCCAATGATTGCCTGGGTTGGGCAAACATCAATACACGCGGAGCAGGTGCCACAATGATTTTTCACCGGTTCATCTATCGGCAAGGGAAGAGTGGTATAAATTTCCCCGAGAAAAAACCACGAACCCGCTTGGCGATTAATCACATTCGTGTGTTTGCCAATCCAGCCAAGTCCTGCTTTTTCTGCCAAGGGTTTTTCAAGGACGGGTGCACTATCGGCAAAAGTGCGATAACCAAAAGTACCGGCAGCTTCAGTTATTTGTGTTGCCAATTGCGTTAAGCGCTTACGAATTAATTTGTGATAATCCCGGCCTAGCGCATAGCGTGAAATAAATCCTTTATGAGGATTTTGTAATACCTTCGGAATATCCGTATCAGGAGGCAAATAATCCATGCGGGTAGAAATGATCCGAATCGTGCCCGGAATGAGTTCGTCCGGTCGGTAGCGTTTGCTACCGTGCTGTTCCATATAGCGCATTTCCCCATGAAAACCTTGAGCCAACCACTCAAGAAAGCGTGCTTCATAAGTGGAAAGATCGATATCCGTGATGCCAATTTGTTGAAAACCAAGGTTTTTCCCCCAGTCTTTAATATCGAGCGCTAATTGTTGAAAATCAAGATTGGTGTTGCTCATGGGTAAATTCTATAATGATCTCTTCATTGTCCGATCGGCATTATAAAGGATTTTTATGTCTACTGCAGAAGTTTACCAAACAGCGCAAATCCGCCAACTCGAATCCCTGGCTAAGGAGCGATTTGGTATTTCAGGTGAGGTAATGATGCAGCGCGCGGGTGAAGCCGCTTTGCAGTATTTTTTGAAGCGATGGCATTGGGCAAAGCGAGTGACAGTTGTCTGTGGTCCTGGCAATAACGGCGGTGATGGTTATGTGTTTGCAGAAAAAGCCCATCAGCGCGGATTGAGCGTGACAGTATTGCAAGTCGGTGACGCTAACAAATTAAAAAATGAAGCAAAAAATGCATATGCCGCTTGTCAGACGGCTGGCGTATTGATCCGTCCTTTTCAACAGAATGAAAATTTACAACAAAATGATGTCATTGTGGATGCCATTTATGGCATCGGATTGCAAGCGGGCATTCGCAATGAAGATAGGTTTGTCATCGAAGCCATCAACAAAAGTCTCATTCCTGTTTTAGCAATCGATGTTCCTTCTGGTGTCGATGCTAACACAGGTGCTGTGTTGGGTGATGCCGTGTTTGCAACCTGTACCATCACTTTTATTGGCGAGAAGCTAGGATTATTAACAGGCGCGGGAGTGACTTACGCCGGTGATATACATTGTGATGATTTGCAATTACCCCATGAGCTTTTTGCTTCTATCACGGGAGCCATTGAAAGAATCGCAATCGAAGCATTTGAGGTTTATCTCAAGCCGCGTCCTCGCGATTTTTATAAAGGCGACGCAGGGCATGTTTTGATTGTGGGGGGTGATGAAGGTTATTCTGGCGCGCCATTGATGGCCGCACTGGCTGCACTTCGTGTGGGGGCAGGTTTAGTCACCGTTGCTACGCACCCTAAACACGCCTCTTTCTTAAATATCATGCATCCTGAAATCATGTGCCAAGGTGTTCTCACGTCACTAACCTTAAAAAAATTATTAAAAAAAGCCACGATAGTCGTGATAGGCCCGGGCATGGGTAAAACATCATGGTCAAAGATGCTTTTAAAAACCGTCCTGAAAACCGCATTGCCATTAGTAGTAGATGCCGATGGTCTAAACTTAATAGCAGATAAGCCACGCAAGCGTGATAACTGGATCTTAACGCCGCACCCGGGCGAAGCCTCGCGTTTATTAAAAATGACAACAAAAGAAGTTCAGCAAGATCGATATGCTGCCTTACAAAAAATGCAGCAAATATACAGCGGCGTAGCTATTCTAAAAGGAGCGGGTACATTGGTTGCTGCATCAAGCGAGCCCTCAGCCGTTTGCAATGCAGGCAATCCCGGCATGGGAACAGGCGGAATGGGAGATGTATTAAGTGGCGTCTTGGGTGGCTTGGTCGCTCAAGGTCTACCGCTGGCAGACGCCGCCAAATTAGGTGTTTTCATCCATGCCAGAGCTGGTGACTTGGCAGCTGCTAATGGAGGCGAAAGAGGCTTAATGGCCACAGATTTAATGCCCTATTTAAGGCAATTAATGAATTAGTCCTGTTCAAGTTGAGATCTCCTCAGCCTTTCTCGCTTCCACGAAGTGGAAGCGAATCAAAAAAAACGGGGTGGCAGGGTAGGTTTACTTTTTACGCGCGGAGCCCTTAGGCGAGCACGAAAAAAGTAAACCTACCCTGACAGGACCCCAGTCAACTTAGGCTCGAAGCCTCTCGTTTTAATATTTAATACAGAGAGTAGCGCGCCCCCCACTGACTCTGTAGACTATCCAGTCATGAATAATCTCTCATTTATAAAAGTCATCCCAAATGAAAGTCAGATGCTTGAGTTTGGCTCAAGTCTGGCATTAGCCTGTAACGGCGCTACTGTTATCTTTCTACAGGGAAATCTGGGCGCGGGCAAAACGACTCTGGCGCGAGGTTTTTTGCGAGGCTTCGGTTATGCCGGCAAGGTAAAAAGCCCCACTTACACCATCGTTGAACCCTACGATATCGAGGGCCAAAAACTCTATCATTTTGATTTTTATCGATTGAATGATCCCGAAGAACTGGAATTCATTGGCATTCAAGATTACTTCTCAGAAGGCGCCATCAGCCTGATTGAGTGGCCGGACAAAGGTTCGCTATTATTGCCTCCAGCGGATTTGTCTTGTTATATTGAGCCCCACGAAGAAGGGCGAGAAATACGGATCGAGGCGCATACCGCGCAAGGCAAAACTATTTTAAAGCGGCTAGTTCGCATAGAAGCAGAATAACATGTCAATGATATCAATTAGACTCAAAAAGTGGTTAGGCATATTGCTTGGTGCCTCGGTCATCAATGTGTATGCATTGCCCACGAATTTAACCCATGTTCAGGTCCTGCGGTTTCCAACTTATTCACGAGTCATCTTTAGCATCACTGAGCCTGATAAATATCACGTGTTTGCTTTGCCAAATCCCAATCGGATAGTCGTTGATTTAACGAACGCGCACTTAAAAGCAGATTTGCGGCATTTTGATTTAGGCGATTCACCTATTATCAGTGTTCGCAGCGGCACACCAAAGCCCTCCACCTTGCGAGTCGTATTTGATATGCGTTCTGCCGCCCACTTCAAAAGTTTTATTGCACCCGATACCCATACGCATGAAGCTCAGCTAGTTGTCGATATTTTCCCGGCAGAAAAAGCGGCCCATTTAGTAGAGACAGCACTACAAGCGGCGCAACCAGTAGCGCAGCCACCCGTTATCATGGTGCCTAAGCCTCTAATAAAACGGCCTGCTTTTATCAAAGCAACCTCAGTGACTCGATCTATAGAGCCTATAAAAAAGCGAGAAGTACAAATCTCTACGATACCAAAACCGCATTCTGTAGTAGTGGTGATTGATGCGGGCCATGGCGGCAAAGATCCTGGTACCATCGGTACCAAAGGCGGTAAAGAAAAAGAAATTGTTTTGGGTATTGCGATGCGTTTGGCAAATTTAATTAACAAAGAGCCAAATATGCGAGCCATATTGACACGCAAAGGCGATTACTTTGTGACATTGCGAGATCGTTTACGTTTGGCGCGCAAAGACAAAGCCGATCTCTTTGTTTCCATTCATGCGGATGCCTATCAGAATGATCAATCAAGCGGCGTCTCTGTGTACGCACTTTCACGTCACGGCGCAACCAGTGAAGCAGCACGATGGCTTGCCCGAAGAGAAAACTATTCAGAATTAGGTGGTGTGGACTTTGGTGAGCTGGGTGATAAAAGCTATGTCTTACGATCCGTCTTAATTGATCTGGCTCAAACCGCCACGATCACAGACAGCGTGCATCTTGGCACCGATGTTTTAAGCGCGCTAGAAAATGTCACCAAGTTGCATGATCCCCATGTCGAGCAAGCGCCATTTGTCGTATTGAAATCACCTGATATCCCCTCTGTTTTAGTTGAAACAGGGTACCTGTCAAATCCTCGCGAAGAAGAACGTTTGCGTACACCTGAATACCGTGACGAATTAGCGCAAGCGCTGCTGTCGGGTATTCATCATTATTTATCCAGTCATCCATCAGTTGGCGTATAACATGCAAAGAATACAAAGATTAAGTCCCATGCTGGCAAATCAAATTGCCGCAGGAGAAGTCATAGAGCGTCCTGCTTCCGTCGTTAAAGAGCTAGTCGAAAACAGCATTGACGCAGGATCCACTAAAATTGAAATTGACATAGAGCAAGGTGGTCTTGGATTAATTCGCATCCGTGACAACGGTTCGGGTATTCATCAAGATGATTTGCCGCTAGCGCTTGATCGCCATGCAACGAGCAAAATCCATGTTTTTGATGATTTAGAGCAAATTGCCACTTTGGGTTTTCGGGGCGAGGCACTGGCGAGTATTGGCTCCGTATCGCGACTTTCTTTATCTTCAGCCTATGGCAATGAGACAGGCTGGCAGGTCACAACACAAGGCACAGAAGAAGCTCCAAACTTGCAGCCGATCGCGCACCCTAAAGGCACAACCATTGAAGTGCATGATTTATTTTTTAATACGCCAGCACGTCGCAAATTCCTGCGCTCAGAAAAAACCGAATTTGATCATATTGATGAAGTCATCAAACGCATAGCATTAAGCCATGCTGAAATTAGCTTCACACTGAAACACAATCAACGCATCGTGCGTCAATATCGAGCGGCGCACTCTCCATTAGAAATAGAGCAACGCATTGGTAGTCTTTGCGGCAGTACTTTTATCGAAAATGCAGTTCGCATTGAAACGGAGATGCCGGGTTTAAAATTAAGCGGATGGATTGCATTGCCGACTTTTTCTCGCAGTCAGCCTGATTTGCAATATTTTTATGTGAATGGGCGCGTTGTGCGCGACAAGTTAGTGAGTCATGCGGTCAAAGTGGCTTATCATGATGTCATGTATCAAGATCGTTACCCTGCATTTGTTTTATTTCTGGATATTGAGCCGCAGCAAGTGGATGTGAATGTGCACCCTACCAAGCATGAAGTACGTTTTCGTGAAAGTCGGTTAGTGCATGATTTTATTTCGCGAGGCCTCAGAGATATTTTAAATAATATCCGTCCTGGTCAAGCAGAAGCCGTACCCATTTCGTTCACTGAAGTGAAAGACAAAGGAAGTGAGCCGGGCAATACAGCGCTTTCAGGTGTGTCATATGTTTCGCAAAAAGAACAGATGCCAATGCCGTCTGCTGAGATGCCAAAATCGCCTCAGTCTTATGCCGCGCCTCCAAAGCGTAGTAGTTACATACCTGAACAACAAGCTATGCCGTTGAAGGTGCGTGAACAAATGGCGGTATACGGTAAATTACATCCTGAATCACCCACGGCGGTAGCAGATGTTGTCCCACCTTTAGGATTTGCTTTGGCGCAGCTGCATGGCATTTATATCTTGGCTCAAAATGCCAAAGGTTTAATTTTAGTTGATATGCATGCGGGCCATGAACGAGTGGTTTATGAGCGCTTGAAGAAAAGTTTAAGCGATAAAAAAATCATTGCACAGCCTCTATTAGTGCCAATGACCGTCACATTGAGCGAACGCGAAGTCAATTGCCTGGAAGGTCAGCACGAGCTATTTGAACAGTTAGGCATGCGAGTCGATCGCCTTGGCGCAGAAACAGTAGTGGTGCGTGAAGTGCCGGATTTATTGCGCGATGGCAATGTAGAGCAGCTGATACGCGATATTGCTGCCGATTTAATTGAGCATGCAAAAAGTACGCGCGTAGAAGAATACCTGGAAAAAATCCTGGGCACTCTTGCTTGCCATGGTGCGGTACGAGCATCGCGTCGTTTAACCATCCCTGAAATGAACGCGCTTTTACGCGACATGGAAAGCACAGAAAACAGTGGTCAATGTGTGCATGGTCGCCCCACATGGACAGAGCTGTCCATGACGGAGTTAGATAAGTTATTTTTACGTGGTCGTTAAATGCAAAAAAAACCGCTGATTATTTGTTTGATGGGTCCAACAGCTTCCGGTAAAACGCAGTTGGCGGTGGATTTGGTTCAGCATTTCCCTATTGAAATTATCTCAGTGGATTCTGCCTTGGTCTATAAGGGGATGGATATTGGCACAGCAAAACCCACGTCCGATATTTTAAAAATAGCACCGCATCGTCTTTTGGATATTCGTGACCCTGCAGATGCTTATTCAGCGGCGGATTTTTGTATTGATGCGCTCCGTGAAATCGAGGCTATTATCGCTCGCGGCCACACGCCGCTCTTGGTGGGTGGGACAATGCTATATTTTCGGGCTCTTCAACAAGGCTTGTCTGATCTTCCTTCAGCAAATGAATCATTGCGCGCCAGTCTCGCAGCAGAAGGAGAAGCCTTAGGTTGGCCGGCAATGCATGATCGTCTTCGACAAATTGATCTTGCGGCGGCAGAGCGCATTCACCCAAATGACGCGCAGCGTATTCAGCGAGCTTTGGAAGTGTACGAATTAACGGGTAAAAATCTCTCTTCTTTTCATGAAGCGGAAACAAAGTCTTTGTCACAATACCGAGTTTGTAATTTGGCAGTGACACCTCTTAATCGGGCTATTTTGCATGAACGAATTCAGCAACGTTTTTCCGAAATGCTTGAGCAAGGTTTTATTGATGAAGTAAAAGCGTTGTTCGTACGCAATGATTTAACATTGGATACGCCAGCCATTCGTTCTGTCGGCTATCGACAGGTGTGGGAATATTTACAAGGTAAAACAACTTATGATGAGATGCGTGAAAAAGGTATTATTGCGACTCGCCAGCTAGCCAAACGCCAGCTTACTTGGTTGCGTCATTGGTCATCAGAAATCAAATGGTTTGATAGCATTGCCCCCGATTTATACTTGCAAGTAGAGGCATATCTAAAACCCCTCTTACCTTAAAATATTTACATAGAGACCAGTCACTTATCCGTATACGTGCCACTCACCCGCCTACTCATTACCCATCCACCTACGCATTACCTATCCATCTACCTATCACCCATCCATCTGCGCATTACCTATCCATCTACGTATCACCTATTCACCTACGTACCGCGGCTTGTCCGCGGTATCCAGTGATTAAAGCTTCAGGAATAATGGTAAGTGACAAGACTTGCTGATCTAATCACTAGGTATAACATTTAAAATGAGCTACGGCAAAAAGTAATAAGGGTTAGGCAATTTAAAGCTTTTCTCGGAATAACCACCCGCAAGATCGCTTAATTGGTCGCCCATATTCACCACAATAATATAATTATTTTTTGAAAGTGCCCGACGCGAAGAGGCTTTATAAGGAACAATGGATTTTAAGCGATAATCATCGGGTTTTAAAATAAGACCATCCCAGTTTTTGTAACCTTCACGTAAAAGGTTATCTTCGGTCAGCGCACGAAATCTTTCAGGACGTCCAGTAATAAAAAACACCGCAACATGATGTGCTTTCGCATAACGATATAATTCTAAAGTCGGTTTGATAGCCGCATCAGTGCCTTTTGCTTCTGCACCGTTAATTTGATCATTGTTGCCACCGAAGCGCATGTCGGCCATGTCGCGATAGTTAGAGAGAGAGGTTTCATCAATATCCAGCACGATAGCCAGTTTTTCATTCGGTGTGGCTTTTGTTATTCGTTCTTTCAAATAACCCAACGCTTGGCCAGCCACTGCCGCTTGGTCGCGTTCGTACTGACCATCATCATGATAGCGAATCAGGTCTTTTTTGACGGCATCCAGATTTTGCATGGAGCAGTCTGACGCATAACTATGAGTGATGCCCAAAAGAGCCACAAAAAGGGCGGTTATTATTTTGTTATTCATGCAGATAGGTTTCCTCTTGGTTAGAGGCGTTGTTGAATAAATTCAAAATGACTCTGTCATTCCCGCATAGGCGGGAATCTATTGTTAGCAAAAGCAACTGATAAGCCATCTCTCATCCTCGATAGCTCCTCACTTAATTCACTCTATAAAAACAATGGCTTCAATTATTCAGAGTTCGATTTATTCAACAACGCCTTAGTCAGGCGTGAAATTTATCAAATCAGCTTCGCCTAAGCAACAATAATGTTCTCTTTTTGTCCCATTCGGCGTGATTAAGGCTAAGCGAGACAGTCTGCCATGCGCTTTGGCATGCGTGTTTGAGTTTTGTCTCATGGTGGTTTAAGATCTTTCTTATGAACTCATTAAACGACTCGCCAATAAAATCCATCATTCTCAATCTGGTCGGACAAGTCATTATTCTCTTGTTAGCCATCGTTTATCTTAATTTTTATTACTTTGAAAGGGTTCTGCCAAATAAGCGAATAGCGGAAGATTTTCATGTGGCGACCTGTGTTGTCACAAATAAGGAATTGGTAGAGAAGGGTGGAATCATTCATCGATTTCGCGCTAGTTTTTTATTGACCTATACAGCCAATGATCAGGTTTATCGGTCTGTTGCTTCAGGCAATGGAATGAATCACGGTTTAACCACTAACAAAAATGGGCAGCAAGATATTTTAGATCAGTTTAATATTGGTATGACATATCCCTGCTGGTTTAATCCAGAAAATCCCCGTCAAATTGTCTTGGTTCAAAAGCATGATTGGTCTTCTACCCTACCTTTGATGATACCGTCGATTATCATTATCGCTATGATTTATTATATCTTCAGCTCGATCTTTACTATTATCGGTACCATCTCAAGTCGCAAAAAATAACTCTTACTGTGGTGCAGCAATGTAAGGGTTAATGGGGGGTGCTGCTACTTGTAATGGATAGTGAATAGAAACTTTATCCAGTTCGTTTGGACGTAATGATCTTCTAAATTCATCGGTTAAAGTGACAGCGGTCACTTTCTTTTGGAGGGGAGACCAACCTTGTGGGCAGAGATAAACGATTTTGCCGGTTTGGGTGAGCTTGAATTCGACCTGTTCTGTGCTATTGATATATTCATCCCCACATTGATTGCCGATGTCAGTATTGATAATGGCAACGCTGCCATAGACGCTCAAGTCCGCATCCGTATGCAAGAATATATTGCGGTTAATGGCCATAGCAAGAAACCAAACAGCAATAATTCCAATAATGGTCCAAATGATTAAAACTAAATTCTGCTGCATTGATTTTCCATCCTGGAAATAAATAGTAAGATGCATTATAGCAAGTTAACTGCAAAATTCAGCAATAAAGTTCAAGGGGTATACATGAAACAAATGATCGAAACAAAAAAAGCACCGGCCGCCATTGGCCCTTATTCACAAGCCATCAAGATCAATAATACAGTTTACTTATCGGGGCAAATTCCATTGGATCCGACCTCGATGATATTGGTTGAAGGCGATATAGTTATTCAAATCAAGCAAGTCTTAGAGAATTTGCGTGAAGTAGCTGTGGCTTCCGGCGGGAGTTTAGATCATATTGTGAAGCTGTCTGTTTTCTTGCTGGATTTATCGCATCTCTCTTTCGTCAATGAAATGATGACACAATATTTTAAAGCGCCTTTTCCTGCGCGCACATCCATTCAGGTTTCGGCTTTGCCTAAAAATGCTGCTGTCGAGATTGATGCGATTATGATTTTGGCTTAAATGCCATCGCTTTTAAAATATTTAAAGACTCATACAGCTGAAAATCTTCTTTCGCAAGTGCGGTAATGCTTTTACCGTCTGCGTCAATGCCGTCGACAGTGGTTTTATTGGCAAGATGGTCTTTTAGCTGAAATTCTCTGATGGGATCAATATTTAAATCGGTGATGGGGGAGACTTTAATATTAGCAATGTAAATATCGGGGATGATACCTTGGTTTTGAATAAGGCGTCCGGAAGGTGTGTGATATAAAGCGGTTGTGAGTTTCACCGCATGGTTTTTATCGAGCGGTAAAACGGTTTGTACCGAGCCCTTTCCAAAGCTCGTGGTGCCGACAATCACCGCGCGATGATAATCTTGCAATGCGCCAGCGACGATTTCTGAAGCAGAAGCAGAGCCTTCATTAATTAAAATAATAAGAGGCGCATCTTCTAGCAAGTCATGTCCTGTCGCGATAGCTTTATATTGTGATTCGGGCACGCGGCCTTGCGTGTAAACAATTTTTCTATCAAATTGAGTGAGCTTGTCACTGTTTAGAAAAACATTTACCACTTTCACGGCCGTTTCAAGCAAGCCCCCAGGATTGTTACGTAAATCTAAAACCAAGCCTTTTAAATGGCCGCCTGCTTGTTTCTTTAAATTATTAATCGCAGTAATCAGAAGATCGCCCGTGGGTTCTTGAAACTGACTGATACGGATATAGCCAAAATCTGTTTCGAGTAATTTACTTTTTAAACTATCGGTATGGATCATTGCGCGCAAAATATTAAATTTCAGTGGTTCTTTTTGGCCTGGACGAATGATGGTGACAACAATAGGGGAGCCTTCTTTGCCACGCATAGCATCGACGGCTTGGTCACCTGTCATTTCATTAACGAGTTTGCCATCCAGCGCCACGATATAATCGCCCGATTTAATACCGGCTTTGGCTGCGGGGGTGTCATCAATTGGTGTGACTACTTTCAAGACGCCGTATTCACTACTGACTTCAATGCCTAAGCCACCAAACGCGCCGCTGGTTGTAGTCATTAGCGCTTTATAAGCATTTTCATCTAAATATTCTGAGTGAGGGTCTAGATTATTCACCATGCCGCGAATCGCATTTTCTAATAACTTTTGATCATTAATGGTTTTGGCATAATTGTTTTTTATGGTTGTTATGGTGTCGACAAAGCGATTGATATCCACTTCGTCTAACGCTTTCGCGGTCTCTGGTGAAGAGGATGTAGTTGCAGGGGAGGGAGTCGATGTGTCTGCTGGGTCTGCAAAAGAAATGCATGAGCCTAAAGTTAATGAAATCAATAAGGCTGAGAGTTTGATAGCACGATTTTTCATAAGAATACATTCCCCAAGGACGCGTTCCACCCTATCTATAGTATAGTGCATTTCGGGGAGCTTGCGGGCGTAAAAATATTAAATATGACACCATTCCGTCGCATCAACGGGGGTGCCGTTTCGACGAATTTCAAAATAAAGACTGGGTTTGTTATAGCCACCGCTGTTCCCAATGGTTGCAATGACATCGCGCGGATTCACTTTTTCGCCGACTTTGGTGAAAATGGCATGATTGCGGGCATATAAACTCATGAATCCATTGCCGTGATTGATGATAACCAATAGACCGAATCCACGTAACCAATTGGCAAATATCACTTTCCCTCCAGAGACAGCATGAACAGGTGTGCCTTCCTCTGCGTTAATAATGATAGCGCCATGGTGAGGGTCGTTCGCATTAGTAGTAATGGTACTTATCCTGCCTTTTAAAGGCCATTCCAACTTACCCCGTAACTGATTGAAGGGCAGATTATCTACTAGAATAGTTTCTTGCGGCTGTAATGTGTCGAGCATATCTTGTAATGCTTTTTGATTACTCATTAGCGTGGCAAGTTGCTGCTGCTTGGTTTGTGATTTTTGTTCAAGCGTTGCAATAACATCGTTGCGTTGTTTCTCGGCTTGGAGCGTTTGTTTTTGTTGTAGTTGTTTTGCTTGTAATAAATTTTTTAAATTAAGCTCATGTTGTGTGATCTCAGCCAGGTTCGCATTTAAAATGCTAAGGGTGGATTTTACTTCGGCCATTAATTTAGAGCGCGCTTCACTTAAGGTTTGATAATAGTATAGATGGCGGTCAATATTGTTTATGTCATCTGGATTTAAAATGGTTTTCAGAGAATGCATTTTACCTAAGCGGTACATGATGCGTATTTGCTGGATTAAGGCTTGCCGTTGGTCAGTTAATTTCGTTTGTAGTGTTTGTTCAGAGGTTTTTAGTTTTGCAAGTTCGGTTTGTTCATTCACGAGATCTTGGTTTAAGTGTTCTATCTCCTGATTGAGGTGTGTGAGATTCAGTTCTAGTGTTTTTAATTCTTGTACGAGATCTTCTTGCTCTGTTTGATCGTCATGTAAGTTTTTTTGCAGTTGTTGAATTTGATTGGTGACGGCGGCTAATTCGATTTGTTTGCCATGGGTGTCAATGTGGGCGGCAAATGTAACAGTTGAAAATAAAAAACAACCGCCAAGCAGCACACGTCCTTGTGTTACCTTTGAAGATTTTTGCATAAGCACTCCTTGCTTTCGTTGCTGGCTATCTTCGTCTATTTGCTCTCTTTTCTCGTTTTAAGGCGAGAGGCTAAGTAGTGTTTTTCCAGTCATTTCTGCTGGCTTTTCAAGACCCATTAAATATAGCATGGTAGGTGCAACATCGGATAATGTGCCATGAGCTTCACTAATGACAGCAGGCCGGCCAACATAGACAAAAGGAACAGGATCACTGGTATGAGCTGTGTGTGCTTGTCCGGTAGTTTTATCGAACATGTATTCTGCGTTCCCGTGATCGGCTGTAATAATAGCCTCTCCGCCAACCGCTTCTAGAGCTGGCACGATTTTGCCAAGGCAGTTATCGATGGTTTCGATGGCTTTGACGGTGGCATCAAAATTGCCTGTGTGACCTACCATGTCGGGATTAGCAAAATTACAGATAATCACATCATATTTTTTACTTTGAATTTCCGTTATTAGCCGTTTGGTGATTTCATATGCGCTCATCTCGGGATGTAAATCGTACGTCGCAACCTTGGAGGATGGAATGAGAATACGATCTTCCCCAGGATAAGGTTTTTCAATGCCGCCGTTAAAAAAGAAAGTGACATGTGCATATTTTTCGGTTTCCGCAATACGCAGTTGGCGCAAGCCCAGCTCACTTAAATATTCCCCCAAGATATGAGTCAAGCGTTCTGGTGGATAAGCCACCGCCGTCTTGAATGTGGGGTCATATTCAGTCAGTGTAACGAATTGAGCTAAATGTGGGTGCGTGCTTCGCGCAAATCCATCAAAATCTTTATCAATGAAAGCATGAGTCAATTCGCGAGCGCGATCAGCGCGAAAGTTCATGAAAATGACGGTATCGCCATTTTCAATGGTAATGGGTTTTTCATCGGGGCCATGAATGGTGGTTGGTTTAATAAACTCATCACTGTCGCCAAAGCCATAAGCCAGTTGCAAGCCTGTTAAGGCATCCGATACGTGATAGTCAGCAATGCCCATCGTCAATAAATCATAAGCTTTTTGAACGCGATCCCAGCGCTTGTCTCTGTCCATGGCATAATAACGACCGATCATGGACGCGATTTTACCGCATTGTATTTTTTCACAATGCTCAATTAAATTTTCGAGAGATTGATGCGCACTTCGCGGTGGTGTGTCTCTGCCATCTAAAAAAGCATGAATATAGACTTTGTTGGCGCCTTGTTTAGCGGCAAGATCCAGTAAAGCAAAAATCTGCTTTTCATGACTGTGAACACCGCCAGGAGAAAGCAGACCAAGAATATGAATTGCTTTTTGATTTTCTATGGCGCGATTAATCGTCTGCGTTAAGACAGGATTTTTAAAAAATTGACCATTCGCAATGTCTTCATCAATTTGCGTCAAGTCTTGATTGACGATTCGCCCCGCGCCCATATTGAGGTGACCTACTTCGGAATTACCCATTTGTCCCTCGGGCAAGCCTACGCAGCGACCAGAACCAGAGATGAGAGTATAGGGATAACGTTTAAGAATCGAATCCCAGTTAGGCGTATTGGCGGCTGCTATCGCATTGGCTTCCTCATCGGTGCGATATCCCCAGCCGTCCAAAATGATAAGTGCCAGCGGACGCTGTTTGATTGGCATAAGTAGATCCCTTTAAAATGCGAGTAGTGTATTATTCAGCAATCTGTTGCTGAATAGAAGTCTTAGATAAAGGTTTGTCGAGACAGGCTACGAATATTATTGGCATTAGGCTGCGCTAACGTTAAACTAAAGAAACTTTTAGCATTGTGGAATTGCGCGATATGACATTTAAAACTCGACGTCTCTGGCTTGTGACTGTGACTGCTTCAGTATTCAGCTTGCTCGCAACCAGTGCTTTTGCTGAGTTGCTTCCTTCTCATCAAACCAATCCAGTTGATCCCTATGAGCCTTTCAATCGCGCTATGTTCAAGTTTAATGATGCTTTTGATAAGGTGATATTAAAGCCTGTAGCCACGCTCTATAGCAAAATCGTGCCTAAGCCACTCGCAAAAGGGATCAGTAATTTTTTTAGTAATATTGATACCGTTCCAACAGTCATCAACGATGTGTTGCAAATGAATATTTATCAGGCAACAAGTGATGCTTGGCGTTTGACCTTAAATTCGACAATTGGTATCGGCGGTCTTTTCGATGTCGCAAGCGAGATGGGTTTAGAGCGTAACGCCGAAGATTTTGGTTTGACCTTGGCAAGATGGGGTTATCAAAAATCCAATTATCTGGTGATACCATTTTTAGGACCTACAACGGTGCGTGACGCTATCGCGTGGCCGATTAACTATCGGTTCATGACAATTTATCCTTATGTTCATCCTACACGTGCGCGTTATGAGTTGTATGGTTTGAGTCTGGTATCAAAGCGAGCTGATTACTTGCGATTCCAGGATGTGATGCAGCAAGCCGCTATTGATAAATATGTTTTCATGCGCGATGCCTATATGCAACGACGTGCTTACCAAATTGAACGTAATAAAGAGTTAGATGATCCGTACTTAGATAAAAATAGCTTAATTGACAAAACTAATTATATAAAAACTAATGCTCCATCATAAGTAAGGTTTGCGTACGTGTTTCATGTTGTTTTATATCAGCCTGAAATCCCACCCAATACAGGCAATATTATCCGCTTGTGCGCCAATACGGGTGCACAATTGCATCTCATTCATCCGTTAGGTTTTGCCCCAGACAACAAGCAGCTTCAGCGTGCTGGTCTGGATTACCACATATGGGCAGCAGTTAATCAGCATAATGACTATGATTCTTTTATTGATCAGGTTAAGCCGAAACGATTATTTGCTTGTTCTACCTATGGTAAGCGCATTTATAGTGATGTGATCTATGAGGCGGGAGATGTCTTTCTATTCGGTCCTGAAACGCGAGGCTTACCAAAAGAATTGTTAGCCGGTTTGCCATCCGATAATATTATTCATATTCCCATGCTATCCCATTCACGTAGTTTAAACTTGTCAAATGCGGCTGCTGTGGTTGTCTATGAGGCTTGGCGG
Source organism: Gammaproteobacteria bacterium (assembly GCA_031291175.1). GTDB lineage: Bacteria > Pseudomonadota > Gammaproteobacteria > DSM-16500 > DSM-16500 > UBA5158. Next base: position 54,683 of record JARLJO010000008.1, read on the forward strand.
CAGTTGGGGTTTTTGAAAGAATAAAGTCAATTTGATGTGCTATGCTTATAATAATGAAAACAACAAGAACAAGAACAAAGGCTGTATAACAATTAATCACGTACGCGAGGGCTTGTGTCATGGTCGCAGAAGTCGAAACTTTAAAAGCGGCAACAAAAACTGTCTTACGCGATATAGCAAAACATGCGAATGGTTTGGCAGTTGGTTTGCAGAATGCAGCTCCTCCTCAAGAAAAAGGGCCGCCTAAATCGGTTCAGTATCTGACTGCGATTGCAGCAGAGCTTGAGAATGTTTGTCGAACAGTTGATGGTGTACCGCCAGCAAATGTTTCAGATGAGCTTTAGCGGTACATAAAGATATTAACTCAATGAGAGCTTAATCCTAAATGTCTACAGGTCAAGATGATAAACAAGAAAAGCGCAAATTGATTGAGCTCGTGCGAGAGACGATAGAGCGCGACAACAAGCTACGCGAAGAATTTCAAGTGGGAGATAAGTTTCGTTTTGTTCGTGATCGGTTGAATGCGCTGTTAGACCAACTTGAAAAGCATATGCAATCCATTGAAGTGACGGCTAAAGTCGCTGGTGGTGTGGTGGAAGAAGATGAAGTCGTGGTCTACGTGTATCTGTTTAATACCCAAGGGCTGGTTTTAAATAGTTGGTTAAATATGTTAACGCCTAAGCTCTTTTATGAATACAGTGTTAACCGCCCAGCCTATACCGATAAAGCTTATATTCAAGCGTTGATACGCTCTAAGACAAATAAAAATCAACATGCTTACTTAAGTGTTGCGGCAAAAAAGAAAGACATTCAACATTCAGAAACCGAAAAAAAAGATGTTATCGGTAATCCTATTGTTAAAATTCGCGAAGGTGGTTTGCAGTTTGATCGTCTAGTTGCATTTACGCATATGGAAATAGATTACACGCTGGATGAGTCTGGTCAGTTGGTCAAAAAAGTTGTCTAAACTAGCGGCGTTTAGATCCGGGTGATGTAGGTTCCCAGTTTTCTTTAACATAATCGACAAGTTTATCTTTGCCTTCTTTCGCGGGACTTTCTGTGGGATTTTTGGCGGGTTGCGAGTTAAGAAATTGACGCCCGCGTTCAACAGTATTCATGGGTGCGTTGCCAAACCAGGATTTCAGTCGGTTGTATTCGCCTGTAGTCGTTTTTATTTTACCACCAATCAGTTGGTCAGTTGCGATATCGCTGAGGTCTAATCCTTTGTCTTTGGCATCTTGTTTGACTGCCGCTTCTTTATGCTGAGTCTCTTTTTTTGCAACGTGCTCTACGGAAGTCCTATGTTCAGTCGATTGCTTTTCTTGGAGTGAGTGAAGCAAAGGCACTTTCGTGTCGACTTTTTTGGCGAAGAAGCTGTCGGTTTTTTTGGGTTCAATGTAATTTGCGCGATGTTTCTTTTCTGCATCTTCTTTTGCTTCTTTGCGTTCTGTTTTATCTTCGGTCGTGGCAAGTTGTTTTTCTTGCTCGGTGAGATCCAGTTCTTTTTTGTGTTCGGCGAGGGCTTGTTTGTCACGATCAATTTGAACTTTGGCTTTAGAGTCGATCTTAAGGCCAATGGAGGTTCCGCTACCGCTATCTTCCGCTTGCTCAATAATAACTTTCTTGTCCATGCCGCTGCCGCGACAGGTCGAACAAATGTTCCCATATGATGTGCCCTGAGGTCCGCTAATTTGCAAAAATGCGGAAATCGGCTTTTGTAAGCCGCAGGCAATACAGGTTTTAGCAAGCAAGTTTTGTTTGATCATAGAGTTCTTGAACACAAATGAGTAAATAATTTGAGCGAATAAATATAGCATATTTCATTTCATGATTCCCCTAAAAGATGCTTTAATTTGCAACAATTTTTTTAAGATGCTCATATAATGGGGGTTTTAGGGTGGTATCTAAACGGATTCTCTTGCTTGCTGAATGCTTATTCGATATTCTCGAAACTTTGTTTAGTAGGCATAATTTAAGCCTATTCGATTTAGGATTCAAAGATTATTAAATGGAGAATAAAAACATGACAAAAGGGCCATCATTACAAGATCCTTTCTTAAACACCCTTCGTAAAGAAAAGATTCCGGTTTCCATCTATTTAGTGAATGGAATTAAGCTGCAAGGTTTGATCGAATCCTTTGATCAGTTTGTAGTTTTACTGAAAAACACCGTCAGTCAGATGGTATATAAGCATGCTATTTCGACCGTTGTCCCAGCTCGTAATGTTTCCTCTCCGCTAGAATATAGCAGTAATGGTCACACCGCCGCGACTGGAACCGGTACACCAGCAGCTCATAGTGCTCCAGTCGTCAAAGAGTAATAGTCTCTGAGGATCATGCATTGATCGATCGCCCAGCAGGTGGTGAACGCGCTGTATTGGTACATATTGATTTTCCCGATAGCGGGATGCAAGAAGACTTAAGCGAATTTAAGGAACTTGCGCGCTCAGCGGGTGCTGAAGAGGTCGCTGTGATTAAGGGCCATCGGCATGCGCCTGAACCTAAATATTTTGTAGGTTCTGGTAAAGCGGATGAGATTCGTGCCAGTGTTGTTGCTCACAAAGCAGAGTTGGTTTTATTTAATCATGCCTTATCGCCAGGACAGGAGCGCAATTTAGAGCGTCTCTTGGAATGCCGTGTTTTAGATCGCACGGGTTTAATTCTGGATATCTTCGCTCAGCGTGCCCGTAGTTTTGAAGGAAAGCTTCAAGTTGAATTAGCATTGCTTAAGCATATGTCGTCTCGCTTGGTGCGCGGTTGGACGCATTTGGAAAGGCAGCGTGGTGGTATTGGTTTGCGAGGCCCGGGTGAAACGCAGCTAGAAACAGATAGACGTTTAATTCGTCACCGCATCAAACTCATTAGTCAGCGATTAATTAAAGTGCGCCAACAACGCGATCAAGGTCGACGTGCTCGTCATAAAGCCATTGTACCAACGGTTGCTTTGGTGGGTTATACGAATGCGGGTAAATCGACGCTATTTAATCGCTTGTGCGGCGCGGAAGTTTATGTAGCTAATCAGTTATTTGCAACGCTAGATCCTACGTTACGGCGTATCGAATTGCCGGAACTGGGTCCTGTTATTTTAGCGGATACGGTCGGATTTATTCGACATTTGCCGCATGATTTGGTGGATGCGTTTCGTGCGACTCTGGAAGAGGTATGTGAGGCGGATTTGTTATTGCATGTGGTTGATTTGCATGATGAGCGCATGCAGTCGAATATCACTCAGGTTAATAGTGTATTAGAAAGTATTGGTGGTGATTCGGTGCCGCAAGTGTTGGTTTATAACAAAATCGATTTATTGCCTGGTTTTTTACCCCGTATCGATCATGTGTCTGCTGAGCAGATAACGCGTGTTTGGGTTTCCGCACAAGAAGGGAAGGGTATGGCCGAGTTGCAGACGGCGCTTGTGACTCTCTTGGGGCAAAATCTGGTACAGCGATTGTTGGTGCTCAAACCCCAAGATGCGAAAGTTCGGGCTGCGCTTTATCAGTTAAATGCCGTGCAGTCTGAGACGATTGATGAGGAAGGAAATTTTCATTTGTTGGTGCGGTTGCCTAAAGTTGAGTTGGAGAAGTTGTTTCATTGATATATAAGGACTGGGGTTGTCAGGGTCATATCATTCCCCGTAAATTTTCAAACCCCACCCGTAAGTTATCAAACCCCGACCTGTAAGTTCTCAAACCCCTACGTACCGTGGCTTGTCCACGGTATCCAGAAAACTCTCGAACCAAGTTTCAATCCCGTTTTCTTGTATAAAAGCTTCGTTGATCGCATAGGAAATTATGATCAAATCTGGATGTTCATAATAAAATAGATAAGTTTCAGTAAGATGCAGAGAGGCATAGAGGAATGTATCTTAAAGCTAAATATCAAATAAAGGCGCAAATTGGCGCGTCTCACTTCTTAAGTTTCTCTTAATTATTGACTGTTACACTACGCATCCTGAAATAAAAACAAAAAGACGAGGAAAACGGTCATGCAAAGGCGTTTGCATCAAGAGATTATTCATCACGATCCCAATGCACTCGTTACCGTGTGTGAGCCCGAATTGTCTGTCCATGATTTCCATCACTCAGGTCTCTCTTCTCTTCAGTTAGCCGCACAGGAAGGTATGTGGCAATTGGTAGTGAAGTTATTAAGTCTAGGTGCCAGCATCGATCAAGTGAATGCAGATGCAGCAAATCCTCTGAATGCCTACTTTGCTTGCCAATCACAAAAGACCCCACTTTATCTCGCAATAGAATATGGCCATACACTGCTTGCACAAATTTTATTAGCTTGCGGAGCAAGTCAGGCGCTTGCATTCGAGACGGCAAATACTTTAAATAATTTGCAAATGCAGTATCGTCTTAAACAGTTAGAATTAGATATGGATATAGCATTTAGTCTGGCATTTTATGCGACGATTAAAAATGATGCTGCTGTGGTAGAGCGGATTTTAGACCTGCTAGATAAAGACAATGGGAATATCTCAGCGGTTAGCGCATTACTGGAGGTGGCATTGGCTTTTGATGCAAAAAGCTTAGCGTTAGTATTATTACAGAGAGTCGGCGAGCGGGCATTGCGTAATGATCCAGCTATCTATACGGCGGGTTATTGGGCGTCAGAATCTTGTAAAGATCTTTTAGATAAAGCGTGTCGTTCAGATGACGATTGGCTGAGAACACTGCGTCAGTTGCACGTCACTGATCGTTCACTCAAAGATTGTTTAAGCAGCGCTCCTGCTAATATAAAAAAAGAATATTTAGCCAAGCAAAAAATCGAGATGCGGGTTGATCAAGAGAGGCTGACCCCAGAGCAAAATGCCGCCTATGCAGAGTTGGCACGTGGGCGACGTCTGGAAGTAGAGTTGTACTGTGAAACGCCAGAAGAGTTTGCTGTGCTTGCAGAGGCAGCGTGGGAAAATAAAAATTTAATTATTCTGACTCATTTGTTATTACATTTTAATTTGGGTTTGTTTAAAACTTTCATACAAAACAATCAGAGTCATTTGGCGCAACTGTGGTTTTTTTTAGAAGATAAGCATTTTCATGAGATAGCGCTGGATTTAAAAAATGAATCCGAGTTGTTGACAAGAGCGACGAACTTTTTTGCCAGTGAGTCATCTTTATTGCATTCCTTAGTTGGGCAGAGTATTCATTTAGAAAAGTTGCCAGATCAGTCTTTTGTTGAGTTTGCACATAAGGTAGCTTCCGATGAGGATGCATTGGTTTCAGCATTGCAAGTGTCAGTACAGGATCGTTATCCATTGGCGGCTGTCAATATAGAGCTGGAGGAAAGTAAAGAAGAGAAAGCAGGGCTAGCCAATCCCTTTTTTCGCTTTCTAGAGGTTTCACCAACAGAAACAAAATCGCAGTTTAAAATCAATGTTTCATTGTCTGATGCATTAACGCCCCATGATTTATCTATTGTCTCGGTTTGCTTTAATCGCTTTGGTGTTGGTATTAACAATGATGAGGCGCAAAAGCCACAAGAAGAAATAAGGGATAACCCCCGCAGAAAGAAAAATAAAATAGCACCTTTTAAAGATTTACCTTCTCATCTTTGGACGGGCTATATTATTCCCAGCTTAGATAGTAAGAATTTGAAAGCGCTAGCTTCTGTTTCACATTATATGCATGAATATAAGCTCATTACCGAGCCTGCGCTGGGTGTGCAATGGGAGGCAAACAATAATTTATTTAGAGCAAGAAACCGGCGTGACGAAAGGTTAATGCGTCTTGAAAATGAGGCCGAAGCGATAAATAGGCTACTGGAGTCGATGCAAAATGATTTAGATGAAAAGCCATATGGTGAAGAGCGAGATTTAGTTTTTCCTCTTAAGATTTCAGGGGGTTCTTTCTTGGTATTAGCTTTGATGGTTTATGGTTTCATTAATAGTGTAATTGAATTTAATGAAGACAGAGGAAAGCTTGACACATTGATGACAGCAGATGGAAAGTCTTGCTCAGCTCATCACGCATGTAGCAACTATTATTATACAGAATGTAACGATTTATGTGACAGCCAAGGCCTGAATGAGCTTGTCATGGCCCTGTGTATTATTGGTGGTGTGTTGTCTCTTGCTTGGACGATAGGGGCTTCATGTGTACTCTGGGAAACTTGCGTTGAAGGCCAGGATCGCTTTGATCATCTTCCACTCTCAGATTTATCTGAGAATACTGCTTTAGAGTTGAATGAAGCCAAAGATTCGATGCCCGATCCGTTACCGCACATAAATGCAAATACCAGAATTGGCTCAGCGCGTAATATCGCAACGGCATTAAAAGTTCAGCATCAGCGAGAGGCGGTCCAAATTAAACATGCAATGGCGGAAGAAAGAAGGCAGGAGGATGCAGAGCGCAAAAGAGCAGAGGATGCAGAACGTTTGCTCAGAGAAGAAGCTGCAGAGTGGGACAGAGAGCGCATGAAAAGACTCGGGCTGCCTAATCATTCCCAGGGCAAATCTGCTCGTCTCGTGGCTGGATTGGGCCAGTTTTCTCCTGCTAAAGTGGTTTCTGGAATTGCTTCTCTTTTTGGTAAGGCGCAACCCGTTATTCATTTTGAAGCCGCAGGTACCCGATTATTATCCGCGGAAAACAAATATGACAACCACGATGAAATGGAAGATGAAGGCAGTTATCAACCGCCTGTGTTAAGCGGTGCGAGAAAATCCCAATCTGGCCACTCTTCTTATGTGCCCTCATTATTTAGGCCCTCATCTCTTGTCGATCTTGAAGCGGCTAGCGCGGAGGAGCGGAAAGAGAGCGATCAAGCCAGTTTGATAGGGGATGCTTTTTATCGCCCACCCGCCAGTTCTAGCTCAAAAAAAGGCCGATCTAGCAGTCGCCGCTTATCCAATGCTGTCGGTGTTGAATTGGTGATCAGTTCGTCGAAGAAGAGTAGAGATAGAGTCACGGAAGTCGATAACAAGGACCATTTGGCGATAGATATTCACTCGCCAAGGATGAGCGGCCGAAAATGAGCTAAGTGAAAGCCCCGAAAAGTTTGCTTCCCACCGCATTGCCCACTAGAATCGGCATTTACAAGATAATGCAAATTTAACGGAGAACGCTATGGCGTGGAATCAGCCCGGTGGCAATGGTGACAATAAAGACCCATGGGGCGGTGGCAAGCGCAACCCAGGCCCGCCAGACATAGATAAAATATTAAGTGAATTCATCAGCAAACTGCGCTCACTTTTTCATTTCAAACCTAAAATACCCGGTACCGGTTGGCAGCCTTCTCATTCAAAAGAAGTGGGTTTTACCTTGGGGCTCGTGGTTTTCGTTGCTTTGATCGCGTGGTGCTTGTCTGGACTCTTTATTGTGAATCCCGCAGAGCAAACCGTTATTCTCCGCTTTGGGAAGTATTCTGATACCTTAAATCCAGGCTTGCATTGGATGGCGAGATTTATCGATACCAAATATACGGTAGATGTGCAAAAAATTTATTCCTTCGCTATTCAGAGTGATTTTTTAACAAAGTCATCAGAGCAAGGCGATTTGCCCAATCAGTTAATTCCAGATAGTCAGGCTACCAAAGAAAATGCAGCTGCAACCTTGGCGCCCGATGCTTCTGATAAATCAAAAAATCTGGTCAATGTTGAAATGACAGTGCAATATCGCGTGAGCAACGCGGAGCAATATTTGTTCAATGTGGCTAATCCCGATGAAACTATCAAAGAAGTGGCCTCCGGCACACTTTCCGATATCGTCGGCAAAATGAAATTGGATGACGTCTTAACGACAGGTCGTGAATTCTTGAGTGCTGGTGTGTTAGAGCGTATCAAAGCGGTATTAGCAACTTATAATCCCGGTTTAGAGGTGGTTGCGGTGACGTTGCGTAAAGTACAAGCGCCAGATCAAGTACAAGCTGCGTTTAATGATGTGAATCGTGCCGATCAGGATAAGTCAACTTACGTGCAACAAGCGCAAGCTTACGCGAGCAAAGTCGTGCCCTTAGCACAAGGTATTGCGGCGCGGACCTTGGCGGATGCCAATGCATATGAGCAACAAGCTGTCTTAACCGCGCAAGCACAAGTGGCAAAATTCCAGGCATTACTGGATGTTTATAAGACATCGCCGGAATTAACCCGTCAGCGTATTTATCTTGAAACCATGCAAACGATTTTCACCAATACCAGCAAAGTATTAATTGATACCAATGGCGGCAACAATGTCATCTATCTCCCTTTAGATAAGATGGTTCAGTCGGCAAATCAAAATCCAGTGTCACTAGAGGATAATGATAATTTGCAGATTCCTAACATCGTCAATGCGGCGGCTCCTGCCACTGTGTTATCTAGCAATCCAATGCCGAGCAATCCCGTTGTGACAGAGGTGAAACAATGACACCAAAAACCATTACAGCAGTAGGCGTCGTTGCTTTATTGCTATTAGCCAGTCTCAGTTTTTTTACGGTAAACGAAGGTGAAAATGCTTTAGTCCTTCGTCTTGGTAAGATTGTAGGGGACGCGAGTACCGATGAGTCTCTGGTCGTGCAACCCGGATTGCATGTCAAAGTGCCGTTTATTGATCATGCACGAATTTTTGATACGCGAATGCAGCAGTTAGCTACCTCCGATGCGCAACCTTTAATGGTCGTGACAAAAGAGCAAACTTATTTGGTGGTAGAATACTTCGCGAAATGGCGCATCAATAATTTAGCTAAGTTTTATACGAGCACAGGCGGCAGCATCAGCTGGGCTGAAACCTTGCTTGAGCAACGCATTAACGATGTGGTGCGTGCTGAGTATGGTAAGCGTACTAGCGATCAGGCGATCTCAACTGATCGTGCCAATATGATGCTAGCCATTAAAGAGCAGGCTAATAACATTGGCAAGGGGCAGGGCATTCAAGTATTGGATGTGCAGATCCAGCAAATTACATTGCCTAAAGATGTGATGGATTCCGTGTTTAAACGCATGGCGACTGAGCGCAAACAGTTTGCAGAAGCAAAACGTGCAGCCGGTCTTGAAAAGTCAGAAGAAATTAAAGCATTGGCCGATCAAAAAGCCACCGTCATTAAAGCAGAAGCTTTAATGAAAGGAGCTACTATTCGCGCGCAAGGTGATCAGCAAGCCGCAGAGATATTTTCAAAAGCTTATAGTGCTGATCCTAAGTTTTATGCTTTCTATCGCAGTATGGAAGCATACCAAAGAAGTTTTCATTCAAAATCTGACATGTTGGTCTTAAAGCCAGAAGGTCAGTTCTTTAATTATTTCCATAATACAGGTGCAGAAGGGACTGCTGCAGCAAAACGGTGATGATATGTGGCAGTTATTTTTTATTGGCATAGCGTTAGTTTTAGTGTTTGAGGGTGTGCTTCCTTTTTTGTCACCGCGACTCTGGCGTCGTACGATGGCTCACATGATGATGCAGCAAGATCAGGTGATACGTTCTTTCGGTTTAGTCAGCATGTTGCTGGGATTGGGTTTGTTATATTGGGTTCATTAATTTTATTTTTCCTCTCTAAAAAGAGGAAATGCCGAGCAATCATCGGGCAGGAGAATGTATATGGGTAAAAGCATTGTTATTTTGGGTAGCCAGTGGGGCGATGAAGGCAAAGGTAAGGTTGTTGACTTGCTGATGGAGCAGGCTTCCGTTGTTGCGCGTTTTCAAGGCGGTCACAATGCGGGTCATACGTTGGTGATTAACGGCCAAAAAACGATTTTACGTTTGATCCCATCAGGCATTTTACATCCGCACGTACATTGTTTGATTGGCAACGGCGTTGTTTTATCCCCAACTGCTTTATTGCAAGAAATGGGCGAGTTACAAGCACGTGGTATTGCTGTAGAAGAACGTTTGCGTATCAGTGAAGCTTGTACTTTGATTCTCCCTTATCACGTTGCGCTAGATCAGGCGCGTGAAAAAGCCCGTGGTAAATCCGCTATTGGTACAACGGGTCGTGGCATTGGTCCCGCATACGAAGATAAAGTGGCAAGACGAGCCCTGCGTTTTGGTGATTTGTTTGATCAGAAGCGTTTTGCAGAAAAGCTCAAAGAAGTGATGGAATATCATAATTTCGTTTTAAAAAATTATCACCATGAAGAACCATTGGATTATCAACAAACATTAGATAGCATGTTGGCGCTTGTGCCACAGCTTGAACCCATGAAGGCGGATGTTTCGGCTTTATTGGCAGCTTATCGCAAACAAGGCAAAAATATTTTATTCGAAGGTGCGCAAGGCACGTTGTTAGATGTGGATCACGGTACTTATCCATTTGTGACGTCATCTAATACAGTGGCTGGAGCAGCTTGTGTTGGTACCGGTTTTGGCCCGTTATACTTGGATTATATTTTGGGCATAACCAAAGCTTATACCACTCGTGTGGGTTCAGGTCCTTTCCCAACAGAATTACAGGATGAAACAGGCCAGCACTTAGCAAAACGGGGCAATGAATTCGGTTCAGTCACCGGCCGTCCGCGTCGTTGTGGTTGGCTAGATATGGTTATTATCAATCGTTCAATTCAATTAAACAGTTTGTCGGGATTGTGTATCACCAAATTAGACGTATTAGATGAGATGCCAGAAATTCGTATTTGCACCTCTTATCTTTTAAACGGTAAAACCGTGACAGAGCTGCCTATTGAGGCTACAGACTTGGCTGCGTGCGAACCAGTTTATGAAGTCATGCCAGGCTGGCAGACGTCAACAATCGGTGCGAAGTCATTTGATGTTTTGCCGGAAAATGCACAAAAGTATTTGTTACGAATTCAAGAGTTAGCAGGCATTCCGATTGATATGATTTCAACAGGACCTGAAAGAATGGAGACGTTAGTGTTGCGTCATCCTTTTGAACTTAACGAAATACATACCGAGGAGAGGACTTGAACCTCCACGGGGTTACCCCCACAAACACCTGAAGCTTGCGTGTCTACCAATTCCACCACCCCGGCATGAGCAAGCACTTTACTGATAATGGTTTTTGTTGTCAATAAACGTGTGTCTCTCTTGCCAGGGTTTTGCTTTATATAGGTACCCATAAGTAAAAGCACCGCACAAATAGATGGCGATCCAGGAAGGCATCTCTTGAAAACAGTCACAGAAACCACAGATCTCAGTTTGCTCCCTTGCCGCTCATTGCGTGGGGTGGGCAAAAGTATTGCTGATCGCCTTTCGCATTTGGGTATTCACTGTGTGCAAGACTTATTATTTCATTTGCCGCTGCGTTACCAGGATCGTACTCGTATCTATCCTATATCTCATATTGTACCCGGTGATCATGTTGTGATCGAAGGGACAATAGAAAATGTTTCCAATCCCATTGGTGGTCGAACCCGACTGGTTTGCCAGCTACGTGATCCAACGGGTCGAATTCATTTGCGTTTTTTTTATGTGAATGCATCACAACGCCAAACATTGCAGACAGGCGTCAGGGTGCGCTGTTTCGGTGAAGTGCGTCGCGGATCGTTAGGGTTGGAGATGATTCATCCGGAATATCGCATTCATGCCGAAGAGTTCATTCCGGATGTTGAGGAAAATTTAACACCTATTTATCCCACAACCGATGGGTTGAGCCAGCAAATGTTTCGCAAGTTAACAGATCAAGCTCTGGTTATGTTAGCAAGTGGGGGTGCACTGCAAGATATTTTACCGCCTGCTTTGTTGCAGCAATATGCTTATCCTTCATTAAAAGAAGCCTTACATTTTGTGCATAGGCCGCCGCCGGATGCGCCTGTTGATATACTCATCGAAAAAGAACACATCAGCCAAAAACGGTTGGTCTTCGAAGAGCTATTGGCGCATCGATTAAGTTTGTTACATCTGAAACGCGATTTTCAGCTACAAAAAGCTTTTCCGTTAGAGAAAAAAAATTATCTCACCACCCAATTTTTATCACAGTTACCTTTTGATCTGACAAAGGCTCAGTCTAGAGTGCTAGCTGATATTCAACAGGATTTGGCGGCGCCACATCCCATGCTGCGTTTAGTACAAGGTGATGTAGGCTCTGGCAAAACAGTGGTTGCGGCGTTGGCTATTTTACAAGCAGTAGAAAACGGTTTTCAATGTGGCCTGCTTGCGCCCACGGAGTTGCTGACCGAGCAACACTATCGTACCTTTTCTCAGTGGCTTACACCGCTTGATATCGAGGTGGTGATGCTGTCGGGTCAAATGAAGACAGCTCCCCGTCGCCTGGCATTAGAGGCGATTGCTGTGGGTCGGGCAAAAGTGGTAATAGGAACACATGCACTATTTCAAAAAGGTGTTGATTTTAATAACTTAGCTTTGATCGTCGTTGACGAACAACATCGGTTTGGTGTGCAGCAACGCGCGCTGTTGCGCGAAAAAGGCAAGTTTAACGATCACTATCCACATCAATTGATCATGACAGCAACACCGATTCCAAGAACATTGGCAATGAGTGTTTATGCCGATTTGGATTATTCAGTCATTGATGAGTTACCACCGGGTCGAACGCCGGTAACGACTACCGTTTTTTCAAACACCCGGCGCGAAGAGATATTGCATCGCGTTCGAGATGCTTGCACCTCAGGCCGCCAGGCTTACTGGGTATGCACTCTTATTGAAGAATCTGAGGTATTACAATGTCAGGCCGCAGAAAATACGGCAGCAGAGATGCGCGAAATTTTTCCAGAGGTTCAGATTGGTCTAATACATGGCCGGTTGAAATCGCAAGAAAAAGAAGAAATCATGGCCGCTTTTAAAAAAGGTGAGCTGCAGTTGCTGGTGGCAACGACAGTAATAGAGGTCGGCGTCGACGTTCCGAATGCAAGTTTGATGGTGATAGAGAATGCCGAGCGACTTGGTCTTGCTCAATTACACCAATTAAGAGGGCGCGTAGGGCGGGGTGCTGTCGCCAGTCATTGTGTTTTAATGTATCAAACTCCCTTATCTTCTTTGGCAAAAGAACGCTTGGCCGTTATGCGCGAAACAACAAATGGCTTTAAGATAGCGGAACGCGATTTGCAGTTGCGTGGACCTGGTGAAGTATTAGGCACAAGACAAACAGGGGATGTTTCGTTACGGATTGCTGATCTGCTTCGTGATGATGATTTATTGCCCGCGGTAGAGCAGGCTGCGGATCACTTGCTTGCTCATCATCGCGAAGCCATTGCGCCTTTGATTAAGCGTTGGTTGCGTGATAGCGCACAGTATGGACATGTTTAACCAATAACACTTTACATTTCGGTTTTGCTTGGGTATTTTCGACCCGCAACTTTTCATAACAAGAGAGATGAGGATTTTCAGCATGACAGATACTGAGAGTGAGCCGCAAGAAGAGTGTATACCGAGAGAAGATGAGCACAAGCAAGATGCCTATATTACGGTTTTGAATAGCGCTCCTATTCATCATTTTTTGTACGGCCGTAGTCTGAGCGATGATGCAACCAAAGCTGAGTCGCCAAAAACAAAGACAAAGCGTTAAAGTAGCAGCAGTTCTGCCGCGTCAAAACCAGGCTTTATTACAAAAAAGAGCTGGTAAGAATCATTAAGCAAAAAAATAACAAAGCTCAGTCTATTGATTGGGCTTCTGTTTTCCCCCGCACAATCCCCTATTATTTTCGCCGTTCAAGCTGTTATTATTATCGGCTGCTAATATTTTGTATCGATTTGGAGAGAAAGCCATGGCGTCAATCAACGAAGCCTTAGAAATCATTCGCCGAGGCACGGAAGAAATTCTGCTAGAGGAAGATTTAATTGCGCGATTAAAAACCGGGAAACCATTGCGAGTCAAAGCAGGGTTTGATCCCACAGCGCCTGATTTACATTTAGGACACACTGTTCTTTTAAACAAAATGTATCAATTACAAGAGTTGGGTCACGAAATCTTATTTTTGATTGGTGACTTTACAGGCATGATCGGTGACCCATCGGGCAAAAATGAAACGCGTCCACCTCTTACTCGTGAACAAGTGGATGAAAATGCTGCAACCTATCGTAAACAAGTATTTAAAGTATTGAATCCTGATAAAACGCAGGTCATGTTTAATTCGGAATGGATGAACAAGTTATCCGCCGCCGACTTGATCAAGCTTGCATCAACACACACCGTGGCGCGTATGTTAGAGCGCGATGATTTCAATAAGCGCTATACATCAGGTCAGCCAATTGCAATACATGAGTTTCTTTATCCTCTATTGCAAGGTTATGACTCCGTTGCTATGCGAGCAGATATTGAGCTAGGTGGAACTGATCAAAAGTTTAATTTGCTAATGGGGCGTGAATTACAAAAATCCATGGGGCAAAAACCACAGACAGTGATTACATTGCCATTGTTAGTTGGTTTAGATGGCGTCAAAAAAATGTCGAAGTCTTTAGGTAACTATATAGGGATAGATGAATCGGCACGCGATATGTTTGGCAAAGTGATGTCTATTTCAGATCAAACCATGTGGTTATATTTTGAGTTGATCAGCTTTAGAACGCTTGATGAAATAAAGCAATTCAAAAAAGAAGTAGAGGAAGGATTAAATCCGCGCGATATCAAATTTAGATTAGCGCAAGAAATTGTTGAGCGCTTCCATGGAAAAGAAGAAGCGGTGCGTGCACAAGAAAATTTCGTCGCGCAATTTCAAAAAGGTGTACTACCAGAAGACATGCCGGAAATTAAATTAACGGTTGGTGACAGTGGAATGCAAATTGCAAACGTCATAAAATCTGCCGGATTAACATCAAGCACATCAGAAGCAATTAGAATGCTTGATCAAGGCGCAGTAAAAGTTGATGGTGAGAAAATAACGGAAAGAGAATTTATTATGCATTCCGGTAAAAATTTCATCATGCAAGTCGGTAAAAGACGCTTTGCGAAGGTGTTTTTGATTTAAAATTTAGCACATAAAACTTTTTAGAAAAACTTTCACAAAGAGTGTTGACAATAAACTTAGAGGATGTAGAATGCGCATCTCTGGTGACGAACAAGGTTGAGAAAAAAGCGAGAAACCTTCGAGTTACGTTCTTTAAAAAATTGAA
>JARLJO010000009.1 GCA_031291175.1 Gammaproteobacteria bacterium
GCGGTGAAAACGGGGCACACGCCACGGTACGTAGGGATTTGAGAACCTACGGAACGGGATTTGAGCGCCTACGATTTGGGATTTGAGAACTTACGGGACAGGATTTAGAACCTACGAGTCGAGATTTGAGAACTTACAGGACGGGATTTAGAACCTAGGAGTCGAGATTTGAGAACCTACGGAGAATGATATGACCATGACCAAGACCCCAGTCAAAAACTCATCACTAACTAAAGAGGCCACCCTTGCCAGATAATGCCCCGCGTAAAATCATCCACGTTGACATGGATTGCTTTTACGCCGCCATTGAAGTAAGAGACAACCCTACACTGACAGGCAAACCTGTTGCCGTAGGCGGCTCCGCTGAAGAACGCAGCGTACTCTGCACTTGCAACTACCCCGCCCGAAAATTTGGGGTAAGATCCGCCATGGCCACCTCCCACGCATTACGCTTATGCCCTGATTTAATTGTTCTACCCGTGAACATGAAAAAATATCGCGAAGCGGCTACCATTATCCATGACATTTTTAGAGAATTTACCCCGCTGGTAGAGCCATTATCACTGGATGAAGCTTATCTGGAAGTCACTGATTCCAAACATTGCCAAGGCAGCGCCACTTTAATCGCCAAAGAAATAAAAGCGAGAATCCGAGAGAGCGTTGGAATTACTGCTTCAGCAGGCGTTGCACCCAATAAATTTTTAGCGAAAATTGCAAGTGGCTGGAACAAACCTAATGGGTTATTTGTCATTTGTCCGCAAGATGTGACCCATTTTGTAAAAGATTTAAAAGTAGAAGCACTCCATGGCGTTGGCAAAGTCACCACCGAAAAATTACATCGACTAAACTTAAAAACTTGTTCTGATTTGCAAAAAATCCCACTCTCAGAACTCACCGAACAATTTGGCAAACGTGGGCTTCAACTTTATCAGCAAAGTCGGGGCATCGATAATAGTCCGGTTGAACCCAATCGCATTCGAAAATCATTGAGCGTAGAAAGAACCTTTTCAGAAGATATCCCAATTGATAGTGACTGCGACATCATTTTAAATCATTTACATCAAATGCTAATGACCAGAATAAAAGAGCATGCTGCCGACAGAAAAATCAAAAATCAATACATTAAAATTAAATTCAATGACTTTAAATTAACAACGCTTGAACGCACTAGCCATGCACCAACCATTGAAGAATACATCAAACTGTTTCAAGAAATATCACAACATGAATTACGTGCTATCAGACTCATTGGCATCGGCGTACACTTCATTAACGAAGATAAATCACCAATGCGCATTCAGCAATCCTTGCTTTAAAAAACACCGAACACCATAAAATATTCAAACTCATGATACAACCACCCATTAAAACACATCAAAAATAAAAATAGTTCACTAAATCAAACTACGGTATTATTCATCGTTGCAATAAGACTAATTTATTGACTGGGGTTCTGTCAGGGTCATATCATTCCCCGTAAGTTCTCAAACCCCGACCCGTAAGCTTTCAAGCTCCGGCCCGTAAGCTGCCCGTAAGTTCTCAACCCCCTACGTACCGGGGGGGGGGGGGGGGGGGGGGGGGGTGGGTGCGGGGGGGGGGGGGGGGGGTGGGGGTTGGGGTGGGGGGGCGGGGGCCCCCCCC
>JARLJO010000010.1 GCA_031291175.1 Gammaproteobacteria bacterium
ACAATCACTATGCTTTTTGCGACCTGCAGCTACTAGCTGCTACTAGCCGAAAAAGCAGCTACTAGCCGGAATAAAGCAGCTACTAGCCGGAATAAAGTGGCTACTAGCCGGAAAAAGCAGCTAGTAGCCGCTTTCTTTTTGGCTGCAAAGAAAGCGCCAATGTCAAACACGAGAAATGGGTCGATTTCACGATTTTCCCAAGTCCAAAGTCCAAAATTAGCATGGTTCGAAATAGCTCCAATATATGTATACTGTTGATTGGTGCCTGATTTTCGCATGCTAGTGTTGTCTTAAGGGTCCAGGAGGAGTTTTTGTGTTTTTTTGGCGAAAAGCGGCTGAAAACCAGCATAGAACCCGGGCATAATGAGCGATCGCAATTTCAGATCCTTTTCTTTCGAAAGGTCATCGGCGGCATATCCCAAAAGTCCCAGTTCGGCCAATGCTGCCTGAAATGCTTTTTCCGGACCATATTTCTCAACCCACTGCCTGTAAAGAGCCGCATATTTTTCTTTCACCTGTTTTGCCGTGACCGTAGTACCATAACAGTCCACCAGGATTTGGCGGACCAATCAAGCTTTGGCGGACCCAAAGTTGTTGATTTTTTTATATTTACAATGTTTATGTATTATATATTATTATGGCACAAATTGGAACGATTGAATCGACCAATTGGATGAGATAAAACGTTTGGAAAATTTCGAAAAACCCACGTGCACGAAAAATGACGGTGATTTGGCAGCTGGTTGACGGCACGAGCAAGGAAGAAAATGGAGTAGGATTGATGGATAAGGCTTGGAGAGTATATGTACATGCTTTCTGGCATGTTTTCCTGTCAGCCCATTCAAGGGCGACGTCGCGGCAGCAGTTCGCGTTTTGATGGTCGGCCAGCGGCGGTCGGTTTTGCGATCGAGTGCCGTGGCGCCAACCGGTACGATGGAGCGGCTCCGACCGCAGAGGCATGTTTATGCAATACTATTAAAGGTGTCTGCGCTTGTCCGGTTGACTGCGCCTCAGTATTGGTGTCAGGCGATGCTGTTACGTTTCGCTCACTTTTGACTGAGCATTGAGACGCGAAAAGCCAAACAAGGCTATCAGCATGAGGGACTCATAAACTTTCAATTGAACACCGAATATTGTTTCCACATACTAATATTTATACAATAGTACGTTTGGAAACTGAAACACTCTCTTTCCCAATCAAATTGATTTCGGCTGTCAAAAATGGTCTCTTGTTCTCCGAAACGTGCGATCTCGTCAACCACAGCGAATTAACGATCAAAAACCTCAAGAATAATTTGTATAAGGCACAAACTATATTATGATGCAAAAAAATCGGATTTCGAAATTTCAATTTGGCGGACCTGAACGGGTCCGCCAAATCCTGGTGGGCTGTTGACGACTGCATCAGGTAGGGTCGTGCCGCCAGTCTGGCCGTGCCGAGTGAATGTTCTTCGACTCGCGCTGTACTGAGTCGCTGAAGGAAATAAAATAAGCAAGAGCTCGAGCTGGCGCGCAAGTGGCGTTTCTACCTGACAACTATCCGCAGAAGTCGTTTTCACTAAGCATCAGTAGTCCGTGTATGCGCCATTTCGCTCAATAACTTGCGCAATGCGATGCGGCATGCTGCATGCGAGCTTACGACAGAACTCCGGAGTCGTCGCTGCCCATTCCCTC
>JARLJO010000011.1 GCA_031291175.1 Gammaproteobacteria bacterium
GAAGCTTTCAAAAGCAAAACCACTCAATTCGATGCCGCATTAGTATCTAGCACTAAAAATGCCAAAAGTTATGGCCGCTTTTTCAAGGTTCCTGATAATCAAGCTTCTGGCGCTGCAGCACACGAGCAGCCAGAAAATCAGGCCGGAAAAGGGCTGGTGCAGTCTGACGACCTAGCAGCAATCCCCGTAAGTCTCAAACAAGCGGAAGAAGCTCCCCTGGGCTATCAGCCTGGATTAGCTCACCGACGCTAAAACGCCCTCTTGTAGAGAAAAGATCTTATCCTTGCAATAATAAGATTTGGTAGCACGGACTAAGCCCCCACGCTTTTTGTGGGGGTGTGTCCGCGAAACCCTGCTCACTTACTCTCTTTCTTTAAATATTCATTATCCCGCACCTTTAAGAATTTTAACCAGATATTGATGATCCCAAGCAAACTGTTTTTTCTTGTTTTAAAAGATTAAAAACAACATATCTCACTACGATAAAATTTCCAACTGCATTCCCTCTCTCACGCGACTTAACCTGATTATTAAAAGTTGCCCCGATTACCCGACATATATACCCTCGTTAAGATTGATTTCTTGGCTTTTAATGCTCCCTTAAGTTTGTCCTGTATATAATGCAAAAAATGAATTCAGCAATAACCCAAAGGATGATTTTGTTATGACAAATTTTAGCTTTGCAAATAAACACAAATTAGCTAGAGACATTGATATAGCCTTAGAAGATGGCGCGCAGTTTGATGAAAAAAGCACTGCAGAATTATCCTCTATCAAGGACTTCCATGACCAATTGGAAGCAAATCCAGAAAAAGCATTCAACCGACTTGTTCAAGCCATCCGAGCAAAAATTCCATTAACCGCAAAAGACGACCTGACCCCGTTATCAGCGCTCCTGGTTGGTTTGGATAGCCGGATTAAAGAAATCAAAGATCATGAGCTTCAGGGATTCATGCCAAAAGGCGCCGAGAATTCCCCATCTACTCGCTGGCAATACCGTTATGGGCTCTTGGTTAGCTGCCTGAAAGACTGGCAAGAACAACAAAAAGATAATCAAGACCCCGTGATTCAAGGTTATGTATCACA
>JARLJO010000001.1 GCA_031291175.1 Gammaproteobacteria bacterium
CCCGGAATGTGTGCGCCCACCATTCCCGTGAACATGGGCCGAGCAGTGTCGCGGCACACACAACACCGAATGGCAATACAAGACTCATATAATAATTTGTTGTCCTGTTGGTGCCGACTTCCAAAAGCACGAAACATCCAAACAACGAAACACAAAAAACCTGAAGAACGAGCCTTTTGAATTCTTCCGGGGTTTTGCTTGCAAGAACCTGAAAGCGAACAAGCTTCGGAATAATTTGGAACGATACAAGTACAACACAAAATGCCGCCAAAGGTGTTGTGAGGCGACGCAATAATTCTGGTGCCAAAAACCATGGCAAGCCAATGGCCAATTCGCCGAGATTGTCACCTCGATTGTTCCAGACCGTGGCAACAATCTGAGAGAGGATTGACGATTGCAAATTATCGTGACTGTAAAGTGGAACAGAGGTAATTCTATTTTTGATTTGACCCAAGGCTTCGATACTCAAATACGGGATTGCTCCCAAAATAGCAGCGGCAAGAAAGAAGAGGGAAACCACCCAGGTAAGCTGGATTGCGCGAGGCGATCTTCCACTGCGCCAGACGATAAGCAGGAATCCCAGCCAAAGAGGGATAACGAAAATGCCGCCGATCATATGAATATGAAAGAAGAGGAAGCTGAAAAGAGCCGTGACAAATGCATTGCGCAGCGTAATGGTGTCGCCACGTAGGGCTTTGTTCGCCAAATGGCGCAAAAACAATAAAGCGCCACCTGCGGAAAGAGCGATGAAAGCCTCCGGCCTGACTTTATGAAGATTGAGCAGAACGTCGTCGCCCATCAAAATAGCCATTGCCGTGACAAAAGCCACCGCCATTCCGGCAAAATCGCGCACAAAAAAATAAAGGCATAGCACGAAACCAATCACGCATCCCGTCATCACATAACGCATATCGGCTAACGACGCGAACGAACTAAAAAATTTGATGGCAACGATCCACACAACGCCGGCATCCGGCCAGATATCCCCCAGTATACCGAGACGAAAATTAATACCCTCGTCCTCGGTCACAAAGGGAAAATTGGAACAGGTCAGCCAAACCACACCCATGATAGCCAGCAAGAGATAGGTCGTGATTCTTGGGCCGCGGTCTCGCCAACGAATTTTTTTACAAAGTGAGCTAAGCATTTTGGTTCTCGGTGTACGTGAGTGGAAGCGAGAGATTGTGAATCGGCATTCTATCAAACAGCTTTACGTAGCACAAGTTCGCACGTTTTCGAGAAATTAAGGCGAGCGGCCCATCGCTTGCCGGCGAGATGCGCAGGCCTTTCAATGAAAACATGCAAAACCCACGCCATAAAAACAATCGTTGTCAATGTCATGGGAATTGACAGACGAGGATCAACGCCCAGATGCGTCAATTCAAACAACATTCCCCAGCCAAACGGCACATGAACCAGATAGAGCGGATAGCTGATATCGGCAAAAAAATTGGCGATCCGGTTCACCCCGATTTTGTGATCGAAACAAAGGGCCAAGAGGAAAAAGCCTAATCCTTGACATGCCGAGGCGGTGTCCGATCCTAAGGTATGGGGAAAGTGCGTATCGAAAATACCTTTACAGAGGAAATAAGCAGCGACCAGCAGAGCCATTACGAAAATATAAGGTAGAAAATTATTTCGATCCTTCTGAATTTTGAAAAGGCAGGAACCCAAAAGCATATATATGACATAAAAGCTGTTATACCCCGCGTGACGTATGGCGTTTACGGCGTGATCATGCCCCGTGATCCCTCCCAGAAAAAAGTTCGAGACGACGATGACACCACACAAAAATATCGTCAGCGAAAAGATGGCGGCGGGCGAGATCCTCTTGAACACCAAAAAAGCAACGGCAAGAGAGAGGTAAAAGTACACCTCAGCTGTAAGCGTCCATGTGACAGGTGAGGTGTTGAACTCGCTCAACCAGGCCGCCATCAGAAAAGCCGAGGAGAGAAGATTGCGAACGGTATAGGGATTGGGTGCGCCGTACGAAGCGTCGAGAAG
>JARLJO010000012.1 GCA_031291175.1 Gammaproteobacteria bacterium
ACCTGAATTGAATGCTGCTGATGCAGGCGTTCAAAACCGGGGCTATCAAGCGGATGAAGAAAAACGTATTATTTGTAGAAATAAAAAAATGCAAGATGCGTTAAAAGTTCTAGGCATAGTCTGTCAAATTCGTGACACCTATTCTGAAAAAGACGTAAAAAGCCAGTGGCGATTATTAGCAAAAAAATATCATCCTGATCATAATGGCGCCCCCGAAAAATTTAGAGAAATACACGAGGCGAAAGTTTTATTGGATAAATTTGCTGATTTGCAAAAACAGCTTCCCAATAATACTCGCGAAACACATAAGGCAAACAGCGAAACTGAAACATCTAAAGCACTAGCTAAAGCGAGGGAAGAACATGCACTAGCTGTAAAAAAGCGCGAAGACATGTTTAAGAGAGCCCAGGAAGCTTTTAAGCAATTTGAAATTAATACAAAGCAACGAGAAGAAGAAGCCAAACAATGGGAAGAAGCAAAAAAACAACGAGAGGAAGCAACAAAGCTACGAGCAGAAAAAAGAAAAAGAGATGAAGAAGAAATACAAATGATGAACGAAAAACTTGCTGCTATAGGGTATGGCCCACTAGCGCGCCGACCAAGTCAAGATCAAAATCAGGAGGTAATTGGAGAATCAAAGGAAGAACACGATTCTTCATCATCCGCTCAATTATTAAGTGTATCAATTACTAATGTTTCTATATTTAGAGCGAATGTTACACCATCCGTATTAGTGGCTGAAGCTCCTGAACCTGCACCAGATCAAATAGAAGCTGAAATAAAAGAGTCTGGCGGTAGCGTTTTTAGGGCAAATCTATAAGCCAATAATCTTCCCTTACGTAAGTCGCCCTCCATTTTGTTTTTGTATCAAAAATGGGGGGTACTACTACAAAACTAATACGATCCATTTAGTAGTGACATCTAGTCGCACTTTTTTTATCACCCGGAATACTTAAAATCAGGTATAATACAATTTGAAAGATGTTTTATATTTTGGATTTAGTAAGAAAAATCAATATCTTCTAATAATCAAGTTGTAATAAGGATCCATTAATTTGGTGGGCGGTCTCCTTTTTTATTATATCCATTGATTCGCCTTTATGACTTTATCAATTAGTTAAGTAGTTTTGGTTTTAGCTAACTACCCGCTAATACTATGACTTTTCAATTATTAAAAAAATACTATAAAAAAGAAGGGAATATTTTCACTCTGCTACGAAAATAAATTAGCATTTTACCAGTAATTTTCAGATCTTATCCTATACTTAGCTTATACGTTTAAATGCTTGATTGGGGTATTATGAAAATTAGAATCACAAATGGAAATATTCTTCTCTTCCAAGCATTAAAAAAACTAGTGGTATTTGCCACAACCCTTTTGGTCGTTAATCTTGCATACGCAAACCCCGTTTTAAATAATGTTGCAGCGGGTAATGTTGCAATAACCCACGCGGGTTCCACAACTACTATCAACCAATCATCTCAGAAAGCGATTATCAATTGGAATAGTTTTAATATTGGCGCCAATGAATCAACTCATTTCCAACAACCTGCCAGCGGTGTCGCTTTAAACCGCATTAATCCAAATCAAGGTGCTTCACAAATTTATGGGCATTTATCAGCTACGGGACAAATTATCTTAATTAATGGTGCGGGTGTGCATTTTGGGCCTGGCTCAATGGTGAATGTTGGTAGCTTAATTGTCTCCACATCCAACATGAGTGATGAAAATTTTTTAGCAGGAAAATATACGTTTGATCAACCTTCTTCGATGGGTGGCGCAGTTATAAATGAAGGGACTATTCGTGCGGCAAGTTATGGCTTAGTGGCTTTGTTGGGTTCGAATGTTTCCAATACCGGAATTATTGAAGCACGACTTGGTAATGTTGTCTTAGGCTCCGGAAGTCAGTTCACGCTAGATTTTTATGGAGATCAATTAGTTAATTTTAGTGTGGATGCACCAACCTCACAGGTTGCCTTAGATCAAACAGGTAAAGCATTCACGGCTGGCGTCAGTAACACAGGCAGCATTATTGCAGACGGCGGACGCATTTTAGTCACGGCAAAAGTAGCCCAAGGCGTTTTAGATCATGTCATTAACATGGACGGAGTAGCGCAAGCGCAGTCAGTTTCCACTCAAAACGGCGAGATTATTTTATCCGGAGGTGATAATGGTACTGTTAATGTTACTGGTTCGTTAAACGCTAGCAGTAAAGATGCAGGAACTACGGGTGGTCGCGTTAAAATTCAAGGTAAAAATATTCATCTCGCAAATACTGCCAATATTGATGTGAGTGGCGATATTGGTGGCGGGGAGATTTTAATTGGCGGCAAGCCTCAAAGCAGCAGCTTAGAACAGCAAGCATTGAATACGACTGTGGATGCAGGCGCAGTATTGAAAGCGAATGCCATTAATCAAGGTAACGGTGGGAATGTCATTGTTTGGTCTCAAGGAAGCACCAAATTTTATGGCAGTATTTTTTCTCAAGGGGGTTCCATTAGTGGTAATGGTGGTCTTGTAGAAACCTCAGGCCTCTATTTGGATGTCAATGGAATCAGCATCAATACATTAGCTGCGCATGGTAAAACGGGGACTTGGTTATTAGACCCAACAGATATTTATATTGCAAATAATCAATCAGATGCTACCGCTGCAGGAATGGTGACAACAGATACCTCTGCTAACAACAATAATAGCGGCACCTTTGCAGGCAGCGGGGCTATCCAAGATTCTCTTTTAACTATTAATACCCTAGTGAATGCGTTAAATACTTCAGATGTTTTAGTAACGACTTCTAATACTGCTGGCACAGGCTCTGGCAGCATTTATCTGGTGGACGGCCTTAGCTGGTCAGCTAATAATTTGACTTTATCTGCAGATAATCAAATTTTTATTAACAAAACGATCAATACGACTAATGGCGCTTTAACACTGAATGCTACAAACGGCATAATGCTTAATACTGGATCTATAACTACTGGCGGTTCTCAGAACTATAATAATGCTGTTGTATTACAAAATGGGGGGTTTATCAATCTTACTTCGTCAGGTGGGGGTATTAATTTCGCTTCAACTATTGATGGTAATGCAGTTTTATATTTATCATCAGCTCAGGGATCTTCAATGGGTGCTGAAGTTGGCGGAACAACACGATTGAATAATTTTTTAACGGTGCCTACGGGTGTAACAGATACGATAAATGCTTCAATACTAACAACTGGGATTCAGGTTTATAACAATCCGATTAATGTGGGAAATAGCAATATAACTTTATCGACATTAACTGGCTCGATACAAATTCTCTCGACATTAAACGGAGAGGCAAATCTAACGCTCTATGCCCCGCTGGGGATTTACATAATGACTAATACCCCAGGCGCAACCTCAAATCTGGGTAGTTTGGTGTTTCAAAATAATGGTGTGGGAGGTACAGATACGATCAATGGCTCTATATCGACTACAGGAACCCAGGTCTATAACAACTATTTAAACGTCAATAATGACGCCTTGTTTTCATCTGGGAGTAATGGCATTTTCTTTAATGATTCATTGGAAGCTTATAATTCTAGTAATCACAGTGCTAACAATATAACCATCAATGCTACTAACGGAAATGTTACAATTAATGGCGCAGTATTAGCTACTTCTTTACATGTAATCAATCCTGATGGAATAGCGTTTATAAATAATAGCGTGACTACAGCTAACAATCAGAACTATGATGACGCTGTCAAAATCGGCTCTACAGTAACTCTTTCCTCATACAATAACGGCAGTGTTAATTTTAACTCTACTATTGATTCCTTTATCAATGGACCCCAAACGTTAAATTTAAATTTTGCTGGTGGTATCACTTTGAATGGTTCAGTGGGGGGCATAGCAACTTTAAATAGTTTAAATATAACAGGTCATGGAGGGGAAACAGATTATATTAACAGTTCTGTTAACACTGTTGCTACGCAAAGTTACAACAATGCAATTGTGCTTGGAAGCTCGAATCAATTTACTTCTGGCAATGAAATAAATTTCAACTCTGCTCTTACAAGTCTTTATGATTTAACTCTTAATAGTCAAAACGGCGTTACGCTCAACGGACCCACTAACGTAAATAGCTTAACACTCAGTGCTAATGCAGGTGCGTCTGATAGGATTAACAATTCTATTACGACAGTCGGCAACCAAAGCTATGCTAATAATGTCGTGCTTGGACAAAGCTTCACACTTTCATCAACTTCTGGTGACATCAGTTTTGATGCTAAGATTGATGGCGGTGCTAACTTGATCTTAACTACGCCCTCCGGAAATATTACTTTACAGGGGCCGGTAGGCAGCATAACTCGTTTAGCCAGCTTAACACTAAATGGTAATGCGAATTTATATGACTCTATCTCGACTACAGGCAGTCAAATTTATAATAATGCTGTTTTGCTACACGGAACAGATCAAGCTTTATCAGCCACAACAGGTGGTATTCAATTTGCTGGAACACTAGATTCTAATAATGCAACTAACTTAACGCTAAGTGCACCTGCAGGGATTACATTTGATCATAGCGTGGGTAGTAGCGGTATTCTAGGCAGTCTAACCCTTCAAGCCCATAATGGTGAAATTGACTCTATAGTAAGTGATGCTGTTACAACTATCAATAATCAAACATACAATAACGCTGTTTACTTGATGGCGCCTGTATCCGGATTATCTACCTTCACCGGAAATTTAATTCAATTCGGTTCCACAATAGATGGTTTTACTTCCACTTTTGGCACATACGTCAATCTGATTTTAAATGGGCAGGGAAGTTTTGGTGGCACCGTTGGGGGAACGGGAATACTCGGTGAAATTCAAGCGAATTCAATCTTTATCAATCAGTCAGTTTATAGTAATGGAAGCCAAACCTATACGGGTGACCTTTCACTCTCAGGAAATAATATTACTCTATCAAGTTTAAACCAGCTTAATTTTAATGGTGCAATCGATGGGCCTGCTAATTTAATCTTGAATGCGCCTTCTGGTATTAACTTTGCAGGCAATATCGGCAGTAATTCACCTTTATCCAGCTTGATTTTAAACGCAAATACAGATGAAACTGATTATGTAAATGGTAATTCAGTCTCAACTTATGGCAATCAAATCTATAACAATGCTTTGCAATTTACGCAAAATCAAACGCTTACATCTTTAGGCGGTAGTATTAGTTTTAATTCAACTTTAGATGGCGCTCATGATTTAACTTTAAGTGCGCCTGGTGGTGTTGTCTTCAGTGGAATAGTAGGGGGGTCACAAAATTTAACCGGTTTAACTTTGATTTCAAACACGAATGAAATAGATACTTTGAATACTTCTTCTATTACAACTAATGGTAATCAAGATTACGGTAATGCGATAATACTGGGCCATGACATTGCTTTAATTGCAAATAATGGCGCGCTTAACTTTGGTTCAAGTATAGATGGACCTTATGCATTATCAATGCAAACAGCGGATGGTACGACTATTGATGGTGCAGTTGGTAACATAACGCCACTAAGTAGTTTAGCTATCTATCTTTACTCTCAAAACCATTATAATCAGGACGATCACGTGAATAGCTCAGTGATCACAACAGATTATCAAGTCTATAATAATCCTGTTTATTTAGATGCAAGTTCTACCTTGTTATCTTCTATTAACAGCACTATTACCTTTAATTCTGACTTAGATGGTGCTAGTGATTTAGTTTTGAATGCTCCTTTAGGCGTAGCTATGTACAATAATTACCGCTTTGGAATAGGCCTCACTGCGCCTCTTTCAAGTTTTACTATAACTGCCCATCAGGGTGAAATTGATACTTTCAATGCGAATAATATTTCCGCTAGTGGCGATATTATTTTTAATAATCCTCTTAATATTATTGCTCCATACAATATCGCATATAATATATTTACTTCAAGCAATGGCTCTATAAAATTCATGAGCACGCTAGATGGTAGCAGTGGAATTATTCTTTCTGCGGCACAGGGTACCTATTTCAATGGTGCAGTTGGCTCGCAAAATTATTTTGGTTATTTAACATTACAAGGGGGAGGTGTGGATGTAATTGCCGCGAATATTCACACGGATGGTCAGCAAAGCTATGGCAATTCAGTTTTGCTTAATGCGGCTAATGTTACCCTTACCACCGATGGAAATTTTAACTCAACTGGAAATAACCTAGGATCCATACAATTTTTATCTTCTCTAAATAGCAGCGCCAATATTGCGGGCGGTGTTAATTTAACTATAAATACACCTTCGAACAATGTGTACTTGAGTGATGTCGGTAATATAAATCCTTTAGCAAGTTTATCAATATTGTCTAATCCATCAGGTAGCGCTGACATTTTAGCTGGCGCTATTACTACCATTGGTAATCAAAATTATAGTAATCCGATTATGCTGGGAACGACAAATGTTAGCGCGTCTTCAACGGCTGGAGCTATTAATTTTGCATCCACAATAGACGGCGCTAATAATTTAGCGTTAAGTGCAGCACAGGGTGTTACATTAACTGGGGACGTTGGCACCATACAAAGTTTATCTAGCTTAACATTTATTGCTACCCCGGGAGAAATTGATTTATTAAATAACTATACTATTAATACTACAGGTAGTCAGACCTATGGTAACGCTGTGTTACTTGGTGGAAACAAATATCTCAATGCAAGCACAATTAATTTCGCTTCGACCGTCGATTCCACCACGAACAACAATTTTAGTTTAGAGTTATATACCCCTGGCGGCACTACCTTCGGTGGGATTGTAGGTGGTATAACACCTTTAGCAAATTTAACTTTAGATGCTAATGCTGGTGAGGTAGATCATCTTACTAACTCAATCACAACAACGGGGGATCAGCTCTATAACAATGCTGTTTCACTTGACGGGCCTAATGTTGCGCTCAGCGCGCCCACGGGAAGTATCACATTTAATTCAAGCATTGATGGAGCAAGTAATTTAGAGTTCAATAGTCCTTATAATTATATTGAAGCTTTAATTGGTGTTTCCACACCTTTAACTAGTTTGACTTTTGATACTTTTGCTAATGGCTCAGATACTTTACATATGTCGACCGATGCAAATGTTTTGAATAGTATTACTACTACAGGACAGCAGATCTATAATAACGGTCTCACCATACTGAATTACGATACTGTTTATACGAATAATTCCTCATATGCGAACTTAAATTTTAATGCTGGCGATATATTAATGCCTGGTAACATTTTTGCCGACTTTAATGCCTATAATTATCTTGCGAGAATAAATTTTAATGTGTCCGGTGATTTAAGCAATCTTGGCGGAACTTCAATAGTGAATGCACAAATAATTAAATCAGGCACAGGCACTCTCACATTCAGTACCGATAACCAATATGGTACAACAGCAATAGTTGATGGCGGTATATTAAACATTACTAACAGTAATGCGTTTGGTTTTGGCGGACCATCTGGAACAGGTACACCTTTGTTGACAGTTAATTCTGGTGGCACCGCTATCATTAACAATATTGCTTTTAATGTATCTGCAGAAGAGTCACCTTATCCTGCAATCATTTTAAATGATGGTGCAACGTTAGTTGGCAAAGGCAATGCCAGTATCACGAATACCTCTGAGATAATTTCTAATCCTGGTGGAAATATTACAATTTCACTTCCTAGTACAACAGATACGTTGTTGATTGAACCCAGTTTACAAAGCTATGGGAATATATTGATCTCAGGCCTTGGCACTATCACATTTAATCGTGATATTGGAACCGACAGTAATATCAATTCGCTTACTGTCAATGCCAACTTAAATTTTAATGGAACAACTATACAAACTGTTAATAACCAAGCTTATAATGCCGCAGTTGTATTAGGAAGTAATACCTACTTTAATTCAAACAATGGCGCTATCGCTGTTAATGGCTCATTAGATGGTAATGTTGATGTTAGCTTTAACGCCTCATTAGGCGTTACATTAGGCACTGTTGGGAGTAATGCAGCTTTAGCCAGTTTAACATTAAATTCTAATCCTAACGAAATTGATTATCTAAATGGTTATTCTGTAACAACGACTGGGAGTCAGTTATATGGTAATGCAATTCAATTTAATAGTAGCTACACAAATCAAATAACCTTATCTACTAACGGCGCTATTAACTTTAACAATACATTAGATGGTCCGACATATTTAACTATAAACGCTCCAGGTGGCGTGACAATTAATAGTGATATAGGAACAATTAGCGCTCTGAATGGTTTAACTTTAGCTGCTAATCCAGGGGAAGTTGACAGCTTGAATGGTCATAATATTCTAACGACAGATATCCAGAATTATAATAACCCTGTCGTGCTCGGCGCAGATCAAACTTTAAGTTCTAACAACGCTATTAATTTTGCCTCAACGCTTGATGGTGTTTTTAATCTCACCTTAGCTGGAGGCATTACATTTTCAGCCCCAGTCGGTGGTATTGTACCTCTAGCTAGCTTAAATTTGGCAAATGGTTATGCCAACATTAATAGTAATATCACCACTGCTGGCGATCAAAGCTATGGTGGTTCTGTATACTTTAATTCATCTGATACACTGTTAGCTTCAAATAGTGGCGTGATTAATTTTAATGGCACGGTAGACGGTGGTACCAACTTAACACTGAGTGCACCAGGAGGCGTTTCATTTGCTTCCGACGTGGGATTCCAGGCTCCTCTGGGAAGTTTAACCATTGATGCTTTTGGCGGTGAAACAGATCATTTTACGAATCAAGACGGCGCTCAGGGTGGCGTGATTACACTAGGAAATCAAACATATAATAATTCTATCTTAATGGATCTTGGTTATAATCAATTTATTTCGTATAACGGCTCAATTGATTTTATGAGTACCATCGATCAAACTTCTCTACCTTACGACTCCACGAGTATTTATGCTTCTCAGCAAGGCGTTAATTCCTTTTCAGCATTGAATGGTGTTACTTTTCACAGTGCAGTTGGTTCGATAACCCCCTTAGGTGGCATTTACTTCAACCAAACCAACGGGGAAGTTGATACGATTGGCGCCAATATTTCAACGACAGGCGTACAGCTTTATGCTAATCCAGTCCTTTTAAGCGCGCCTAATATCACATTAACCTCATATGGAACCACTTCAATTGGTGAAGGCATTAATCCTTACTCCATTTATTTTACATCAAGTATTGATAGCCGTAGTGATGTAATAGGCGGTACTAATTTAGTCATCAATCCAGTTAATAGTAATGCGTTATTATCAGCTGTTGGAGCAACAAATCCATTGGCAAGTCTCACCTTGGCGCAAAGCCAATTTATAAATCCAAATTCATATTATGTTTTAGGTGATGCATTATTAGGATCAATTAATACTATAGGAAACCAAATCTATAACAATGCGATTACTATTGGTACAAATTATTCTTATCCTGGTATTAATGTCAATGTAGATCCAGCTAGTATTTATACGACATTGTCGTCCAGTAGTGGTTCAATTAACATGCTTTCTTCTATAGACGGCCCTAGTAATTTAATTTTAAGCTCACCATTCGGATTTACATTAGGTACAGGCGGATCTATAGGCAACAATACGCCTTTAGCAAGTTTAACTTTAGCAGAAAACGTAGGTGAAATTGATCATTTAAACGGTAGTATCATTACCTCTGGTGTCCAAATCTATAATAACCCTATCATCTTAGATACAAGTACCAGTCTCACTTCTCAGAATAATGGTATTCAATTCATGAATACAGTGGATAGTTTGGACCAAACTGCTGGCCTGACTTCTCTCACTGCTTTAGGAACTAATTTTCACGCTGACGTTGGATCCAATTCACCACTTTTTAATTTTACTTTACAAGGCAGTGATTCTGGTCCTATTGTTGCTGCGTTTTTTGAATCTAATATCTTTGATAATAGCGGGTTTAATAATAATTCTGTTAATTTGCAAACTTACACAGGTGCAATTGATACTATTAGTGGAAACGTTACTACCGCTAATGAGCAAACCTATAATGATCCTCTTATATTAAATGCGGCGAATATCACTTTAACAGCCAATACAAATAAATCTTATGACAGTCCTTATGCTATCCAATTTTTGTCTACCGTTGAAAGTAGTACTGATTTAACGGGTGGCTCTAATTTGGTTCTAAATGGTCATGGTAGTGTTATGTTTACTGGTGCTGGTAACAATAATCCTTTAGCTAGCTTGACTGTAATGGCTAGTGGTGCGACCGATACGTTTAATTTATATGACGCTGTGAATGGTAGTGCTATCCGCACAATCGGCGACCAAATTTATAACAATGACTATATTATCGGCTTTAGTGCCCCTAATTTTGATAGTGGCTATAATTCAACGACGAACAACACTTTAACTTTTCAAGGCGCAAACGTTAAATTACTTGGTAATGGTTCGCTTTCTCCTTTAAGTTGCACATCCGATTGTCCTACGATTGCTATTCAAACTGATGTGACCGGAACAGATAGCGTTATCCATGGTCAGTTTGATTCGCTCAGTTTATTAAAAACAGGTACGGGATCTTTATTGTTAGATAGCCCGACGCATAGCCTAGGAAATCTTCTCGGACAAGTGATTGACATTGAAGGAGGTTACGTCACTATGTCTAACCTATCGGATGTGAATGCTGACATCATTGTTGGCGCAGGCGGTCAACTTGAATTAAATAATTCAAGTTTAACAAATTCATTAAATGGGATCACACTGAATACAAATGCAGATAGTTTAAATACGCTTATCACTACCGGTAGCTCTACTATTTCCAATAATCAATCTTTGCTAATTCTAAACGGTGATGTTGGCTTTGGTGGTGGTGGTGATTTAGGGTTGAATATAACGTTCAATGGTAATCTCATTAAGAGCGGTACAGGATCTATTGCATTAAACGGTACGGATAACCAGGGCGCCATTACGATAAATGCTGGGACAGCTAATATTGATAATCCCGGTGCTTTAGGCGCAGATAGTGTAACGATTAATTCGGGGGCAGCTCTAAGTCTTAATAATGTTTCTATCGATTCAAAAACGTTTAATTTAGCCGGCAGTGGTGCTAATGGTGCAGGTGCATTATTAGGTACTGGCAATGCTAACATAACGAATAGTGTTATTCATTTAACGGCTGATACAAAGATAGGCACTCTCAATGCAAATGATAATTTTCTATTGGGTTCAACCATTGATGGTAACTTTAGCTTAAGCTTAAACGGTCCAGGATCTATAGTACTTGGCGGGCAGGTCGGTAGTGTCACCCCTTTAACGACAGTGACTAGTAACGTCACTCAATTAAGTTTAGCCAATGGCCTGATTAAAACTCAGGGAAATCAAATATACAATTCTGCTGTAGTATTACAAGCTAATACAACGCTAAATTCAGGCAGTGGCGCGTTATCAATTAATAATGGCATTACAGATCAGAATGCTGGTTACAATTTATTGCTGAGTGGTGGAGCAAATAATATATTTGCTCTTAGTGGATCCTTAGCGGTACACAATATTACGGTAGCTGGAGGCGCTGGCACTAATACTTTACAAGTGAATACAGCTAATCCTGAAACCTGGAATGTTACCGCAAACAATAGCGGTAACATTAACGGTATCAGTGAGGAATCGGGACAATTCACGTTCAGCTCTATTCAAAATGTAATCGGTGGCAATCAAAGTACAAATATGTTTATTTTAAATGGTGGAACAATTTCTGGTTTTGTTACAGGCGGTAATTCAGTTAACACACTTCAAGCAAACAACGTAGCTAATACTTGGAATATCACGGGCAATAATAGCGGTAATGTGACTGGCGTAGGCGGTTTCAACAACATACAGAATTTAATTGGTGGTAATGGAGACAATAATTTTATTCTAGCTGATAATGTAAGTATAAGCGGCACAATTGATACCTCACAATCAACCGGCGTAAATTCATTAAACGCTGAGGCTTATTCAACTTTATTAAATGTTGTTTTAACGACAGATCATCAAGGGAATTTAGTAAATGGTTCTAATGTAAACCTTGCTACATTTAATAACATGGAAAATATTTATGGTAATGGTTCGGGAGCCGGTACGATTAATGACAGCTCCCCCAATACTTTGCAAATCCTCGGGCCCCTACAAGCTATATTTTCTGACCCGACTTATCTTCAAGGCTTTAATAATTTTATTAATACCAATAATAATGGACCAACTCAAGTTACATTTGTCACTAATTATTCAGTAACATATAATAACAACGGCTCAGCAACAGTTAATGGTGTACCTATGACATTTACTAATATGCAAATGATGGGGTCATTTCCACCGCCTGTGATTGTTACTCAACCTGTAACCGTTATCCCACCTGTAACTGTTACGCCTCCTGCTAACGTCGCCACGCAACCCACTACAACTTCAGGAAATGAATCTAGTGATAGTAATTCAGATAATAGCAAAGTAACAATTGCGAATGTTATTAATTCAGGCAATGGACAAAATAGCCAGCTTAATTCTGGTTCTGGCATCATTAGTATGGAAGCAGAGATAAATAATTCCATCCATTCATCGTTCACTGTTAGTATTTCTATAGTGGATATGATGGATCAACTTCAGCAGCAAGATTTGCAAATTTTCGAATCTGATTCGTTTAACTCTTCATGCTCTTGATGTCTTGTCAACACGACGCTTTCAAAAGCTATTGAGAGCGTAAATTAGTTATTGCACAAGTAACGACGGATGCTCAAAATGAATAAAATCTTTAAAAACTCGCTATAAAGTCAAGTCGCAAAATTTGAACCCTATTGTGATCCCGGTAAAATAATCCAGAACGATTTGCGTTTTGATTGGTGTTTTGCACTTCTAAAACATGTTCAATCCGCCAATTAAGGGCAACGAAACTATATTAGAAACAATCAATTAGGTATAATCGGCACTATAAATGCCCGTTTACTTTTTATTTGTATTGGTTTACTTAAACAGGAGAAATCCATAAAGATAGTGGATTAAATGCTATAATTAATGTAGTAATATTTATTTTAGATTTATAGACTTGTAAAAGTAATAATAAAAAAGCTAGTATTATTTGCTATCAAAAAACTTAAGACCGCTTGCTAGAGTGTCATCATTTTATTTGATCGGTTATGGACAGGGGTCATAAAATTATGTTATCAAATAACAATTTCTTTCTAAGAGATAATGAGACAACCGCCATTCTTGCCAGCCTGCCTGACACTTCTATTTATATAAGCTGCGTTAAATATTTTTCAGAACAAATGCAAAACATTGAAATAGCAAATAAAAAAACCGAGCAAAACAAAGAGTTTTTCCAAGCCGTGGATTTTAATGCGGCGATGGAAAACTTTATTATTGAAACGATCTTCAAGAATTTTCAAGAACAAGCTGGAGAAGAAGCGCAATCTCAAGCTGATCTTGCCGAAAAACACGAAGCAGCTATAGAAAAATGGCGAGAAGGCATGCAGGAAACATTCGATCAAAGCAAAGCGAGTCCTGAGAAAACTGAAAAACCAACCAACGATAAAATGGATGAAGCTATTAAAAAAATCGATAGTTTGATTGTGAGGATTCAAGAAGAAGTTGTAGTTCAACAAAAAGTATTAGATGAAAAGCTGGAGATATGGAAAGAGAAAGAATGGACTGAGGAAAAAATTGCAGAAGTTGCGACGGATGCCTACGAGAAGTCAGGCTTTGATGCAGGGTTTATTTTTGGTAATGATGCCGAGGCGGAACAAAAAGGAAAAAGTTCGCTGATTGAATCTGCAGAAAAAACCAAAGCCGTTACTGACGTACTTAAACACACTGTCTTAGGTAGAATGACTGAAGAAAAAGCCAGTTTATTAGAAAAGAATAATCCCGGGTTATCTAAACAAGATGCTTACGTACAAGCAGCTGCACAAGAAAGTCGCCCACGCATGGATCTGATGGCGCAAATAAGAAATATTGGTGCATTAAGACAGGCGGGAAAAACCCATAAAGAATGCTTTAAAATAGGAACAGGCTTAACAAGCAAAGAAGACAAGAAGTTGAAAGCCCTCATCCAGGAGAATGAACATTTTGTTAAAGAAGCCAAAAATTATCAGGAAACCAAAAAAGATAGAGAACTAATGGCTGAAGTTGATAGTATGTTCGGTAATCTTTTTTTGAATGACGAAGATATTAAGCAAGTCGCAAAGTTAGATAATTATAATCTCGTTAAAAAATTGGAAATTGATCAATTTAGAAATGCTTTCACCGACCAAATATATGCGCACCAACAAGAAGCCATTGCTAATAGAGCTGAACTTTACGCTATCCAAGCTAACGGAGCTGAGTTAATTAGTTCACTTGAAGCAACTAAAAATTCATTAAATGAAGCCAGATTGTCGGGTCCCATTTCTGAAAGTGCCAATGCTATGGATGCCACTATCGACAATGATGAGGCAAAAACCGAAACCATGGAATTATTTGCAGAACTTCCTATGGGTTTGGCTGAAGAAGACAAGCCAGATAACAATGTATCACCATCACAGCTTAGCCCTTCAGACGCAATAGGTGTGATTGAGTCAGCTACCAAACAACTGGACACGGCACAAGAGAGCGTGAGAGAACTACAGCAAGAACAAGAGCAGGAGCAAACATCCTCAGCAAGAATGCGGTAGCACTGGATTTTCACATCACTGTATAAAATGTTAAAATAAGTTTTATAATCTTAGGTAAGTCAATCAGTCTAAGTTATTTTGTTTTTCTAAATAATATCAGAAATAAATTTTAGCACTCTATTAGAATAAAATTGGGGAAATATTAAAACCTGGATTGTCGCGTTCTCAAACCCCGACCGTGCCGTAGCTTGTTCACGGTATCCGTCCGTAAGTTCTCAAACTCCGACGTGTCGTGACTTGTCCACGGTACATCGAGGTTCTCTGTGCAATGAGCCAATGTAAATATGTTCTTTTTTGCCGGACCCTAGTGCGCCTGCGCGGGAATGACAGTTGAATGCTACCAGACCTCAAACGGGAAGATCCCAATCATCTTTATCAAAGCGAAAAAAGAGTTGATTAATCCGGTTACCGTGAAAATTACAATCCATAGATAAGCAGAAATTCATGCAATTGTTACAAAGTATTAGGCCGCGATGAGCTAGACAATCTCTGCAAATCCCGCTCGACTATCTTTGTCGCTGTGCGTTGTAATCTCGAAAAATTTTCACGCGTCACTAATTGGTTACAATTAATGATAATGGAATTAGCATCGTGAAACTTTATTTTAAGTCTTTCAGAAAAAACAAAAGGGAGACCAACATTGCCAGTTAGATTAGATATTAGCGTTAAAGAATAAGGATCCTGTTTGGTTAATAAAACATGCGCGCATAAAAAACTTTCCACAGACTGTTCCTTCGTAATATCAGCTCTATCATCCTTATTCGTCTTATGGATGGACGCCAACTCCAGTAAAGTAAACCCTTTTTGGATATATCCAATAGCACCATACAAACTTCCCAATTGGTCTGCATGCTCAATAATTTCTTTGATTATTTGATCTTTGTCAGCTGTAACACGCTTTAATTCAACCATTTCTCTTATTATTTCCTCAAACTCCGTGGGCTTCTTTTCTGTTTCCGTGGTGTTTGAATCATCGTAAAGACTAAGAAGATTAATATTGATTTTTGAAACGAAAGCTTGATACGAGCCTTTTTTACAGGCATCTTCTAAAATTCTGGCGCGCGTACCAGGAGTGACTTGAGTTTTTTTTGCAGTTAAAAATAGACTCATTAAATAATATGAAAAACAATGATCCAGCAGGGAGTAGGTTTGAGATTTATCTTGGGAAACGACTGCTTCCGTTGGCCAGTTAGCTGCTGGCAAACGCGTTTTGATATATTCCAAAACTACCGGCTGGCTGTTACAAAAATCGGTGAAACTGGCAGAGTGATGAGAATATTTGGCAAAAGCGGATAATGGGTAGTTATTTAAAAGCTTTTCAACCACAGTCTTAATGTCTTTTGCATGGATTTCGGCTTCCAGCTTATTAAGGATATTTCTATCTTTTGAAGATAAAACATAGGGGTTAAGTGTTGCTTCTAAAAGACTGGCCATATTATTTCCTTATTCATTCATTATCTTACGCGAGGACGTTCAGGTTCTGCTAGCAGAACGGGTTCAGCAACAGGTGCGGCGACCCTAGCTTGTTGTGGCAATAATACATTAAGTGCTGCTTCCACACGATCACCTATTTCTGCTAACTGCCTGAAGTTGTCATTCATTATGCCCGCCACATCGTCATCATCGGGTCTTTCATCCGCATCATCTGCTTTTGCTTCGACAAAAGCAGCAGCTTCTGCTATCACTTCATCCACTTTTAAAATGGGCGGGGAGCTTGATGCGACGGCTTGTAACCCTATTTCTTGCTCTAAAGCTTTTAGGTTAGCCATATTTTGTTGCCATGCAAGTTGATTATCCGCAATATTTTGTGACATGCTACCTACTATATTATGTTTAGCATTTATCACCGCACTAACAGCTGAGTGTCCATGAGACTCTAATTTGCCAGAAAATTCGCTAAGATTTTTTTGCAAAATATCTAAAAAATCTTTTTCCAAATGTAATCTTTGTAAATTACCATAACAACTTTTTGCATGCTGCAAGGAGCGGGCCGCATCCAATGCATTATCATTTTGTGAAGCGCTATAGGCAGAAATCAGAGCTTCTTTAAAATTGATTAGACCGCTTACCAGACGATTATCTACACTGGAAGCATTGAGTTTAAGAGTAATTATCTTTTGAATATCTTGAATGATTGAACTTTGTTCTGCTATTGAAGGTGAAGTTGCGTGAGCAGGGCTCACAGAGAAAGTGCTAGCGAGTAAGGCTTCTCCACTATTATTTAAATGATGATAGACGTCCATAACCGGCATAAGAATTTCTTTCAGTTGCGCAGCAATAGGAAGATTATATTGATTCAACCTTGCGCCAGTGACTTCCATTAATTGATTGCTCATCTCGTTAAACCGTTGAAATTCAGCCATTAAATTTTTTAAATCCGTTTGCAGGGAGGAAGTAAAAAGCATTCGTAGCCCCGCACTAGTTTCGGAGAGAGAATGTTTTGCTTGTATTTTTTGCATGTTATAAAGATTTTTATCTATCAGTGTTAAAATATTTAAACTGGATTTAATTAACGTTAGCGAAACAGGATCTTTTTTGTCGTGAAGATAAATATTGTTTTTTAGTGCTTTTCTAAGTTTCTCTTCGGATTGCAGGATAACTTTTTGACTTAAGTTGAGAACGGATTCTCTCGCATTTAATGTAATATCAGATAAGGACTTTATCGAAATATGTTTAATAAGCTGAGCTGCATTCTCACCTTCAGGCATTGAATAACGTTCATCATCTGTAAAAACTCGACTCAGGGGAGGGGTGATATTTGCGCTGGCCATGAGTTTGCTTAACTTTTCTAAGGTAGGTTTCGCTTCTATCAAAGCAGCGGGTGTAAATGTTGAAGCAATTTTTTGTGCTGCTCTTTCAATATCTTGTTGTTGCTGCGCGTTACTTTTGTAAAAATGTTGTAAACCTGCTTTAACGGCATCTCGGTCAACCGATTTTTTACTTTTATTTTCACCTTCCATAATTCTGCTTGATATTTCTCCTGGTTTGACTGGGTTGATTTTTACATTATAAAAATAGGGTTTATTTTCTTGTTTGAGCTTTTCTTCCAATGTTTTTCGATGTTCGTAAAGCACTAACAAGGCATCGGACTTCTTATGCATTTCATCGTGTATTTTTACCACTTTACCCAATAATTCGGCTTTCTTTACTTTATCAGTCTCAAGTGATGAAATAGCTTGTTGATTGGGAGGTGTGTTATTTTTTTCTAGTATTATTTTTTGCTCTGTTGCACCGAGACTTTCTTGCAGAGCAGATACAGCTTTCTGTGGTGAAGTGGTTATTTGTAGCTTTATTAACTTAGCGGATTCCAGTTTTATTTCTTGCTGGGTTTTATTAATAGCAGTGAGCAGATCTGACATGCCTGTTCTGTCTTTAATGGTGTTATCAATTTCACTCATTAACGGTTTTAATTCAAATGAAGTAACTTTGCAGAGCGCTGCACGTAACGCAATTAATTCAATTAATGCTACATTTTTAAATTCAGGATTTAGCATCTTTTTTTCAATGGATTGTACCAGTATGGCTTCGCGTTGCTTGGTCGATAAGTCATCAAGCGTCATCGCATATTCTAATTCTTTTGGTGTGCAACCCAAAAATAATGTTGTCTGGCTCGCTAACTGTTGTGTAGCTGCGGCGGTATCAATACCGTAATTGGTTTGAACTGATTTAATCAATCGATAGGATTCAATTAAATTCGTACGAAGAATATTGATTTCGCTGTCTAATTGGGCTGGGATTAATTGCGCTTTTGCGTAGGCTTCTTGAAAATGTTTTATCGCTTTATTCATCATTTCTTCTGGATTATTGGCATTATAATTTGAAGCGACTTCTTTCATTTTTTCAAAAATGAGATCCGGTAAAATGTTATTGGCTTGGCTGATTTGCAAGCCAAACGCTTGAAAAAAAGTGGGCATGCTGTTTAATAAAAAAGAACCTTGCATTTGACTCATTTGCTCTTTTGAATAATATTCAAATACAGCCTGGTAGTGTTTAATTTGATTAATAGCTTCTTGAGATTGGTTTAAACTAAAGAATGCTGAAAGGACGCCTTTTTCCCCTTTCATAAATTGCAACGCATAATCGATCAGGTGGGGATGTTTTTCTAGAAGAATAATAATATTGATAAACGCTTTTGCCTGACATATAAAAGGAGCATCTTGGGGTTGGATTTCATAAATCTGAGTTTGTGGCTTATAACTTTCCTTTAACGCTGTCATTAACAACTGACTGCGCATCATGATGTTCAGAACATCAGTCTTTAACTTTGTCAGTGTAATGTTCTGATTCGCATGTGATGCTGCCATACTTATTTTTCCGTACAGAACACATTGATTTTTTAGGAAGCCTCTCCTGCTTTCATTCCTGTCTATCTCTTTAATTATACCCCATATTCATTTTTTGGTTTGAATAGGACATTTATCTGAATAAAATCAATGATCTAAGATATGCGCGTCTTGCTTTACTCTGTAAGTGATATACGTGCTAATAATTGAGAAAAATGTATAAAAATCAATAAATTGGCGGATTACAGTGAAGTAATTTATTCAGAGGGTCTATTGAAAAGTTCTCTGGATACCGTGGACAAGCCACGGTACGTAGGGATTTGGAAGCGGGGATACGTAGGGGTTGAGAAAAAACACAAGCTTGACTGTTAGCTCATTTAACATTAATTATGTTCGTAGTTCATATTAAAATTAAGAGAGGGATCTCCTATTTTTAGAAAATTGCTGGAAGCGATAAACAGAAAGCGCCAGGATGAGGTAAGCCTTCCGGAAGTTCATCGTAGCGTTCCTATTCCCAAAACGGGTTCATTTTGGAGAAAGATGCTCGCCTATTCAGGCCCTGGATTTCTGATTGCGGTCGGCTATATGGACCCTGGAAACTGGGCCACCGATTTGCAGGGCGGGGCGCGGTTTGGATTTACGCTCTTAAGCGTTATCCTTATCTCAAACCTGGTTGCCATGTTTCTGCAATATCTTTGTGTGAAGTTGGGTGTTTCCAGCGGACGTGACCTGGCTCAAGCTTGTAGAGAACATTACTCAAAACCCACCGTAATACTCTTATGGATTTTTGCTGAAATTGCTATCGTGTCAACTGATCTCGCTGAAGTGGTTGGGTCTGGGATTGCATTGCAGTTGCTTTTTGGTATCCCGTTAGTGTCGGGGTGCATCATCACGGGACTGGATGTGTTAGTCGTACTGTTTCTTCAAAGCCGGGGGTTCCGTTATATAGAAGCCCTGATTATTACCCTGATTGCGCTGATTGGCGTGTGCCTTCTGATCGAGTGCTTTTTCTCAAAGCCCAGCCTGATTGGCATACTCATTGGTTTGGTTCCTAGCACTGAGATTATCAAGAATCCATCGATGCTTTATATGGCCATTGGCATCCTCGGGGCAACCGTTATGCCACATAATCTTTACCTACACTCTGCCATTATCCAGACACGCAATTTTGAGCGGTCATTCGAAGGCAAACGCGATGCTATCAAGTTCGGTACCATTGATATGGCCTTTGCTCTTACGATAGCTCTCTTTATTAATGCTGCTATCCTGATTGTGGCTGCGGCTACATTTCACTGGTCTGGCCATCAAAATATAGCGGAAATTCAGGATGCGTATCAGTTTCTTAGCCCCATTCTGGGTGTGACGGCGGCTAGTGTGGTGTTTGCCATTGGCTTATTGGCTTCTGGGCAGCAAGCGACACTGACTGGCACGCTGGCGGGTCAGATCGTGATGGAAGGGTTTCTCAATTTCCATATGGCTCCATGGCTACGGCGCCTGATAACGCGTCTGCTTGCGATCATCCCAGCCATTTGCATCATTGGTTACTATGGAGAAAAACAGGCAACCAATTTACTGGTAGCCAGTCAGGTGATCTTAAGCGCACAGCTTGGTTTTACGGCATGGCCGCTCATGCGTTTTACTGGAGAAAAAACAAAGATGGGAGAATTTGTCAATTCTTCGTGGACGAAAGTCATTGGTTGGACATTGACGATTATTATTATTCTCTTAAATGCGAAAATGGCATTCGACGCAATTACATAAGTGAATTGGGATAAAGTCTCGCTAGTATACATATGTGTTTTTGAAAGCGTGCCCGAAACACTGTGACCACAGACGTTAGCATTACCCAGTGCATTTCAGAATAATAAGTCACTATACACCTCTATTTATCGGTAACCTGAAATTCATGATTTTATTTAAATAGGAAAGACTGGAAATCAAAAGCTTAAAATCAGTAAATCTGACAAGGAGACTATGCTAAAATAATGCCATTGTCTAAACCTTAAGGATGAGAATATGGATATCAAGTCCGTCACCACACGCTGTTGCATTGTCGGCGGTGGCCCCGCTGGCATTATGTTGGGATTTTTGCTGGCAAGATCAGGCATTCCCGTCACTGTACTTGAACAATGGCCTGATTTTTTTCGTGATTTTCGCGGCGATACCATTCATCCGGCTACACTTGAATTATTATATGAATTAAATATCCTGGATGCGTTTTTACGTTTACCCGTTGATAAAACATACCAGATAGGCGCTGAAATCGGCGGCAAAAAAATTACGATAGCCGATTTTTCCCACCTGAAAGTCCATTGTCCTTATCTTGCTTTCATCCCCCAGTGGGATTTTCTCAACTTTATGGTAGAGCAGGCAAAGCAATATCCTGAATTTAATTTATTATTGCAAACGGAAGGTGTCGATCTAATCAAAGAAAATAATCGCTATGTTGGTGTTATCGCAAAAAGTCAGGGAGAGCAATTTGAAATTCGCGCCGAGTTAGTGATTGGTGCGGATGGCCGTCATTCTATGGTACGTGAAAAAAGTCATCTGACTGTTGAAGCCCTGGGCGCGCCTATGGATGTACTCTGGTTTCGATTATCACGTAAAGATTCCGATGAAACGTTTTCTCTCGGTAAAATAGATTTAGGCCGAATCCTCATTATGATTAATCGAGGCAACTATTGGCAATGTGGTTTTCTGATTCGTAAAGGAACCTTTGATAGCGTGCAAAGCGGGGGACTAGAAGCGTTTCAGCAAAGCTTGCTGAAAGTATCTCCTAACTTAAAAGATCGTGTCGAAGAACTGAAATCATGGGATCAAATTAAGTTACTGACTGTCACTGTGGATCATCTGACAAAGTGGTATGAAGCGGGTCTTTTATGCATAGGGGATTCCGCGCATGCTATGTCTCCTATCGGTGGGGTAGGGATCAATCTCGCGATTCAAGATGCGGTCGCGGCGGCTAATATTTTAATCCCTGCGTTTCAAAAAAATAACCTGACAGAAGATACCTTACGCGCCATACAAGATCGCCGCGCCTTTCCGACGCGATGGACACAGCGCATTCAAGTCTTTCTACAGAATCGGATCATTGACCGTGTGCTTGATAAATCCGTTCATCCTGGTATTCCATTACCATTCAAATTGCTCAATAAAGTTCCTTTCTTGCGACGCATTCCTGCCTATATTATTGGGATAGGTTTTCGTCCGGAACACATAAAACGCTTTGACTAAGCAAACATTTGAAGGCGCCTAAAAATCTTGCTTAAACAGCAAATGGCGCCATATTCCCATTATTTTATTGGACACATTTAATACAGTCATGATATTGTTGCATGCTTTAACCCAAATGAATTAATTATCGTCAGGATGACTTAACGAGAAGTAATCAGCCAAAGGTGCTTTTATGCAACGAAATTTAACGTTCCCCTCAGTCGCAGACCATGGAGAAAAGATATCGCAATTAATGACCCGGCTTATGACAGAATATGCGAATTACTCTCCCGACCTGCAACTATCTCTTGTTGCATACCGTTTATACTCAGATCAAAAGTGCTTTTATACATTGCAAGGCACCAAATATCGAGTCAATCTCTTTACACCATTATTTGCCGGCCTGGTAGCGCTTCCCGCAAGCAATTTACTCCAGATTCATTGCGGGAAAAAACAAATCTCGTTAAGCCCACTTTTAAAAGCACTTCAGCAAAAAACGGCGCATCTACAGGTTCAATATAATCTACCAACAGGAATAAAACTGCTTGTAAATGAATTATCAAAAAAAATAAAAGCAGAAACGGAAGCCAGAGAAGAAGCTGAACTACAACTGGCAATTGAGCTAAGTCGTAAGGAAGAAGAAAAAAAAGAAGCCTCTCGCCTGGCTAGAAAAAAACTCAGTCATGAGCACTCACTGGCCTATCACGCATACTTTTTTGGTTCTGCCAAAATGAGAGCATGCACTGTCATACCATCCAATAATGCTGAAAGCTTAAAACAATCGATTCAAAACTCCATTGAAGACAGCTATCAATTACCTGATGGTTCT
This sequence comes from Gammaproteobacteria bacterium, assembly GCA_031291175.1. Lineage (GTDB taxonomy): Bacteria > Pseudomonadota > Gammaproteobacteria > DSM-16500 > DSM-16500 > UBA5158. The sequence continues at coordinate 22,981 of JARLJO010000012.1, forward strand.
AAACATGTCATTCGATACGATTCACATTTTGAAGATTATTTACTGTTTTTAAGACAAAAGTTGCAGTTTAATATAGCCTTTCTATTTAATACGGCTCGCTCTGACCAAACAAATGGATCCTATTCCAGCTCGTATTTTAAACCTAAATCTAAACTCGACGCACTTCTAGCTGTATGCACCAGCGTTCGTGAAAATAGCATGAGCATTGCTGAAATTCTGGAAACAAATGAGGCGACGGCTGATGACGCGCATGAAGTTAAAAAAGTCTTAAGCCATTCTCAAAATAAACATTTTGATGCTTATGTGCAAGCGGAGTGTGATAGCTATTTGCAGAAATTAGAGACAAATAAAAAAGCGACTGCCGGATTTCAAAAGTAATGGCCTGCAATTAATAATTTTTTAAAGCGCACCCAATTTATAAATCATATGTAGGGTTGCGCACATAGTGTATAGACCTATCCATACGATGAGTTCGGACACTGACGGGCAACTAACTATAGATTAATGTGATAAATATAAACTCCTAGCCGCTGACATAGGATTGTCAAATTCTCGCGCTCGAATTGCGAGCTTTTTAATTTCGCCTAGTGATTTAAATAAAGATTGATAAAATTGAGCCTGTCCATTCGCTCCAAGATAATTTCCCACTGTACTTACCGCTCCCGAACCCGCTTCTTACTTTATTAACATATTGATTAGTATAACCTTTGATAATCTTCCGGCCAGAATCTACACAAAACCCGGCTATCAACTATACTTAGAATATGCTTCAAATATATCCAATATAAAGTCCGAAATTTATTATAACTAAAGGGAAATGGGGGGGCTGAATGATCACTCAGCATCGCGGCAGATTCATCACTCAAGTACAAACTTTGAAGCGACTTCTATCGTTTGTTCTCTCATGCATGGTCATGACTGTTGTTAATGCCAATCCGAGTTTTAATAGTGTCACTTCAGGAAATGTTGTGGTGACGCAAACACCCACGACAACTCAAATTCAACAAGGCAGCAATAAAGCCATTCTTCAGTGGAACAGTTTTAATATTGGCGCGGGTGAGAGAACACAGTTCATTCAACCGAATGCCAGTTCCGTCGCCTTAAATCGAATTAATCCCAATCAAGGTGCGTCA
>JARLJO010000013.1 GCA_031291175.1 Gammaproteobacteria bacterium
AAATAGAAAGTGTTACCTATGTCTCCGAACACTGTTACCTATGTCCCCGGTCTATACATTGTCCGCGGGATCCAGTGCGCACTTTCAAATCTAAATTTAATGAGTTTATTAACTAAACCATCCTTGCTTTTTACTAACATAATTTAATAAAAAAATCAGTATCTCATTGGATCCCGCGGACAAGCCGTGGGACGTAGGGTGGGTAGTTTAGCCATAAACTTAACTTAATTCTTGTTGCAGTTTTCCTTCAGTATCTCGCTCCAGACAGCGCAGGAGTATCATTGTGATCAAAGAAACCAATATCACAATCCAGGCGATACCACTTATCCAGTTTGCCCAGGTAATGCCTACGAATTCGACGGTGATTTCGTAGTTGCCGGGGGCAAGACGCAGTCCTGTCAGTACTTGATCGCGGTGCAATAATGGCAAATAGTTAGCTTGTTCGCCATTGACTTTAACGCGAAGCAAGCCTGGGTAATAGAAACTGGGTAATTGCACCAATGTGGCTTCTGGAGTCACGTGAATATGACAGACGGTCAGTGTATTGTGATGAGCGCAGTCAGGTTGCGTGGCTGTTACAGACATTGCATTTAATTCAGACGAGAGATTCTCAACTTGTATACTGCGCACCATAACACCCAATAAACGGGCATCATTGAAATTGGGATTCGCCAGTTTTGGCACATAAGGTTTATCCAACGAAAACGCTAAAGTGAATTTTTCAGCATTGGCAGGTATCGCATGGTGTAATTTGAAGTTCAGCTCAAAATTACCTGGCTGAAGAGTCTCTGTCGTTGTAGCTTGACCGTTAATAAACAGCGTCAATTTCACTGCTGCCGTGAAAAGCTCCGGTGGTAATGTGCCAACTAAATGCAAAGTCGCACGCGGTGTCGTAGCCAGCGTGGCAGGTAATGTTATCGGTTGGTTGAGCAAAAGCCAATTATCGCTAGTCACCAGTGGCAAATCCGTTTGCCCCGCGATCATTAGCTGAGGCAATTTGTTTGGACTGATGAGATAAGCATGTTGACTGTAGCCGAGGCTAGGTGCCTTGATAATATCATCCACCGTGAGCGCGCCACTTTTATTCGTCGGCAACCAGGTACTGCTAGTCAACCCAATGATGACAACACCAAACGCCACATAACGATAATCTAATTTGCCACGAAATATTTCCAGTAAAGCAAAACCAAATAGCAGCGTGCCAATCCACATCGTCTGACTGAGTAGACGATAACTGAATTGCGCGATAGCCAGCACTTCGGGTACAAAGCGCCAAAAATTAATGGGTGACCAGATAATAAAAAAGGCTAAACCAAAAAGAGCGATCAGTATTGCGATGGTTTTTTTCGATGCTTTCGTAAAGAAAAGCCGCTTTTGAATCAGTAAATAGCTAAGCAAAAAGACGGCAAACAAAATAGGCCAACCCACTGACGCATACAATGCCATGGGTAATTCGTTATTACCGGGTAGCGGTACAGGGCTAACAGCACCAACCGATAATAAAGTGGGTAAAGGCGTTAACCACGCCGCTTTCATTGGCGAGGTCAGTTGGTTATATACCAGTAAAAATCGTGTGGTCAAGGCAATTGGCATGAGATACCACAAAGCCAGTACACAACCAAAAAGATAAATGACGCCAGTCCACAACAAACGCTTAAAGGCTGTTCGATCGCGAAGGGTTAAGCAAATTAAAAAAAGCCCGATAAAAAACGAGGTATAAACAAAGGTCACTAAATGACTGGTCAGCAGCGAGGTCCAAGCCACGGCGGCAAAAATGGCCAATCGGAGATTCGGTTCTTTAAAACTTTTTAACGTGTAATACAAAACAACCGGTATTAATCCTTGACCTACGGCTTCTGTAAAATCGCCCCGAGTATTAATATTAATTAAAAAGTAAGGCGATAACATATAAACCACACTGGAAAGCAATGCCACCGGCATGGATCGGAATAACCAGTACGTTAATTTAAAAATATATAATCCAGCTAATAAAATAAAAAACCACAAAGTGGCTTTCAACGCAGAGTAGGGATTACCATGTCCTGGCATGATCTTATAAAGTGTGCCTGAAATCATATAAGGCAAAGGCGAATAATAGGTAAAAAAAGCATTCCCAAAATGATTGTCTTGCCAGCTCACTGTTCTCAATGGAAATTGTCCGTCTTTCAATGCCGTCTTCGCTTGAACAATCGCGCCGGTATGAATTGCAAAATCGGGACTATCAGGCAAATAGCGATGTGAAGCGATAGGAGATAGCATCGAAACCGCGATCAGTCCTAAAAAAAGCACTAAAAGCAAAGATTGTTTGAGGGATAATGCTCGCATTAAGTTTTCGCCTGTTATGAATTTTGATGAGCCAATTGATTTAATAAAGCGGGTGATGTTTTGATTAAAACAAATTCGGAATCCTGGGCTACGATTTCAGCATGAGACCAAACGGGATTTTGTGTCGTCACAATAAAGTAATCCGGCATAGAGACGGTAGATGGTTTGGGTGAAAGATAGTTAGCTCTGTCTATCACGCCATTAACGTTCGTCACATGTATGTCCCAACCAAACACTAAACTCAGGTATTCTGTCACCCAAGGATCGGCAACGTCTAAGCCCAGTGCCGCAATGTGCCGGTTTTTAATCGCTTTTTCAATATGACTGATTTTCCAGTGGTGTCTTTGGTATTCGCCGTGATTGCTGATGTAGTTTGAATAAAGCACGTGATCTTTGGCGGCTGAAATGCGATAAAACCCCAGGCCACATTGAATAACAATCCAGCAGAGCACAGAATACTGGCAGACCTTCAAAAGTATTTTATTGGATATAAGCTGGGTTGAACTGAATACGCTTGCAACAATAAAAAAGATGAACGGATAGCCAAACGAAATGGATTTGCCAGCTGCCCAATACTGTTCATGAGCATAAAGATACGCCCATTCACATAATGTCGCTAATAATAAAGTCACGGAAATGGTGAGAGCGGGAGGGATTTTTTTATTTTTGGTAAAAATGGTTGCTGCCATTAAGTAGATTAATAATCCTGTCAAAAACGCGCTTAAAAAATCAATAACGGGTTTTAATGGCGATAAAATAAGATCAAAAGCCGCATGATTGCTATGGTTAATAATTGAAAAACCCCAATAACCCAAAGCCGTTTTTTTATATAACCAATGAAAATAGGCATCTTCCCAAGTATTTTTAATAGAAGCGGCAAATTGTAATTGGGAGGCTAAGAGCTTTGCCAAATAATAGCAAAGCGGCAGCATGGCAATTATCGCAATGACAAGCGGCAGCCAGTATTGCTTGATAATGCTCACTACGGTTTCTTTGTGGGTAAGCCACTGCAAACTTAAAAAAAGAAAAAAGCCTAAAAAAATGGTTGGCAATAACTCGATATATAACATAGCAATACTGGCAAACGACAATCCTAGAAAAACGCGCCCCAGAACCCACGGCTCTTCTTTTTTTGTTAAGCCAATCAATAAGGCTAAAAATAATAAAATAGGCAATGTTGAGATTTGCGACATAGCCCGAATATCTAAAACAAATTGCCCCCAAAATCCCACCGCAATTGCAAGCGCGACTAATAAAGCATAACGCGGTCTGATTTGCAGTATCGATGCAAAACAATAAGCACAACCATAAGCCAGAATCGAAAAGAGCGCGGTAAATCCATACTCAAAGCGATACAGTGGCGTATGCGTAATAAACGATCCCCAGCCCATGAGCATGGAGGTGGACCAGCGTGTTTTTGTAAACAGGTTGTAGGCAAGAGAGTAAATCGGCTGTTTGTCGACCATGCTTTGGATAGACGCTGTATGAACCCACGATAAAGGTTCATGAATCAAATAACCTGACATTAAGATGTAATTGAAAGTGTCAGTACCATTGCCTCTTAAAACAGTAAAGTTTAAACCACCGACAAGGACAGGCGCCAAAATGAGTATAGCGCAAACAACCAGCCCTAAAGAAAAGGGAGTTAATGAGGATTGTACATCTTTATTTCTGTTTTTTAAGTGATAGATCGTCATGAGCGCGCTTGCTGCTATGCCGGTCAGAAGCCAACCCCATGCGAAGCTCGCAATGGGGTAATCGGCTGATACCAGGTATGTGCCGATCAATGTCGTTAGTACCACACCAATAGTTGGTGCGGTGGCCAGTGCGAACTCCGTTTTGTTTTTAAAAAGCAGCAAAGCGGGCCCGAGGCCAATTAAACTAAAAAGAAAAAAAATCGAGAGCGTGCTACCAACGACGTCCCACATTTATTTATTGTCCTTTTGCAGTTTGTCGAGATGATATTGGATCATTTGGTGGATCAGCTCAGGAAAAGAAGTTTTGGCTTGCCATCCGAGTACTTCTCTGGCTTTTGTGGTATTCGCGACGGTAGGCCCTGTTTCTGTGCGACGAACAAACCGTGAATCCACTGTAATGTAATCTTGCCAATCTTTGCCGATAGACGAAAAAGCGACTTCGCAAAGCTCGCGAATTGTGCGGATCTCACCCGTGCCTATTAAAAAATCTTCTGCTTTATCTTGTTGCAGCATCAACCACATCGCTTCAACATAGTCACCCGCAAAACCCCAATCGCGTTCTGCATCCAGGTTGCCTAATTTGAGTTTGCCATTTTTGACGATGGCTTCGCCTTGTTCGTTTAAAAGCGGCGAGTCCATGATACCAAGCTTGATGCAGGCTGCGGCGTAAGTCACTTTTTGCGTGATAAAATGCATGCCACGTCTTGGGCTTTCATGATTGAATAATATGCCGCAACTGATAAACATGTTGTAACTTTTGCGATAAATTTTCGCGATGTTATGCGCGTACAGTTTCGCTGCCGCATAAGGGTTCAATGGATTGAACGCTGTCTCTTCTGTTTGTGGTGTCTCGGTAACTGAGCCAAACATATCAGAAGAAGAGGCTTGATAAATCCGGCAGCTGGGTTTTAACTGGCGAACGGTATCAAATAATAAATGGGCACCTAAACCGTTTGTTCGAGCGGTTTCCAGTGCCAAATTCCAGGACTCACCTGGATAAGATTGTGACGCAAGATTATAAACTTCATCCGGTTGTGTTTCTTGAATCGCCGCATAAATGGATGTGGAGTCACTCAAATCCCCAAAGACATATTCAAACTGGCCTAACAAGTGACTGACATTGTGTTGAGTCGTCGCGCGACTGTTTTTACTGAGGCCTACTACACGATAGTTTTTAGAAAGTAAAAGCTCGGTAAGATAAGATCCATCTTGTCCCGTAACACCAGTGATTAAAGCTGTTTTTTTCATAATGATCTATTGCACTCCGGTTCATTCGCTACTTTTTCATATAAACTTAGTATTGCCTTGGCGGATTTTTCCCAAGAAAATAATTTAGCTTGTTCGTAGGATTGCTTTTTAAATTGTTCACGTAAGGCTAACTCGCTGGATACGCGAATCATCGCGTGCACCAACTCATCTTCCTGCAACGGATCCACTAATATACCGGCAGACCCAGCCACTTCAGGCAATGAGCTACTGTGTGAGGTGATCACGGGCGCGCCTAAAGTCATGGCTTCCAGGACAGGTAATCCGAATCCCTCGAATAGAGAAGGGTAAATCAAGTAGAAACAATGTTGGTATAACCATTGCAACTCTTCATTATCAACATAGCCAAGCACATGCACATCATTCTGTATGCCAAGTTCCATGAGCGTTTTTTCAAGGTCATGAATCATCCAGCCTTGTTTGCCTGCCAAGACCAGTGGGTAGGTGTGCTGCATTTTTTTTAATTTGGCGTAAACACGTAATAAATATTTGATGTTTTTGCGGGGTTCCAGCGTGCCAACGCTCAACCAAAAACGTTCAGGTAATAAATTACGTAATTTATGCGATGGTTCTAATGCGTTATTCGATTCTGTAAAACGACTCGCCGGATAGACAACGGATATCCTGTCTTTTGGGAAGTGTGGAAAAAGCGTCAAAAAGTGCTGACGGGTATATTCCGAAATCGCGACAATATAATCCGCCGTGAGACTGGCTTTGAATATGCCATCATAGCATGCGATGCGATTGTGCTCAGTGCTGCAGTCGGGGTATTCCATAAAGCTTAAGTCATAAAGCGTATAAATTAATTTGCCGTTTCTTAATTTAGGCGGGCAGAAAAAATTGTTGGCATGCAGGATATCGACATTGCCTAGGGCTGCTTCATAATTGGCGGGTGGTGCTTGCCAGAATTTTTTCGCGGCCACTGCGTTTTTGTGGTGCAAGCCATAGTGAAAGTTCGGTGTTTTAGCAGCATAAGTCTGCCGGTACTCACTATCCCAGAAATGATCACCAAACGTTTGGTAAAGCGTGTACTGGTTTTTTTTATCCCATTCGGCGAGATGGCTAATTAAATTGTCCGCAAAAAATCCGCACCCTGCTTTAGAGTTGCCAGTCTGGCTAATATCGAAACCGATTTTCATTACTACTTGCCTCAGGTACTGATTTTTAACAGTAATATTTTATTCAGACGCCATTTTAACAACTTCGTGGAAAACTGCTAAGTATTCTGTAGCCATGTCCATGTCGTTGCTAAATTTTAAAGCATGTTGTGACCCTTGCTTGGTTAATTTTTCGATCAGCTCAGGTTCTTGTTCAAGGCGGGCGATAGCATTGGCTATGTCTGTGGGTTTGCGGGGATCAAAAAGAATCGCCGCATTGCCGGCAATTTCGGGTAGACACGTGAGGTTGCTACAGAGAACAGGTTTGCTGTTCGCCATGGCTTCAATGATAGGCATACCAAAACCTTCATAAAGCGAAGGAAAGATGACGGCTTTACAGCCTTGCATCAAACTTGAAAATGCGTCATCAGCAAGAAACCCTGGTAACTTGATCCAATTATCCAGTCCCATTTGGCGAATTGCATCCGCTAAAGCCTTTTTATGTGCATTATCAGCACCTGTACAAACCAGCTTCAATGTCGATTGAGGATGTTTTGATCGATAGTATTGAAAAGCGGTGAATAACATTTGATGGTTTTTGTGTTGCCAAAAATTAGCGGGATACAAAAGATAGTTATTATCCGTTAGCTCATGATTTTTTAAAGTAGAAACAAGCGTCTCTTGTTTGGCTCTCACCAAGCGGTTACCGAGGCGCGTATAAATCGATACGACTTTGTCTCTGGATATTTTGGCCGCGTCCAACACCGTATTTTTTACGTGTTCTGAGACACAGATAATCCTGTCGGCTTTTTTGTAGGCACTGGCAAAATTCCGACGGCGTTGGAAAAGGTCTTCACGAGTAAAAAAGTACGGATGATAATGAAATTGAATATCATGAACCACAGCGACCACGGGAATCCGCCGACTTTTATAATTCACCGCTGTAAAAGGGCAAAAAAACAAATCTGCCTGAGTGCGCTTTGCAATGCTTTTGCCCAGGATAAATTGACGGATAATTTGCGCTAAACGTTCGACTCGGATGGCGACAGAAAAAGGCATAAACGCTTTTGCAAAACGAATGAACGGGAAAAAAAATGCATACACTATCCCGGCTAAAAAATTAGCAAACGTCAAATCAAGTGCCGAAATCTTAAGGGTTTTTATGTTGGTTGTATTGAGCTTAGAGAGTTCTGCCGCATTATGTCTATTAGCAAGCAAAATGAATTGATGATTAGGTGCAATCCTGCCCATGCGTTTGATTAATTGTAGCGCCATGATTTTGGCACCGCCATTTTCACCGCCCGGTAAAAGCGATGTCAGATCTACAACAATGTTAAGCATGCCAAATACCTATTAGGGTCTCTCAAACCAAAATTAGATTGATCATACTGATTTCGCTGATGGTTTTCTACCACTTTGGCCTTGTGCTGGCTTGATTACTGGCGAATTTCTTGCATAATGCACCATCGGATCATTTTGCTAAATTTATAGAGGCTGTCATGGAATTGACCTTAACTAGTCCTGTCGTAAAATTAAACAACCCCGCTCAGAACATGCTGACGGGAGCCGCCATTAAAGCCTATCGACTCATTGAGCATGAACTCCCATCCATTACGTTGACGCAGCGCCAGCTTTGCGATCTTGAAATGATTTTAAATGACGGCTTTGCACCGCTCACCGGATTTTTAAACAGACAAGATTATGAAAGCGTACTGGATACCATGCGATTGGCGGACGGCACGGTTTGGCCCATGCCAATTATGTTTGATGTGACGCGAGAGATGGCGGCTAAAACAGAAATTGGCTCTGAAATTGTTTTGCGCGATACAGAAGGTCTATTGATCGCGATTTTGCAAGTCAATGATAAATGGGAAATTGATAAAAAGCGTGAGGCGGAAGCGGTTTTTGGCGCTGACGATCAAACTCACCCTGCCGTGCATTATCTTTATAATGAAGTCAAAGATTTTTATTTGGGTGGCAAAATATTAGGAATTGCGCATCCTTGTCATTATGACTTTACGCATTTGCGTTTTTCACCTGCAGCGTTACGAGCCTCTTTTGCAGAAAGGAAGTGGGATAAAATTGTTGCATTTCAAACCCGTAATCCCATGCATAGAGCACACCAGGAATTAACCTTGCGCGCCGCAGAACAATTGGGCGCGAATATTTTAATTCATCCCGTGGTTGGTATGACCAAGCCCGGTGATATCGAATATTACACGCGTGTTCGTTGTTATGAGCACACGTTAAAAACATTGCCCGCTAATTTAGCGGCATTGAGTTTGTTACCCTTGGCGATGCGTATGGCTGGACCTCGAGAAGCGTTGTGGCATGCTTTGATTCGCAAAAATTATGGTTGCACCCATTTTATTGTAGGTCGTGATCATGCGGGCCCCGGTAAAAATCGCGCGGGTGAAAATTTTTATGATCCTTATGCCGCACAAGAGCTGACATTGAGTTACCAAGCTGAAATTGGCATTGGCATTGTACCTTTTCAAGAAATGATGTTCAGTCATAAGCAATCCCGTTATTTTACAGTGGATCAATTTCCTAAAGATGAGACGCCAGCCGGTATTTCTGGCACAGAATTACGTGAAAGACTGGAAAAAAATAAAGACATTCCTGAATGGTTTTCACATCCCGATGTGATTGCAGAATTACGTAAAGTGTATCCACCCAAGCACAAACAAGGCTTTACGGTTTTCTTCAGCGGATTGCCATCCTCTGGCAAGTCCACTTTAGCCAACGCACTCTTTTTGAAATTGCGAGAAATGACCGATCGTCCAGTGACATTGCTAGATGGTGATGTGGTAAGAACGCACTTATCAAAAGGCTTAGGCTTTAGTCAGGAAGATCGTGAAGAAAATATTACACGAGTGGGATTTGTCGCCAAAGAAATCACAAAACATGGCGGTATTGTTATTTGTGCAATGGTTTCACCGTTTGCGAGAGCGCGTCAAATTGTCAGAAAGATGATTAGTGAAGAAGGTGGCTTTATCGAAGTGCATGTGGCCACTCCTTTAGAAGTCTGTGAACAACGTGATCGCAAAGGTCTGTATCAAAAAGCGCGACAAGGCCTGATTCAGCAATTCACTGGAATAAGTGACGTTTATGAAGCACCAGATGCGCCGGAAATAAAAATAGATACCGCAGGCGAGCATCCCGAAAACATCATTAATGCCATGATTGCAGAAATGAAAATCCTGGGTTATATCCTATGACGGATCTCCCGATGGAACTTGACACTTTGCAAGCGGAGCTCACTGTTCTACTGTCAGCCGTTCGTGCTGCGGGTGAGGTGATTCAAACCGTGCAAAATGCGGGTTTCACCATTCAGCGAAAAATGAATAATGATATTTTGACGCAAGCGGATTTAGAGGCCAATGATGTTTTAAAGAAAATGTTGTTGGGCGCATTTCCTGATTATGGTTGGCTTTCTGAAGAATGTGTCGATGCCTCGGCACGATTGAGTCAGGACAAGGTCTGGATAGTCGATCCAATCGATGGCACAAAAGAATTCGCTCACGGCATTCCAGAGTATGCTATATCGGTCGCGTTAGTGGTTAAGGGCAAGCCGCATTTAGCTGTTGTCTATAATCCCGCTACCAATGAACTTTTTCATGCCATCAAAGATGGTGGGGCATGGCAAGGCAATCAGCGTTTGCATTGCGCGCAGCCTGGTGCTCCCCGCTATCGTTTGCTGGCCAGCCGAACCGAATTCGAGCGAGGTCATTGGGATAGATTTGTGGATCATCATGAAGTGAAAGTCGTGGGATCTATCGCTTATAAATTAGCATTAGTTGCAGCAGGCCATGCCGATGCGACCTTTAGTTTAGGTTTTAAAAGTGAGTGGGATATTGCGGCAGGTATTTTGCTCGTAACAGAGGCGGGCGGTATCGTGACCGACCAAAAAGGCGCGGCTTTCTCGTTAAACCAAAAAAATGTATTAGTGGATGGTATTGTTGCCTCTGCTAGTCATTTAAATACAGAAATACATGCTTTAATTGCAGAGCATCACTAAGGCGAATGGAAATGGCTGAGATAAAGCAGTATCAGGGAGAGAGTAATTTTAGAATATGGCTAAAAGCCATCAGTTGGCGAGTGTTAGGTACGCTCACGACATTCGGTGTGACATTTTCCATCACCAATAGTTTGAATGTGGCGACATCAGTTGGGGCATTTGAGTTTTTTGCAAAAACGATTTTATTTTATTTGCATGAAAAATTGTGGATTAAGATCAATACTATTTTTTGATATTTCTATTTAGGGCTGAAAATATGGCTGAGTCAAAACAATTACTGGGTAAGTTACTGGCGCAACAAGTCAAGCAGATGCCAGCTAATACCCCGCTGCATGAGGTTGAGTTTAGTGTTTATTCCCAGTTTGGTGAAGACGGGATTATTCAATTTATTACCCACCATCTCCAGGATAAAATTAAAAATAAAATTTTTGTCGAGATTGGCGTGCAGAACTACAGTGAAGCCAATACCCGTTTTTTACTGGAAAACGATGCCTGGCAGGGCGTGATACTGGATGCCTGCCTTCCAGACGTGAAACAAATCCACGCCAGCGATTTTTACTGGCGTAATAATCTGTTTGCTAAACATGCTTTTGTGACACGCGATAATGTTAACTCGCTTTTAACTGATTTGCAGTTGCCATCAGAGATTGGTTTATTGTCAGTGGATATTGATGGTAATGATTATTGGGTATTAGAAAAAATTGAGGCAGTCAAACCCGCGATTATCATTGTCGAGTACAATAGTTTTTTCGGTGCTGAAGCGGCCATTTCATTGCCTTATCGTGAAAACTTTGTCTGGCAACAACATCATCCGGCTACCTATTTTGGTGCATCGCTGGCGGCATTTTGTTTTCATCTGGAGCAGCGTGGCTATGAGCTCTTAGGCTCAACGCTTGCCGGTAATAATGCTTTTTTTGTCAATAAAGCAATTAATCAAGGCAAATTAAGAGCGGTCACTTGTGCAGATGGCTATCGTAAAGCCCTGTTTAACTCTATACCATCCCCTGATGTCGATAAATTTTCACATCAATTGAAGTGTTTGCAATATCAGCAAGTGGTGGATGTAACGGATCTTTCTTATAAAAGATTGTCAGGTTCGCATGTCACTAATGCGACTTTAAGCAATGACTTTAATCACAAAAATGATTTTTTACATTTGGAGAATGAGGTGTTTCTTCATCACGCTTATCGTTATCTCTTGTGCAGAGAAAGAGATGTATGTGGTTTTCTAAATCATTTAGCGGAATTAAAGCGAGGCGTGCCGAAAGAAGAAATGTTAGAACGGATCCGTTTTTCAGAAGAAGGAAGAGAGGTGGCCGTGCATATTGCCGGATTGCAACAAAAAGCACAGTTAGCAATAGCAATTTCCTAAACTGGGGATTGCTTACCATAAGCGTTTTTATATTGATGCAATGTAAGACAGGATGTTAATCATGACAGTGTCAGAGCAATTAGCAGTAGGTGAGGGCCTCACCTTGATAAAGAAATCGGGATTTCGATTTAAAAAAACAGTTTTAGTGGTTTCAGTAAAATTACTATTAACGTTTTTAGCATTCTATGTCATCAGTAAGCGAGTGACCTTCAATCCTGTGGATTATTTGAATGAGAGCAATATCAATTATTTTCTGGTCGGTTCAGCCTTAGCGATTTTGTTGATTATTGTTCAAGCTTCTCGATGGAGCCGCATTTTAAATTTATTTGGTACTGAAGTATCATTAAAAAAATCCTTGGTGGCTGTCTGGTTTGGACATTTAATCAATCATATTGTGCCGACTGCGGCGGCGGGGGATTTGCTACGAAGCTATACTTTGCGTCATGCCAACTTAAAACATGGCAAATGGAAATGGTTAGGCGCTTTCTTCTTAGAGAAATATTGTGCCGCGACTTCAGCCTTGTTAATTGCCTCTGTTGCTTTAACAACATCCATTCATACTAAGTTGCCACTCATACTGATGGCCTTCATTCTTTTGTTAACTCTTTCTTTAGTGATAGCCCCCATGATGGGCGTGCGTTTGTCGCCTTATTTCAAGTTTAAGCGCATTCACCAATTGGTTGCGAGGGTAGAGCAAATGTCTGTGTTGTTATTGCAGTCATTTATGGATAGAAGAGGGCGGTATGCTTTTTTCTCATCCGTGCTGATTAACTTTGGTATGTGCGTTGTGTTTTATCTGATTGCTTTGGGTTTAGGTGTAGAGATTCAGTTTGCACAATGTTTGTTTGTCGTCCCCGTATTTACTTTATTGGCGGCTTTACCCATTTCATTTGCAGGTTGGGGTGTGCGGGAGTTATCTTGCGTGGGTTTGTTGGGTTATTTTGATGTTTCATCCGAGAATGCGCTCATTGTTTCGGTGATGTACGGATTACTGTTCTTTTTGTCCAGTCTTCCCGGCATATTGGCGGCTTATCCTTTTTTTGCTTCCATGCGTCGTGTTCCAGCGGAAGGGATTTGTTAGTCATTAATCTAAAAAACAGCTTTCGTAAGAATAATTGTGGGTGTTTCTCCCTTTTTGTGATGATTAGACAGAATAATTAAAAAAGCATAGCAGTGCTTTTTTAGATGGAACAATAAAACATAAAGGAAAGGTTGTGTTATTTAATTCAGTAGCATTTGTATTTTGGTTTTTGCCTATTGTTCTTTTCGGTTTTTTTGCGGTGGGTCGCTATAATCAGAAGGCAGCAAGTGGCTGGTTAGTCGCAGCCGCTTTCTTCTTTTATGGGTATTGGAACACCAATTACATCTCTCTTCTCGTTATATCCATAGTCGTTAATTATCTGTTTGGCTATGGTATTGGTCAATTGCATGAAAAACGCAAGCCCAATTTTGCCAAACTACTTTTTATCGTGGCTCTGGTTGTTGATCTTAGCGTCTTGGGTTATTACAAATACTCAAAATTCTTCGTGTCACAGATTGATGCGCTCATTGGAGCTCAGTACTTTATTGAAAATATCGCCCTGCCACTGGGGATATCATTTTTTACGTTTACACAAATTGCATTTTTAGTGGATGTTTATCAGAAAAAAGCCAAAGAACATGACTTGCTGCGTTATTTTCTGTTTGTCACTTATTTCCCTCATTTAATTGCGGGACCCATCATTCATCACGCCGAGATGATGCCTCAGTTTGCTGACAAAAAAACGTATCAATTTTCTAAAGAAAATTTTTCCATTGGTGTCTTGATCTTTACTGTAGGGCTCGCCAAAAAAGTCTTGCTGGCGGACAACATCGCTCCTTATGCGGATGGGATTTTTGCTGCTTCTGGCACGGCCACACACGTGATTACTTTTGCGGAAGGGTGGAAAGGTGCGCTAAGTTACACGTTACAGTTGTATTTTGATTTTTCAGGCTATTGCGATATGGCAATCGGCTTGTCAAAAATGTTTAATATTCTATTACCGATCAATTTCAATTCGCCTTATAAATCGCTGAACATGATTGAGTTCTGGCGCCGGTGGCACATAACTCTCTCACGTTTTTTGCGCGATTATCTGTATATTCCACTCGGTGGTAACCGGCACGGTGACATTAAACGTTATCGTAATTTACTGGCCACTATGATATTGGGCGGCTTATGGCACGGCGCTTCCTGGACGTTTATTTTATGGGGAACGTTGCATGGTTCCTACCTGGCAATCAATCATTTGTGGAGCACTTTTCTGCAAAAACAGCGTTATGCTAATGTTGCGAATAAAATGGCTTATAAGGCCGTTGCGTGGATGTTGACATTGACAGCTGTGGTAGTGGCCTGGGTATTCTTCCGTGCGGATAATTTTCATTCCGCACTCAATGTACTATCTGGGATGGTGGGTTTGCACGGCTTATCTGGTGCGGCTGATACAACCTTGCCACTTTTCCCCAAGGTCTATTTTACAATAGCCATTGTGCTCTGTCTTTTGATGCCGAACACTCAGCAAATATTTGCCCGCTTTCATCCAGGCCTTGAAACCTATCCGGGTGATATTACGCCAATTGCTTGGTTAAAGTACTTCAATTGGGCTTCTTTCGTTAAGATAAGATGGTTAGGGTATTTATGGGTATCTTATCTCGCGTCGGCGTTTTTGATGATGCTTTTTTATTCGACTAATATCGATGCTAAAATCTTTCAACATTTCCCCAAGAAAGGCCGTTCGACAGACGTTAATTTGTATACGGGCGATCTGCGTTCAAATTTATTTTCAAACGACATATTTTATGGAAACAAGCATAAAGTGATTATTGTCGGCTCTTCTTATACTGAATTAATGGGTGGCTTTACATTTAATAAAAATGGTATTGCCTATAAAACCGGTACAGCAGGGCACATGGGCAATTCACTCACGAATGGTTTTAGAACGGCGGCAATCATACTGCAAAACTTTAAAACGGATACCTTGATCTTTGGGGTGTCTGTGTTAGGTTTTGGTGACATCATGACGAATCCTGCATCAGCGCCTACATTAGATGATCAATGTTTAGATTCGTTGAGTTTGCTCGGATTTCATCGGGAGCCCAAGCCTTTTAAAGAATGTGAACGGATGCATTTAAGCGCACAAAACATGGCGGAAATCCTGTTTATGCCAGGAGATAGTCGGTTCTTTCAATTTCACAATTTTTTAAATCGGGTGGCTACCATTTCATTAGGGTTAACTGATTTATATTTTGAAAAGTCATCCTCATACACGCCGGATACTCTGAAGGGATTGGATCAGTGGTATCAGAACATGAAATCAGAAGCCGCGCTAAAACACTTGGATCCTCCTGTCGTGAATAATGGCAATGATAAAGATTTTCATTGGTTAAATCGCCATGCTTTAGAGTCAATGAATGCAAACGGAGAAGTTTATCAAGCATTTAAAGAATTGAAAAAATTGGCGGATGCAAAAGGCGTTAGGTTGGTTATTTATAACTCCCCAACAGTAACCGCTGCTGAGGCGCCTCATATCTATCCAAAAGGATTTATTGACGCTTATCGGACTAAATTACGCGCTACTATGGCGCAGTTAAATATTCCTTATTATGATTTTAATGATGAGTTTATTTGGGATGGGCGTTATACCAGCGATTTCATTCACATCTCAGGTGAGGGTAGACGTAGAATCCATGCGAAACTAATTGATCGTGTTTTTTTCAAGGAGAATGTATGAGGTATATCCAATACGCGGTTGAGTTTGCCGTTTTTTTTGCTTTATACATGACAGCATTTGCTTTATTGCACCCGACGGGAGAGACGCATTTTATTTATTATAATTTTTAAATAAAGCGGCGAATTAAGCATAAAAGCGTACAAGAAAGCTTATTAGTAAAATATTCTCTTCCACCCACCGGCGGGGGCCACCCACCACCTACGTCCCGCGGCTTGTCCGCGGGATCCAGAGCTGGCCATAAAGAGCTTAAATTAATGGCCTTATTAAGATGCGTAGGTTGGGTTGGGCGTTTTTTGCGAAACCCAACATCATTAAAGCCCACCAATGTCGCACAGCCATAGGGTAATGTTGAGTTTCTCAACCCAGCTTACATTTCTATTTTTGATCCCTGATAGTCATCCATTTAACTCGTTCCTGCGAAGACGGGGAGCCATCTCTAAAACTACGATAATACCAAAGAAATGCTCTGAATTGACTGGGGTCCTGTCATGGTAGGTTTACTTTTTTCGTGCTCGCCTAAGGGGTGCGCGCGTAAAAAGCAAACCTACCCTGCCACCCCGTTTTTTTGATTCGCTTCAACTTCGTTGAAGCGAAAGAGTAATTTATTACACCGAGAACTCCGATGCAACGTAGCACGGACTAAGACCCCCACGTTTTTTGTGGGGGCAGTGTCCGCGAACCCCTGCTAAATCACACCCATTCACTCGGCACAGACAAATCAAAAATCTGCTCCAAACCTCTACGCATCGCTCCCTAGCCCCTACGTACCGTGGACAAGCCACGGTACGTAGGGGCTAGGGAGCAAAAAAAAGCCACAAACACTTCTACTTTATCCCAACATAGCTAATGGCAAAATTATCTAATCTCGGATCCATAGAAACCAAGGGTCTTAGCAAAGCACCATATGTAGGCGCGTGCGTGACTTTGTCCGGGCTCTCGATGGTGAAACAATTGAGTCCTTTATGTATTTTCTGATTTGGCAGCGTCAAAGTAGTCCTACCCGGCAATGTATATTGATACGTACCAGAATCAGTCTTAATAACAATGATACGAGGCTTCTGGTGATTATCGACATAACCCGGTGTAAGTTCCACAGTGAGGCTCGCTGACTTATCCTGATTGCTATAAATATAAATCGCACTACCTTGCTCTATCCAGCGAAATACTTCAGGAAAAGAATGATCTGTATTTGGAAAATGCTCCGCAGGATAGCTTCCTTCCCCAAAATAAATCAGTGTTTCAATTTGATTGGGATCATAGACTTCAAAGCTTTCATTTTGGTATAACGCTTTGCCTCCTCGGGGTGGTTCAACAATATCACTGAATGCCGAATGAGAGTTGGTGACAATGATAGCACCGCTCAAAGGCCAATTAGGCGTATGATGGCTTTGACAAATCCCGTCATGAAAATCTTTCTCTATCAGTGGCTGGGTATTATGTGTCACCGCATCCATTTTCGTTGTACGCAACAAGTTAGCAAACCACGCCACTTCCATCCCATTGTTAAGATATAACGAAATAGGCGATAAATTCGCTTTTTGAATATGAGCAACAACGTCTTGAAAGTCTTTATTACCCGTGACGCCATGGACATTGATAAAATGCTGGTCTTTTGCTGGCGCATAGAAATCTTCGAGATAAATGACACCTGTCGCAATTGTAAAGAAAAGAAAAGCAAGACAGCCTATTTTTAAAAGGACATGCGGCACAGTGTTACTGACTTTGCTAATGTAATAAACATAGAGCGTGACCAGAATAGGCATAAACCAAGTCTGTAATTTATAAATACCATAACCTGTAAAGTTAATGAAAAAATAAATGGAAAGCGTGAGTAGTATCCCAAATAAGCTAGTGACAATGGCGCGAGCGGCTTTAGAGTTTTCGTTATTAGTGAGATAAGACTTTAATACCAGCAATGTGATCAGCATGCTGATAATACCAGCGCCGAGAATCACGCCACTCCTAATGAACCCATAAGGTGTGAGTAATCCCAATAAAGACCGGGGGCTAGGATAATTCACAATACCCAATAAAAGAGAAAGAAAATCCGAAGTCAGATAATCTGAAAAGACCACAAAAGTATCTGCTTTGACTGTAGCCACTCGATGAGATAGTTTGATCCAGGACTGAACAATATCAAGAGTTTCTGGCAAGACAAATAGTCGCACTAAACAAAAGGTTAAAATGGTCAAGCCGAGCAATTTCAACCAAGGCGCGCACTGGCCTTTTTTGAATGGATTGCCAAGGCAAGCCAGATAACAAATGCCGCTGATGACCAATGCGAAAAAAGACATAATGGCATACATGATAAAAAGCACGTTCAGCAGCAACGCCAAAATAATAGCTAAATGGGTTATGTTTTTTGCCGTTGTTTTATCACTCACACCATCAATGAATTTTTTGAGAAAAATACAATAAACAACAAAGACAGGTAAGACAGAGATTTGACCTAAAACATAATAGGCATAGGCTTGTGCATAACTTCCCGACATCACTGCACAAAAAACAGCAAACAAAGTGGTTTTTTTATTAAAGTTAAAAAAGTTTTTACAGAATGCACTCATCGAAAGCGCGAACAAAACCACAATGGTATTCAGCAACAGCGAATTAAATCGCAAGGTATCCATGTGTAGCCATTTAGGAAAAAACGCCCCAATCATAGCCTCACCGATGCGACCTGAAAAATCGGCACTCCAGGCGATCGGCACAATATTCACATTGTTTTTATTAAATTCCGTGACATTGTGTGTTTGTAGAAAAACAGAATCCTGGCTATTGAAATAAAAATCGTAATTCACATAACCATAAAAGTATTGAAACCCATCCATGATGGCCGGTAAGAGTAGTGTGATGATGGGGATTGCTGTGACCGCTAAAAACAGCTTGAGCTCACCGTTCTCACGTATTGCATTCAAGACGCCAGAAAAACGACGGACTCGAATAAGATAGCTACCCAGCAACAAAAAGATGCTAATACTAAAAGCATTATAACCGGTGATCCTAAAGTTAGCAGAAATCACATAAGACAAACCAATACAGGCAGAAAATCCAAACAAAGGGAGTAACGCGAGATTGTTTCTGACAAACTTGGCATTCGTCACGCCTAGCCCCATGAAGGTAAAGAACGCAAGCAGTAATATCAAACCGGTTAAACTTTGCAAGATCATCATGGATTGTCACTCGATAGGCTGTTTATTGATTTTGATAAGAAAAAGATACTTCGATTAAATCACATGGATGTTACTCACCTGTCATACAAAAATCTACAGTTAGGTAGCATTTTCTGATGGTAGCGCCATCTCCGTGAAGTGCTAATCCTACGCAGAGAAGTGCTGAACGAGAACGTTTGCGGGCTTGTTGGCAATGTATAGATCTAACAAGGCCCCAGTCAATTCGGGCATCAAAAAGTACATTTTTTAATTGGTTCCCATTCTTGATTTTAGCCATAAACTGGGATAGGCTTCTTCACCAATATTGTTCTATTTCTAGTTTTGTGGACAAACTAGCAACTTAAGGAGGAGTGCATGTCGGATTACTTTATCCATGAATCTGCGATTGTTGATGATGGAGCATTAATAGGACAAGACACAAAAATTTGGCACTTTTCTCACGTCTGCGCGCAGGCTGAAATTGGGAAAGGTTGTTCACTCGGCCAAAATGTCTTTGTTGCCAATCAGGTCAAGATTGGTAATCGCGTTAAAATTCAAAACAACGTCTCTATTTACGAAGGTGTGACATTAGAAGATCACGTGTTCTGTGGTCCTAGTATGGTTTTTACTAACGTAAAAAATCCCCGTTCTGCTTTTCCACGTAACACAAGCAATGACTACCTTCGTACTTTGGTACAAGAAGGAGCAAGTATAGGCGCTAACGCCACCATCGTCTGTGGTACCACGATTGGTCAATGGGCTTTCATCGCCGCTGGCGCGGTCGTGACTAAAAATATACCTGCCTACGCCATTGTTGCCGGTGTACCAGCACGCATCATCGGATGGATGTGCGAATGTGGTACCAACTTAAAATTTAAAGAACAGCATTCAGAATGTCATCAATGTGGCAAAAACTACGTGAAAGACGCTGAAACTATCACAAAGGTTGAATCGATTAAGGCTTAAATTCAGTATGGAAACTTTACAACAGCACGCCATTTTTAAAAATGAACTCTTAGAAAAAATACACAATCACACAGCCAAAGTCGGTATCATTGGTTTGGGTTATGTAGGCCTCCCTTTAGCAGTAGAAGCGGCATCCGCTGGCTACCAAATTTTAGGCGTCGAAAACAATCCCGATCGTTGCCGCTTGATCAATGAAGGCAAAAATTACATCAAGGACGTACACGATACGAAGTTTCTGGGTTTAGTTCGTGAACACAAAATTCAGGCTAGCGTCGGTTTTGAAACCCTTCAAGCCTGCGACATTGTGGTTATTTGCGTACCCACGCCATTGAATAAAAACAAAGAACCGGATATTTCTTATATTAAAAATGCCACCGATGGGATTTGCAAAAATTTTCATCCAGGGATGCTAATCATTTTAGAAAGTACCACCTATCCTGGTACCACCGAAGAAATCATCCAAGCCCGCCTCGAAGAAATGGGGCATAAATTAGGCAAAGATTTCTTCCTCGCTTTCTCACCTGAGCGCGTTGATCCAGGCAATAAATCGTTTAACACCGCAAACACGACTAAGATTGTCGGTGGCGTGAGCTCTGATTGCTTAGAACTGAGTGAAGCGTTCTATCTTTCATTTGTCGCACACGTTGTGAGAATGTCATCACCACGCGCTGCTGAAATGACGAAAGTGTTTGAGAATATCTACCGTTCCGTGAATATCGCCTTAGTGAATGAATTAGCGATGTTATGTGAACGCATGGATATTGATGTGTATGAAGTGATAACCGCAGCAGCAACCAAGCCTTACGGTTTCCAAGCATTTTGGCCAGGCCCAGGTGTCGGTGGTCATTGTATTCCGCTAGATCCTTACTATTTAGCTTGGAAAGGTAAAGAATACGACTTGCATGCACGCTTCATCGAGCTTGCAGGCGAGATCAACGAAAACATGCCACGCGTCGTCTTAGCGAAAGTAGGCGAAATCCTGAATCAATTTTCCAAACCCGTAAAAGGTGCGAAAATTTTGCAGTTAGGTATCAGCTATAAAAAAGATATTGATGATGCACGCGAAAGTCCATCCGTCCGTATTTATGAACTGCTGTCACAAAAAGGCGCGAATGTAGAAGTAGTCGATCCATTCGTAAAACAGTTCTGGACACGTGAACATGATTTTACTTATGGCAATCAAGGTCCTAGCATCCCAACCATTCCTTTATCGGATGAAAAATTGCAGGAAGCTGACATAGTTATTATTACGACAGATCACACCGATTTCCCTTATGCGGATATCGTGAAAAAAGCTAAAGTCGTATTTGATACGCGTAATGCAGCAGGCTTTCGTAAAATTGAATCCAGCAAGATATTTAAATTATCCACACGAGTCAGTCAAAATCATTAAGTGAGGCGGATTTCATGTTAGAAACAGCGGCTTCTAAAACTCATCACACAGGAACGGAAATCACTTCCGTTCCTTACTCTGCTATTGATCGTTTCGAACCCACATTTATTGAAAGCTGGATGAAGCGAGTCGATATTATCACTCGCAATACACAATTTATTGGCGGTGAATGGATCAAGAAATTGGAATCCCGGCTGGCTCAACATGCTGATACCAAAGAAGCACGAGTTTGTGCAAATGGTACAGATGCGATTCAGCTAGCATTGCGTGCCTTGGGAGTAGGGGAAGGTGATATCGTTCTGGTTCCTGACTCCACTTTTTGGGCTACCTTTGAAGCTGTTTGCAATGTAGGCGCACGACCTGTCACTGTAGACATTTGCCCTGAAGACTTGCATTTGAATGCAGCATTAGTGGCAGAAGCCATTGACAAATTTTCTCCCAAAGCCGTCATCATGGTTCACCTGTATGGCTGGGTAGCAAAAGAAACAAAACAAATTCGTCAACTGTGCCAGGAGCGCGGCGTGTTTCTTATCGAAGACTCTGCTCAAGCTTGGGGTGCGACAATCGATGGCAAGTCGATATTCGCAGACGCCCTGGTTTCCACTACGTCTTTTTATCCCGGCAAAGTGTTAGGTGGTGCAGGAGATGGCGGTGCAGTTTTGACAAATGATTCTGCGCTGGCTGCTAAAATGCATTTGCTGGCAAATCACGGTCGCCAAGGTAAATACGAACATCATGCCGTAGGCTGGAATTCCCGCCTGGATGTATTGCAATGCGCGTATCTAGACTTGTGTCTGGATTTTATTTCCCAACGCATTGCCTCCAGACAGTACGCAGCAGAATGGTACAGAAATAACATTCATGCGAAAGCGATTCAATTTCGTGGTCCTGCCGCCAATACAACGGAAAATGGTTATATCTCTGTGGCATTTGTAGAACCTTCCTTACGCGACAAATTAATGCAAGGCTTGACTGAAGCCAAGATTGGGTATGGTGTAGTCTATCCTGCACCCATGAGCACACAGCCCGGTATCAAAGGCTGGATTGCAGGCAAGCTTTCACACGGTAACGCCGCACGGGTATGCGAAACTATTATCAACTTACCTTGTTTCGCTGGCATGCAGCAAAATGAGCTGGAATACGTTAAACATCATGTAGAGCGAATTTTAAAATGAGTATTTTTAAAGTAGGTTTATTAGGTTGCGGCCGTATATCACAATTCCATTTAAATGCGCTGAAAGATCAGGTAGATTTATATGAAATTGCCGCCGTTGCGGATATTCAACCCGAAAGAGCAGCCCAAATGGCTGCACAGTTTGGTGCGAAATTCTATTCATCACTAGACGCTATGCTGCAATCAGAAAAATTAAACCTGGTTGTGCTATGCACGCCATCGGGCATGCATCCAGCCCAAGCGAAAGTTTGCGCAGAAGCTGGTGTCCCTTGTTTATCTGAAAAGCCTTTTGGCTGTTTCTATCCTGAAGCACAAGATGTAGTAGAGTTTTTCGAAAAACAAAAAGTGCCTTTATTTGTAGTACATCAAAATCGCTACAATCCTACCGTTCAAAAAGTACGAAAATGGTTTGAAGAAGGCAAACTGGGCAAATTGCACTTGATACAGGCCAATGTATTTTGGCAACGTCCACAAAGTTATTACGACGCAGAATCCTGGCGCGGCAGACGCGAACTGGATGGCGGTGCATTCATGAACCAGGCCAGCCACTATGTAGACTTAGTGCAATGGTTTGGGGGCGAAATAGAAAGCGTGAAATCCGAAGTCGCAGCCCCTACACGCAAGATCCAATGTGAAGACACGGGCGCAGCCGTCATTCGATTCAAGTCGAATGCCATTGGCGTAATTGCAGTCACCATGCTGACTTATCCAGAGAACTTGGAAGGCAGTCTGACATTACTCGCCGAACATGCCACCATTAAAATCGGCGGCAAGGCACTCAACAAACTGGAAATTTGCAAGGCAAAAGATCCTTCTGTATTTGCAGACGGTGAAAACACCAATTACGAGCCCACTACGGTATACGGTAACGGCCACGGTGAATATTACCGCAAACTGCATGACTACATGACTGACCCACATCATCCCGAAGCAATCAATGGTCGTGAAGGATTAAAAAGCTTAAAATTACTGACTGAAATTTATCGAGAACAGGATCTTATTATATGAAAATTTTAATAACAGGCGTAGCAGGTTTTATAGGCTCCAATCTCGCTGAAGCGCTTTTGAAAGAAGGCCATCACATTGTCGGTCTGGATAACATGTCGCAAGGCGATTTGTTGAACATGGCAGCATTTCAGAACCATCCGCAATTTCAATTTATCAAAGAAGATATTTTGAACGTAGAAGGTTTCGTTAATGCAGCTGCGGGTTGTGATGTGATTTATCATCTGGCTGCATTCAAGATTCCTCGTTTTGGTAACGCCTATGATACTTTGCACATTAATGCACAAGGCACACAAAACGCGATTGATGCGGCAGTGAAGCATAATTCGCATCTGATTTTCAGCTCCACATCTGATGTTTACGGCAAGAACCCTAATGTACCTTTCTCTGAAGAACATGATTTAGTGATTGGACCGCCAACCGTGAAGCGTTGGGCATATGCATTAAGCAAAGCCTTTGATGAACAAATGTGTTTTGCAGAAGCAGAACGTCGTCAATTGAAATTTACTATCGTGCGTTTCTTTGGTGGTTATGGTCCAAACCAGAATTTAACCTGGTGGGGCGGTCCGCAATCGGTTTTCATTAATAATGCGTTAGACAATATTGCGATTCCTGTTCATGGCAAAGGTCTGCAAACCCGTTCATTCACATACGTTGCTGATCACGTGGAAGGTTTGATCTGTGCTATGCAAGCTCAAAAAAGTATTGGGCAAGTATTCAATCTGGGTAACGATCGCGAAATGACGATTGTAAACCTGGCTAAAATGATCTGGGAAATGGTTCGTCCAGGCACAGAACCCAAAATCGAATTTATACCTTACGAAACTTTCGGTAAATACGAAGATGTAGAGCGCCGTGTACCTGATATCACTAAAACCAAAAATATTTTGGGCTTCCAGGCAAAATGGAGTCTGGAACAAGGCTTGCCAAAAACCATCGAATGGCAAATCGATCGCAGAAAATTACTGCAACAAGCTAAAGCGACGGAGACAACGGCTTGAAGACCCAAAATAAAATTTATTTTGTTTTCCCAGTCTACAATGAATCTTTAAACATCCCGCGCGTGATTCAGGATCTCGTGCGGCTAGAAGAGATCGTTGCTAAGGAAGCAAACGAAACGCAATTTATATTTATTGATGATGGTTCTACGGACGATACAGTTGCGCAACTGAATCAAGTAGGACGACAAAACCTAAAAGTCATTAGTCACCCACAGAATCAAGGTCCTGGTGCAGCATTTCAGACAGCATTTTCATATTTAATTGAAAATGGCATGCAGCCCGATGATTTAGTGATTACATTGGAAGGTGATGCAACAAGCGATCCTGCTGTTTTGGTCAGGATGATTAATCGCGCCAGCGAGGGCGATGACATTATTTTAGCGTCGCCCTATCTTTATGGTGGTGGTTTTTCAGCGGTGGAATCGTATCGGATTTTGCTGAGCCATGTGGCGAACTTTTTGTTTAAGCTGATTTTGAATATTCATGGACTTGCGACTTTTTCCTGTTTCTTCCGTATTTACCGTGGTTCTGCACTATTAAAGCTGAACTCGCTTTACCCCAACAGTATTGTCACCAGTAAAGGCTTTGATTGCGCAGCAGAGATCATTGTGAAATCTGTGCGAAACAAACTGGCGATTTCAGAAGTGCCGTTCATGGTGGATTGGTCGCGCCGCAAAGGCCGTTCTAAAATGAAGATTGTGAAAACTACCGTAGCATACTTCAAACTTTTTTATAAATTTTCACTACAAAAAAGCAAGGCATAATTCATGAAAATTCTTACCATCCTGGGGGCTAGGCCTCAATTTATCAAAGCAGCTGTTGTGAGTCGTGCTATCCGTCAAAACAATGCGATGATTCAGGAAGAAATCATTCACACAGGCCAGCATTATGACTATGGCATGAGCCAGGTTTTTTTTGATGAAATGGATATACCCACGCCTACGGTGAATTTGCATGTAGGCTCAGGCAATCACGGTGCCGCTACAGCGGACATGTTAAAAGGTATAGAAGCCGAGATCCTGCAAAGAAAACCGGACGGATTATTGGTTTACGGCGACACCAATTCCACGCTCGCAGGTGCATTAGCTGCATCCAAGCATCACATACCCGTGATGCACATAGAAGCAGGAGAGCGCAGTTACAATCGTCAAATGCCAGAAGAAATTAACCGCGTGTTGACGGATCATGTCTCTACGCAATTATTCTGCTGTTCTGAAAAATCCAAAAGCCGTTTGGCTGGCGAAGGCATTACTAAAAATGTCTTTGTGGTGGGCGATGTGATGTATGATGCTTTTCTGGCTTATTTACCTAAGGCCATCTGGCCAAAAAATTTAAAGAAGTTATCTTCCCCATTTGCTTTGACCACCTTGCATAGAGCACAAAATACCGATGATCCTGCCCGATTAAAGTCTATCTTCGATGCTTTATCCAGTATTCCTGAACAGATTGTATTGCCTCTGCATCCTAGAACTTTGAAGATGGTACGTTCCAATAATATTCAATTAGGTCATAACATCCATTTGCTGGAACCTGTCTCGTATTTCGAAATATTAGGTTTACTGAAAGACTGTTCATACGTATTGACGGATTCAGGTGGTTTACAAAAAGAAGCCTATTACGCGGGTAAAAAATGTGTCGTACTCCGAGATGAAACGGAATGGACGGAGCTTGTAGAAGCTGGTATCAATAAGGTCGCGGGCATCGAAAAGCAACCTATAATGGACGCTGCTAGTTGGGCTAAAAAAGAAAGTGCAATTCAAACGAATATTTACGGAAACGGGACAGCCGGAAAGCAAATAGTCTCGTTTATGTCAAACATGTGATGCTAAGGTTTAAAATGGCCAAGTTATGCGTAAGATAATACTGCGTTCTATCTCAGTGCTATTGCGCTATGGCATCGGGATAGGGCTTATTGCCTATTTATATAAAACAAAACAAATTGATTTCAAAGTATTGCAGACTATTGATATTCAAACTGCCTGCATAGCGCTCATTTTGAGTTTTTCGCAATTATTTCTTTCGGCATGGCGGGTTAAGATGTTATTAGCTTCGCAGCAAATTTTTGTTGGTTTTTGGCGCTGTACTATCTATAACGCTATAGGTATTTTTTATTCCACATTGCTTCCAGGAGCCATGTCTGGTGATGCACTGCGCGCGTACTATTTCTGGCAATGTAAACAAACGAGCAACTGTACTAAGTCCTCATTAATTGCGGCTTTAGTGACAGACAGGCTCATTGGAACAGTTGCATTGCTTTTTGTTGGTTTGGTTGCGGCTACTGTTTCTGCAAAAACGATGGGTCTGTCTAGCCAAAGTCTTATCCTGTTATGGGTGGCTTTTGTTGGTGGACTGGGTGTCTATTTACTCATTTGCAGGAGTCATCAATATCGTTGGAAAACGACTGGTACGCGTTTTGCTTTTATTGCGGATGCCAGTAAACGGTTTTTAGCAGCACTTGATTTGAGCGCTTACCCTCCATTAGTGCTTTGGAGCAGTGTATTGTTTAGTGCACTCATTCAAATTTCATCTGTGCTCGTTATTTTCCTATTTGCGGTACGTTTAGGATCGGGTTTGGATTTTGGGCCAGTGATGGCGGTGTCCTCTATTGGTTTCTTGGTAAACGCTTTGCCCATTTCGCCCGGCGGATTAGGTGTAGGCGAGGGAAGTTTTGATTTTCTTTTTGGCATGCTGGGTGGTAAGTATGGTAGTAATGTTTTTTTAATATCTAGAATCTTTCTGTTCGCACCAGCTATTTTGGGGGCGATTTTTGCGGTGCAGTTATTAGGTAGCAGAAGCAAAGCATCCCATCTTCAGCAGTCTGTCACCTGATTTTCATTATTCTATGGTCTCTGTCTGTTTGCATAAAATTTGAAAACACTGCTTTCCTCTATACTCGGTGCCTATGGCTGTAAATTGATTAGCGAGATAAAACTGGTTTGCTTTAAAAGAAGATGTTTTGACAAGACAAGTAGAAACATTCAATTTTTTGCTAAACTCTTTTAGACCTTGTGAAACTAAAATCGACCCTATGCCTTGGCCTTGAAATGCGGGTTCGGTGCCGATAAGATACAATTCAGCTTGGTTGTTCTTCAGTATATCTTCGTACCCGTGATGAAGTTGGACGCGGAATCCTTTTAAAACCACAAGGATGTCGACCAGCAAGCTGGGATTAAATAAGATGTTTTTTAAAACTGCGATTCCTATCGCAACTTTTTTCTGTAAAAGACGATGCGTAAATAGGGTGCTGTTGTTGGTATAAATAACAAATGAAGTAATTTTATTCTGTAACTCATAAACCATTAATAGAACATCACTAGATTGAAAGCAGAAAGGATAAAATACTTTTTTTAAAAAAGGTTTGCCCAGTTTAGCTAACAATCCGTCACTTAATGTAGCCAAATGAATGTCAACTATACTATCAATATCGTTATAATCTGCTTGTCGCAACATGTTATGCCTAAGAAATAAGAGTGTGAGGCTGCAACATTTTACCCTCATTCCATTTTATTGTGAACCGTTAGCTTTTATTGCCTAATCGGTAGCGATTATTGGAATTCTTTATAAGTCTTGATACAATGCCCTACCATGGAATTCTGCAAAACCCACTGCGGTATATTAGGGAAGGAGAGAAAGTGATATCTCGTTTAGATTCTGACGCATCTGTTTCTATCGTTGTCCCTTGTTACAATGAAGAAGATAATATTGAGCATACCTTACAAAATATTTCCAAATACATGACGGAACATTTTCCAAAGAAGAATTATGAACTGTTACCCATTAATGATGGTAGCACTGACAAAACCGCAGAAATTATTCAAAAACTTTCTAATCAAATCACCCAAATTGTTCCTAGCTGTGGGTTTGAGAAAAATCGTGGACGTGGATCCGCCATAAAGCATGGCATTAGTATTTCCAAAGGCGATTATGTCATATGCCTGGATGCAGACTTATCATACGACGTTGAACATATAGGTGAGATATTATCGGCTTTTGAGTTGGTGTCGTCCCCAGATGTTGTCGTAGTAAGTCCTTACATGCGAGGTGGTTCGGTGCAGGGCGTTCCGCTGATGCGTATTGCTTTATCCCGCATGGCCAATTGGGTATTAGCAGGTTCATTTCCCAATAAACTACATACCGTGACATGCATGGTAAGAGGGTATAGGGGTGAACTCGTACGAAATACCCCATTTTTTGAAGACAGTAAAGAATTGCATTTAGAAATGTTGAATAAGCTCGCTATTCAAGGCGCTAAAATTTTAGAAATACCAGGGAAATTGCACTGGAAAAAACAAAAGCAAGTGCCAAGACGTAAAACACCCTTAAAATTTGTTTCTTCAGCAAAGAAGCATTTGCTTTATGGTTTATTATTGAAGCCTACTCGCATTTTTCAGGCAACTTCATTATTTATTATTCTGTTGGCTTTCTATGAAAGTGCCATCATTTTACAAAGTACCTGGGCAAATTTTCAATGGAGTGATGGTTTTTTCCATTCTTTATGGTTGGCTTTAGCAAGTACTTATCAACATTCTCCCCATACCTTTCTGATTGCAGTACTGGCCTTCTTGCTTGGGGCACAGATGATCTTCTTTTTGATTTTATTTCAAGTACTTATGATGCAACATATTGAGTTAAAACAATTATTGTTGTTTCTGGGCAACAAGTCTTCGATTAAGAGCGAAAATGTGGGATTGAGCAATTGATTAATTGATATCTAGCCGTTATTATCCTGCAACCTGGGATGGTAAAAATGGATTCTTATGTGCGGACTAGTTGGTGTGTATGGCCCTAATGCTTTTAAATACAAGCATCGTATTCATAGTGCTAATCAAGTCATAAAACACCGAGGCCCTGATGGCGATGGAGTTTATCAAAGCGATGATGAACTTTGCGTCATGGGTCATGTGCGTCTTGCTATACTTGACCTGAGTGAAGCGGCTGCACAGCCGATGAAAAAAGCAGGATCTGTACTTTCCTATAATGGTGAAATTTATAACCATAGTTCATTACGACAATCCCTTGAGCAAAACAATTGGCACTTCACTAGTACATCCGATACCGAAACGCTATTGGCTGGGCTAAGTATTGAAGGAGTGGGTTTTTTAGAAAAAGCACGAGGTATGTTCGCTGGAGCTTGGTATCAGGAAGCAACTAAGACGCTGACGCTTTTTAGGGATCCTCTTGGCATCAA
Source organism: Gammaproteobacteria bacterium (assembly GCA_031291175.1). Taxonomy (GTDB): domain Bacteria; phylum Pseudomonadota; class Gammaproteobacteria; order DSM-16500; family DSM-16500; genus UBA5158. The sequence continues at coordinate 29,404 of JARLJO010000013.1, forward strand.
GCCGTTGTATATTGCGAAGCTAGCTGACTCCACTATTGTTTTTGCCTCCGAAATTAAAGCTATTCTGGCAATTGATGATACATTTTCCTGTTCCGTTCAGACCGAAACATTACAGTGTTACTTAACTTACGAAAATTACCCCCAATCCAATACCATGATTCAGGGCATAGAGTGTTTATTGCCGGGAGAAGTGCGCTGTTATCAACAATCAACGCATACACAACACTATTTCAATCAACCTGAACCATTAAGCCCGCTCAATTTATCTTATCAAGAACTCGTGACACAAACCCGTGATGTGATTGAGCGATCGGTTAAGAACCACTTATTAAGTGATGTGGGTATTGGTGTTTATTTATCAGGGGGAGTGGATAGCTCTCTGGTTGCCTGCATGGCTGCACGACACACTAGCGATTTAGCGAGTTATACCGGATATTTTGTGGATAGTGATTCTTACTATGACGAACGTAAATACAGCCGCTTAGTTGCTGAGCAAATTGGTTCTCCATTAAATGAGATAGAAATCACCGCTAATGATTTTATCAGTCATTTCGATGCGATTATTTATCATCAAGGTCAACCCAGAATGGGCATGGGTGTTTTTTCCCAATATATGGTAGCCCGAATGGCGAGCCAGGAACGTAAGGTTTTTCTTGCTGGACATGGTGGTGATGAGCTCTTTGCAGGTTACCCATTATTTAAGGCAGCTTGGTTGATGGAAAAGGGCTGGATCACTAAGAAATGCTGGTCAATTCTCTCAAAGATGAAGAAGAACGAATTGCCTTGGTTTGTTTATCTGTTCATGGCTAGGGCCATACAAAAAAAGACAGCGTTTGCACCATCCATTTTTACCAGCACGGCCTTAAGTAAAGAAGGCAATGGGTTATTCGATAGTTTTATGAGTCGCTCGAATAAACCTCTGGAAGCAATTCAAAACTATTATCAGACCATTTATCTTCCTGGACTTCTGTTAATAGAAGACACGCTTTCTATGGCTCATTCATTAGAAACACGATTACCACTTTGGGATTTGGATTTAATTCGTTGGGCGAATCGAATCAATATGCAAGATAAGATGCCATCCGGTCAGTTAAAAGGACTATTACGTCATGTTGCGAAAGGCGTTATTCCAGATGCATTACTATCTGCACCTAAGAGAGGATTTCCAACGCCGCTACGTAAATGGTTTCGAAAATCGTTGTTCACCTTTGCCAAAGAGCGCATTTTGTCAGAGTCGCCGTTTTTAGATGTGATAATGCCGCATAAAGAAAGAGAAAAATTATTATATTCACATCGCAAACAGCCATTACCTTTTGCTTTTGATGAAAGACGTGCGCATCGTTTATGGATGTTATTGTGTCTTGAGTCATGGTCCAGACAATATCGGATGACTATTGCATGACAACGGCAACCTTATCTGAAGAAAAATCAAAATGGAATATTCGCAATGAAGTCATCACATTATTAAATCGTTATTGGAAAAATAATGAGAATGATATTGCCCGACTTGCCATTGTGGATACTGCTATTTTTCCTGATACTTTACCACCGCAGTTAACATTCATTGACTTACCCGAGTGGGCGTATGATTGCGGTGTAAAGGGACAAATACTCGTTCCTAAAGAATGGGAAAATACTTGGGATAAGGTTCCTTGGCTACACGTGGTTAACTGGATGGTTCACGCTTATCCAGAACGTAGCTGGGAAAAACGGTTTGGTTGTATTGACTCCTATTCTGTACGGTTAAAAAATTGGGATGACAGATTATGGCAGCATGCCTGGGTTAACCGCATCGCGCTTTTTTTAAGACGTTGGGCGTCCTATACGCAAAAGACAAATGAGGCGACATTGTTTGGCTCATTGCCAAAGCCAGAATTAATCCTGACTCATGATGTAGACGCAATTAAAAAAACGGTAGCCATTCGATTTAAACAATCCATTTTTAATGGATTTAATGCGGTGAGATTAACGCGAAAAGGTCGCTTTGGCGAAGCATGGGGAAAGCTAGTCAACGCGTTTCGATTTTTGATATCGAATGATAATTACATGAATATTCCTCATCTTTTGCAGCTAGAAACCGCTTATAATGTACGCAGTATTTTTCATTTTTATGCGGGTAAAACAGGCCTAAAAAGAAGCTTGGGCGAACAATTAATTGACCCAGGCTATAAGCTTACCGATAAAAAATTGCATAACGTTTTTGCTGATTTAATTCAAGGCGGCTGGGAAATTGGTTTACATCCTTCAGCATTCACTTGGGATAAGCCAGAAGATTTTTATTTTCAAAAAGAGAATCTTGAAAAAAACCTGGGTCTTCCAGTGACAAAGCTACGGCAGCACTGGTTACGCTTTTCCTGGGAAAAAACATGGGGTGCACAACAACGGGCTGGGTTCACTTCCGATAGTACCTTAGGATTTAATGACAGAAGTGGTTTCCGTAATTCAGCCGCTTTGCGAATGCCTGTGAAAGGAATCAGCGGAGTGAATTTTGAATCCGTTCCCATGTTTTTAATGGATTCACACTTATATGATTACACCATGGTAAAACCCACAGAACGCATTCAATTGATGAAGCACTGGTTGAAGGAACTTCACGATGTATCAGGAGTCGGATCCGTTATTTGGCATACGCATGTGCTGGGTAAAGATTACCGCTGGGCTGATGGTTATGAAGCGTTGCTGAAGTATTGGATGGAATTGAATCGACATGAATAATGATAACCCGTATTTACAACAAATTAACAAAGTGCTTCCGCGGTTACTGGCTTTATATGATAGAAATACAGTGAGTACAACACTAGGTTCTGGTGATCGCTTCTATTGGGCCTGGAAATTAATTGATTTTAATAATGCGACATTTCAAGGAGCAGTGCATGGTTTAGCACGCTTACTGCATTCTAATTTATTGAATCCTGAATTTAATCGAAAGCGAATCCTAAATCGTATCTTGCAAATGGCGTTATCCGTCAAAAATATACGCGATGCAAATGGTAGTGTATGCGAAGCCTTTCCACATGAATCGTCATTCTGTGTAACTGCACTCGTGGCTTATGATTTATTAAGTGCGGTCGAATTGCTACAAAACATCATGGAAAGACATGATCTGGATGCAATCATGAAAGTCATTCATCCTTTAATCCAATTTCTTTTAAAGCATGATGAACATCACGGCATTATCTCTAATCATCTCGCGACAGCCGTTGTGGCTTTGTATAAATACCATGCTATAACTGGACAAAATACCGATATTCGTGGCAAGTATTTTTTAGATAAAATTCTAATGAATCAATCTGAGGAAGGTTGGTATAAAGAATATGATGGAGCTGATCCGGGTTATCAATCACTATGCATGTATTATTTGGCTGATCTCCATAGACTACGTCCCGATCTAGGCCTGCTAGAATCTTTAAGAAAATCCGTTCGTTTTCTTTCACACTTTGCTCATCCCGATGGCTCGTTTGGCGGCGTTTATGGTAGCCGTAACACACGTTTTTATTACCCCGCAGGGATGGAACTGTTACGTCACGAGATTGCAGAGGCAGCCAGTTTGGCGGATTTTATGCGTCAGTCTATTGCCATGCATACCACAGTCACCCTGGAAACCATGGATGAGCCAAATTTAATTCCTATGTTTAATGCCTATTGTATGGCAGCAGAGCTTTATAGTGTTGATCATGTGAGTCCAGAGCCTCTTCCATGTCATAACGAATCGTTAGGGCAACTCCATTTTCCTAAAGCTGGCATGGTTATTTGCGGGAATGAATCGCATTATACTATTATTGCCACGCATAAAGGGGGAGTGTGTTATTCATTCCCTAAGAATAAAAATGTTAATGCCAAAATAGACACGGGTATTATTTATCAAGATGGTAAAGGAAAAATATATAGCAACCAAACTTATCAGCCGAATAACAAAGTAGTCTTTAACAATAAAACCATTGAAATTACTGCCCAGCTTTCTCAAATCAATCAACCACTAGCCTCACCCATGAAGTTTGTTATATTAAGAGTTCTCGCTTTAACCATCATGCGCAATCAATTCGCTTTATCCGTTTTCAAAAAAATGCTTGTTCGACTACTGATAAATCGAAAGAAAACATCTACCGTTGCACATGTAAGAAGAGTGCATCTGGGAGATGAAGTGGTGATTTCCGATGAAACCCATAACAAACCCAATCATTGGCTGAAATTAAATTCAGACATGCCTTTTAGCGTCATTCATATGGCAAGTCAGGGCTATTGGCAAAAACAGGATGATGTGTTGTGATCCCACGATTAAAGCCTGATTTAACGCTAAAAGAAATACTAGCCTTATTTAAGTCAAATCGAAAAGATGATATCGAGCAATATGAACTGGCATTTGCCTCATTAATGGGGCAGTCACATGCAATCAATTTTCCTTATGGACGAACAGGATTAATTTTCTTATTAAAAGCCTTGGGTATTTTGAATCAAGAAATTATTTGTCCCGCTTATACTTGTGTTGTTGTACCCCATGCAATTGTCAAAAGCGGAAATGAACCTGTATTTGTGGATAGCAGCGATTACGACTTTAATGCCGATTGGGACCAGATAGAACAGGCAACCACAGATAAAACAGCGGCACTCATTGTCACCTCTATTTTTGGACATCCAGCCAACCTCGATAAATTGGCAGAATACAAAAAGCGTCATCCGTCCGTTATCATTCTTCAAGATTGCGCGCATAGCTACGCGGCATCGTGGAATGGTATGTCGGTGCAGCGTGCGGGTGTAGCCGCCATATTTGGTAGCAACATTAGCAAAATCATTACCTCGATCAATGGGGGCATGGTCACTACAGATGATGCTGAGCTAGCAAAAAAATTAATTCAATTAAGGCAAGAGCACGTCACTCCTCCGACATTGTTAAACGACATAAAGCGGCGAGTGTATTTGTTTGCAGTATGGATTGCGTTTAGTGAGACAGTATATGGTTTTGTCAATGCGATGGAACGTGCAGGATTTTTAAATAAACTGACGCGTTATTATGACGAAAATCTCATTAATATGCCGAATGATTTTTTATTGGGAGCAACAGCGACCCAAGGACGTGTGGGAAAAATACAATGTCAACGTTACAATAAAATTATTGCTGATAGGCGCAAAATAGCAATCTATTACCATGACCATCTGCAGGGTATAGGCGATTTTATATTGCCTCCTATGATTACTGGTGCGACTTATTCTCATTATGTGATTCGAACAGCCCATCGCAATGAGTTGATGAGCTATGCGCTAAATCATGGTATCCAGTTGGGCCAATTAATAGAATATTGTATCCCAGAAATGGCAGCCTACAAGCATAGACCAGGTAGCCGCATACCTTGTCCTGTTGCTTCTTCGATGGCGCGTGAAACGATTAACTTGCCAATTTCCATTGGTGGCTCTATTAAAAAAGCGGCCAAAATAGTGAAGGTATTAAAATCTTATGCATCCATTCAGGATGAAAAGTCTAATCCATGCTTGCAAGCCCAATGATTAAATTCTAATTGATATATGGAAATACAGAATGAATGATTTAAATTTAGATCCATCACTTTTTTTGCTGATACTGAAGATATGTTTTTTTCTCGTTATCACTTATCTGACTGGCTGGGCAATTAATCCTAATCCTGTTTTTAAACAATCACGCGTTTCTTCCTGGGTGTATCGTCAATCATTAGGCACAGGGCTGTTATTGTTGATTGCATTTAATCTGGTGAATTTTGATATTGCTGCTAAATGGGTTGTTATCGTTCCACCACTGCTGCTATCTATCCGTCTTGTATTCAATAGGTTTTATACGGGGAAAATGACCACCTACACTGAGAACTGTGACTCATTTTATCGCTCATTATTCATATATACCCTGGGTTCTCTGATCATAACCATTATCTATCTTATGCCCCTCATCTTAACTGGCAGTTCTGGCCTTTATGCATTCGGTGGTGGTGATCATTCGAGTTATTTCCGCGTTTCTGATTTGGTAGTCGATAAATCGCTCAAGGATTTGATTTTGTCTTGGGGATTGGTCTGGCCACCTACAACCAATTATGTAGGCATGAGTGCGATACCTAGCATGTTTCCACCCACTCAAAATTGGTCAATTAACTCATTTCTCTTTTATATCAAGTACGCTAGACAAAGTATGACATTCGCTAATCAGACAATTGGCGTACCATTTCTTGCGCTGGGTTTTAACAATCCTGAAGAATCCTACACGGCTGCTGTTACAGTGTATTTGTTATTACTTTGCTGGTCTTCAGCCGTATTCGCATTAACCCTGATAAGAAAAATGGAGCGTAGCTGGGGTCTTTCACTGGTTGCTTGTGCAGTCGCTCTGGCAAGCCCTGCGATGAGTTTAGTGCTAAAGCAGACTATACCAGCAGTCTATGCTTGGGGAAGTATGCTTCTCTTTTTGAGTGTGATGCTTTATAAGAAAAGCGAAAATAATAAAACACTCGGAAATCCTTGGGCATTTGGCATTTCTTTTGCTTCTACCTATCTAATGTACTTGCCTGCTATTTTCGTCAGTGGTCCTTTATGGGCTTTTCTGTTTCTGAAAGGGATGAAGCCTGCTTGGAAAGAAAGAATTAAGTGGCTCTTGATAGTCGTATTCGTTTTAGTTGCATTTACCAACGTGGAAATGGATCGTCCTATCAGACTATTTCTATCGAATGCGATAGGCGCGATTTTGGATTATGGATTAAAACCAGGCTATCTGCCTTTTACAATGCTAGGCGTAGTGGATTTTGAGTCAGTGTTAGAGGGTGCGATTAATTATCCTCAGTTTCTGCTGGCTTCTGCAGTTATTCTTATAGGGTTATATCTTTATATAAGACGTGTCGGCAATCAAATGAAGTATGTATTGGTTTTTACAATGCCTATTCTTTTTTTGATAGGATATTACTGGTCCAAGGGTGGGCATTATCATGTAATAAGGATGATAGAGTTTCTTGGCGTTGTTTTTGTAGCCATGTCTATTACAGGCTTTTTTTGCGCATACAATACACCTTCAAAAATCACTAAATTTGTTATTTTGGGACTGGTTAGTCTATTTGTAGCGAATGCTGTTTCAAATAAAGTGTATATTGACAGAAAAATCATTAGTCCTATACCTGATGCAAGAGCTGGAATTCTCAGTACAGGTGATATGAAAGTTGCAAGAATTCTTCAGCGTGAATATGCTCAGGCCAAAACGAAGCCAGTGGTGTATTGGATGGGATGGGGCACGATTCCTTTTGCAAATCACGAAATAGCTTTCAGAAACTTGAGATACGTAGAGGCGTTTGAATACGATTATTCTTACGTCAACATGGATTTGTTAGCTCCCCAGTTTTTGAATGGTGCGTTGCTTCTCTATCCGACAGATAAAATTGCTGACGTTCTTCAAATAAATCCAGCTGCTTTCAAGAATGAGAAATTCAAAGTAGCAGACAAAGAAATTCAGAAAGTGGGCACGGGTTCTGGCGCAGCTATTCTTGGCACTGGCTGGTTGGCACCTACAATCGAGCAGGGTAAGTCAGTCCGTTATATTCGTTCAGCACAAGAAGCTGGCTTAGTGATCTGGTCTGAAGAACAAAAACCCGTACAAATTGAAATTGATGCATTTGGTATTGAGCCAGGCATGTCACTCACTTTAAGAAGGCCTGAGTTGGAAAATGATGTTCTCGCTAAAGATAAAACAATCCTAAGAGGCGAACATGAAACTAGCGCGAAATACTTTGTCAGATTGGAGAAACTTTCAAATCGGGATAGTGGTAGTGCGGATTTCCTTCGTTTTGTACAACAAGATCTGTATGGCAAAATGCGGCTGACTGCTGCTCAATTCAATGAATTATTATCCCAAAGCAAAGCGTTTAAACAATTCATCATTTATAGCCTTGAGAAAAAATCCAAATTATCAATGCATCTGGAAGATAATTATCATTCGCAGCAGTTAACTTATAAGTTACCTATGGCTCAAGATGATCACCCAACCAAAGTTAGATTTAATTTCTCTTTGCACAAAGGTGCAAATATCATCAGATTTATTAGCCGAGATAAATTTGGACACAGATCGGCCAGAGATATTATGTCAGGAGTATTCTATAACCCTGATATTAATGTTCCCTATGTCGTAGTCAGAAAGATATATATCAGTCCAGTAGAAGGCAAGTTAGAACAATTATGAATTTGAAAGGATATCCCCCCCACGGTGTCTTCATCACGTGGGGGTTTGCATTGGATTGTCGCTATTATCTGATCATACTACGGTAACTTTCCACACATACAGAGTCACATTGTTTGCTTGTGGTGTCACTTCAATAACATTTGCACCCGGAGCCAACTTTACCTCAGCGGATACGCAAGGTGTTGTTGGAATAACGCCTGCCCATACTGGAACATCATAATTTTTATTGGTTTCATTCAATAACTGGCTGATGAGTTGAACCTTAGCTTCTGGAACGCTAGCAGTTAGGTACAGATTAAGATGCACTTTTTGTTCGCTCTGAGACCAGATAACAACAGCGCCTGTTTGGCGTTGAAGATAACGGAAAGGTTTGGCATCCTTGTCTTCTCTGGATGGGTAAAATTGTAAAGCCCCCCATGAATCACCCACCAGTTGAGTGAGTGGTTGAATGCTTGAATCGTATATTTTCAGTCTGGGAGTGTCTAATAATGGCTGAGAAAAAGCGCTAGTACGTGTATCGTCAACAACATCCACTTTACCTTCGGATCGAATAACGAGAAAAGCATTATCTAACCAGGCTTTTTTCCATACGCGTGTATTGGTTCCTGGAGCATATACATCAAACCATGGGGCTAATGTATTCCCTCTAGCAGGCAAGTAATCCCCGTTTCTTAACAACACGGCTCCTCCAGCAAAATCGACACCATCACCGGGCCCAAAATAGTAAGCAATGTGATCGGCACTCTTATCTGCATTCTGTACAGCCTGTAATTTTTTTATAGCAATTAATGCTTTGCTATCACGAAATTCTGTTCCAAAAACAGGGTCAACGTTTAACACTTCTTTTACTGTATGCGAGTGCGTTACCACTTGGAACGAAACCAGGATGGCCATGGCGGTCATGATAGAGCCTAACAGCAGTGGGCTACGCTTTTTTTCAATAAAATAACACATACCAAAACCAGCAAATCCCAATACATAGAGATTAACAAGTTCTAAAAAGCGCACAATTTGATAAGAACCTTCACCTCTAAGATAATAAGATAAAATGGAAAACCAGGGGACTAAAAACAAGGTTATTAATAACCATCTCACTCGAGAATTCGCGCTTAAAATGACTCTGGCAGCCAAGCTAATAAATATAAAAAACAAACCAACAATGATGATGGTTTGTGATCTAGGCAGGACTGCAGTTGAAAGTAAGTCCGGTATTCCGGTTTGCGCCATGATGATATCGGTTAGATGCGTTGCTACGGTAAACGGAAAATGTCCACCTAAGCCTGCTATTACTAGGGGTATGTTGGTCAATAAGATAAAGTTCACTGCTGCGAATGAAAATATTACGGTTGCAAGGCCTAGCACAATAAACCGTTTAAATTCTTCTAGGGTAGAGGAAGTGATAGCCATTACACCAATGAAGAAGGTCGTCATGAAGTAGCCGTGTGGATAAATTTCCATTAGGGTAGAACAGAGAATCCCTAGAGGAAGATAGTGTCGATATTCGGCAATAGAGGTTTTCCATGATTCATTTCTTGTGTATATCCAAAAGAGCATGATGACAGCGTTCATTATGGAGATACTAAATAAATAAGGAATGGAGTGGGTTGTTGCGTTATACAGCGTGACATTGGATAAAAATAAAGGAATAAAGAATAGCCACGGTAATGTATTGCGTCTCAGGAATAACATGCCTAAAGCAATCACACTCCACATTGCCATAGAAATATAGAAAGCAACTACAGCGCTATAGGTTTCTTCTGTTGCACCGGGAAGAATAGACATGTAGGGCGTTGCGATCAGTTGATTTGCATAGGGTTGTATATTTTCAGGATTTAGACTCATTCTATTGTGAGCAAACTCTCTCGCTTCCCAACTTTGTTTAGGAGGCATAGGGAATGGAGAGTGCAGTTCTTCCCAGAAGGAATGTTTGGAATAATAATCTGAAAGCACTAGGTAGGTACTATGATCACCACCGCCTCTGGAATAATATCCTGATGTTCCTTCCGCAAGAAAGGGAGCAAAATAATTCAGTGTACTGATGCTGCTGAGTACACAAATAGCCAGAATAGCTTGCTTTAAGTTGGTCTGTGTCAGACCAGAGCTGATGGTTCTTTTGTATAAGCTGATCGCAAGCTTGATTAAAAACAATATGCCAGTGGGAACTAAACCCGCCCAACCAGGGAAGTTCAGTATGACGGATAACAGACAGATAAAATTGAGAAAGGCTACGCCTAAAATTGTACAAATTGTCCAGTTAACAATGGCAATATCGGTAAACCGTCTGTAGGTGATGGACCACCCAGCCGCAAAACTGACACAAAAAACACTGAGTGCTTTAAGAATTAACAAAAATAATGATGGTTCGAACATTGATCAATCCTTGTATTCAAAGTAAGGCGTGAAAATTACCGGATTTAATTAAAAAAATCTCCCCCAATTTTATGTGGGGAGAATGAGAATTAATAACGTAAAATACCCACTTTATAGAGCTTGTGATAAACCAAGTGGCGGTTTAAATATTTCTTTATTGCATTATTGATTTCGACCGGATTAACAAAGCGATTATGACAACGTTCGCGCAGACGATCCATTTCATTTGTGCCGGTGAAAGAAATTTCAGCGGACGTTTTTTGATGTGGATGAATTCGAAACCCTCCTAAAAAACGAGGGACTCTAGCAAATTTTGCCCCAGCTTCACGAAAGCGTAGTATCAAATCCCAGTCCATCGCAAAGCGGAAGCTTTCATCAATTTTGCCACCGACTTTTTCCCAAATGCTACGGCGCCAGAATAAGGTTTCTTGCGGAATATAATCTGCCCAAGATAAAATTTCATCATCATGCGGCGGCAAGATCCAGCGGCCAATTTCTTGTCCGTCTTTATCAATTAATACTCGGTGACCATACAGTACATCAACGTCAGGATTTTTTTCAAAAAATTGACCAACATAATGCAAGGTGCCCGGTAATAAAATATCATCCGAGTTAAGGTAAGCTAAGATATCGCCAGTTGCATGAGCAAGGCCCAAGTTAATCGCATTAGACTGACCTTTATCTTTTGCTGATTCCCAATGTTTAATAGAAGCATCATATCGTTTTAACACATCAATGGTTTTGTCAGTTGATCCACCGTCTTGAATAATATGTTCGACGCAAGGATATTCTTGGTGTTTTATACTGAGAATAGTGCGCTCAAGAAAAACACCTTGATTATAGGAGGGCGTCACAATTGAAATAGTCGGTGGCTTTTTGAGATGTGATTTTTTGAAATAGTGCTTAGGCACTAGTAATGGTCTTGGGCCATAAAGGTTAAGCTCACCTAATTTCGGTTTCATAAATAACGCAAAACGATTTTTAATTTTAGTCACAATATTTTTGATTGTGCCTGTTTCATAATAATCGATTAGTTTTGCCTGTTTTTTTATAATCGTTTCATAGCCACCATGTAAGTCAGCGATGACCTGGTTATAGACCTCAGTTACTTCATTTTGAATATTTTTGATTTTTTGATTGGATTGGTTAATGGAGTCGTGATCTGACAGAATTTGAAGTTTAATCGATTCCAGTTTGGCCAACTCAGCTTGCATTTGTTTGAGGACAGCTTCATTTTTTTCTAAATTGGTTTCAATTTGTGGGTTACGTTCGATATCTTCTAATTTGTTATGAATCTTTAGAATATATTCATTGATAGTCAAAGCAGGATTACCATTTGAAAGTAAGGCTTGTTCGCGCTCATCACAGGTTTTTTTCAAGAATTGGATTTGTTTTTCTTTTGTGTCCATCTCAGCAAGCACTTTGTCATAATCACGACTCTTATCCAGTGCATGTAGCCAATCAATACCATTCAAATGCGCATGATACATCAAAGCCGCTTCAATTTTTTCTGGATAAAACACAATGCAATCATTCAATACCATTAAATTATGGGAGTGACTGAGGCTTTTTAAGGCATTAATAATCTCGGTCAAATTTGGCCAATGCGTAATCTCATGCGGTGCAGGCGGTGTTGCTAAAAATAAGCGTGCATCATCAATAATAATCGCACTATCAGAATGAAATCCGCAAATAGCATTGATTTCACTGATGAGAGGGCATTGTGACATTTCGCCTGCTGTATTGGTCGCAACACACCAATGTGCATCTAACCAATAGACAACTGCTTGGTTCTCTAATTTAGGCATAATCCGCGCTAATTCTTGTGAGGAATTACCATGAATAATCGAGATATGAGGAGAATCTTTAAATTTATGCGAAGAATGCTTGTGATATTCATTCGACAGTTCAAATGAATAAATTTGCTTAAAATGATTTTTTACAATATCAATCGCTTCACCTTTGAATGTGCCAGTCTCAACAAATATGTTCACATCCAAATTCGCTTTTAAGGTCTCAATCAGCTTCGGATCAATTGAGAATGTTACTGCACCCATGTTGTATTATCCTTTCCTTAATAAGATTGAAGTTAAATTTTTTCACTGATATTCATAATGCGTGCTGTGGTCGGAATACCAAACATACCAAACCATGGTGCTTTATCTTCTGCGTAATTCCAGGTGATCGTGAGAGGTCCTAGTTTCGGACTTTCATCAATGACTTTGCCTTGATTGACAGGCGAGTCGGTTGTATTGCTAAGGATAACGCTAAATGTATAATTGCCCGCTTCAATCATGCACATCACATCAATCTCGAAAATAGCATAATCGTCTTTTTGCAAATGGGGACGGCTTAGACTCTTCGTATAGGAACCGCTTGCATGAATAATATTATCATAGCGATTACGCATCACTAACGTAATGTCAATAGGGCGGCTTGAGAGCACTTGATATAACACTTTGAACTTCATCTTACCCATCATATGCGTTTGTAAGATGGGAACATCTTGTTCATCAAATACTGAAACAGCTACCAAGCGTGCATCTGCAATTAGAGGATTTGCTTCATCTGCCGTCCAGCAAGCCGATTCTTTAAACGTTTGAATGAATCCAGATTGGCTAGAATGTCCATCTTGTTGGACGATGGTTGGTGGTGGAGCAGCGTGTTCAACTTGATGGCTTTGCTTTTCAGCCATGAACAATCTAATGGCATCGGTACTAGGGCCAAAAAATTGCAGCTTACCATTTTTTAAATAAATACTTTTTTGGCATAAATCACGCACAATAGACATATCATGAGAAACAAAAATCAAGGTCGTCCCTTGAGCGCGTAATTCTTGCATGCGTTTCGCACATTTTTGCTGGAAAAAAATATCCCCAACACTTAACGCTTCATCCACAATTAAAATATCAGGATTAACACACGCTTGGACAGAAAAGGCTAGACGCACAAACATACCTGAGGAATAGGTTTTCACCGCTTGATCAATAAAATTACCAATGTCAGCAAAAGCAATAATATCTTCAAACCGTTCGTCCATTTCACGACGACTAAACCCTAAAATAGCGCCATTCAAATAAATATTTTCACGCCCCGTAAACTCAGGATTAAAGCCGGCACCCAGTTCAAGCAGTGCAGCGATTTTGCCATTAACCCGAATCTTGCCATTGGTAGGCGTTAACGTTTGACACAGCATTTGCAATAACGTGGATTTGCCTGAACCGTTGCGACCGATGATACCCAGAGATTCTCCTCTGTGTAGCGTAAAGCTCACATCGTTCAATGCCCAAAATTCGCGATAATATTGCTTATTTCCACGCGCAATGATTTGCTTTAGTCTATCTTCAGGCTTTTCATAAATGTGATAACATTTTCCAAGATGGGTTGCTTGGATGGCAATTTCATTGTTTTGCATTAGTACCCTTTATCCTACGTTGCGATTGCAAATGTTCTAGAGTCAAAATAAATATCCCCTAAGAACCAAATTTTTGCAGGTAACTCACGATAACTTTTTACTTTGGCAGGAACGCCCGCAACAATTGCGCCTGCTGGCACATCCTCTGTCACGATAGCACCCGCTGCGATAATTGCATTATCACCAATTGTCACAGGGCGAATGATACGCACACCATGGCCTATCCAGCAGCCACGTCCAATCTTTATTTCTCCCGAAAAGGGGATTAAAGAAGCTGTATCATGGCCACCGTTAGTCATTGTGACATCGGCCGCAATGGTTGTAAAAGATTCAATGGTGATGGCACCAAAATTGTAAAGCTTCACATTGTGGCCCAAGGCAACATAATCTTTTAACGTAATGGAATCTTCTTTTCCTGAAAGGCATTCAAATCCGGGGCTGATAGCAACATTCTTGCCAATCTTAAGCCCGGTCCAGCGCAAGATTTTGTTTTTCAATGCCCACTTATTGATATTGGTTTGCGTCTCAAGTGGTGTCAGCACATTGGCAATGGATTTGATGATGCGTTTAATTTGCATTAAATTCCCTTTAAAAAATCACCCCATTTTCGGGCTTACTGTTTTAAACACCCACAACCGCGAAATAGCAAACCCCGTCACCACCGTAATCATCAGTGACAGCAAAATCGCCAAATACGGTGATAGCGCTAATCGATTCACCGACCAAGTCACAATAACCATCGTCAATAAATAATTAATCACTAACAAACCACAAAACTTCAGCGCTTGATAAAAAATATTTTCATCATGACTTTTAAAGGTCACCCGACGATTGGTAATAAATTGAAAACTCACCGCAAAAAAGTAAGAAATCGTCAGCGCTAATTTGTAATCTAAGTTAAGCCACTTCCAAGTCAGCGTGAATAATGAAAAATACACCACTGCAGTCAAACCGCCAACGATGAGAAAGACGATGAATTTTTGGTATTGAGTGAACAGTGCTCTCACGTTTTTTTATCCGCCTTCACACAAGAGACAAGACAGCGTATTCCGGTGGGATAAGATAAAAACCGTCCTAACCGTAATTCCAATTGCATGATAGCATTCATCAACTTGTTACTGCCTGTTTTGCGAATAGCCGTATCCACTTTTTGACGGGATATCGCCTCAGATTCAGATAATCTACGCTTATTCATTTGTTTCACCAACCAAAAACCCGGATAGAGAAAAACCCCTAAATGCGAGCGTTTGAGAATCTGAAAACCAGCATTTTCCAGTAATTTGCAAAAACTGGATAAACGATAACGTCTGTAATGCATTAAAATCTTATCATAAGCATCATAAAGATGTGGGCCTGCAGGCACTTCAATAATTAACGTGCCGCCTGGCTTCAGTACACGCATAGCTTGAGCTAGCGCGCCGGCATCATCTTCAATGTGTTCTAAAACATTCAGCATCACAATTGCATCAATACTGTTATCAGGTAGGGGGCAATGCACCATATCAAATCGTAGCAAAGGCACATGCGGAATTTTCTCCGCCAATTTTTTCAGGGGACTATTTACCACATCAGAACCAATAATCGTCGCATCCGGAAACGCTTTTTGCATTTCTTCCAGCATAAATCCAGACGAGCAGCCCACTTCTAAAATGGTTGGATTCGGTTGCTTCACATGTTTTTTCAATTCACCCAAAGCATGCAAACGCGAAGCTTGATCAATAAAATGTTGATCGCCCGCTGATTCCTCATGAAACAACGTTAAATCGTCATTCCAACCACTGTCATTTAAGCTGTATTGCAATACTTTAGTAAATTCTGATCCGATCTGGAATCCATCCATTACCCAAACAGGTGTTGCGCCACCTTCAATAATAGGGGGTAAGGCAAAGGGTAAACTCATGTTGCCTCCTTCATGCTTGTCTGCGGTTTTGGCCGCAACGTGATGCCAATACATAAGTTGCAAAAAACAAAAGGCACAGAAAGTGGAAAAAAGCTCTTTTGTTCAACCGTAAAATACGGCGCTAACTCTTCAAAAATTTCATGCGGCTGATTAATATGTTCGCGTTCAATCAACCATTGGTAAGGCTGTTTATACATGCGTTCAAAAATGCGTTGCGCCGAAATTTTTCGGGCAAATTGATACGCCATCCCACCTTCACAAGGAATCACAACAGAAAAAACACCTTTGGTTTTATTGCAAAGACGATACATTTCTTTAATCGTAGCGGGTAGATTAGGGAGGTGCTCTAAAACATGTATCGCAAGAATGCGATCGAAGTGACCATCTGCGAACGGTAGCGTCGCCTGACAATCAGCGACTAATGTCTTGACGGTGGGGAATTTAGCGGTAATTTGCGCCGCCATTTGTTCACGCAACTCAAGCGCCACATAATTTTCATATTGTGCGGGTTGCAGTTTTTCATGCTTGAGATGTTCGCCCAGACCAGCGCCTATCTCAAGCGTGGTTAAGAAATCTTTGGGTGAGTGATCAACCACATAACCGTGGTTGAATTTTTCTATCATGTTGTAACGAGATTGACTGCCTAGCACTTCATGCCAATGCTTCATAAAATCATCGCTGATTTTTTGTTGCTCTGGCCCTAGAGGCGACAATACTTTTGGCCACTTATTTGTTTTCATGGGGGATGATCTCAGCCAACAGGGGATTTTGGGGGATTGCGAGGTTAGGCCTTTTGTCCTTGATCTGTAACAATCCTGTTATCTCATTCATATTCCTAGCTCCATGCTCATCTTTCCGTCATATGCGCGTTATATTATCTGATATGGCTCAGTTGCGCTAGTTTCTGTGGCCACAAATTTCACATTATGTTGCTTTTTTAAAGCTGCTAGCTAACCATAACAAAGTCATTCGCATGAGTGGAAAACTGATCCATTTATTCCAACGAAATGAAGCCAAAATGGTTTCTATCGCGATCTTTCTTTTTGCTGTCTGCGTATCTTTTTGATGAAGCGGATCATTGGCCACTAAAGCATGAGCGTAATTACTTAACCATCGGTCAGGCACGCGCTGAAATGTCTGGCGCAGCATGTCATTTATTTCAGAATGGACTTTGACGCTGGACCCCAGTGTTTTGGTATCAGCATGCAGGCGAGACCCCGCTAAGACTTGAGGCAAACGATAGAATGATACCCCGGCTTTTGCTAAACGCAGCCAAAACTCATAATCCATACAATATTGCAGATTTTCATTTAATTGACCAAAGCGTTCAATCACTTTTCGTCGAAAAAAAACAGCAGGCTGGCACAAATAACACACTTCTTTCAAGCGTTCGAGATTCCAGTTTTCGGTGTAATAGGGCTCAATCACTTGGTCATTCACATCAATGTGATTAGCATCCCCGTAGATCACATCAATTTTCGGATTGGCGGCAAAAAAGGCAACAGCTTTTTGGATAGCGCCCGGATAAAAAATATCATCAGAATTTAGCCAGCCAATAATATCAGCGGATGTCATCTGAATGCCTTTATTGACAGCATGAGTTTGACCGCGATCAGGCTCTGAGACCCAACGTAATTTTTCACCAAATTGCTTTAGCACATCGACAGTGTTATCGGTGCTCGCGCCATCCACCACGATATATTCTATCTCCACGTTTTTTTCATTTAACACACTTTGAATCGTGCGTTCAATGAATTGCCCTTGGTTATATGAAGGGGTGATAATAGCAATATCAGGCATGACGCATCCTTTATGAGACTGTATTCAGTTCTTTTTGTGAATTGTTATTAATGACATCTTTAAAGACTTGTAAATATTCTTTTGCCATGTCCATTTCAGTGCCAAATACGGCGACTCTTTCTTTGCCACTGTGAACCAATTTTTCAATCAGCAAAGGCTCTTCTAGGCGAGAAATGGCATGGGCAATTTCAGTGGGACTGTAGGGGTCAAACAAAATGGCAGCAGGGCCAACAATTTCGGGCAAGCTAGTTAAGTTGCTACAAAGCACCGGCTTGTTATGTGCCATCGCTTCGAGTGTTGGCATACCAAAACCCTCATAAAGCGAGGGAAAAATCAGCGCCCGACAACTATGCATGAAGCTGGCAAACGTATCATCAGATAAGAATCCTGGCATTAAGATTTTTTCTTCCAGCCCTAATTCTCGCACCATATTTTGCAGACCGAGTTTATGTTCGCTATTGTCTGAACCCGTACACACTAACTTCAATGTCGATTGCGGATTTTCCGCACAAAACAAGCCAAAGGCGGCAAACAACATTTTATGATTTTTGTGCGGCCAAAAATTGGCGGGATACAATAAAAAACCGTCTTCTTTTAGCTGATGATACGACAATAGCGAGCGCATCATTTCGGTGCCAATTTTTGGCAATCGATGTGCGAGTCGAATATAAATGGTTTTGATATTGTCAGGGTGGACAGTGCTATTATCCATAACAGTTTGTCTGACAAAATCAGAAATACAAATCAACGTGTCTGCATTACGACAAGCATCACTAAAATTCTTTTTACGTTCCTCACGTTCTTCTTTAGTGAAGTGGTCGGAATGATAATGCGACTGCAAATCATAAATGATCGAAACCACTGGCGTGACCAGATTATGATAATAAGGCGCCGTAAAAGGGCAAAACAAAAGATCGGCTTTAATGGATCGCGATAACATTTTCTGAATAGAGCTACGAAAAGGTTTCAGCGTGGATTGCATCGCGCCAAATAGACCATTCTTTTTTAAATTCAGTGCGGCGGTAATCGCATTCAAACTGGATGTATTAACGATTTTAATATTTCTGGATTTAAGGGATTTGAGTTCGCCATGATTTTTATTGGATGACAGCAGAATAAAAGTGCACGCAGGTTCCAGTTTCGCCAAGTGCCTGACTAGCTGCAATGTCATAATTTTGGCGCCCCCATTGGCTCCGCCAGGGAGAAGGGGGGTTAAGTCAATGGCTATCCGCATGCTGTTTTCGACCTTAAGAAGGGCAGGAAATGTAAAAAATCAGAACGATAATACATCTGCTAATCGGCATTTTCTAGTATTTTAGGGGCTAATTTTACCATTTGACAATGACCCGGCAGATTCGCAATGCCATGATGCAGTAGCTGTACGGGGTTTGCAAAAACACGTGGTAATACGGAAAAGAAACTCACATTCGGTAAATGGCATAAGCGGGTATAAGCCGCTAATAATTCTTCGTAAGAATACAGTTTACGCTTATCGTAATCTTCATGTTTCAGCATTGCCAGGCCAATTTCAAAAGAGTATTCGCCCATAGCAAGTTCCAGTGTCACATCATGACGTACACGCAAAATATCGCCATTTTTCGCCATTTGCGGAACCAGTGTGCCATATTCCGTGGTGTTTTTTCCATGTACGTTAATGCCTTTATCATTTTGAATGACAATGCCAGTGGTTGGGACTTCAATATCGTGCAGCAATTTAAATTCATAAAAAAAGCTGGCTGTATCACCCTGGTGGAAAGCCTGGCAAGCATTCCCCTGATTATCGCAAACAGCAACACGGGTACAAATGGCCCAGCCATTATTGACTTGCGAAACACTTGATATATCTAAAAAATTGCCATCTTCTGGCCACGTAAACTCTGTTGCATTGGTTGAGCTGTCGCCAATTTCAGCAACTTCATAATCCGTTGTGTCTGTTTCGGTTTGTCTTTGCAGGATTGCCCCGTCGTTATTTTGTCCAGACAAATAATAGTGTTTAACCGCGACATTGGCTGGGCCCAGAAACACGGCTTTGCCTTTATCCAGTAAAAGCGCGCGCTGGCAAAATTGCTCAACTTCCGTCATGCCGTGCGTCACCAAAATAACGGAAACACCACGCTCAAGCAGTTGATTCAATAATTTGTAACATTTTTGACGAAAAAAAACGTCGCCCACTGCCAGGGCTTCATCAATAATCAAAATATCGGGATTCACACAAGCTTGCACAGCAAAAGCCAAACGAACAAACATACCTGACGAGTAACTTTTGACCGGTTGATCAATAAAGTTACCAATGTCGGCAAAATCCAGGATCTCATCAAAGCGTTGATCAATCTCCTGTTTGCTCAAGCCTAAAATGGCGCCATTGATATAAACATTTTCACGACCAGTAAATTGCGGATTAAAACCAGCGCCAAGCTCAAGTAGTGCTGCAATTTTGCCATTGGTTTCGATTTCACCAGTTGAAGGCGTGAGCGTCTTGCAAATCAATTGTAATAAAGTGGATTTGCCTGAACCATTGCGGCCAATAATACCGAAAGCTTCCCCTTTCTTGACTTCAAAGTCGATGTCACGCAAGGCCCAGAATTCACGATAGTATTGTTTTCTGCCACCGACGATGGCTTGTTTGATCCTATCTTGAGGATTGTTATAAATTTGATAGCATTTGCTTAGGTTTTTTACCCTAAGCGCAATATTATCTGACATGTTAAAAGACCTTTTGTTAATCTAGTGTGCTTCAGGGGATTTCCGAAGATAAGAGGAAGGGGTACTTCTCATAAATTAAGAGACTAATCTGAAGCTTATTGTTATTGTTCACGGCAAAGCACTAATATACACTATTTGGCGATTATGGAAAAATCTTAAAAGTATTGTAGGGTACAAAAAATGATGAATAAAACGGATAAAATTTATATCGCTGGCCATAGAGGGTTAGTGGGCTCCGCCATTATAAGAGCATTACAAAAAGCGGGTTTCACCAATTTGGTCTATCGTACCCATGCGGAGTTGGACTTGACCCAACAGCAAAAAGTGAATGATTTTTTTGCCCATGAAAAACCGGATTACGTCTTTTTAGCAGCAGCTAAAGTCGGCGGCATTCACGCAAACAATGTTTATCGCGGTGACTTTATTTACGAAAATCTCATGGTGCAATCCAATGTGATTGAAGCCGCGCGCCGTCATCAGACCAAACGATTATTATTTTTAGGCAGTTCTTGTATTTATCCTCGCGATTGCGCACAGCCAATGCGGGAAGAATACTTATTAACCGGCACGCTAGAACAAACCAACGAGCCTTATGCGATTGCAAAAATTGCCGGTATCAAACAATGCGAAGCGTATAACAGTCAATTTGGCACGGATTTTGTTTCTGTCATGCCAACGAATCTTTATGGCCAAAACGACAATTTCAATCTCGAAACATCCCATGTGTTACCCGCTTTACTCAGAAAAGTGCATGAAGCGAAGCTTGCTAAAAGTCCTAATGTCACCATCTGGGGCACCGGCACACCGCTACGCGAATTTTTACATGTAGACGATATGGCAGCAGCATGCTTATTCGTCATGGACAAAACAGACTTCAATGCTATCGTCAACATTGGTTCAGGCCAAGAAGTCTCCATTCGCGAGCTTGCCGAACTGATCTGCAACGTTGTAGGCTTTGATGGCAAAATCGTCTTTGATGCCACCAAACCAGACGGAACTCCGCGAAAATTGCTAGACACCTCGCGTCTCACAAACCTCGGTTGGAAAGCGCAAATCAAATTGGAAGAAGGCTTGAAGCAAACCTATGCCTGGTTCATTGAAAATAACCACGTTGCTGTGGCTAGCTTAGTATGAACAGCCTGACAACCCCGGGATCGCTCAAAAGCCTAGATGGTCTAAGAGCAATGGCTATTTTGCTAGTACTCATGACGCATATCAGTCAGTACATTCCGGGGTTATCCTTTGTCCATTACAATATGGAATGGGCAACGCCCTTATATAACGGATGGATTGGCGTAGATTTATTTTTTGTCTTAAGTGGCTTCCTGGTTGGCAGTACCGTCATCAAGCATTTAAATCAACAGACCTTCTCGATTCATTCTTTTTTTCTCAGTCGGTTCTTTCGTATTATTCCGGCTTATCTCGCTGTTATTTTCGTCATACTTTTATTAAAAGAAACACTACCAGCTAACTGGCAAACTATCTTGCCGCTATTCGGCAAGAAAGCGGTGGCGACCAATATCTTTTTGCTAACGGATTATCTCCCAGGGTATATCGGTATTCCGAGCTGGTCCTTATCCATAGAAGAACATTTTTATCTACTGCTACCGTTTTTCCTGCTTTTGGTTCGCAAATTTGAAACACGAGTCTATACCACATTAGCCTTGATCGCATTAGCGTTACTCTTTCGTATGGTCACTTATCGCGTCTATGGCATTGGAGAAGCCACTCCGATGGCCATCGTATTTAAATACATTTATTTTCCCTTCCATGATCGTATGGATTCGTTAGCGATGGGTGTCTTAATTGCCTTAATCCATCACCACACGCAAAACGTGCAAAACATTTATCGCACGATAATAGGCAGTTTCGGTTTATTACTGGTTGGATTTGTTTGTCTTTGCGGTGAATTAAAAGGCGGTTTTTACAACACCACCATACAATATACTTTAGTGAATTTGGGTTTTGGCAGTCTGCTTTGGAGTGTATTGGGCATTCAATTAAAAGAACAAAGCAAAGCACAATCTTTTCTGTCTGCTCCTATCTTTGTCCCGATTGCCCGGATTTCTTATTCTGTTTACCTGACCCACTTGTTAGTACTCAGCATCCTATCGCATTTTATTCTCTTCAAGCTGTGGATGTTTCCCTTCATCCTGGCTAGTTGTCTACTAGCAGCACTCCCACTTTATCTTTTAATCGAATACCCATGCCATCAATTCGCAAGAAAGCGTTTTGCTCCCGCCCCAAAGCACGATCTAGCCTACGCGCAGTAGCGCGGACTAAGGCCGGAGGCCGTGTCCGCGTTTCTGTTGCTTGCCATCGCGGAGACGGCCTCCGGCCTTAGTCCGCGCTACTGC
>JARLJO010000014.1 GCA_031291175.1 Gammaproteobacteria bacterium
ATTCATGCCAAAAGGCGCCGAGAATTCCCCATCTACTCGCTGGCAATACCGTTATGGGCTCTTGGTTAGCTGCCTGAAAGACTGGCAAGAACAACAAAAAGATAATCAAGACCCCGTGATTCAAGGTTATGTATCACACGTGAAGCAAGTCCTGGCTCCTCATCATGAAGAGGATTATGAGATGCTTGGGTGGATGGATCATGAAGAAATCCTATTCAACAAAAAATATTCTGAACTATATCAAGCCGCCATTGGAGAATGTATTCTAGTTAATTCAAATGAGCTTAAGGTCTATGCTGAGCGTAAAGCAGAGATCGAACAAGCAGAAGCAAATTATCACTCAGGTTTATCACGCTTTAATACATTGTTAAGAACCTTAGAAGCGGCGGAACTGCGAGAAAGAAATAACGTATTCTTAAAAGACATTATTGTATCTGGCAGAGCGTTGCATCAGCAATTTAATGCAGATCCAAAGGCGACCGCCTTGAGTTATCTCACCGCTTCTGAGATTTTACTCCTTCAAAATAAAATGTTAGAAAATCTTATTCAAGCAGTACAGCCTAATCTAGGCCAAGAAGAGCGTAATCGCTATATCAATGAATCTCAAGAGGCTGCATTAAAAATAACCACGCTCTTTGATGATAGAATCAAGACGCTAGATAGGTTTCCAGCGGAAAAGTTCTGGGGCGGCGTTTTAGCTTTGGTTGGCGTTGTGTTAATTGCGCTTGTCATTGCCGCGTTCATTGCCGCATCTTCCGCGCTCATTGCCTCATCTTCTGGTAGTCTTTTTTCTATGGCCTGTGTTTACGGGATTGGCGGTGGCGCCGGAGCTCTATTTGGAGGTATCGACATTTATTTTTCGGAAGAAAAAAATCGTCTCCAGAAAGAAGCGGCGGAAGCTTTCAAAAGCAAAACCACTCAATTCGATGCCGCATTAGTATCTAGCACTAAAAATGCCAAAAGTTATGGCCGCTTTTTCAAGGTTCCTGATAATCAAGCTTCTGGCGCTGCAGCACACGAGCAGCCAGAAAATCAG
>JARLJO010000015.1 GCA_031291175.1 Gammaproteobacteria bacterium
GCACTAACATTTAATGCAACACCCACGACAGGTTATAGCGTCAATCAATGGTTAGTGGATGGAACCGTTGCACAATCAGGAGGAACCAGTTTTACACTGAGCAACATCACCGCCAATCACAGCTTACAAGTGACATTTGCGATCAATCAATATACCGTCACGCCTGGCGCGGGATCGAATGGCACCATTAGCCCTAACACACCTCAAACTGTTGTCTATCAAGGCGCACTGACATTTAATGCAACACCCGCGACAAATTATACCGTCAATCAATGGTTAGTGGATGGAACCGTTGCACAAACTAGAGGAGCCAGTTTTACACTGAATAACATCACTGCCAATCACACCGTACAAGTGACTTTTAGCCTTGCTACGGCAGTGCTAACCGCTGTCGGGCAAGATTACACAGGCGCTCTAGCTGCTTTAGTAGCAGTGAGTAATGATGGCGCCGGTAACACCTGGTCAACCAAAACCATAACGGGGCTTCCTAACAATAGTGCCTTTGTTTCAGCCAGTTGCACAGGAAGCGACGCGACAGCCATTTGTGCCGCTGCAGGATATACCAATGCCAGCGGTACTATATTTCCCTTGCTCGTCGTTAGCACCGATGGTGGGAACACCTGGGCTATCAAAACAATTACAGGCTTTACAACCCAAGGTAATTTACAAGGAGTAAACTGCATCGGCACGGGATCAACAGCCATATGCGTAGCCACTGGGGAAGAATCACTCGTTGGCGGCGGCGACGGCCCTGCTATTATCGCTGTCAGCGTCGATGGCGGTAATACCTGGAATACAAAGCCTGTCACCGGCTTATCAAGTGCTGGGTTTTTCCAGCCAGTAAGCTGCACCGGCACAGGATCCACAGCAATATGCGTTGCAGCAGGAGAAGATGTAACCGGCACCTACCCCCCACAAATTGCTGTCAGCACAGACGGCGGCAATACATGGGCAATAAAAACGTTAGACGGCATAACAACAATAGGTCAATTTTATTCTGTCAGTTGTACCGGTACCGGCATAACAGCGATTTGTGCCGCGGTAGGCGCGGATAATGGCGGCAGCTCGCAACCACCAATTCTTACAGTTAGTACAGACGGCGGCAACACCTGGGTAGCACAAACCATACAAGGCACAACAGTAAACGGATATTTAATGGGAGTGAGTTGCACCGGTACGGGGATTACAACAATTTGCGCAGCAGCCGGGGGGACGACTGATACCCAAGAGCCCCTCATTGCCGCCAGCACGGACGGTGGCAACACCTGGACAAAACAAGTGGCAACCAATCTTCCAAGTACTGGCGATTTTAGTATGGTGAGTTGCACCGGCACAGGAAATAATGCCATTTGCACCGCTGCTGGGCAAAGGTTAGACAACTATGGGCCGCTTATTGTATCCAGCACAGATGGCGCTAACACTTGGACAACAAACAGCATACCAGGGCTCACAACAACCGGCCAATTTAACTCTGCAAGTTGCACAGGCAGTGGGGCAAGCGCGATCTGCACTGCAGCCGGACACCAAGATTTTAGTAGTAGTTCGCCACCTATTCTGGTCATTAGCACAGATGGCGCTAACACGTGGGCAATAAAAAACATCCCCGACTTGCCAGCAACCGGAAACTTTGGAAGCACGGGCGCCACAGGAGGCAACTAAATGCACTAGTTGATACCGGCTAAAGAAATGGGTGGGTTTCGTACGAAACCCAACATTTCACTATGATTTTAACGTGTTCGTCTTGACTAAATTCGGCGGCGTATTGCCCAGTAACCCAGCAGTCAGATTCTGAATAGCGAGTTTGGCCATGAGATAACGCGTTTCACCCGTTGCTGAGCCAATATGAGGAGTGAAAACGACATTTGACAGTGTCAGTATGGGAGAGGTCATAGGTAGTGGCTCTTGAGAAAAAACATCGAGACCAGCAGCGTAAATTCGCCGCGACTGCAAAGCTTCAATTAGCGCCTCTTCATCAACAATTGGCCCCCGCGCAATATTCACAAAAACTGCATGAGGTTGCATTAAACTAAATTCTTTAACACCAATTAACTGCTGCGTTTCAGGTGATAGAGGAATGGTGACGCAAATAAAATCAGCGGTACGTAATAATTCGTGAAGCGAGCAAAACGTTGCATTAAAGGGTTTTGCTTCAGCTTTAGGTTGGCGGCTATGATATACAATTTCCATGCCAAAACCAAAATGTCCGCGTTTAGCTATAGCTTGACCAATACGGCCAAATCCTATTATGCCTAGTCGTTTGCCATGAATATCTTGAGCGTAATAAGAAGAATCGACAACACCTTTTTGAATGCGCGGTAGTTCCATTCCACTAATAAACGCATAAATTGTCTTTTAATTAGACAATGAGATGGTGGTATGCGCTTGCCAATAGAATGGAGTGAATTTAATGGGATTTAAGCATCTTAATTACATGAAACGTTGTCAAATTTTAGCGTTTTGGAAAGCAGGTTATAAGCAAGAAGATATTGCTAAGGAAGTTGGTGTTCATCAATCA
>JARLJO010000016.1 GCA_031291175.1 Gammaproteobacteria bacterium
GCGGTTGTTGGCGGGATTACGCTGAGTTTTTCTAATATCCAACACTTTGCGGGTGCGACGAGTTCGCAACTGAGTGGGTCGCAAAATCAAGCTATCATTAGCGCGATCAGTTCTTCTGCGAATGGATCAAGTGATCCAGCGAATGTGATTAGTGGCGCTAGCGGCACTTATATCTTAGGCGGCCCATCCGATACGGCTCTGCAAGTGTCAGGCCAGAAAGCAGGCTACGTGAGTGATGACTTTACTAGCATGATTGATTCACAAGATCAAAATGCGATAAATATCTCAATCAGCCAATCTGTTTCGACTAACTGTTCTTGAAGAATTGACGCTTCATTTTTTATTACCATTCCATCGAGAAGCGGCCCATGTTTCTTGTTGATCTAAACTCAAAAAAGTCCATGCGACAAAACGACTTATTTTATTTCCCTGACTCATGGGAACGGTTTTCATTTCTAAGGCTTTTGCTTTGTTTAATTCAGTATAAATACTTTTGAGGCTCTCTTGTTTTGCAATCAAGCTAGAAAACCAAAAACAAGCGCTCGCAAAGGCTTTGCTTTGGTGAATCATTTCCCTGATAAAAGCTTTTTCACCACCCGGATAATGCAATTCATTGTTTTGCCCTCCAAAATTTAAGACAGGTTGGCTTGTCTTTTTGCCGGTTAAATTATTTAGCTTACGCAGTGTTCCAGATCGGGCTTCTGTTAACGAGGCATGAAAAGGCGGATTGCAAAGAGAGATATCAATAAGCTCATCTTTTTTAAGCACGCCTTGAAAAATGTCGTTGGGATTCACTTGTAATCTGATTTCAATTTTATCGTGCAAGATGGGATTCAGTTTAATGATTTTATTTGCAGATTGAATCGCAACAGGATCAATGTCTGCGCCGATAAAAGACCAGTCATATTCATGAATGCCAATAATAGGGTAAATGCAATTTGCCCCGACACCGATATCGAGACATTTGATTTTGTTGCCGGTGGGAATATGTCCCTTGTTTTTGCTGCCTAAGAGATCTGCTAAGTAATGAATGTAATCTGCTCTGCCGGGTATGGGCGGGCATAAATAGTGCTTTGGGATATCCCACTTAGCAATGCCATAGTAGTGTGCTAAAAGAGCCTGATTTAGCGTCTTAACTGCTTCCGGGTTAAAAAAATCAACTGAATCGTCCCCATGCACATTCGGTTTTACAAAAAGCGCTAAAGCGGGACAGCTCGCGATTAACTGCGCAAAATCATAACGTCCTTGGTGCTTATTTCGAGGGTGTAGATTGGATTTTTTTTTAGGAGATTTATTTTTTTTAGTATTCATGTTTATCCTATGGGCATGACGGCACGTCATCCATGGCGGTTAAGAGAATAACTTGCGCCTGGGCTGCTGCCCGCATAGGATGGAAAGATACCTGGTTTAGAATGTATTGCGGTCAAAAATATACGCAGACATCTCGGTTGTCAATGTTAAATTAAGACGAGCGTGGCATCACAAGTTGGTTTACAGAGAAGTACGGTAAGTTTTTATTAAAGCAATCAATGGAGGATGGTTATGGAGAAAACAATTCAACGACCCATAAAAAAAGTTTGGAAAAGTGAACCGACCATTGAAGGCGCAGGCGTGCATCTTCGACGTGCCTTTGGTTTTCCTGAGCTGCCTTTGCTGGATCCTTTTTTACTGCTTGATGATTTTCGCTCAGAAAACCCGGCCGATTATAAAAATGGTTTTCCCTGGCATCCGCATCGCGGCATGGAAACGATTACCTATGTGTTGGACGGTGATGTCGAGCATGGTGATAGCATGGGAAATAAAGGCCATATCACCGCAGGCGATATTCAATGGATGACGGCAGGTAGTGGCGTGATTCACCAAGAGATGCCGAAGGGCAATCACAAAGGCCAAATGTTAGGTTTTCAGCTATGGGCAAATCTTCCCGCGAAATCAAAAATGATGGATCCAAGATACCGCGAAGTGAAACACAAAGAGATACCGATTATTACAACGCCCGAAGGCGCTAAAATACGTATTATTTGCGGTGAAATAAATGGCGTCAAAGGCCCTGTGCAAGACATCGTAACCAATCCCGAATACCTGGATGTCGAAATTCCAGCCGGCAAATCATTCACGCATACCGTGAATTCAGCGCACACTGTGTTTGCTTATGTCATTGACGGCGAAGCGTTTTTCGACCAGGCGCGTATCCCTTTTGCTCATGATGCGGCTGGGGTTAACTATTTTGACATGAAGCCGCCCTGCTCTTGCATTGATGGCACGTTAGTGCTGTTTGGTGAGGGAAGCAATATTGTGGTTAATACGGATAAAAGCGCAGTCAGGTTTTTATTGATATCAGGCCAGCCAATCAAAGAACCGATTGCCTGGTATGGGCCGATTGTCATGAATACGCATGAGGAGTTACGAGTGGCATTTAATGAATTTCAGCAAGGTAATTTCATCAAAGGTGAGAAATAAGATGGAGAAAACTCTTCTTCGATAAGAGAAGCTTATTGATGGAATAAAAATAATTGATTATGCCAATCTGAAAAATGCAAATAACATGTTACCCAGTCCATTAATGAGGTGGTCATGTTAAATTTAAAGTTTAGAAAGTTAATAGGGGCTGTGATATGGCTCGCCAGCGCAAGCTCTGTACTAGCTGAAACAACCGTTTCGATGAATATGACAATAGAGAGTGGTGTCGGGCAATCAGTCGGCACCCTATTGATTAGTGAAACCCCTTACGGTCTTTTATTTACACCTAACCTACATGGGCTGACTGCCGGTGCTCACGGTCTGCACGTGCATCAGAATCCTTCATGTGAAAAAAACGGTATGGCTGCAGGTGGACATTTTGATCCGCAAAATAGCGGATCCCATCTTGGCCCTTATAATGATAAAGGCCATTTTGGTGATCTGCCCATTGTGACGGTAAATGCAGATGGCACAGCGACCACGCCGGTGCTGGCTCCGCGCATTAGACACATCACAGAAATTAACAATCTCGCGATAATGATTCATAACGGCGGTGACACCTATTCTGATGTGCCAAATAAGTTAGGCGGTGGCGGCGCCAGAATGGTATGCGGTGTCATTCAATAAAGCTTAATTGATAATTTTAACGGTTTTCTGTTTTAATAAAATTGCCTTCATTTTAAGTGCCAAATCCTCTAGTAATAGTTGCTTTGCGGAAGTTGCGCGCCAAAAAAGTCCAATAGTGCGTGCAGGTTTAAATTGATTGAATGGCACATATGAAATGGTATCACTATTAGTGCATGCCAATTTAGGTATTAGCGTGATACCCACGCCTGCCGATACCATGTGCCTCAATGTCTCAAGGCTGGTCGCTCTAAAATGCTGCGCTTCCTTTGCCTGCATACTGTTACAGATAGCAAGCGCTTGGTTTCGCATACAATGTCCCTCTTCCAGTAGCAGCAAATTTTTGTTATCTAAATCTTTTGGTGTAATGTATTTACGTTTTGCTAGAGGATGCGTTGAAGGTGTTGCGAGTAAAAACTCTTCTTCAAATAATAGCGTACTCTTTAAGTTTTTTTGAGAGAGAGGCAAAGCCAAAATAGCCGCATGTATTTTACCCTCATTGAGTTTATCGATCAGTGATGCTGATTTTTCTTCGATTAAATAGATCGACAAATTGGGATAATCTTTGGTGAGTTGCGGGATAATGAGAGGTAGTAAGTACGGCGCAAGCGTTGGAAATATTCCCAGTTTTAATTCACCGCTGTAGGGGTCTTTCGCCAGTTTGGCCACCTCATGAATTTCGTCCACTTGATTTAAAATATCGCGCGCACGTTCTGCAATGAGACTACCTACCTCTGTCATCAAGAGGGATTTACTGGTGCGCTCTAGTAATGTCACGCCTAACGCTGCTTCTAGCTTCTTGATCTGCATGCTAAGCGCGGGCTGGCTCACAAAACAAGCATTTGCTGCATGTCCAAAATGTCCCAGATCAGAAAGCGCTACCAGGTATTTTAAATCTTTGATATTCATATTGTCTCGTCGTATAAGTAAAACTTATCGGCATTATAATATCAATATATTGTACTTATCAATCAATACTGCGTACTTTAACCAAACCCAATCATTTTAGGAGAGAGTACACATGTTAAAGCTAAATCAACCCTTCCCGTTATTTCACCTTAAAGGTGTGGTTTCAGCCTCACTTGAAGAGGCGTTTATCGATATTAATAATACGAGTTATCCGAACCAATGGTTGGTTTTGTTTTTTTGGCCAAAAGATTTTACGTTCGTGTGTCCCACCGAAATAGCTGAATTTGACCGCTTAAATCAAGCATTTAAAGATAGGGACGCGCAACTCCTTGGTGTCAGTACGGATTCTGAATTTGTCCATCTTGCATGGAAGCAACAAAAAGAGGAATTACGTCATTTATCTTTTCCTATGTTATCTGACATAAAGCGTGAGTTAACAGAAGCGCTGGGTATTATGGATGAAGCTGAGGGTGTCGCTGAGCGAGCAACTTATATAGTTGATCCTTATGGCGTGATTCGATTTTTAATGGTAACGGATTTAAATGTCGGTCGTAACCCATCGGAAGTTTTGCGCGTACTCGATGCTTTGCAAACCAATGAATTATGTCCCTGCAATTGGCAAAAAGGCGAAAAAACCCTAGAAATAACAGAATAAAGAGGATAAACCCATGTCAATTGACACATTCAAAAATAACATGCCAAGTTACGCCAAAGATATTAAATTAAATCTGGCCAGCGTGATGACCCCAGAGGGTTCCCCTCATTTGACGCAAAAACAAATTGATGGGATTGCATTGGCCTCATCCTATGCTACGAAAAATAGTGCAGTGATCCAATTCATGCTTGAGGTCAGCGAGCAGACGTTAATGGAAAATGAAGTGGAGGCAGCCAAATCCGCTGCCACCATCATGGCCATGAATAATATTTATTATCGATTTATTCATCTCGTCAAGGATGATGCATTCAAAAGTTTACCCGCAAAACTCCGAATGAATGTCATTGCTAATCCCGGTATTGATAAGCTGGATTATGAATTGAATTGTTTGGCAGTCTCTGCGATTAATGGCTGCGGTATGTGCATTGAAGCTCATACCCACGAATTAATAAAAGCCGGCGTCAGCCATCTTGCCATTCAGTCGGCCATTCGTATTGCAGCTGTTATTAATGCCGCCGCTATGACGATCTAAGGCGGTTTAAAGCCTATTTTCAACGCCAGCAGGCTTTGCCGAAGCACTAGTAGCACGGACTAAGACCCCCACGTTTTTTGTGGGGGTCTTAGTCCGTGAACCCCTGCCAAATCACCGAACATTCACTAAACACATACAAATCAAAAATCCGCGCCCACAAGTACGATCAGACATTTTTAAATCATACTACGAATCCAACACATTCACCTTTTTCTTCGCGGCATACATTGCCGTGTCAGCTGCATTTAACAGTGCATCAAAATCGGAGCCATCCGCTGGAAAAATACTAATACCAATGCTCGCTTTGATAATGAATTTATGATCCTTAATGACAACAGGCTCATTTTCTTTTTCCTGAAGCCGCGCAACATATTGATCCACTTCCGATTTGTCATGAATATTTTCTAGAATGATGGTGAACTCATCCCCACCCAATCGCGCAATCATATCTTCATGTTTAAATATTTCTTGTAGGCGTTGCACAAACGCCATTAATAATTGATCGCCATAAACATGCCCGTAAGTGTCATTGACTTTTTTGAAATGATCTAAGTCCAGGTAAATTAATGCCAGGCCACGAGAATGGTATTTGGCTGTAGCCAGTGCATGCATGAATTTTTTATTAAATAAATTTCGATTCGCCACTTTAGTTAAAGGATCATGAGTAGCGCTATATTCTAAGGAGTTTTTTGCTGCATGGAGTTCAAATTGAAGTAAGAGCCCATTCGCTAACATGGCATTGATTTTTTTACTCTGTACAATTAAAAATATCAAATAAACAGCAGTAGCCAGCGCCATGAGAAGATCAGCCGATGCATTTAAAAAAATGAAATAAACCAGTAATGGAATTAGCGTCGTCGAACTATAAATAACAGAGGCTGTCAACACACTGGAGATAAAGGGGACAGCACCCGATGTAATCCCAGCTATCACCATCACCATCAGAATCTGCTCTGAACTGGTTGAGCCTGGCAGCAATAAGATAGGCAATAATCCCCACACCCCACCGCCAAGGGTAGCTTGTGCGATATATAATTTTCGCCAAAATGCATTTTTAGTGTGCTCGCCAAAATTTAAATAAATCTTCACCAATATAAAACGCAAAAGACTGGTAGATAGCAATAAAAAAAACCAAAAATTGGAGGCGCTGATATGTACTGCATCGGAGTGCGTGCGAACCCAAATAATGATGCCGCAAAAAATGCTCGTCAAAATGCCAAAATTCGTTTGGCGATAAGCGAGCGTCACTAAAGACTCATTAATTTTTTCAACAATAGCAGGTAAGCTCAACGGCGCATTATTGCTGGCAGATTGAGTTGAAGGATATATCTGGGAGTAAAACATTTTTAATTGTTTTTTTAACAAGAATATTTCCTCTAAATAATGAGAGTCAAAATTAATTGTCTTTAGAAGTGAATACTTGTATGGCATGCCTATTCGATAATCCAATAAGCCATTATAACATTCAAAAAGATGGAAAATTAACGAACCCCATTTCAGTGAGGTTAAAAACAAATATTATTAATATAAATCAAAGGCGTATAAATATTTTCGCTCTGAGTTGCTTTGTTAATAAATGCTTAAGGAAGTTAGTTTATACTGGATCCTCTTCACGGACTATGGAGCACTGTCATGCCAGTGAATTCTATAAATACAAATATTATCAATGTTGACTCTCAATTTTGTCCCCAAAAAGGCACTATCCAAGCTTTTTTTACGGGAGAAGATAACAATACCTGGGCGTTAATTAAAATGAAACGCCCCAGTAAATCAGTCCATGTGCCCGCGCGGGTACAAGATGCCTCATTACAGCCAGCACGTTTATCAGCGGACAAAATCGCTTGGCTTGTTGGTAATGAGGTCAATGTGGTGCCTCTCAGCGCGACACAGAATATTAAAGGCGTCACGCTTCCTGACGAAGCCTTTGCTTATACTAAGCCTGCGGAAGTGAAAGCGCCGGTCAAGTATTCAGAGGCTGAGCAAGCTAAAATCAATATGATTCTGGGCGGCATGGTAAAGTCTTTCCAACAAGCTTTTGAGTATTTAGAAGTTTTTGATAATGAAAAAAGTAAAAAATTCAGAGAACAAGTTTCCCTTATCATCTCAGGGAGAGAGCCAGTACGTGATCAGCTCAACAAAATTTTTAAGCTGATTAATAAAGCCCATAAAAAAAGTACTAAAAAAAGTTGCTTGAGCTTTAGAAGTTTTTTTTGCGGAACACAAGCTGAGGTAGAAGAGTTATCGCCAACACAGGAATTTTTTGCCTATGTTTCTAAAATGACGGTCTTGAGTAGACATTCAGCAGCTAAGCTTGCAGAGTATGTAGAGAACATAAGCACTGGCGAGAAAGGTAACTTATACGCAATTGACGAAGAGCGTTCTTTGAGTAGTCGCTAATATTTTTGTTGATCTATGATTCCTTCCGGGGAATCATAGATTGCAGTTTTATCCAGCACGATCCATTTCATAATGCAGCAATACAACGCATTGCGAAGCAAAAAGCATTTTCTTCCCCAAGCTAATCGACTTCAGACCATGACGTTTGAATCCATTGACACTGTTTTTCGGCATGGCCAGGTGATCACTCAATATGAAAACGGGATCGAGCTCAGGTGTCTTTGTCCGTATGTCATCGCCTTTGGGTAGCAGTAAATAAACCGGGCGAGATTCCAATAACTGGCGCACTAACTTTTCAAAGCCAAAACCACTGATTTGAATACCGGGTGCAATAGTGCGTGTTTCATCTTTTTGCAGGCCCTGACTGTCTTTTAAAGCTTTTTCAATTAAATCGAGCGCTGCATCCTCATGAAAGCCCGTCATGGACAAGCCGTCATTACTGGATAGCTTAATCGTGCGAGGGAAATCTTCAGAACTGTCTAGCACAACATAAACCTCAACGTCCTCTCTAAAGCCATTAGAGACAAAAAATGCGTTCATAATAGTATGAGCGACAACTTCCAGATGCTCTCTGCCACCGACGCTGGACTTCACTCGCTCCCAACGTGTAGTGCCTTTTCGTGCTCGAATAATAAAGGTTCGCATGTTAATGTCCTAAAAGAATAGTTTATCGGTGAAGAAATTTAATCGGTTAAGCTGACAGAGAACGGATTAAATTTTGTTTCTCTATCATAATGATCAACACCATCAGCTTTTTTTAGATAGGCGACTAAAGCATAAGTCATTGGTAGTGCAATGATTTCATAACACAGCTTGAATAAATAAATGGTGAGGATCATTTTCCAGATAATGTGATTTGGCATCACGCCCCAAAAAGCCACATTACAAAAAATGGTACTATCAATGGCGGCGCCTATGCCTGTGCTACTGATGACGCGTAAAAAGAAATGTTTTCCTTGTGTCTGGACTTTGAGTTTAGCCAAGATCATGGAGTTGATAAACTCTCCAAAAAAATACGCCAGCATGGAGGCAAAAAATATTCTCGCTGAGCTCTGAAATACGAGTGCATAGGCGCTACTACCATGATTGGTATTGGCATCCCAGATGGCCGACGATGGCAAATAGACAGCAATTGAAGTGCAAAGGGTGACAAGTGCGCTGCAAAGCAAGCCGCCCCAGATAATGAGTCGGCTTATTTTAAATCCATATACTTCCGTTAGGATGTCATCAAAAAAATACGTCAAAGGAAAGAATATTAACGCTGCCGGAAAGTTCAATGCAAGGTCGCTTGTCAATTGAATCTCAGCAACTTTAAAGGCGGTAAGATTAGAAACCACCAGAAAAGTGACAAAGAGCATGCCGAGCAAAACAACACGTTTTGTTGTTTGGGGCTTATTTTCTCGTATAAATGCATTTTTCATCGTGAGCTCAGTGTTGGCGGCGATTTAATATTTTGCGCAATATTAGCCATAATTGATGGCAATTGCAAATTGTCATGTGCGTTCAAAGAGACATGACCGAAGATCCGATCTGCATTGCATGACATCTTCATTAATCGTTTTCCAAGCCTCTTTTGCCGCGGCTTTTAAGTCACTTTTTGCAAGATATGCGCCTAAATACGTGAAGTCCTCATCCGAGCCATAATAATAACAATGCGCGGCGCCTTCGGGGGCTGACTCCTCCCACTCCGCTAGTGCAAATGACTTAACGTGCGTTTGAAAATAATCGATTCTTTCATCAGATAGCGAAGAAGCATCGTTTATGTCTAGCAATATCCAGTTAGCATATTTTCCAGTCTGTAAATCACTTGGTGTCGGACAGTTTTCTGCCTTAGTGAATAAAGGTAATAGCAAGATAACAGTTAAACCTAATAGCATTATATTTTTAGATCGCATTTTTTCTCCATTGGCATCACGAATTACTAAATGAAAGTCGATTTTTAAAAAAAGAAGGGAGAGGAGTTTTAGTAATGTAGCTGAGGGAAAGTGATTTGAGTGAGCGTCAGAGTATAGCTTAGCACCCACTCACCTTCATCTGAAAAATTATTTTTGAATTAAAATCCGAGAAACATCAAAGGATGGGTTTTTTTCTCTCCAGTGCCATATTCATAATGATACACTTTCCCCGGATCGATATAAGTACCAAATAGACGATCCCAGAAACTGAAAAATGCGGCATAATTTCCATTATGTAATCTTATATTAGAACTGTGATGAAGATGATGGTAACGAGGCGTCACGATAAGCCATTCCAGTTTTTCTGATTTCCAGATAACATTCATGTGCATAAAATTATTAGGAATTTGAAAATGCGTAGTAGCAAAAATAGCAAACCAAAGCGGCCTATCTTCTTGAATTATTAAAACAGCTAAAATGGCGACAATATTAAATAAAAATTGATGAACGATACTTGCACGCAGGCCCGCTCCCCAATACATATATGTTGGGTAATGATGCCACCGATGAAATCGCCACCAGTGTTGTTGGTGCATTAAACGATGAACCCAATACAGCCCAAAATCGACCACCAGCACGTATAAAAGAAATTGAATATAAAACGGTCGATGATGCACCCAGTTGAGGCTTGGAAAATACCGCTTAAAATGAAGATGAATCGACGTGAGAATAACAGCGACGATAAGACCCATAAAAATAACAACAACAGTAGAAGAAAAATCTTTCCAAATGATTTTTCTGTATTCTAATTTATGGGTTGGCATATAGAGTTCGATGCCAGTAAAGGTGGCGGCAATCAAAAAATTTAAAGCCAACACCACGATGACAAAATCACTCATGTAACTGATCTCCCTGTCTAGCCGCTATATCCCTATCGTTCACCCTGCCGATTTTAGCATAAGGTGCTGCGGATTCCACTCTACGATTCACGTCCTAAGAAGCGCTTTCACTGAAGCCTCAATATTCACTCAGAAAAATTGGGAGCGTTAGAAAAAATACAGAATCGCTAAAAATGGAGTATAAGTCTCACTTATAATGAATACACAAAGGTGGATTAGGCAATCCACCTTTCAAGTCACATTATTCTACTCTACTAATAGTAATACTTTGATTATTTGTCGAAACATACACCCAGCGATTAGAAAAGGGGTCGAGTGTATAAGTCGTTGGGAAAAAATCACCCACTTCAATTTGGATGGTTTTATCAGTTTGATTTGTTGCGACAAACGTACCGCCATGTGTTGCCATTTTTGTATTAATGGCGGGTCTTGCGGAACAGTGACCGACTTCAACCGGATGAGCATAATCCAGATTTCTGAATACCAACGTAGCGGCTATGCTACCGTTAATGCTGACTTCGTTGGCAATCAACGTATTCTCGCCCGTTTGTAATGTGCCTTGCAGATTATCCAGATTCGCTGTATTTAAAGTTACCTGACCATAGAGATAAACTTGTTTCAATTCAAAACGCATATCCACCGGTTCAGATTGTGCATTAGTGATCTGACAGGTCACATTATAGTGAACCTCTTTCATGAGCGGACTTAAAGGAATGCTCAAGGTGCCTGCAGGCGCTATTTCGCCACCGCCAGGTAAAGCAACCATGGAAGCATGTTCTGCTTCTGGTGCTGCTGCAATTTTCGCGCTGAGTAATAAAAAGAACAGGCCGGTCATGATTTTATTCATTTTTTAGTTCCTAAGTTTGTATGCGGACAGATTGAAATTTCGGCAAGTATAGTGACGCAAGCTTAAGAGAATCTTAAGTCCACCAGAATAATTCAGAAGCCAGTCGTCACCATTCAATACAATGAAACACATCTTTAAGAGTTAAAAAATCGTTGTGATAAACAAGGTTTAACGTATTAACGATGAACCCGATGTTTTTTGATTGAGTGAAGCAGGAGTGGCTTCACTCAATAATTTCCCGCCCAATTTAAATTTTTGTTGCTCAACCAAATGAAATAAATTTTCTAGCGATAAAAAACCTTTGTAATAAATAATGTTTAATCCATTCTCGGGTGTTTTATGAAGAAACACATGGATGGCATCGGTTTCACTACCTTTACTGATTTCTGTTGTTTCCATACTGCTAAAACGATACGTTTGTGCTAACTCCACCGTACCCGAAAGCAGCCCATTATCCTTATGAAAATGCTCTAATTCATTTGTATCTGATAATAAATCTTTGAATGTGGCAGCAATGACTTCTTGTTGGTTTTGATTATCCAGTTGCGTACACCGTAAGATTGCGCTTTCCGTTAAAGTGATGCGCAATAATTGCCGATTATCTGAAATGGTTTGGTTCTCAATAGTGGCGAACATACGTAAAAGTTCATTATGGCAAAACTGAGCCGCTGATTTTTTATATTTATCTGGAAGACCGGGTGTATGATTCATGCAGACAAAAGTTTCGGTTGAGAAAATGGGTTCGTCCTCCTCATCCTCCATATCGGTGACAAAATCCAATTGGCCATGCAACACGATTGCGATGCAAGGATTTAACCCTTCCGCATAGAGCGCAATGTCTTGCTTGCATTCTGACAATACACGCACGCCAATCGAATTTTCATCGACTAATTGCCGAGGTGTTAGAGGAAATGTTTTTGTCATGGAAAAAGCAGTGATGGGCATAAAGTCGATTCTCATTATTATTATAAATATGGGCGTATTCTAGACGTGAGCTTGTCTAAATAACAAGCATTTTATCCCATCTTTTTGTTTATAAAGGCGCACTAGTGTCTGACAAATCTATATAACCTCATCGTATTCATTATCGCTTCCAAACCCCTACGTACCGTGGCTTGTCCACGGTATCTACCTTATGACTGTGCGACCAAGATGCGATGCCAGTGGGCTCCAATGATATTGGGGTTCGCGAAAAACGCTCAATCCAACTTACATGCTGTGATTTAACAGGGGTTCGCGGACACAACCCCCACAAAAAGCGTGGGGGTTGTGTCCGTGCTACTACTACATTTCTGAATTGACTGGAGTTCTGTCATGATAGGCTTACTTTTTTTGTGCTTGTAAGCACAACTTGCCACTCCGTTTTTTTGATTCACTTCAACGAAGTTGAAGTGAAAAGAACATATTTATATTGACTCATTGTACAGAGCACCCCGACGTAGCCCAGTAGCACGGACTAAGACCCCCACGCTTTTTGTGGGGGTTGTGTCCGCGAACCCCTGTCCACAAACCACAGCACGTAGGTTGAGCAGCCCACCGGTCTCACACCTTGGTCGCACAGCTATAAGGTAATGTTGGATTTCGTACCTCAGCCCAATCTACACCAATATCAAGCACCAGCCTGATCTTTAATTGACCATTCCCTTCTCATGATATACCATACCTCACCAATTCAGCATAGACTGACAAAACGAGGCTCAACATGTTTTCTCATACCCCCCTTTTCCCTGGGCAGCAATCCCAATTTACTCAATCCCATCAACTAGTTACTGTTCCAGCGCCTTTCATAATGTTCTTGCCGTTTTACACGCCATCAGGTCAGATAGAATATTGTCCCTTTTTAATGATGACCTCGGTCACGATGCCTGCTTATTTGCCTGGTTCGCCATCATTACCTTATCCCGCTACCCCGTTACTGAATACGAATGTCAATCCATCATTGCTCCGCTACAGAGAACAGCGAAAAGAGAAACGTAAAAAACAGCGCGCTCGTCAAGCCGCAAAAAAGCTTGTCGCAAAACAACAATCCACCCAGTTCATCCAAGAAACGCTTTCTGAAAAAATATCAAAAAGTGAAAAATTTCGTGAACATCTTAAAGCAACCACAATGAATAGTGGCAGCAGTCAATTTGCGGAGTCAGTAGGCGCTCTCGGGCAATCCAGTCTCGCAAAGAAGAACTATTCCCAGACCACCGTGTTATTAAAAATTAATGCTTTCTTGCGATACGCCAACTGCCCTTCCACCACTCAGATAGGCCATTGCAATGGTATATCGATACTGTGGTCAATCATGATGTCATGGAACGTAGAATCGTTATTTTATAGTATGGTCAAAGAAATTGTTGAATGTCCTTTTGAAAAGTTACACCAGTGTTACAAAACGCTTTTAACTTTTTTTGAATGGATTGATATCGGGCAAAACCCCGGTGCCTACAGTAATCGCAAATGGTCGCAAATCGATATTGACTGGATTGTCGGCACGCCTCGAATGAATTATTTTGTAAAAAAATGCACGGCTGATGAAGGAGCGCTTGAAATAAAGAGGCTTGTTACCGAAAACACCATTGTGACTTTAGCAGGTTGTGATATCAATGTAGCAGGACAGAAAAATCCGATTGCACATGCTGTCGCGTTATTTTATCGAAAAAGAGAAGGTTATTATCTTTTTGATTCAGGATATAAAGATGGCCAGCCAACACGATTTGCATCAGCAAAAGAGCTGGCAGCAGAAGCAAATATTTGCGTATTCCCCCAATCTATCAGACAAAACCACAAGATGTTCGAGTGGAAACTTGCGGTGTCGCCGCGCCCGTTGATGCCGACCAATGAACAACTCAAAAAACTGTTAGCTCCCAAACGCTAACAACAAATTCAGCCAACGCCAGCTAACGTCCTCCTGCGGCCTGCCCGCAGGATCCAGAAGACCTGTAAGACAGAGTCCATCCCAGCTAACGTTCTCCTGAAGCGTTAAATATTTACTCAAAACACCCTAATCAAACTTCACACTACACAGTTATTATTATAATATAGCCAAAATTTATTCAATCGAGGCCATTATGTCTGCTGCACGCCCTACATTTAACTTAAACGCTATTACCCAATTTGACCCTAGACTCGTGACTGAGTTTGATTGCGAATCATCGTCTAATCCCGGCTCTAGCGGGGCTGATAATGCCATGTTAAATGCAGGGCAATATCGAGATATGTTTAATGCCTATCATTATGCACAAACACTACTCGAAAGAATTGCAGAGACAGGCATTGCTAATATTAGTGTCGATCAATTTATTGAATGGTACAAAGGCATTCATCAACGCATGGCTGCAAGTCTTGCTGAAGACAATGGATTTAAAGCGGGAGAATTTTCTAAAGCCCAAGTCTATCGGTGGTTACATGGTGCTAATACAAGCACACTGCTCATAGCAGCATTTGCAATGGGAATGCCTGTTGATCAAATAGCTCGAGAATTTTTACAAGCGAACTCAAAAATCACTGCAAAAATGTTAGCTGACTTTTTTGCATTACTGAATAAAATAGGCGCTGATAAAAGTATAAAAATTCCTGATTATGCTTTAGAGGGAATATCGCCTCAAAATAGACAAGCCCTAATGAGCGGCATGTTGCCAGTAGAAAAAACATTGGTCATGGAGAAGTTAGCCGTGGCTTTTCATAATCGTAAATTAAATGCTGAAGAAATCAATCTGGTCGGTCAATTTGTCAAACTGTGTCTTCCGCCAGCGCTGCTGGAAAAACAATTCCGAGAAGATGTGGCTGCCTTCTTAGCCAAATGGAAATCATGCCCTAAAGATGACGTCGATAAAGCAGCGGCTTTAGCAGCTGAATTTTTTTATAAAGCGACTGAAGTGCATCCTTTTCCTAATTGCAATGGCCGTTCAGCGACCTGCATGATGAATGTTGTTCTAGTCACGCTTGGCATGCGTAGCATTTTGATGCGAGACAGTGGCGATAAGGCTGATCCATCCAGTAGCTATTCTAAAGCGATTGATGAGCTTGAAACAAAGGGTGCCTCTGTATTATTAGGTGAACATGTTAAAGCACGTATTACTAAAGCAAATCAACAACAAACCTATACAAAAATTGATGAAGCACAATTCTCGCTTATCACCAAGCGTGTTGAAATGGCAG
Source organism: Gammaproteobacteria bacterium (assembly GCA_031291175.1). Lineage (GTDB taxonomy): Bacteria > Pseudomonadota > Gammaproteobacteria > DSM-16500 > DSM-16500 > UBA5158. Next base: position 15,365 of record JARLJO010000016.1, read on the forward strand.
AACTCATGACGCATATCAAAGCGCTTAGTCCGAATCTCGATCTGAATATTGAATTAGATAGAATCGAAGATGAATGGTGTAAAAAGAACAAATATACCATGAACTCTAAAATCACTGTCAGCGAAAGCATTAATGGTTTGAATTATTTCATTCAACATTTTACGAAGATGCTGGAAAAGCTAAGATCAATTAAATTAATGAGTGTTTCCACCGTCACTCAAAAATCTTATAACGAAGAAGAGAAAACAGAAATCAGCGCAATTCTTAAAGCGCATACCAACAAGAAATGGATTGTTAACTCAAAGAATGGATTTGCATTGGTGACAAAAGTTGACTCACGTGAAGCGGGAGACGAAATGGTTGCGTTGCTGGAAGCGACACATGCTCTAAAAGCAAAAGTAATGCAGCCCGCAAGGTCTAGTGCTTCAGCATCAGCGGCAGCAGTGAAGTATTTTGTGCAGATTGATGCTTTCAATTTGAAAAAATTAAGAGCGCTCGCTGTTACTATGGCAGCGGCTAAAAGTAATGCAAGTGCAGCTACTTCACCCGCACCCGCTATGCGTTAGAGACTATTTGGGTTTGGCAGTTTAAGAAAAACAGCCCTCTCGTCATTGCGAGCGAGAGCGAAGCAACCCAGGCTTTATTGCCTCTATAGAAGAAGTACAAAACATAAATTTCAGATGTTTTGCTATCTCGTTCTTACAAAAGAGACAATAAGGCCTGGTTTGCTTCGCTCTCGCGTTCGCAATGACGCAACATTGTTATTATTTCATCGTTGACTAACCGCTTTTTGTAACAATTTGTAATTTTCCCCTCCGTCGAATTTTTCCTGTTCGGCCTGGTTATATTGTTTTGATAAACGATAATCCTGCTTGAAGAGACAATAAATATTCGATGGCTTGAAAAACCTCTCCTCTCTCAGTAATGCTTGGCTGCCTACAGGCCGCCTATTAACCTGTTGGCTACTCAGGCTTCGCATCGTTTCCTGTTTAAGGCAAAACGCGGCGAAGTCATCCGCAACATTATTTGGTGCCGCCGCTTCCTTGTCACCAGTCGCCACCATAGTTGTTTGACTAAACATGGTTTTAATATGATGTTTGATTAAGTAATTAAAATATTCGTGTTGATGCACAATATAATAAAATAAACTTTTAGAAAAATTGGATATTTGCAGTGGTTGTATCCAATTCAATGAAACGATAGGACGAAAATGATCTGAATAATTTCTTCTGTAACTGAGCGCCATGGGTTTTTCTTGAATAGGATGCAGTAATAACACTTCACAATCCTGATAAGCACGACTTGCGGCTGCAATTCTCACGGTATAGCTTTCTTTCGTTAGCGCTTTTAAAGTAGTAACTCTTTTTTGTGATTCGACAAATGCCCATGTGTCTGCAAATCGTTGTTCAAGCTGAGAAGCATTTTTCATTTTATGTAAAAAAGTTTCTATTAGCTCCAGATAGGCTTTTTCAGGAAAAGCCCGAGACTGTTGATATTCAGCAAATAATTCTGGCCCTAAAAGTGCTTCTAATGAAGTAAACCCCGTCAAATTCAGCGCCCGCAGCGGCGACTCATGATCGATCACGAGTTGATGTTTTTGGCCGTACTGTTCCCAGTATTGTCGGTGCAACTCACCTCTTTCAATTAAAATGGCTCTTAACCGAAAATAAGTCGTTTCCGTTATGTGGTGATTTAACAATAAATCCAAAAAATTTAATAAATATTCTTCCACCGGCAAATGAATAGCAAGCTTGCTCTCATCGTTTGATACCAGCTGTTTAATAAACGGAGCAATATGATCAAACGTCGCTCTCGCCAAATGCTCGTAAGGATGAAGCGCAGTATCCCTCACAAAGATTTCTTCAATGACGGCATCCTTATCCACGACGAGATTAGGCACACATAAATCATAACTAATGCCATCGGCCACGCCATACAACATATTGGAACCAAACAAACACTGCCCACTGATCACTTCTCTAAAGGCCGGTATTTTGTAAGAAGATCCGAGTTGCGTGGTTTGTTTGGCTGATGCCACCAGCCAGATATTAGCAAACAAGCCACAGTTTAGAGGCCAATAAACCTCATCCTCTTTTAAAGACTCATTTGTGATAACAGCCACTTTATCGATGTCATTCGCAAAGGCAATCTGACTTTTTTGTAAAAAAGAAAATAATTTTTCCCGCGCACGTTTAAAACGAGGACTGAGATGTTCGCTGTGACTATCACGTATGCTGTATTGATGAGCGGAGTGAGTGAATTTTAAGGCAAGATTTTCGGCTGGGCTGGGAGAAGGCGTATTGTCACACAACAATATGCCTTCTTTAAAAGGCGTAATGCTAAAAGGTAATTCGGGAGAAGATTTGCTTTCATTATTATCATGAGGCACGGTGAGACCTATCGTATCTGTATGGCACAGTTAAAATGAGTGACCAGTTTCTATCAAATGGCTTATGTCTATCCTTCTACACTTAATTCCCAGCACAATGGCTTGTATCAGGCGTTAAATAATCAATTCCACGCCCGCGCTAAGATAATTAAAGCGCATAATAGCAGACCTTGCTCAAAAAACCCATGTGTGCGATTAAGCGCCTTACTGCGCAGCATCGCTTTAACCATCTGATTTCATTTATTATTTTTTAATGCGGTCGTGTTAAATGCATTAAACTTAATTAACCCAGATTTACCTGGCACAGGGTAGCATAAAGAATAGACAGAACATAATAAGAAGTTTATGTCTCAGCCAACTACTTTATTAGCTATGCTCCCAAACTCCTACGTACCGTGGACAAGCCACGGTACGTAGGAGTTCTCTATTGCAATTGAAGTAAAACAATTCAGAACCTGGAGATGTTCTATAAAAATATACTCACACTTTTTAAATTTCTATGAAAACTTCTAGCATCATTCAGTTAATCATATAAAATAAAGTTTACGTGTTTCACTATTAGTATTCTGGATATATTTGATAAGGGAATATCAAGTCTATGCAAAGAGCCACATCAAACCCCTTACTGCAACTCGCATTCAATAGTCGTGAAGAAATACAAATATAAGCTAGAAAGGTTCTCTCTAGGGGATTCATCTGGCCCATTTATTTTAAAATTGTCATACAAGGAAGCAGAGATGAGATTTCAAAAATATATTTTCGCCAGTGTGCTATTTCTACTAAGCCTATTCTGCTTACCCAGCGCGGCTTTTGCGCATTTGATCTCCATCGCTGCAACCTCCCCTTTTCCATCGCAGGTGACAACCTCATCTACGACCACGGCCAGTTATACCGTCACTAATCTGACATCAAGAACGCCGTTAACCATTATAGACCAAAGCCAATTTCCCAATGGCTTGTCCATTTTGACATCCACATGCGCTAATGCATTGATAAGCCCAAAACAGTCCTGTGTGATCACGCTGCAATTGAAGGCTTCTTCTGCTGCGCAAACCATTTCAACCGCATTGAAAGAACGTGCCAGCCCTTCCGCAGATGGTGTCCAATTTCCCATTGTGGTGGCTGTGGTGGGGTCCTCTTCTAAAGGCCAATTTACAGTGACTCCAACTGCGGGTGCCAACGGTACTATTAATCCAGGCACCCCAAAGACCGTGGCAAGTGGCAGTAATTTATTATTGACAGCAACCCCAAATACAAACTACAGCGTAAATCAATGGTTGGTCGATGGGACAACAGTACAAACAGGCGGAAACAGTTTTACACTGACTAACATTACAGCGAATCATACGGTGCAAGTCACTTTTGTACTGCCTCAATTCACCATTACCCCCAGTGCAGGCGCAAACGGCACCATTAGTCCCAATACACCAACATCCGCAAATAATGGTAGCAACTTAACCTTCACCGCCACACCCAATACCAATTACTTCGTTAACCAATGGTTGGTCGATGGCGTACCCGCACAGACAGGTAGCAACAACTTTACACTCACTAATATTACAGCGAACCATACTGTTCAAGTGACTTTTGCTATTACGCAATACACTATTACGCCAAGTGCAGGCGCAAATGGTTCCATCAGTCCCAATACGCCAACAACGGTTAACAGTGGTGGCAATTTAGTATTGACTGCAACACCTGCTTCAACCTTTGCCGTTAATCAATGGCTTCTTGATGGTACGCCAGTGCAAACAGGCGGAGCGACTTATAGTTTAACGAATATCACAGCCAATCATGCGGTCTCGGTAACATTTAGTACGGCTACACCCTGGATTGCGAATGGTGCAGTGAATGCTCTTGTCAATGACCCAACCAATCACCTTGTGTATATCGGTGGTGATTTCACTCAGGTTGGCCCGCGTACGGGAGTCGCCGTCCCTATTGATAGCACAACGGGTTTAGCGCTTGCGGCGTTTCCTCAAGTATTACCGACTTTAGGTGGGGTGACGGCCGTTATCTCAGATGGCGCTGGCGGATGGTATATTGGCGGCTCATTTTCGTTTGTAGGTGGTGTGGCTCGTAATAATCTTGCTCATATTAATGCGGATAATACATTGGATATGAGTTTTAATCCCAATGTTACTGGTTCTTTTGGTTCAGGTATATCCGCGCTTGTCCTTTCAGGTACCACTTTGTATGCGGGAGGCAGTTTCACTACCGTTGGCGCATTAACACGAAATAATCTTGCTGCGATAGATACGACTACAGGGCTGGCAACAGGATGGGATCCTGAACCCGATTCTTTAGTAGCCTCTTTAGCTGTGAATGGCGGAATTGTTTATGTGGGTGGCGCTTATAGCAATATTAGTGGAGTGGCGCGTAATCGGATTGCAGCAATTGATGCGATAACCGGTCTTGCCACCGGTTGGGATCCTCATGCGGACAGTACTGTCGCTAGCATTGCTGTCAATGGCGCTGGTTCTACAGTGTATGTGTGTGGTGCATTTTTATCTATTGGCGGTGCATCACGTGCAGCCGTTGCTGCGCTAGATGCGACAAGTGGGCTTGCAACGTCATGGAATCCTAACGCAGACAACAATACAGCGACATTAGTCCTGGGTGGTTCGGTGGTGTATGTCGGCGGACAATACACAAACATTGGTGGCCAACCACGGGCTGGTATAGCGGCAATCGATATTACCACAGGCTTGGCAACGGCCTGGAATCCAGGGACTAGTGGTAGCGTGTCTGCAATTGCACCCAATGGTACGACGGTTTATGTCGGTGGTACTTTTACTACTATGGGTGGACAAGCGCGCAACAACATTGCAGCACTGGATAGTACAACAGGGAATGCTACTGCATGGAATCCTAGTACCAATAGTAGTGTCAGTGCTCTTGCCTTTAGCGGTGGAACGGTATATGCCGGCGGTACTTTCACCTCAGTCGGTAGCCAGGTTCGTAATCGAATTGCCGTCCTGGATGATACCAGTGGTATTGCTACAGCATGGAATCCGAACATCAATAGCACGGTTAGTGCCCTGGCATTGAATGGTTCTACTTTGTATGTCGGAGGTAGTTTTTCTCTTGTTGGTGGGCAAAGCCGCGCGCGAATCGCGGCAATAAATACATCAACAGGACTTCCAGCTGCCTGGAATCCAACGTCGAGTGGTGCCGTTACTGCGCTAGCGGTTGGCGGTGGTGGCTCTCCTATCTATGCAGGTGGTACATTTGCGACGATAGGAGCGGCAACTCGCAATAATATTGCTGCGCTAGATGCGACGACAGGTAATGCAACGAGCTGGAATCCAAATGCTAATGCTGGGGTATCTGCCATTGCTGTCAATAGCTCTACTATCTATGCTGGAGGCAGTTTTACTACTATCGGTGGACAAACTCGTAATCGGATTGCTGCGTTAGATCCGACAACGGGTCTTGCCACGGCCTGGAATCCGAATGCGGGTTCGGTAGTTTTCGCACTAGCCATTGATAATAGCGGCTCTCCAATTTATGCAGGTGGCATTTTTACCAGTATTGGTGGTCAAGGACGTAACTACCTTGCTGCGTTAGATGCGACGACAGGTAATGCTACGGGCTGGAATCCAAGTCCGGATTTGTTTGTACGGGCGCTTGCCATCAATGGTTCAACGGTATATGTAGGGGGACAATTTGCTAATATCGGTGGACAAGCTCGCAATGTTCTAGCGGCGATAGATGCGACATCCGGCTTGGCTACCAGCTTTAATGCTAACATTAGTGCTAGCTCCGTCATTAGCGCTTTGGGAGTCGCAGGCTCAACGGTCTATGCTGGAGGAACCTTTAGTTCGGTTGGGACACTTCCAGTGACAAATATCGCTTTTGTTCCGCAATAACATTGCATTATAAGAGTATTAAAAGCGATATCGAGGGGTCTAGTGCGAGAATGGCGCACTAGACCCTCGAATTATTTGTGCCCCATATGGATTTTTAATGCTGTGGCTTAGGCCCTAATAAAGGTTTTTCAGATTGATCCGCATCCTGGTCTTCTTTTAGTACGGATTTTCCAGCTTTTTCTAATTGATGCGCGGCGCTAAATAGCCCCCCGCTTTCTTTTTTGAAGCCGGACTTCGATTGGGATTCATACGTTGCAGCGGCGCCACTCAATGCTGTTACCGCCCCCACACCGATTGCCGCTTTAACACCGAGTGCGAGACCCGCAACCGCAATGGCTTTTGCTCCAAGCAAACAGGCCAGTAAGCTGCTGCCGCCTGATGGTATTGCAAATAAAATACCCGCAGTGATTAAGGCAATACCACCCAATAAGAGCATGGCGTTAGCCAGTTTTTTCCAAAGCGGTTTTTTATTTATGCCTTTTATCAGTGCGCCAAGACGCGCGACTTCGTCGGCATAGTTTTCTTTGTTGCGTTTATCCATTAATAATGGATCAGGTCCATGACCCGGTACGGGCCCATTTACCACGATGGTGGATTGTTTTATCACGCTAATGAGAGTGGACAAGTCTTTGTGTTTGACACGGTCTTTCAGTGCGGCGACTTCCGCGAGCACCACTTCACCCATAGCTTGTAGTCGTGGATGAATGCGCGGACGTTGACAGGCGTTTTGTAAGGCTTCCAGGCTTTCGGTATATTCACGCTCTGCAAAGGGCGAGGACTTTTCCATTACCATTTTTAAAGCGTGTTGATCCACTGGATTACGTTTGTTAGTATTCGCGCTTTTCAGATACATAGCTGTGTCGGTTTCACGTGAATATAAATTGTCATAATCAATTAATGCCGTTTTACCACGAGAATCGTTTTTGCAGCCTCTTGATCCTCCCAGCATGTGAGCATTGATTTCAGCGGAGTTACGACTTCTTGCCCTGGTTTGTTCGACAATATCACCTTGTTGTTTTTTGATTTCATCAGTGACGTCCATCTGAATGCCATGGGCAAGATATTGTTGTCTAGCCCATTCTTGCGTGGCATATTCGGATTCGGTTTCTGTTCTATCTTGACCGCTGGCACAGGCGACTAATTCAAAAATCTGTTGTTTTCCGCGAATCTCAACAGATACTTGTGCAGCACGACGATAACGCTCCGCTTGATTGGATGGGGTCGGATGAATCGACGGTGGATTGTCCGTTACCATCGAAGACAAATCAATGCGTCTGTGCGTGCCATCCCAGTTACAAGGGACGTAAGTAACATCATTGGCAGAATCGGGATTACGTCTTGTGTCGTCATAGGTATGGCGAATCATCAAGTTTTGATGTTCCATCGGCGAGTCGGTGACAAGGCACGTAAAATGGATTTTAGTGGCGTCCGCTTCTTCAGGGCTTAACGCAAATTTTTGAATGATAAATTGTCGTACTTGTTCAATATTCTCATGGGTGCTGGCTTGCAATCTGGCATCCGTTTCTCCCCCACCAATATAAACTGGCGTTGCACTGCGAGCGAAGTGTTGTGTGTTTTCAGGCAATGCAGCTTGAGAGAGTAAAGTGTTTCTATCCAGTGCTTCACCGTCGACATTAAAAAGCAATTCATTGGTGACAAAGAACGCATTCTTGATACCGTGCAGATGAGATTTCCGTGTTTGCGCACCCAGCATACGATTATCTTTGCTAGCTAATTCAGCAAAATAATGATTTGCCACTTGCATGGCCATGAGTTGTTTTGTTTGAAATGTTTTATCGAGGCCAGAAGGAAATAAAGTGGTTTTTGTCATATCGGCAAAGATATTTTGCTTTTGTTCGGCGGATTTCGTCGTAATGGGGTCCTGCGTGATTCGATGCAAGACATTGTTTGTCGAATCCAATGAGATTGTCACCAATGATTTAGCGGGATCAATTAAAGCGGCTAAATTACGATAGTGAAACAGCAAAGTTTCATAATCTTTTGGCTTGCCGCAACCGGCATCCAGATGAGCGCTATGCAATACATTGCAGAGTGTCTCTGTATTAAATTGTTTTTCAAGGCTGTCTAGTGCGTTTTGAAAAGCAGTTTTTTCTTCTTTATTATGAGGCAATCCCAATTTTTTGGCTTTGTCCGCTGTTTCAAAAACATATGTTGTTAACTGTGCAAAGTCATTTTGTAATTGTGCCCGGAGTTCATCATACAGTTGCTGATCGGCAAAACTGGTTGCTTCACTGGACTTTTTACCTAAGACATAATCGATTCCACGCAATCTGCCTAACACACGTAGCAGAAGATTATTGGCTTCAACGCGATAATGATCAATGGTTGGGTCGGTGATATCCTTAGCCGCGGTGGCGTCCCGAACGGCGGCTACGGCAGTCGGGTATTTTGCATCGTATTCTAGTGAGCGAACGATGCCGTGTTGTGCATCAATATCTTCGCGAAATAAATTTTCTAATTTTGCATAAAAGTCTTTTTGAGTCAAGATTGGCTCTTCTTCCTCTTTTTCCTCTTCTCCATAAATATCGTCTATGTCTATTTGCGAGCGATCATAATCCGCGTCATCTTTTATTTCAGCGGGATTATTGAAATTACGGATATAGTCGGAAAGCTCCAAAATGGGATCAGCAAACCGTTCGTATTCTTTGCTGTGAGTCAAAATGGGTTTGGGCATAAAGACCTCTTCATTGTTGTATAGTCATGCAATAAATTGCTTCGATGCTTAATTATAGCCCCCAAAGCTTATCCTAACCTTAAGATAATCAGCAATTTAAGAAAAAAGCGTTACTAATACGCAGCGTCATTTCTGAGTATTATCAACCATGTAGCGATATAATGATCATTGCTGACTCTCGCAACACAGGCTTTATTACAGCAATGAAAGAAGTACAAAGCATAAATTTCAGATGTTTTTTTCCACGAAGTGGAAATAACATAAAAAAACGGGGTGGCAGGGTAGGTTTGCTTTTTACGCTGCTACGCCTGCGAGCACGAAAAAAGTAAACCTACCCTGACAGGATCCCAGTCAATTAAATTCTTTAGCGACTAACTAGCCGCATGCTCAAATAGAAATCTGCCCTTTCTCTTTCTGACACCGGGCAATAAAAATTCGCGCAACAGCATCCTCTGGATAAATCGCCAGGCAGTGTTGAAAATAAGCGATAGCCTCTCGCCATTTTTTTTCTTCATAAGCAACAAACCCTTTTTCAAACTCAGCGTTATAAGCTTCTAGATCATAGGGAACTTGACCGATGTCATCCCCTAGCAACTCATAAATGACAATCGAGTGAGAGCGCCCTTTTATTTTTACATTATCAAGCAGTCGAAAGAAAAAGCTATATTTCAACTTATTGTAAACCGTCTCACTGACAATAATATGCGTCTTATATATCTTATTAATGGCTTCCAGGCGGCTTGCAATATTCACCGTATCCCCAAGCGCCGTATAATTGAGACGTTCAGATGAACCCAGATTACCGACAATAGCATCCCCTGCATGAATACCAAAACGCGTATAGAATGGGGGCTTGCCTTCTTTAGCCCATTTCGCATTTAATTCGTCTACTTTCACTTGGCAAAGCCATGCCGCTCTCACGGCAAGATCATTCGCTTCAACCTCTGGCAGCGGCGCTCCCCAAAAAGCCATAATAGAATCGCCAATGTATTTATCCACCGTGCCTTTTTGCGAAATAATCACTTGCGTTAATGCTTCAAAATATTCACAGATCTGTAGCATTAAATCATTTGGCTCCATGACCTCCGCAATGGACGTAAAATTCTCTATATCAGAAAAAAAGACGACCAGCGGTATTCTCTCTCCGCCGATGCGGGCATTTTGTCCGGATTCAATTAATTGCTGAACGAGTACTTTAGGAACATAACGTTGAAATTCCCGCAGACCATTTTTCATAGAGACAATGGCATTTTTTAAATCCATGACTTCTGTAATACGGGATTTCAGATGAATTTTTCCTTCAAGTTCGAAACGCTTAATTTTTTTCGTTTCCTTCACCAGCATTTTGATGGGTTTTGCAACGCGTGTAGCGAAGCTTGAGACCGCGAGGCTTCCCAGAATTAAAGTGAATAAGCTAAGCGCCAGCGTGATCAAATTGATTTTATTTAAGTAAGATAAAAAATCATTCTCTGGCGCAATGACACCCACCAACCAACCGTGTGCGGCAAAATCCGGGATGGCTTGATAATTGATAAGAAAACGTTCCCCTTCATAGGTCAGAGCAAACTCTTTTTCGCCGGTTTTTTTATAATGGTCAATGGATTCATCAATCAATCGAAGCTGTGCTGACTGATGAACGTTTAAGATGCGATGATGGGCGAGACCCGCGTCAGGGAAAGGTTTGCGATTCGGATAAGCGACTAAATCTTCCTTGTCGGTGATAATAAAAGCATAACCATTTTTACTGACATTTAGCTGCGTCATAAATTGCGATAAAAAATCCAATCGCAAAACCAAACCTAATACACCGATTAATTTATGTTGCTTATCATAGACGGGAGAGCTCGCAGACACTCCTTGATAATAGTCGGGATAAATTTGATAGACATCCGTCCAGGTGAAAGTCTGCGCTTTTTTTGCGGCCAAATACCAGGTTCGGGTGCGAGGATCATAGTTTGTGGTATTCAGTTTAATTTCTTTTGGGGCTTTGCCATTGAGATCGTGATGAATTACAGTATGAGAATGCTGAGTTTTGTCATGCAAGATGATTTCATTTGTGATTGTGCCATCGTTCTCTTGTCGGGTAGACATAAAGTTGCCCTGCTCATCCCCCCAATAAGCACCTTGTAAAAGTGGGATAGAGTCGACCATGTAGTACGTATAAGTCATTATTTTAAAAGGATCATTTTCGATTAATCCACTTTTAAAAAGATTAGTGGAAAAAATCGCGCCCACTTCTATAGGGTTAATGCTGCTGGTTATTTGTTTCAAGACCAGGTGGGAAGTCTGTTTCATTAATTCATTGGAGGTATAAAGCAATTCATCGCGAAACGCGATGCCCCGAATGAGGGTAATGGAGGCAGTCATTAAGATAAATATGAGGATAAAAGTGGATAATATGGTAAGGCGAAGGCTGGTGTGGAAGTTGCGTATTTTAACAAAAAGTGAGTTAAACATGCATATTCCTTCGCTTGAATAGACCCATTTTACCAGATGGGGCTAGTTGAGCCAACCCATGAAAATGGTATTATAAGCCCCTTAAAAGTGTTTAGGGCGGCTTTTATCGGTACAATGGCCAACTTTATCACCCATGTTTTCTTATCGCCTTATAACCTGTTGTTGCTTGATGAAAATTCAGTAGATTTTCCAAATGATAATGATTATCATTACCGTGATTGTTTGAACCCCTTAAGGTAGCCCGTATTACTATGAAAAATGCATTGAGTTCTGTCTTGGCTTTCTTTTCGTCCGTTTCTCTGGGATTGCTCAGCTTTATTGGCATGATGATTCTCTCCGGCTCATGGCCCTGGGCGATTGTGGCGTTTTTTCTGGCTAGTGTGATTGAGGGCGAGATCTTTGACCAAAATATTAAACAGGCGATAAAAAACCTGGCAGCAGGCCCAATCGCTGAGTTAGAGCAAATTATCGTTCGTCGTGAATTAGAAAATAGCAGCAAACGTTACCGGGAATGCAGTGCCATGCTAAAGGCAACCCACTGCCCCGTAACAAAAAAACTCATGAAAGAAAAAATGCAAGAACTTGAAAATGCCTATACCCAAAAAATCCTTCGTGCAGGCGCTAACGCGAATGCTTACCTGCTTGCAAAGCAAAGTGCAATTAAACGTGAAGTCAGACGGAAAGCTGTCGGTTTTGTTTTCTGCGGTATTTTAGCTGTTGGCGCTGGCGTAAGCTCTGGTCTTGCGACCCTTTCTGCTGCCTATACCGGACTCATGACACTTGGCATTGTCGCTGGAACTGCAATGGGTATTGCTATCCCCATTGCGATTATTTCATCCGTTGGTTATGCCTTGATGATGTATATCAATGTGGCGGATATGATCCAAAACGACACTTTGCAACAATGGGCTAAAAATACGCGTGAATTCCTCGTTCGCCGTGAGCAGGAATCCATTGCATGGTTTATCACTCGTGGCTTCTTTGCAGCGTTGGGTGCTGCGACAGTCGTGGGCCTGGCTGTTTTTGCGACCATCGCAACAGCCGGTACCTGGTGGATCGCAGCCAAAAGAGGCGCATTGCTCATGACGGGTATCACTGAGGCGATTGCGAAAGTGGTGCGGACAGTAACAGTTATCTGTATGGCCATTCCCAATATCATTTTTAACACCGTCAATGCATTAAAGTCAGTGGGACAGATAGCTGAGTATACGTTCCGTAATTTAGGCTTAAAGCTGGAGCGTCATTTTTTCCAACCACTAGAAAACAAAAGTACTTTGCAGTGCTGCAATCCCTTTTATTGGATAGCCAAATCAGTTGAGTTAATCATTCATGCGGCCGTTTTTAGTGGGCATCTAATTAGCGTCGGTCTGACCTCTGACGGACTGTCTGGCGTTCCGCCGTTGGTGACAACAGGGGCTGGGACGTTAACTGAGCTCTTGACGGATTGGCATTATATTTTTGAAGTGCATGATAATAAAGAACACGGGCATGATCATCATCACGATCATGATCACGGCGATGAAGAGCATGGACATCATCACCACCACTCCAATTTGCCAACCAAATTTGCGATGTTGTTGTTGCTTCCTCTCATTGTATTAGCGAGAGCTTGGGATTGGTTGTTTTCAGGTGGGCAAGCTCATGCTTATGCGCATCCTCCTCAGCATCATGATCATGAGCACGAGCATAACCATGAACATGATCATGAACATGACCACGCACAAAAGTATAATCATGAACATGGACATGAACATCATGAGCACGCTGAGCATAAGAATGAGCCACCACATCAAAATAAAGTCGCTCATGAACAAATGCCAAGCCCAGTCTCTCGTTCAAGTACTGCATCTGTGATGCCACAATTGCATGGTCATGATCATCACGACCACGATCACCATCCCGAGGCAGGCCATAAAGCCGCAGCAAGTCATGATGAGCATTCCCCTGCTCTATCCTCTTGGAGCCCAAGGCTTCACGCTCAACCCGTAGCGCCGATCAGTGCGGCAGAACAAAAAGCCAGTGATAATCACACGATTGAAATAAAAATCGAACCACCACGATAGCTTGATCTTAGAGCGGGGCTTTAATGACTTCATCGTTTTTAAAATAGTAAACAAGCGAAGCAATCAAGCGTAAAAGTTAACACTAATACGAATCGCAGGCACTTCCCCCTTTTCGAAGGAGGAAGTGCCTGCGATCTGCATTAGTATTCGCATCTCTAGTCAACTCCAGAGTATGTACTTTGATATCAACAGAATACTCCGAACCTGTAGATTAGTGTCTTAATATCAAATAAAGCGATACAGAAAGAGTAAGTAAAATAAGAATTCGGCGGCTTGTCCAATGTCAAACATAAATCAGCATCTCATCTAAATCAAACTCCGCCGTACCTCGGCTAGTCCGGGTATGGCAAGGTTTGGGAACTTACGGGTAATGTATGATCCTGACAACAGTCATTTTTTATAGCAAGCAATCGCAATAAAAAGCACACCTACCCCACCAACGGCCGCGCCATAATAAGTCCATTTAACCTGGCTAATCATAAAACTGCTCTCTGGCCATCTGACATAACCGAGTCCTTGTCCCACCCAGAGTAATCCCATCGCCAAAGCAAATATTCCAATGATCATCAAAAACAGTTTCATTTTTTCTCCTATTGTTTGTGTCTTGTGTCGCCTCTGCGCTTTGAAAAAAACGCCTCAATCCTGGAAGCAACATAAATTGCTTCCAGTTTGATTTTTACTATCTGCATATTAGGGTGTATACACCATTTTTGCTTTACCACTCCCCCCATTTTGTGAAACCACCGTATTGGTATAAGTGCCAGCCACCAATCCTTTAGATGTCGTCAGCGTCAATTTAGAAGTAGATGTTTGTCCTGGAGCAATAGATACATTATAGGGATCCATATAAGTCACCAGATAATCTGAATAAGGTGACGTATTTGAGGTATATCGAAATAATCTTGTCTCACAGGCTGTTGTATCATTATTCACTACATTGACGACATAATTGGCCACAGTAGCTCCTGATATTTTTTGCGTTTTGGGTGAAATGCTAATAGTCGGTGCACGAAGAACACAATCGCTTTTCACATTTAAGGTTGCGGTCGCCGTGTTGGTATACCCACTTGCAGTGGCATTTGTCGTATTCACCGTCACCGAATATTTCTCTGAAGGGGTGGATGCAGCAGCTACCACTTTTAATGTGGCTGTAGCGTTTGCTCCGGCGGTGATGGAAAGCGAGTTTGTGTTGAAATTACCTTCCAGATCAGCTGGTATCACCATGCTCAAGTTAAACGTAGAAATCGCACACCCGACAGAATCATTATTGGTAAGTGTCACGTTATAACTCGCCGTTCCTCCGCCAGAAACAGATTGCGAGGCAGGTGTAAGACGCACGGTAGGATTAGCATGCGTGCAGGCTGGTGCGCTAACCATATAACTGCCAGTCGCCGATGCGTTAGAGCTGCTATCTGTTGCATTCGTTGTCGTTGCTGTGATGCTAAGTGATCCTGCTGCTGTATTGGCTGCGGAGGTGACTTTTAAATTAGCCGACGCTGAGGTTTGTGCAAAGACAACCAATGAGGTTTTATCAAAACTCCCTGTCAATCCCGATGCTAAAACGGAAGCTAAATTAAAAGTGGTATAACCACAAGCAACTGGATTTTTATTTGCCACCGTCACCGCATAATTCAAGCTAGTGCCTGCTGCCGCTGTTTGACTGGCGGGTGTTAGCGTAATGACGGGTGCAACATTCGTGCATGCATCCGCTGGCGCTGTGATGTTGTCAAATGTGGCGGGTTGCATGAACCAGCGGCTGCTATAAGCGGTTCCTGCCATACCGACATAAATATCCGCATTCATGGGAATGGTTTGTTGGCCTAGCTGTTTCCAGGTTACACCATCAGTAGAGCCGTAGCCGGTAAAGACATTCCCTGCTCTCACCAAACGGAACCAATACGGTGATGAGACTCCCACGGTGGATACTGCAGCCGTGTTACCAGCTATCGCAGAACGATAAGAAAATAACGCCTGACTGTTATTAGGAGTCGGATACAGTAACAAGCTGGCATTTTTGGCATTGTTATCTAAGCTTTCACGCATCATCAAGCCACTGCGTAAATACGCATTAGACGGAACAGTGACTCTCGCGATAATGCTACCATCGCCACTCATTTTTTTGTAAAGATAATGAAACGAATCTTGTGTCGCCTCGAGGCTTACGCCATAAGAAGTAATAGTAAAAACCGAATTTAACAAGCCAGCATTGCCACCAAAAGAAGGCGTTGTTAAAAAATCAATGTCTTTTTCAGCCCAATTTGTTGCTAATGGCGCCGCATTAATGACAGTTTTTAAAACGCTTTCCGTGCCATCTTGATTCAAAGCCATCCCATAAATCGTGCCAGTGGTTTTGACACTATAATCATCAATCGCGGTAAATGATTTATAGCCTGTGTAATCATAGCCAATGCCCGCAGTATCCAGGTTTGGTGATCGTAATATTTTCGTTCCATTGCTATCTTGAAAAATTAAGCTGTTATCCGGCATACGATAGCCAGTATTAGGTGATGGCAGATTAGGATAATTTTGTGTAGATGTGGTTGTCCAAGCCGTGCCATTCCAAATTCTCCAAGTTGAATTGACTGAGATGCCTACCTTCATATTGCTATCAATCGTCAATCCCGCTGTTGCGCCAAAAGTCGCGGTAGCGCCTGAATCGGCCACCACATCTGCCGTATTGGCTTGTCCGTCTATACCGCGTAACGGTAACCCGGCAATAACCGTTCCATTCGCTTTTTTCCAGGTTTTGCCATTATCATCTGAATAGGCATATAAAATTCGATTAGCACCGGCTAATGTAGAATTGGTGTTGCCGGTCACAGCAAAATGCAGACGATTTTTGCTATCAAATTTAAAGCTGGCTTCATAGTTCTGAAACCACCCGCCGCCGGAGCCTGCATCTTCCCAATAAAATACAGGATAGACATTCACTTGCGTTGGCGCAGTTTTAGGAATCAATCCGCCAATGGATGTCCATGTGCTCGTGTCTACATTATATCGGTAAAGTCCTACGGCCATTTGACCATTATTACCGAGACCATTTTCAAATGCGTGTACTTGTGAAGTATAGTAAAGTTCGCCATTGTTATCGGCAAAGAAGTGGCCGATCAACCAGCCGCCACCGGGTATCGCGGTCGTTGGGCTACCACCTTCAAATACAAAGCCGCCGCTCACATCATTAGGCAGTTTTGATTTCCAATATAAGATTAATTGTTTTTGATAGCGTGTAGGATAAGGCGTTATAACGCTGTCTGTGAAAGTGCTGTAATGATGCATGTCACCGGTAATGTGAATATAGCCCGCTTTATCTACGCCGATAGAAAAGCGATGATGGCCATCTGCCTGCACTAAATAATCTGGAGAAGGATCAACAGGTATAGTATTGGATTTACCATTAGTAACTTGAGTCACCCATGCGCGTTGCTTGGCATCGACCCAGACTAAATAAGTGCTATCTTTATCATGCCAAACTGGATTCCATGGCTCAATGGAAGTAAATCCTGGTGCCTCAGTAATCGGACCATATTCTACAGTTGTTGTTAGCACAGTGCCATCAGCACTGGCAGATGTTGGAATAAAAAGTAAATTAAGAGAAACAAAGAGAAATAAAAATAAAGTGACTACTGATTTAAGACTGTGTCGAATTTGAGTCATGATCCAATTTCCTTATTAAAAAGATTTCCTACGCACTAATGGTAAGCAGATTTTTTCTGAAAGGTTTTTTTAGAGATAAGACTACTGTTAAATATTATGAGCCATAAGTAAATATGATTAATTTAAAAAAGTGAAATCATTTATAAAAATAACTAAAAAGTAAGCGGTGTCTTTGCAACAGCCTAATAGTGGTACAAGTTAATACATGAAGTTTAAATGATTTTTGCGTGAAATAAAATGAGCAAGAAAAACCTTATTGATTTTTATCAACAAAACAAGCCATTTCAAGCTGACCATAGCCTTGCTATATCCTGCCGCTGCTTTGCAGAATTCAACAATACCCTCTTGAGGCATGGTAGGTTGGGTTTCGCAAAAAAGCGCAGAACCCAACATTTCACATAACACAGAGAACTCCGTTGTACTGTGCACAGAGAGCCCCTACGTATCGTGGCTTGTCCACGGTATCCAGCGATTGAAACCTGGTTCTAGAGCTTTCTGGGTACCGTGGCCACGGGTACGTAGGGGTTCTTGGTGCACTGTACGTAGGGTTTGAGTTAGAGCCCACTGCGCGCCCAGGTCGGGCAGCCGTAAGCTAATGTACTTTCATAACAAATTGTGCATGCCTTCCCATGAATAAATTTTTACTTTTTCATCAGGATTTTTTGCAGCATTATTCATGGCTTTAGCCACTTCTTTCCCCTGTATGCCTTTATAAATATTAAGTTGTCCAATCAGTATAGGGTTAATGCACGCCCATACTTTTTGGATTATTTTTTCTAGCGGCCGATTTTCTTTACGATCCCCCATCAACATGGATGGGCGAAAAATAGCAGTATGATCAAAATCAAGAGCAGTAATGTCTCGCTCTGTCTCCCCTTTTGTTTTGATGTAAAAAAAAGTGGAGTTCGAATTAGCGCCCACTGAGGTCAAGAGAAATACCGATTGCGCACCATTTTGCTTGGCAATTTTTGCAGCCAGAACAGGATAATCGTGATCAATTTGATAGTATTCATCCTGGTTAGGCGTGCTTTTTTTCGTGGTGCCTAGCGTAATGAAAACATCATCTGCCACAATGTTCTCTTTTAAGCTGGGTAACGAATAAAAATCACCAATCAACATTTTTAATTTAGGATGATTGATATCCAGATTTTTTCTAACAACAACAGTGATTTGATCATAGTCAGCATTATTTAATAATTCGGTTAAAAGATAAGACCCTATGAATCCACTGGCACCAAACAAAATAGCTTTTTTCATCAAAAAAACGACTCCTCATCTCACTTCCACGAAAGTGGAAGTGAATTTAAAAAAACGGGGTGGCAGGGTAGGTTTGCTTTTTACGCGCGGAGCCCAGCTCCCACGAAAAAAGTAAACCTACTCTGACAGGACCTGAGGCAACATCAATATGGATGATCGCCACTATCCTTTTTAATTTCCGGGATACAGATTAGTAATATTTTTCCAACTCACGGTGTTAGATCCTGTAGGCACAACATATACAGCATAAACTTGATTGGTAACATAACTTTGGTTTGTGCCAAAGATAGTTTGACTAGGCGATAGCAGTCCACCATAAATGTATCCCACTAGCGTCGGTGTAGTCTGTGGTAATTGATCCAGTTGTAGTATGAAGCGGTTATCATAATTCTGACTGGGGGCTTGAATAAATTCAGCAGACAAGCCCATATACAAACAAGATGCCAGTGGTTGTCCGCTGCAGAGTGGTTGTAGATTTGCATATTCCTGAACATTGCCCGATGCATCCGCGCTAATCAAATCCATTACGTTGCCATAAGGCGTCGTATTGTCGAAGACCAGTCCATTCGCTCCCCAATATAAATTACTGAGACCAGAAAAGCTTGCCACATAGCTTGTATTACTATTTGCGCTGTACATGGATAAATGAGGCGATAAATATTGATTGGCCTGTTGATTAATAAAATTATCGTTAGATTGTAAATTCGAATTAAAATTAATACCATTTGTCCATACCAAGGCAAAATTGCCAGGCGTAAATGGACCCCCTAACGCAAACAAAGTATCGGTATTGCCTAGTTTAAATGGCGCTAAGCTATAGTCGCGTCTTCGCCAGCCACTACCATCCAGCGCATTATGCCTCACGCTATTGACTATTGTAATAGAAGACAATGATGGATCAGCGCTAAACTGATAAATGGTATTCGTATAAGCTTGCAGTGTGCCACAATAAAAACCTTCACAGCGTTGCCCATAAGCTAAATAAAAATAGTTACCAATTTTACCCAGTTGTCCACCCGTCACCTGGAATTCTGGAATGCTAGTATTGTAATTCACATAAGGCGCCAAATTCGTTTCATGATTCATGACGGCACGAATCATGCCGGGAACATTAATGGCGGTGATCGTATTTAAAGTAATGAAAGTCGCGGTATTAGGCACATTATAAAATCCACCGATAATATAGAGTGTGTCGCCGTCTTGTAAAAACTCAGGATCAGAACTTGCCAATTGATTTTGCACGGCGACTGGCAAATTGGTACTACTGATATTGACGGAATCTATTTGAGTTGTAACGGGATTATAAACATAGATATCGCTATTAAAAACATTCGTAAAATCATGAAAAGCGATCAATGAACCGCTGACAATCAGCCAATTACTTGCATTTTTTGCCACAACAGGATCACGCAGCGCCGGTAATTTGCTGCTATTAACGGGCACCAGGGTCAGGCTGGGTATGCCGGATGTCACAGTGATGTTTATGGGGTATTGCACAGCATCAGCGCTAGGTTTAGCCCACTCTTTTAGTGCGGTTGATATGGTTTTTCCAGTAGATTCTGCATTCAGTACCAATTGAATAGTGCAGGATTGTCCTGGTGCGAGCAGATTGCCGCAGGTAGAAGATGAGATGGATAATCCACTGGGAAAACTGCTTTGGTCTATGACCGTGACACTGACTTTGGTTGTCATGTTAGTCACAGTGAAAGTGGCGGATGTACTAGAAAATGCAGCGACAGTAGCGGGAAAAGGTTTGGTCGCGGTGATAGAAATCAAATGGGCAGAAGCCGTTATAGGTAAAAGCAGAAAGATGGCGCTGATGACTTTAATGCATCGTTTGCGTATTGATTGAGAGGTTGGCTTGTACTCCATCTGTTTCATCCTTAAAATAAATGGGTTATCACTGTTTCCTATGCTTCTGCTTTGAATTTAATAGAAAGCAAACTCGTGAGTCAATCTTTATTCTTTATTTTATGTTCAGTTATAAAAACTCTGTTGACTGGGGTCCTGTCAGAACGGGGTAGCTTTTCCGTGCTCGCAAGCTCCGCGCGTAAAAAGCAAACCTACCCTGACAGGACCCCAGTCAATATCATCTTCGCTATAATCTGCAGCTACTGCAAATTCGCCCTATTCTCTAGATCGCGCCACAATCGTCAAAGCCACCTGCTTATGCAAACGATACACAACAATCCTGACAGGTTCTCCCACATGCAGCGCACGCAGAACAAAGCTATAATCATAAATATCATGAATCTGCTTACCCGCTAGTTGAATAATGACATCATCAGGCCGTAGGCCTGCTTGCTCAGCAGGAGAATCCTTGGTGACGCCAGAGATTTTTACACCCACCCTATCAGCGCTGGCATAATCGGGGATCGTGCCAAGATAAACTCTAAATCCTCGCCCAGAAGCCTCATCCGATTTTTTCACCGCCTGATAGTCAATAACGTTTGGCACGTCTTCAAGCGTTAGAATGAAATTCACTAACCACTCAGAAATATTTTTAATGCCTTCATAATTTAATGTGTCTGCTTTGTCGCGTGGCGTATGATAAGCCTCATGCGCTCCAGTAAAAAAATTCAGTGTGGGCACGCCTTGAAGATAAAATGCGGTAGAGTCAGTCGGTAAATAAGGATCATTTTGCGTTAGTAAAGAAAGAGTATGCTTAGCATTAGCATATTCAATCAGCTTAGGCCAGAGTGAGCTTGAGCCGACACCTTGGAGAACCAGGCTTTTTCTTAAATGACCCACCATGTCTAAGTTAATATCAGCTGCAATGATGTCATGCAGTGACTGATTATGCATATTGTTTAGGGTGTTTTTCACAAAATGAGAGGATCCCAGAATACCAAATTCTTCACCTGACCAGGCCGCAAACAAAATATCTTTATCGCCATGCAATTTGCCGCGCTTTTTCAAATTACAAAGCTTGCGCGCTGCTTCCAGGATACTAGCAACACCTGATGCATTATCATCTGCGCCAGAATGAATCTTTCCTATTTCATCCTCACGAGCCATCGATCCACTCAGTTTGCCTCGTCCCAAATGGTCAACATGCGCACCAACAATAATCATAGGTGAGTGGGTGGCGCTAACTTTTAGCTTTGCCAGCACATTGCGCCCATGTTGCTTGTCCTGCACAATATCGGTTCTACCAACAATTTTGATATGAGAGAGCGTAGGTAATGCACGTGTTTTACCTTCATCCAAGCTATCTTGTAAGGTCTGAAGCGAGTCAGATGATGGGTTTAACAAATCATCGATAATATTATCAATAACCGAAATGGCAATAATACCAGATCCGGCTAATGAGGTATCAAATGAAAGTGGAATTAACTCATGCTTTACCTTTGAATTAGGCCCACTAACAAAAATGATTCCTTTCGCGCCTTGTTCTTTAGCAGTAAACGCTTTATAGCGTAATGAAGAATATTGACTGAGTTGACGACTCCGTTCTGGACTTATCCTTTCTGGCGTATATCGGAAAACAACCACCCATTTATTTTTTACATTTATACCGTGATAAGAATCATAAGCCGGTAGCTTACCTAAAGCGGGAGCAGTGATGCCATACCCTACAAAAACAAGCTCTTTATTATCAAAATCAGTATTATCTGAGAATGACAGAGGCCGCCATTCCTGATTGAGCACTAGCTGTTTTGTCATACCTTTTTGATTAGTGATGGTGAGAGAATTATGTGAGCCGAGTGAAATACCGGCGGTAAAATTGAACTCTTGAAAAAATGTTCCATTGTCTCCAGCAGGAATTAATCCCAAATCATGAAATACGTTTGCAACGTATTGCGTTGCAATTTTTTCACCAATGGTTCCCGTGAGTCGTCCTTCCAGTTTATCTGAACTTAAAAAGTTGACGTGTTTTTGCAAATCTTTTTTTGTAATGGTATGACGAAAATCAGTGGGCGATGGCGTGCCGCTATGGGTGACTCCTGACAATAACAAGAAAAAACTCATGAGGACAAAATGTTTAAGCTGCATGCAAACTCTTCTTTAAGAATCAATATGAAAAAAGTTAATGTAACACACCTCCCGCTCTTGCAAATAGCCTCACTTCTTGAAAACAAATAATAAACTGTTATATTAATCAAGAAATGCGTGACGCAGCCATAAGCCGCCCTAATTTTTAATAAAAATATGCAGAGATTCTATGCCTAATTTACTGAAGTTTGTTGAGAAGACCGATCCGATTTTGCGTGAGACTATGCCAGAGGTGCAGGATTTCAACGATCCAACCCTTCATGAAATGATAAAAAACATGTGTTATTCCATTTTACCCGAGCAGCTTAAAGCGGCCAACGGTGCTCATGAAAGTGCGGCTGGAATGGCTGCCAATCAGTGGGGCATCAAAAAAAGAATATTTATTTTTACGCCAGACGGATCACAAGCCGGCAAAAGACTGGAAGTCATGATAAATCCTTCTTATCTCCCTTATTTGCAACCCACAGAAACAACGCCAGAAATGGTAGCCGCGTTTGAGGGTTGTTTCTCTGTTCCGCTGACCACTGGTATAGTGAATCGTTATGAAGCAATCATGGCAACTTATTATAATTTAGCCGGAGAAAAAATAGAGTGTCTGATGGAAGGCTGGGAAGCCCGAGTCTTTCAGCATGAAACAGATCATTTGGATGGAAAATTATTTGATGGTCAACTTGATCAATATCTCGGCCCTGAATGTCTGGAACGTATTATCTTTAAAGATAAAGAAGAAATGAGATCCTTTTGGGAAGATAAAGTAAAAGCGAGTCGCGATCAGTCCGAGTGAATAACTGTATCACTTTATAAAAATAGCGACTTCAAAAAATAGTTTCTCACCTATGCGCAAAAAGCAAACCTGCAAGGTGTTAACTCAAGGAGAGTGATTATCTTATTCCAGCTCAAAAACACCACATCCCTGTGGTTAAAGCCGCCATCCATGGCTTGCTCTTCGCTTCCATAAGATAATCACTCTCCTTGAGTTAACGCTATTTTTATATTCACATCCACTTCGTGGAAGAGAAAAAAGCATTTACAAAGAACCCCAACGTAACACAAAGATGAGTAGCACGGACTAAGACCCCCACGCTTTTTGTGGGGGTCGTGTCCGCGAACCCCTGCTAAATCACATATGCAAGGTTAGGTTAAACTTTTTTGCAAACCCCAACATCATTCATCATCTTATCTCTTATTAAAAATAGAATAGATTAAATTTCTCGTCTCACTTTGCAATGATTTCATCGGACAAATACCTTTCTTTTCCCCAAACAAAGTGGACAAAATAGTAGGAGCATATTGAGCCAATACATCTTTATTCATCCCCTGCTCATCTTGCAACATCGTCATGCCAATGATTCGGTTTAACTCACGCTTCCCCAATTCTTCAATCAAATCCGAGATCGTCAAACTCGACATCTGCTTCGGCAGCATAGTGACATACAAAGCCATGCATTCTGTTTGATAAAGGGCATCGAAATATTGCATTTCAATTAACCCTTCTCTTGCCCCATCAGGCCCTACAATTAAAGTGCGAGATGTTTTCAAGACAATGCTATGCTCAGCTAACCATTTTCTTATAATGTCGTCTAAGCTAGATAATTGCAGCTTAGTTGCTTGTCCACACAACCTTTCATTCAACTTCTGAATGCTCTTCAAATAATGATTCAGCAACAGTAAAACATGAGATAAATCCATGCAGGTTTGTAGGCTAGTGATGAAGGACGTAGAACAGCTCACTAGCTCCGCTTCAAGTAAGCTAAGATCAGTTGCACCTTGATAGGCATGCAGCTCCGTCATGATCTCCGCCAAATCGTCCCTCACTGTCTGTAATGATCTTTTGCCTGCAAGAACAGCTTGCGTCAGTAAGGTAAGACTAACAGACACATGCACCAGATTTTTTATCCTAATATAGTGATGACCTATCGCAGCTGTATCTGCTGAAGCTATTTGGATATGCTTGCCCTCAGATTCGCATTTCAAAAGCAACAACTGCCCGTGCAAATAGATGATCACATGATCAATCTCAGAAAGATGCAATCGCGCGACTTTAGTATGAAGCGAATGGAATACACTATATTGGCGTATGCTTTGCCTACTGAGAGAAGCTTTAGATTGGGTGGCCGCTAAACGTTTAACATCTAAAAAGATTGCTCCGCAGATAACCTTTTTGAGCGTACAGGCCGTTACGTAAAAGCGCATTACTCACTGGCGCATTAACATGAGTGCCTGTTGGCAGTAAGAGTTTACTTTGAATTAACCATTTTCTTAAGTTCATACAATTACCCTTTATCAAAAGAACCAAATAGAGAGCGATGCTTTAGCATAACGAATGCCATGCAACACTCAGTGCAAAAATCAATGGAGCCTATAGCTATTTGAATTTATTTGAGTAGATTGGCTGGAAAGCCAAAAAAAGGAAAAGTACAAAATGAATAACAAGCAATAACCCCCATCCGATCGGAGAGTATCTGAGCTAGCTTGTTAGTATGAGGTAAGTACATGAGACACCCAATATAGACCTGGTTCGTTTAATATTAATACCATCGGCGGCATGCCCTGTCAAATACTAACCATGCTATTCTCCACAAAAAAATAACGATTTTTTAAAATACTATCGTACCGCAGATAAGCTAATGTCGCTGTTTTATCTATATTGAATTGATCTCAATTTTCTGACAACATGTTGACTGTTTTATAAAAAGCATTCCAGATGGAATGCTTGTCAATATAAGGAGTTTGATATGCGTAAAATTTTAATTACCACGGCTGTGTCTTTCTGTTTAATGGCGAGTGGTGCTTATGCTGGTGTTTTAACGGATTCTGACATGCCCGCATTAAAAGAAGCATTAAAAAAATCTTACACGCTACAGTTATGCCAGCAAGATATACCAAAAGCTAGCCAACAAACCTGTGATTGTTTGGGCCAAGCAATGGCAGATGGTCTGAATACCGAAAAATTAAAACTCTGCAATAAAGAAGGCTATGACGATTGCGTTGCAGCAGAATTTTCTGCAACAAAATCCGGCTTAACCGATAAGCAAATCACCGACTGTAAAATGCTAACGAAAGAAGATTCCACTGCTGCTGATAAAAAAGAAGATGACAAATCCGCTGACAATGCTGCAACAGAATAAATAAGCGTTCAAGAGTTGTTTTATCAATCGGAGCCAGGAGCGATCTCAGGTCTGGCTTTTTTGATGCGAGAGTATTTAGTAATAACACAGGAGATTCACCATGAATGGATTCAAACTAAAATCAATAACAGCGCCATCTATCCTGTTAATCATGGCGTTTTTATCATCACTGTCATTTGCCACCAGTGCATCAACCAGCGCAAAGATTTATGGGACAAAGATGGGCTGTATGTCATGTCATCAGGGCGCATCAATACCGCCTGAAAAAGTGTTAAAGAAAACGCCCCGAGGTGAACAACAAGATCCTCAAGCGGACAAGTAATTTTCGTTATTCCTGAGAAAAACAGCAATGCTATCTCATTCAGAACTCTGTCGTAGCGCAAGAACCTCTACGTACCGTGGACAAGCCACGGTACGTAGAGGTTTGAGAGCGGTACGTAAGGATTAGCAGTTAGATAATGAAAACTTCCCAAAAGTCATAATGAAGCTCTAGGTGAATCCTCATCAAGCCCTTTTATCCCTGAATCAGGATTGATGGATATTTTGGAAGGCGCTTTATTCACTCGCAACTGTGTAAACACGCTTGAGAGGCTGCCGGCAACCACTTCCAGAACGTTGGCTTGTTCTATAATTTCTTGGGGTGGTTCCAGTTCAAGGTGCGTAAATAGCTCAATAAACTTATTGGCAATTCGTGATTTTTGGCTTTGCCAGGTCAGTTTGCTTAAGTTGCCTACGCATACACTGTGATATCCGCTTTCTAGTGCTTTGCGACAAACTTCTTCATCATCGTCCATGATAATAATATTTTTTTTGCTGATAGAATCCTGGCTTCCCGATGAGCTTGATGAAACTGAAGCAGCAGAAGAAGAGGAATATGAGTCAAAGACATCTCTTGCTTTATTCAATGCATGTAAAGTTTTGCATTGATGGCCAGTAAAAAATACCAATCGAGGATCAATCAGGTTTTTTAAACCTAAATTAGGACCAAGACCCATGCACTTAACAGGATATTTAATATAAATATCATCTTCTAAAACAACCGCGCTAACAATATCTCCCATCAATCCTAATTTTTCATTTTGACTGTTTATGTATTTCTTTTTAAATGTTGCAATGCCGATGTATAAATCGACATTGGCTTTTTTTAACGTCGCAACTAACAGCGTGAGATACTGTTGCCATAGCGCTTGGCTGCCATTCCAGACAATGTTGGTATCCGTTGAATCGTTATAATTCGTCAACATGTCATCAATATCAAGCAAGAGTACAGCGGTTCTGGATTTCATGAGTATTTGACCTAATAAATTAGTTAATCTGCAAACTAAAGTGTTTGTATCCCTTATTGCTTTCTTGGGGTCACCGGAGAAAAATGGGATGCTACCACTGGCAAAGTGCCGTTCCCGTTTAATGCCGCTAAATCAGCGTGCGCAAACAAACCATTAGACTGCACACCTGATCTCGGTGAAATGTCATCAGGAGCATGAGGTACGCCCTTATTGTCGGGAGAAGGGGTTAGCGCGCGTTTTTGCTCTTCAGGCTCGGGCCGTATTGGTAAAACAATATGATGAAAGGGTTTTACAGGTAATGCAGGTACAACGGGTTTTAATAAATAATTATCATTAGCTTGCTGCTGGCTTATGTATATGCCACTCGTTAACATCGTCATGACACCACTACTAATCACCGCTGCCGTTATCAGTGTCTGCACACTTAAAAATAACACAGCACCGATGCCAGCCCCTACCGCAACAACGCCTAACATGAACGCAGCCCCAGCTAACACATATTTCCACCATGGTGTGGTTTTTGGAATGATCAATGGCGGTTGTTCTGCACGAAGTGCATCGTTCTCTCGTTCTACTTCCGCATTTTCATCTAAGAGTTGTGCATTTTGCGCCGCAAGTTCCGGTACTCTGGGATCAATGGCAGGCTGCTTTTGTTCTTGCTCTAATAAACTCTCCTGACTGATCTTTAATGCCTCGCACAAATCCTGATTTTGTCGGGATAGTTCAGTGATCCTTTGATGATCGTTAAGTTGTTTTTGTACCTGCTCAGATTGTTCATTTTGTTGAGTTATTAATTCGCTACGCAGATGATGATTTTCACATGCCAGGTCTCTGATCTTTTGTTCGAGTGCAGTGTTCTCTTCTTCCTGACGTGTGCGTGCTGCATCTCTACTCAAAAGCGCCGCATTTTGCAGAGACAGTTCAGCGATATGTTGGCGATCTGCCAGTTGTTTTTGTTCTTGCTCTAATAATCTATGATGAGTCGTTTCCAGTTGTGTGCTTAGCGCTTGTCTTGCCATGGCCTGATTAGCAGCTTCTGCTTCAAGAGCGATTTTTTGTGCGTTTTGTTCTAATAGCTGATGCTGAACCACTTGCAGCTCGCTACGAATCTCTTGATTTTGTTGTTCCAGTGCCTGTTTTTCTGCTTGAATTGTTTTGACGCTCACTAACAAATCAGCCAATTGGCGGTAAGTTGCCTGATGAATCCTTTGCATCAGTTTCAGGTCAGCATTCTCAGCTCGGAGTTGCGTCACAAATAGCGCCGATTGTTCATGCGCGTGTTGCGTGACTTCAAGGCTACGTTTTAACTTTTCTAATTCTATTAATGGATACTGGTTTGTTTGAGAGGCTTCAATACGGTTTAATGCTTCCAAAGCTTCGGCGAGCTTCAGACGCAGCTCTTCATTTTCCAATTGCAGATGGAGGACGGCACCAATCTTTTTCGGTTTCTCCGCCGAAGATGCTAACGGTGCAGCATTTAAAGCAGTTGGCAATTTGGGGCTTAATGCTGGCGCTCGCTCTGATGCAATGCTCATCACTTTCAAAATAGAAAGCAAGGTGTCACTTTGTGATAAATGTTGCGGTTCTTCTGTTATTGATGCTGCGCCTGCGGCGGCCGCATTTTCTTTATCCGCATAAAACCAGTGAGCCACGGTTGAAATAACGGCTTGTGGCAAGATAAAAAATTGGGACTGCAACAGATAAGACTTATTATCCAGCTTTTGACTGAGCACGGCATGGCTGTGCGGCTGAAAATTATTATAGTATTCTTGCCTGCAAGGATTCGCTCCTGCGCCAAAATAAGTAGTGCAATGTGCAGTAATAGTTCGTCTTGGATCCAATATTCTATGCAAAGATAACCAGCCGAATTTTTTAGATTCGATATCATCATGCGCATAGACTTTTAATAAATGGACTTTGGCAACGTCAGGTTTCACGTTAGATAAAAGATTTTTCTGGCCAGTACTTTGTACACCATCCCCTGCCGCTAATAACCAATACAACTCAAGATTGACGGTCGAGCAAATGCTCCTGGCAGCGACTTCAGCTTCGCTTGCA
The DNA here is from genome assembly GCA_031291175.1 of Gammaproteobacteria bacterium. Lineage (GTDB taxonomy): Bacteria > Pseudomonadota > Gammaproteobacteria > DSM-16500 > DSM-16500 > UBA5158. The sequence continues at coordinate 44,220 of JARLJO010000016.1, forward strand.
ATGGATAGAGGTATACCAGGAGCACTGTATGCCATTAACCGCAAACCCTGAATTCGCGAATAATGTGCATCGGTAATCGATTTATCGGCTATTTTTTTCATTAAGCCCGCATAACAATATTGTGCATCGGCGGCGCCTAAACTGTGGCCATACATTGTAATAGTGACTTTCAGATCCAGAGCTATATCGCCAAGGACATGATTGATCTGCGCCATGAGATTTTCTTCTTCGCGTTTGAAAGACAAATTGCCCGCACCGCCACCAGATTCCACGTCTCTGAGTAAGCTTTTATCCGCTTGCGTACCACGAAAAACGACATGCACGTCAGAATTATTTTTTTGCAAAGGCTTAAAAATATAAACCACCAAACCGGAATGGACCGTATTGAGTTTGAGTAGCTGATAATGAGCAACGCCATCTACCATCAAGTGGCTATTATGTTCCAGGCTTTCTGTGTAGGCGAAAGTATGTGCGATGTGTTCGCCTGAGATATAACGTAATAAATCCTGAATATCAGGTTCTAAAATAGGAGAAGGAATTCCATCGGCCGGTTCTGGGACGATAAGAGGTTGACTGGAAGATGCCATTGGTAACCACGCTGCGTTTTTGTATCTAATTATAATTATTTATTTTGACTATTTAATCATGTCAAATTTTTTTGTGCAATTTACTGTTTTAACGCTTAATAAAAAATTCCCGCCAAAGGCGGGAATGTTGATTGACAGCTTGATTGCTTACTGTTGTTGACCTCCACCAAATCTTCGTCTGAGTGCTTGTACACCGGTCGCAGGAGAATTTGCATCGCGTTCATTTGCAGCTGCTGCAGCTGCTTCAGTTGCTGCCGCGAGTCCTGCGGCACCACGTCTTCTTAACCCACCAGGAGCAACAGGAGCGCCGAACAACGTTTGAGGCCCTACAGCGGCTGCAGTTGCTGGCGCGAATCCCGCGGCACCATGTCTTCTAAGCCTACCAGGAGCAACAGAGCCGCCGAACAACGTTTGAGACCCTACATTTTCTAAGCTTGCTGAAGGTATCGAAAAAGGGGCGGCACTCGTTGCAGCTAAGGCGTTTGCGCTTGTAGCCGACGTAGATGAGGCGCCACTGGGCATAAGTAAGGGTCTTGTTTCAGACGATGGCTGCGATGGCCTCCAGGAAGCAGCAGAAGAAGAGCAAGATGCTGCTGTTCTGCTTTGGCCTCTGTCATTTTCTTCTTTCCATTCGTTGTCGTCATCATCGCTAGAGCTATCACTAGAAGTAGCACTTTCAGATAGCGCAACAGTTGCTTGTTGATTTACATTGCCAGCTAATAATTGCGCTCGAGCAGCCAGGCGCGCTCTTAACGCAGCCATCATATCCATTCCTACTGCAGCAGCAGGAAGTTTTGCTGCTGATGTTTCTGCAGAGCTTGCGGCTCCTGCAGTAGCTGCTTTCTCTGCTTTTCTTTGCTTAATAGCATCCGCCCAAGAGGGTTTTTTCTGAGAAGCAGAAGGACCATCGAATGCAGGTGCCATTGGTGGTGCCACTGGTGCTGCATCAGTGGCAGCTTCCGCTTTTTCTTCTTCCTCTTCCTCAAGATCTGACAACGGTTTAGTATTGGGTTTTTGTTCCATTACTTTGTTTACTTCGTCACGTATTTTTGCGCTGATTGCTTCTAAACTGTTTTTGATGACAAGTGCTTTTTGCGCAGCTTCATCAGCAGGTAGATCTTCAGCCTCACCATTATTGATAGGGGGGGCTGCATCTCTCTTTGCTAGGTTAGCTCGATCCATAGCATAGGCTTTGCGTAATTGGAGAAGACTTAGTAAGCCGAGTGCTGTCACACCTACTATTGCCAAGACAAGCGGCATTATTGGCAGTGCGACTGAGAAAGCAAAGATCGCAACGGGTACTGCTGCTATGGCTGCTAAGGATAAAAAGCTGCTCACTATCCAGGGCCATTTGGTCGTTTTAGGTAAATTAGCAGGCTCATTGGGATGGATTCCAGCACCAGCAACCCCTGCTGGAGCTAATTTTTGCTTTGCTTTCTCAATAAAATTATTCAGGGCATATAAGCGTTGTTCTGGTAAATGTAAGCATTCTCTTAAAAAAGTTTGTTCTTCTGCTGTTATCTTTGCACGCCAGATGAGGGGTGCTGCAGGATTGTAATAAACCAATCCGATCCAGCGGGCGTAGCTTTCAATTCTTTTATGAAGAGGGCTGTTTGCGTCATTTAATAAGGCAACGAATTTCATCGCGAAAGCATTAAAAGCTTGTTGTTTTTCTTCTGCATTGACTGCTTCTTGCTCTGCCCACTCATCGTATAAGGCAATAGGATTTTGAGCTAATCCCTGGAACTCTGCGGCATACCCGATTAAAGTTTTTTTATCTTCCTCGCTGGATTCGCTATGGATTTTTTGCACGATATCGAAAGCATCTTTCATTTTCTGAACGAATTCTTTTTCGGATTGGACGACTGCATCGAATAATTCAGGAAGACTCTGATTAGCCTGAACGTTATTGCGACCGAATGCTGAACTTGCCATGATAATCCCCATATATTAAATTAATGAGTGGATTTTAACCAGTCAACCTTAAGGAAATGTTAAGACAAAGAAAAGAAGTAAACATAAATCAATAATGATCACCATTTGCACATATTGATACAAAAAAACGCTTCTTTGACACTTATATAGAATGAACCAAAACCTGCAATGTTTGGTTTTTAAGGAATTTGCTCCCTCGCGCCGCATGACCCCAGCCAATCTTAATGTTTCTTTAAGTTTACTTCGAAAACTACACCGATATCGAAATGAATTCTCTTAAATGGACTGGGGTCCTGTCATGGTAGGTTTACTTTTTTCGTGCTCGCCATAAGGCTCCGCGCGTAAAAAGCAAACCTACCCTGCCACCCCGTTTTTTTAAATTCGCTCCCACTTCGTGGAAGCGAAAAGAGCATATTGACATTGGCACAAAGTAGCACGGACTAAGACCCCCACGTTTTTTGTGGGGGACGTGTCCGCGAACCCCTGCTAAATCACAAGACATTCACTCTGCACACACGAGCCAATATTACCCTCATAAAAATGAACCGAAATTCTCACATCACGCCAAAAAATTTGAAATGATCTCCGCCACCGGCAAAGGATTATCCATATGCACATGATGCCCACCCGGCAATTCATGAATGGTCAACTGCTTAATAGATTCCGCCCTGCCCTGAAAAACCGCCGCAGGATAAGGAACACCTTGCTTGGCACGTATCAGACAAACCGGCGACTCAATCGCTTTCAACAACGCCCTCAATTCATCTTCATAAACAATAGTAGAGTTAACAGCATGCAACCGACGATCATAAGTCCAAACCCACCCTTCATTTATTTGTATTGTCCCCCGCTGCACTAACGCTTTAGCAGCTTGATAACTGATATTCCCCATTTTCATTCGTACTTGAATGGCTGACTCTTGATCCGGATAAACAGTTCTCTGCGGTGGATTACCCGTTAAAAAAGTCTGAGCATCCTCCCGCAGATAAGCGATACCTTGCTCAACAAACTTAACAGTTGGCCCTAAAATATCCAGAAAAACCATTTTACGAACGAGCTTAGGCTGTACGATCGCGAGAATGATGGCTAACAATCCTCCTAATGAATGAGCGACGATATCAAATTGCTCCCATTCAAACGATTTTATTAAATGCAGCATTAAAAACGCATCGTTCTTCCAATAAGGCAACACACCTTCTGGATAGAAACTCGAAAATCCAGTGCCAGGATAATCAACTGCCACAAGTTGTAAATGCGATAGCAAAGGCGCTAATAAATCAAAGCTTGCTGCATTATCCAGTTTGCCATGAAGACATAAAACAGGTTTTTGTGCTTTTCCATGCCAGATTTTAAATGCCAAATTAAAACCAGGAATTGCCAGCTTTTTTTCTTCATACATTGTCATGATCAAGGGTCCCATCTTAAGAAAAATGTCTCTCACTATGTTGCAAGATAGGAAGTGTATCTCTCGCTATCCTTTGATAGGATATTACATTGCCTGTGGCATTTCATTCACAAGAGGTTGCAGTCATGAGCCACATTCCCCCACTCATTCTCGATTTGTCAGTGATATTGGGCGCGGCTAGCGTAGTCGCCATTTTATTTCAATATATCAAGCAACCCGTTGTGCTCGGATATCTAGTGGCAGGCCTCTTGATAGGTCCCCACACCCCGCCCTATGCTTTTGTCAGCGATATTCCCACACTGACCCAAATTGCTGAACTGGGTGTGATTTTTTTAATGTTCTCAATTGGCCTTGAATTCAGCTTTCAAAAAATCTGTAAAGTCGGTTTGCCCGCCTGTTTGATTGCGATTATTGAAGTGAGTCTCATGATTGTCATCGGATACGCTTTAGGAAGATTTATCGGTTGGAAAACCATTAGTAGCCTGTTCCTCGGTGTGGCCTTGGCCATCTCATCCACGACTATTATCGTAAAAACGTTAAGTGAAATGCAGTTAAAAGATGACAACTTTACCAATTTGGTTTTTGGTATTTTAATTATCGAAGATTTACTCGCTATTTTGTTATTGGCCGCCTTATCTACCATTGCAACCACACAAACATTTTCTCCAGCCAATCTGTTAATCGATAGCGGCGAGCTATTATTCATTATCAGTAGCTGGTTCGTTCTGGGTTATTTTATTGTGCCCAGATTTTTTCGCTTGATCCGGGATCGCATTACGCAGGAAACATTAACTTTACTCTCAGTTTCGTGCTGTCTTTTTCTGGTGTGCGTGTCGTCTTACTTACATTATTCTTTGGCCTTAGGGGCTTTCATAATGGGCTCTATTTTAGCAGGCGCTCCGCAGGTTCATCTCATTGAAAATTTGCTAAAGCCATTACGCGATATTTTTGCTGCGGTATTTTTTGTTTCAGTGGGTATGTTGGTCGACCCAAGAATAATTGTGCAACATTACGAACTGATTTTATTAATCAGCGTGGTTGCCATCGTGGGTAAAATAATCACATCTAGCCTCGGTGGGTTGCTGACCAGGCAAGGAATTGATGCCTCCGTTCGCTTAGGCTTCACCATGGCACAAATTGGTGAATTCTCATTTATTATAATTGGCGTAGGTGTTGTGCTGGGTGCTGTTAACCAAGAGTTATCACCTATTATTGTGTCCATTTCTGCGATTACGACTTTTTTAACGCCTTACCTGATTCGGATATCTGCCCCTATTGGCACTTGGCTTTCGTGTTACTGGCGTAAAAACAATTGATGCGAGTTAGGACTCGTTTCTTTGCTCTGTATTTTTATGTTATAGCTACGGAATAATTGATATGCTTAGATCGCACTCACAAGCTCATATTCTGTCACAATTGTCAGAAGCAAAAGTACAAGAACCAAACCAGGTTTTACCAGCTTCTTCTGCCAATGACGCATCCAGTCAATTCAACATTTTATTAAATAACCTTCAGTATAATGCGCTGCAGTTTAAAGAGCCATTAGGCGTAGGTAGTTATAATGACGCTTTCCGTGCGATATGGAATGGCATTGATGTTACTGCTAAACAAATACATAAAGAAGGTTTTAAAAAAGAGAAGGTGCTTGACTATTTCAACGCGGAAGTGGAAATTTTATCGACTCTTCACCATCCAAATATCATTAAATTACACGGTTCAACCAATAACCCAAAATACTGCATCGTAACAGAATATATGCCGCAGTCTTTATTTGCGAGGCTTGATCAACCGAAAAGCGCATCATGGCCACTAGAAAGATACAATATTATTCTTGGTATAGCGCGGGCCTTGGATTATTTGCACGATAAGGACATCTTGCATCGTGATGTTAAGGCCGAGAATATTTTATTAGACGAGGCCATGAATCCCAAATTAGCTGACTTCGGTTTTGCAATAAAAATCGATGCAGGAGTGGATCACATCAAAGACTATTGTGGTACGCTTGCCTATCTAGCGCCGGAAACTATTATAAGTCACCATCAGGGGAAAAAATCCGATATATTCAACTTCGGTATGACAATATGGGAAGTGGTAACTTGTATGTCTCCTTTTTCTCTGGAGAAAGAAGGGGTAGCGCCTCGTATCACCATGCATGGTGGCAGAGAGAGAATACCTGAAAATTGTGATCCTAAAATAGCTCACTTAATTCGTTGGTGTTGGGATCAAGATCCCGCCAAGCGTCCCACGGCGAAGGAAATCGTCACTTATCTTGAAAGTGATGCGGGTGCCAATAACGCATCACCCATTGCCGAAGAGAAATCCACAGCGGATCAAGCTGCCGTTTCATCCGAACCGCCTAAAAAAGACCATACAAATCAGCCGTCACAGACAAAAGGTCTTTGTTGTGTCATTTGTTAATACTAACTCCCTCCTTTGAAAAAGGAGGCTTGGGGAGGATTTATATATCGATTATTATTGAAAAAACACCATACTGCTTGGATTTGATGAAAAGCTATATCTTCGCTTAGAATTTCGAACAGAAGTTACTATAAGAAGGAAAATAAATAGCTAAATACTTAAGAAAAAAGGAAGCTCAATGAATAAGCTTCCTGGATATATTTATATTAAGCTTTACTGCGGTCTATTAGCAATAGCCGCATCATTTGCAGGAGCTGCCGCCGCTTGTTGAGTGACAGGCATGGCATCGTTAAAGAAGAAGCGGCCGGTTTTTTTACCCTTCGATACAGCACCGACAACTGGTTGTGACGCGCTGCTTTTTTCCGTGGCTAAATCCGCATGTCTAGATATAGCAGGTGTTAAGGCTGATACTGATTTCGCAATCTGTGCAGACGAAGTCAGTTTGTTGTCTGATGTTTTCTGAAGATCAGGCGTAGAATTCAGTGTCGCTTCTTCGGTTAAACGTTCAGCATTATCCGCTTCAGCAGCCGCTTTCATTTCTGCTTCTTTTGAACGTCGGGAGTTAACAAAGCGACCGACAGCAATCAAACCTAAGAGCGCGCTAGCCACCTTGGACAAGATAAATAATGCAGGCACAATCATGGGTGGTGCAAATACCGCAGCTGAGGTACAAATCACCAACAAGCCCACGCTAAAAATCAAAGAGAAGAAAAAGCGTTTAGCGGTTTGCTTGATTTCAAAGTCTTTCAAGGCATTCGCCACATCTTGTGGATTAGCATTTTCATCATTTTTTAAATTTTCATATTTTTCTTTAGCCATTCTTGCAGGGTATGCATAATCAAAATAACCCGCAACACCCAAGCCGCTGATGGCGAGTCCCCAAGCCACCGTAATGCCAACGGGAGAGGCGATAATCAATCCAAAGAATAATGGAATGGCGATGGAGAATAAAATCATGCTGGCTATATCGGCAGCAGTCTGATGCTTGTGTGCGCCATTTTCTTCATCATCCAGCGTGATACCAAAAAACTCACGACCCACCACGCGTGTGACGCGAATCAGTGATCTAAAAAAATATATCATGGGATCTGTAAACGCAGCCATCATACCAATGACGCCAGCGCCCATCGCTTGAATAAAGGGAAGCCAAGCCGACACGACTTGAAAGAAAATACCAAAATTGGATACTTCAGCTGCCACATTCAAACCATCTACTGTTTTTTGCCAGTAGTGATTTTTCTTTCTTTGGATCACTTCGCCCTTGGAATTTTTTACCAACAGTGTTTGACTGCCATCTTCTTCAGCGGCGTATTCAGTAGTGGTCTTCTCTTCGTCAGCTTGGGAGACCTCAGCTTGATTGTCATCAAGGACGTCCAAATAAGTCTCGCCTAATGCATCAGCAGCAACCTTTTTATTTTGACTATTTGGCATGGTGGACCCCTCGTTTGGTTCTGGTATGTAACCAATATAGCATTGGAGTCTTAAGGTAAAGTTAACCAAAACTTAACAAATAATTAAGAACATGGGAATTTTTGCACAGCTATGAGTGCCGTAATCGATCGGCTTAGGTAAAGTGCAGGGCGTCAAATCATAAGTGATTGATATAAAAGAGAACTCCGTTGTACCGTGGACAAGCTACGGTACAACGGAGATCAGTAGCACGGACTAAGACCCCAACGTCTTTTGTGGGGGGGGGCGTGTCCGCGAACCCCTGCTAAATCAAAAAGCTCCACAGACGGGAACCCATTCCGAAAACTACGCTGATATCAAATGAATACTCTGCATTCGCGTGAAGCTGAGCGAAGGAGAGAAGAATACCCCTAAAATGCAAAACAGATTATCATGGCATTCATCACGCGGTATTATGTCACTTCTATTTATTCGTTATATCTTAAAATTTTGAGGTCAATTATGTTTAGACAAGGAAATTTCAAGGATCATCAACAAGACGTTGATGATTCAGGTTATGAGTCAGCTGAATCTTTTGTGGTAGCAAAAGACTGGCATACAAAAATGCTTGAAGAAATGGCATCTGAAGAGACAAGAAAAGCTGCAGAAGTGCTAGAAGCAAAAGAAACGATTCTTTTTGAAAGATTGCTAAGACGTCATCATAAAGCAGAAAGAAAGTTCGCAGCAAGAGAGGCTGAATATCATCAAATGGATGATCAAGAGACGGCTGATCTTCTGGAACGAGAAGCATTATTAGCGTTGCAGCAAGATGAGTTTAATGAAGAACTTGAGAGTTCGCATGAAGAAATGGACGCAATTTTTGATGAAGAAGCTACTGATTCTCTTCATCAAGAATATCAAAAAAATCTAGAAGACTATTACGCAAACCTCTCTCAAGAACAACAAAGCATAACCTATCTCACGCCGCGCTCGTTAATTTACATAAAAAGTAAAAAGAGTCAGCTGACTCTTTTAAAACTACTTATTTAATAATTAACTTTCCACGATACATACCCATCTGACAGGTAAACTCATACTCCCCAGGATTATCTAACTTAAGCATAATATCGACAGGCTGATTTAATGGAAGTTGTTGACTGACATTCAAGGCACCAAAAGTCACAATTTCCGCACATGGACTAGGATCTTTGCGAAGAAAACGCAATGTCACCTCATGCTGCCGTTCCACTTCAATATAAGCTGGTTGATAAGCACCATCCTTGACTAAAATCTCAATGAGCCCCACTGTTTTTGCAGAATATAAACGAGGCTTGCTCAACCAAAACCATCCGATAATCAAACCGATTAATAATAAACCTATCGTATTAATAATAAGGGTCATTGCCTTTCCCCCTTCGGTTTAAAAAAACGTAATCGATTAGCATTAGTAACAACCGTGACAGAAGATAACGCCATGGCTAGACCTGCTAACATAGGATTCAGTAATATACCGACAAAAGGAAATAAAATACCAGCAGCAATGGGAATACCAATGATATTATAAATAAATGCACCAAATAAATTTTGCTTCATATTTTTGATAGTTTGCTGAGAAATTTCAATTGCATCAACTACACCACGCAATGAATTTCGCATTAAAGTAATATCCCCGCTTTCCATCGCCACATCAGTGCCCTTTCCCATCGCGAAACCCACATCAGCTAATGCTAAAGCGGGAGCATCATTGATGCCATCCCCAACCATACCAATTTTTTCTCCTTTCGCTTGAAGACTGGCAATATGAGACGATTTTTCTTGCGGTGAAACTTCAGCAAGCACATCTTGAATACCCACTTCAGATGCAATGGCATGCGCTGTAGCAACATGATCACCTGTCATCATGATGACTTTCAAGCCCATCGCTTGCAAATCTTCAATGGCTTTTTTCGAATCCAGTTTGATTGGGTCTGCAATGGCAATAATACCAATGATGGTTTGGTCACTCGCAATATAGATAGGTGTTTTGGCCTGAGCCGCAAGGGAATCACTTTGATTTTCCCACTGATCTAAAGCAATATGATAATTCATCATTAGCTTACGATTGCCCAGCAAAATCCGATGTCCATCCACCATACCACTGATCCCTAATCCTGTGATGGCTTCAAAATTTTCTACTTTTTTGAGTTGAAGGCCTTGAGCTAAGTTTGATTGAATAATGGCTTCAGCAAAAGGATGTTCTGAAGCTGTCTCAATACTCGCGGCCAGCGCAATTAAGGTTTTCGCCTCGCTCTCAGGGTAAATGTCTGTCACTTGCGGTTGTCCTTGTGTAATCGTGCCGGTTTTATCCAGCACAATGGTCGTTAGTTGACTCGCTTGTTGCAGAGCATCCGCATGGCGAATCAAAATGCCATACTCAGCACCTTTGCCGATGCCAACCATAACAGAAATAGGGACAGCTAAACCCAGAGCGCATGGACACGCTACCACTAATACCGCCATGGCAGTAACTAACATATAAGCCATGCGTGGCTGAACTCCCACGTTAAACCAAATAAGCGCGGTCAATACGGCAATGATTAATACGGTCGGCACAAAAATTGCAGAAATTTGATCCGCAAGTCGCGCCAAAGCGGGTTTGGAATTTTGCGCTTGTTGAACCAGTTTTATGATTTGCGCTAATACGGTTTCTTTGCCAACATGATTGGCTTTAAAAATAAAGCTGCTATTTTTATTTAATGTGCCGCCAAACACAGCGTCACCTATCTGTTTTTGCCGAGCAAGCGGCTCACCGGTCAACATGGATTCATCAATACTAGAATTACCTTCGATGATAATACCATCAACCGGAATTTGTTCACCCGGACGCACACGGATAAGATCGCCGACTTGTAGCGTATCAATGGGTTGGTCTACCTCATTATTATCTCGAATCACACGCGCCGTTTTAGGCTGTAGACGCATTAATCGTTGTATTGCTTGTGAGGTATGACGACGAGCGCGTAACTCCAGCAAAGCACCCAGATTAACTAATGCAATAATTACTACGCTTGCTTCAAAATAAACATGTTGTGCCATGGGAGGTAAAAAGTGGGTGAATAAAATCGCTATCATTGAATATAGCCATGCTATTCCCGTGCCCAAGGCAATCAGCGTATCCATGTTGGCACTGTGGGCAATAAACGCTTTCCAGCCTCCCACAAAAAAATGACCGCCTGAATAGGTCAGAACCCCTAAAGTGATTGCACCTAATAAAAAGTTTATCCCGTGTCCTGTATCGGTTTGCAAACGGGGAAACATATCCAACATAGTAAAAATAAATAAAGGGAGACCAATGATTATTGCAACAATGGTTTTGCGCAAAAGTGATTGATAATAACGGCTCTCAGAAATTTTTTTTATTGCTTCACCTTGTTCCGCATCAGGAATGTATGTTGCGCTATAACCGAGTTGTTTCACTGCTTCAATGATTTGATTGGGTAAAACAGCTGGCTCAGCTGAAACTGATAAGGTTCGATCAGCAAAATTCATATTGGCGCTAATAACACCTGGAAGTGACCGTATTTTATTTTCAATTCTCATCACGCAGCTCGCACAAGTGGCACCGGAAATAGAAAATTGATAAGCCACCATTGTCTGGTGATGCACATCATTCATGTCATCTCCTCTCATTTTCTTGTAAAGGCTTCAAAAATGAAATAATGATTATTTCATTTTTGAAGGTAATTTTATTTTTCTGCCGGCAACCATGAAGGCACCTTTTCCGAGGTGGTGAATCGTTTTTTGTGGTTTTTTAGCGGGGCTGATCCATGCTTTAATCACCTCCAAAATAAAAAAGTTATATTGATTCACGAGTCTTGTGTCTATCACTTTGCATTCAAGGTTGGCGTAACATTCACTAATAAGAGGAGCCGAAACATATGAGGCAGCTACTGGTGTCAGATCAAATTTTTTGAATTTTTCCACGGATCTTCCCGAAGTATTTCCAACGCCAACGACTTTTTTTGCTAATTCCACGGTCGGAATATTGATTACGCATTCTTTGCTTTTTTTTAACGATTCAAACGTATAGTCACCATTGCTGATAACGCAGCCTATAATGGGAGGTTCAAAGTCCATCATCGTATGCCATGACATTGTCATAATGTTAGGCTGCCCCTTACGCGATGTCGTCACCATAACGACAGGGCCCGGTTCAAGCAAGCTATAAACTTTGGATAAAGGAAAGGATTTTTTTAGCATGGCAGCACCTTCATATAGAGAATTAGGACGTTGTCTGTTGTTTCGTGTTATTTGCATCACGTCTTAAAATTATACTCTCTATTACGATGTTACAGGAGAGGGAGTAAGATTTACCTTACCTATGAAGTTAATTAACTATTTGATTTGTTTGAGTTCATCCTTTGATTATTCTAAAGTGTTATAATTTAACTAATCAGAGTGAAGAGTTAAGGAATTTGTCTTATGAATTACAAGCGAATCATGGTAGCTGTTGACGGTAGTGAAACGTCGGATTCCGCTTTTCTTGAGGCGCTCAACTTAACTAAACTACTCCAGGCAGAATTATGCATTGTGACAGTTGTCGCCCCCTTCCCTCTGAGAAATGTCGCCATTGGTGCCGATATCGATAGATGTCAAGTGATTAACAGGAATGACAGCCAAACTATTCTGGATCACCTAAAAGATATCGCCCAACAAAAAAATATTAATGCCGAAATCAAACTCATTGAAATGGCAGACACAACCACGACGATTTCAGAAAAAATCATTGAAGTAGCAGAGACATGGCATACAGATCTTATCGTTATCGGCACACACGGAAAACAAGGTTTCCGTCGACTAGTGCTGGGTAGTGTTGCGGAAGGCACAGCCAGACGTTCCTCCATCCCTGTTATGCTGGTTCGCGCGAAAGAAAACCAATGATCCCACTTATTGATAAAATGGTAAGACAATATGACATTAGATATTAGTCAAAAGATTATTGGAATGCTGAATGATATTGCTGAACCCCTTTCAGAAGATGAAAATCAATATTCGTCTTTATTAGATAAAATAGGTGAATCGCGTTTTGTATTAATCGGTGAGGCAACACACGGAACACACGAGTTTTATCAAGCACGTGCCAATATTACTCAGCAACTCATCATGCAAAAAGGTTTTATGGCGATTGCTATTGAAGGCGACTGGCCTGATACATATCGCATTCATCGCTATCTACAGGGTAAAGGTGATCCAGGAAAAAGTGAGAACGCTTTAGGTGAATTTAAACGTTTCCCTAAATGGATGTGGCGTAATACAACAGTGGTTTCTTTTTTAGAATGGTTACGTACTTACAATGATAATTTGCCATCTTCCTCCCAAAAAATAGGTTTTTATGGGTTAGACCTATATAGCTTGCATTCGTCAATGGAAGCCGTTATTCATTATTTATCAGTCAGAGATCCTGAGGCGGCAGAAAGTGCGCGTAAACGTTATGCCTGTTTTGATCATTTGGCTTGTGATCCACAAACTTATGGTTATTTAACCAGTCAAGGTTTAAAAAAGCCGTGTCTGGATGAGGCAATCGAACAGATACTGGAACTTCAACGGCATGCTTTTGAATACGTCAAAAAGGATGTCGAATCGGAAGACGAGTTCTTTTATGCAGAGCAAAATGCCCGTTTAGTGGAAGATGCAGAAACGTATTATCGTGGCATGTATGAAGGCAAAATATCCACATGGAATATACGCGACATGCACATGCTTAAAACATTGAGTACTCTGTCTGAGCATTTAGAAAATAAATTTAATAAACCTGCGAAAATTATTGTTTGGGCGCATAATTCACATGTGGGTGATGCTCGTGCGACTGAGATGAAAGAACGTGGCGAAGTTAATTTGGGGCAACTAACGCGAGAGCATCTTGGCAGCACAGAGACTTATTTAATTGGTTTTTCCACTTATCAAGGTTTAGTGACAGCAGCGGATGACTGGGGCAGTCCTGCCAAACACAAAATCATTAAACCTGGTATGGAGGGTAGCTATGAAGCACTATTTCATCAACTCAAACACAAAAATTTTATTTTAGATCTCAATCATAATAAAATAATTGAACACTATTTGCATCTTTCTCGTTTGCAGCGTGCTATTGGTGTTATTTATCGACCTGAAACCGAACGATATAGTCATTATTTTTTTACGAAGTTGCCCTATCAATTTGATTGTGTCATACATTTTGATAAAACAACGGCAGTGAAACCGCTAGACAGTCATTCTGAATGGAATTTTCTCTCTCCTTCATCAGTGTGACCGCTGTTACCTGACAAACATTTATTTTAAGGAATTGCTAACATGCAAAAAACAATGAAAGCCGCAGTGGCATATCAATTTGGAGCGCCATTAAAAATTGAAGATGTCCCTATTCCTCAAATAGTGCCTGGGAAAATTCTCATTAAAGTGATGGCTTCAGGTGTATGTCACACCGACTTGCACGCCATACAAGGTGACTGGCCCGTTAAACCGACTTTGCCTTTCATTCCTGGGCATGAAGGCGCTGGTATTGTTGTCGCTGTCGGTAAAGATGTGACTTTCATTAAAGAAGGTGATCGTGTAGGCATACCTTGGTTATATACTGCCTGCGGCCATTGTCAGTTTTGTCTTACAGGATGGGAAACGCTGTGTGAATCACAACAAAACACCGGTTATTCTGTCAATGGATGTTTTGCAGAATATGTATTAGCGGATCCTAATTATGTTGCCCACATCCCCTCGCAATTAGATTTTATTCCAGCAGCTTCTATTCTTTGTGCTGGTCTGACCGTTTATAAAGGCATTAAAGAAACCGATACAAAGCCTGGTGAATGGATTGTTATTTGGGGCATCGGTGGGCTTGGGCATCTTGCGGTGCAATATGCCAAAGCCATGGGATTACATGTTGTGGCAATTGATATTCATGAAGCGCAGCTACAATTAGCAAGAGAACTCAAAGCAGATATTGTGATTGATGCTGCCAAAGAAGATGCGGTAAAAAGAGTGAATGAAGAAATAAAAGGCGCGCATGGTGTGCTGGTCACTGCTGTATCAGCCGAAGTATTTTCACAGTCAGTCAAAATGTTGCGTCGTCATGGTACAGCCGCTTTCGTCGGCTTGCCCCCAGGCGAATTTAAACTTTCCATTTTTGATATGGTGCTTAACCGTAAAACAATTAGAGGTTCAATTGTTGGCACACGAGCAGATCTTGCAGAATGTCTCAGTTTTGCAGCGGAAGGCAAAGTAGCCGTTCGTTATACCGTCGATTCGCTAGAAAATATTAATACTATTTTCAAAAAAATGAAAAATGGCGAGATTTCTGGCCGAATTGTAATGAAAATAGGCGAAGAGGATGCCGCTATTTATCCGAAAGAATTAATCTCAACCATCGACTTGTCTAATGGTAATAAGGTAACAATAAGACCTGTTAAAGTCGATGATAAAGAGTCATTACAGGACTTCATACGTCATTTGTCTAATCAAAACAAGCATTCTCAATTTATGGAAAATTTTAAAGAGTTATCAAGCGACGTACTTAAGCGAATGACACAAATTGATTACGATCAGGAGATGGTTCTTTTAGCGACCTGCCATAAGGATGGCAAAGAAATGATTATTGGCATGGCGCGCTATATCGTAAATCCGGATAAGACCTCATGCGAATCTATCATCGTTGTTGCTGATGCTTGGCAAAACCAAAAGATTGGCCGACAATTGTTAGATCATTTAACAAAAATAGCTAAATCAAAAGGGTTTATTGCAATAACCGGTCTCATACTTGCGAGCAATGTTGAAATGATAGAATTGGTTAAACATGTGGGTTTTACAATTTCAAATAGTGATGACCCCACCATGAAAAATGCCATAAAAACTTTATAGGCGTATTGAATGAAAATGTAATCATGTCATTCGTTGGGTTAAGTTTGAGGCGGCAATTTTCGTTTAAACGCTATGACTGACTAAACTAAAGATTATATATAGATGTATCGAAAATTTTCGACAGAGCTGCGTGACATCAGATTATCTGTAGTAGCTCTAATCTGATCTGACAGTCACCCATTATGGGTTTACTATCAGATCAAGTTGGAACTACTACAGATTAATGAGGCCGTCTTACATTATTTTCAACCAGCTCGCGATCAAACACCACTTGCTGCTTCATTTGATCCCGCCCAAGTTTAAGAAACTCATGCATTTTTGCCATGCGAATATTATCGCTAGACCGATTGTAAATACTATAAGATGGCACTAATTTATCATACAATCTGCCGCGTAATGCATCCCTATTACAGCCGCTGCTTCGGCTGATGCTAAGATAACCCGTATAACCACTATTATCTCTTGCCGTTTTACCCGTCTTTATAAATGCAGCCACTTCATCTCGTAACACTTCAATCGTTTTTGCCGATGCAACAGTTTCTTGCAATTCTTCAGCCCGCTGATATCCAGAAAAATGCAATAATCCACATTGTTTTTTATAACCCTCTATAATTTTTCTCGTTCCATTTTTAGCAGCAAGCAATTTTATCGCTGCTTTATCTGTGGGTAGCGGTTCAAGCCTAGGCGCGCCAAAAACAAGATTTTGTTTTATCTGATCAAGATCAAACGCTCTAAACTCTTTCATCTTTGCATCGCTTTGTTCATCATCATAACGTCTAAAGTGACTATAAGAAGGCACAAGCTTATCAAATAATTTTCCACGCAAACCGTTACTATCCAGCCCACTACGGCGGCTAACGCTCCGCAATATATTATAATTTGCTCTATCAGATTCACTTTTGCCGTTTTTTAAAAAATAAGCAACTTCATCGCTTAAAAATGCCATATTATTGGCAAACTCAATCCGTTTCTTTAATTCATTAGCGCGATTTTTACCATACCAATTAAATCGACCGCATTTCTTTTTATAATCTTCTATTATCTCTAAAGTTTCCGCTTTAGCCGCCCGTAATTTTTTTTGATCTTCTGGTACAAAATCATTCTCGGCAACATTTCTTCTTCCGCTTGCAACACCATAATCTGCTTTCAAAGAGTTATCAAGAATCTTGAAAATACCATTAAAGCCCAAATTAATACTTTGTTTAAGCGCTGTTAATCCACCAATCCCCATCATGCTAAAACCAACCACAGCAGGTATTAAAGCTAAAGGTAAAAATGCCACGGTCGAACCAATCATAATGAGCGTAATGCCGAAAAACAGCCGATGCCTATTTCTTTGAAAAACAATATCGTTTTTTAAAAATGGCACAATAGCCGCATACTCCTTTTCTTTCTTGTTGAGTACAGCTTTCAGCGTATCCTTACTCTGATTAATTTTTCGATTTCGCAGCAAGAGATTAATGGACGTATCAATCACTAAAATGCCTAACTCAAGGAATAGCGCAAAACCGCCCGTAGCAGCTAGTAAAATAAAACTGGTCGCAATCCACATTGTTATTTTAGTGAGT
Source organism: Gammaproteobacteria bacterium (assembly GCA_031291175.1). Taxonomy (GTDB): domain Bacteria; phylum Pseudomonadota; class Gammaproteobacteria; order DSM-16500; family DSM-16500; genus UBA5158. Next base: position 61,406 of record JARLJO010000016.1, read on the forward strand.
CTGGAAGGTCTATCGTCTTGCAATAATAAATTCTTAAATTTGGTCCAGGTTAAGCGATTACGCAAATTCTCTTTTGAGTGAAACAAATGATTAAAAATATGTTTGCCTATGAGACCAATTTCGAAGATACCCAAGACAGCATAAAGATTCAAACCCATCACCGGCACTGAATGCGATAATAACGTTGTAAAATCGATACCCAACCAGAGAAAAAACCGATGAATGGGCCGTGCCCACGAAGAAGCAAAATAAAAAGTGCGTGTCCGGAAAACAGTCGGTGGCACTAATTGGTCTAATTGATACTTGGCTTGTTTGCGCCAGCGATCAAGCCGCCACTTATCGAATGGACGATGGGAGTCAGGCCTAGCATAAGCGTCGACTAAATCGCGCGCTAAGTGTTGTTGTAATGAAAGTGCATGGGAATTATTTTGATTTGCATCGCCAAGGCGTAAACCGCAAATTATTTCTTTCATTTCAAAGTCTTGCATTACCAATGCCCCATTTTGGTCTTTTTATGGGTTCATTATAAGAAGAAATACTTAAGGCTATATTAGGAGGGAAGAAAATCTGGAAGTCGACAATTGTTTCTTGATCGCCTCGCTGTTCGAGCAAGCAGACCACATTATTGATTTGAATGTTTAGGCAGGAGAAAATAGCTGTCAGAGAACTCTAACGTACCGTTCTCAAGCCCTACGTACCTTTCTTAAACTCCTAGGTACTGTTCTCAAACCCCTATCTACTGTGGCTTGTCCACGGTATCCAGCGATTGAAATCGGGTTCGAGAGTTTTCCGGATACCGTGGACAAGCCACGGTACGTAGGGCTTTGAGAGCGCCCCCCAGAAAACTAAGACCAACAACTCCCCAATCAATGCATCATGTTATAGTTCATATTCCGCATAATCCACAGCGAACCAGCAATAATGGTTACCAAAATGACCAGTGTAAACACAAACGACATAACATTCGTACGACCTTGAGGCGTTAGAGTGTTGAGACGTAAAAAGCAAACTAACTGAATTACAAATTGCAGACACGCAGAACCATAAATAACAGCAAATATCTGACCGTGCGTCAATGTATCAGCCATGACTACCCAAAAAGCCAGCAACGTCAGGATAGAACAAGCAACAAACCCAAGAAGATAAATACCTAATTTTTTTTGGCCGGTGCCATAATCCGGCTGATGTAAACTGTGATCTGTCATCTTACATCGCTCCTAATAAATAAACGATTGTGAATACAAAAATCCAAACGATATCCAAAAAGTTCCAGAACAACCCTAAATAAGTCATTCGTCGATTTGCAATATGAGAACCTTTCAGCTTGGGCAATTGTAAGATCATGACCAAAATCCATAATAAGCCACAGCTAACGTGCAAACCATGCGTTCCCACTAAGGTAAAAAATGAAGAAGCCGATCCATTCAAATCCCACCGGAAACCTTCCGCAGCAAGCTGAATAAACTCTCTCACCTCAATAAACACAAAGCTGCCGCCCAGCAAAAACGTCATGCCAAGCCATACTTGAGTGCGGAAGATTTTTTGCTTATACAAATCTAACATCGCCAAACAATAAGTGAAGTTAGAAGCCAGCAGAAGAAAAGTTTCCAGCAAAACCACACGCAAATTAATGTGGCTTTTCAAAGTGGAAGGCAGCATACCTTGATAATTCAAAACCAAAAAGGTTGCGAACAAACTCCCAAATAGAATGCAATCGGTCATGATATATAACCAGAAACCAAATACATCTGTTGCATCATTGTCATGATGATGTTCATCCATGACGGTTACTTCGTTGTGCATGCTGCGACCTCCATAAAGTGCGCTAATTCTGTTCTTTTAACTGTTTCAGCATCAATATAATAATCTGTATCGGTATTAAATGTTTTGATAATACCGGTTAGTATCATGCCTACAAACCCTATCAAACCAGGAATCAGCATGTGCCAGACCAAGCCAAAACCCATTACCCCAGCAAAAATTGCAATGATAAAACCCGCGCCAGTGTTTCTTGGCATATGTATTGGTTGATAATCAATATTTTGCGGATTCACGCGTCCCGTTGTTAATTGATTTTCTTTATCAATCCAGAATTGATCCAATCCCGTAACGGTCGGTAGCACGGCAAAATTATAAAGCGGTGCAGGCGATGCCATAGACCATTCTAGCGTACCAGCATTCCACGGATCACCTGTGATATCCCGCAATGCTTTTCGATCTCTGAAGCTGACATAGACCTGAATAATTTGTGACATAATGCCGAATAGAATGCAGACCGCACCCAAAGCCGCGACAATAAAGTAAGGTTGATACGATAAATTGTCGTAATGTTGCGTACGACGCATCACACCACTCAGTCCAAGTACATAGAGCGGCATAAAGGCAAGGTAAAAACCAACTACCCACCAGATGAAAGCACGTCTACCCCACTTCTCATCCAACTTGAAGCCGAATGCCTTAGGAAACCAAAAGATTACCCCAGCAAAATAGCCGAATAACACACCACCAATAATCACATTATGAAAGTGTGCCACTAAAAACAAACTGTTATGAACTTGAAAGTCCACCGGTGGCACTGCCATCATCACGCCCGTCATACCACCAATCACAAACGTGGTAAAAAATGCCGTTACCCAAAGCATTGGCGTCGATAAAATAATGCGACCTTTATACATCGTAAATAACCAGTTAAATACTTTCACACCGGTTGGGATCGCAATAATCATAGTCGTGATGCCAAAGAATGCATTCACATCAGCCCCCGCGCCCATGGTAAAGAAGTGATGCAACCAAACAATAAACGACAAGAAAGTAATAATAGCGAGCGCATAAACCATGGTGGTATAGCCAAACAATTTCTTTTGACTAAACGTCGCGACAACCTCAGAGAACACACCAAAAGCCGGTAAAATTAAAATATAAACCTCAGGATGTCCCCATGCCCAAATCAGATTGACATATAACATGACATTTCCACCCGCAAACTCGGTGAAAAAGTGCATGCCAAAAAACCGGTCTAATTCCAGTAATCCCAATGCCACAGTCAAAATAGGAAAGGACAACGCAACCAAAATCATGGCGCATAAAGTTGACCAGACAAACACAGGCATTCTCATGAGGGTCATGCCTGGGCAGCGCATCTTCATGATCGTGGCAATAAAGTTAATACCCCCTAGCAATGTCCCAACGCCCGCGATCTGCAGCGACCAGATATAATAATCCACACCCACACTAGGGCTGTAATAAAGTTCAGACAACGGAGGATAAGCTAACCAACCCACAGCAGCAAAATCGCCAATAACTAACGAAACGTTACACAGCATGGCTCCTACAAAAGTTAGCCAAAAGCTGAGCGAGTTCAAGTACGGATAAGCCACATCGCGTGCGCCGATCTGCAATGGTATGGCCATATTCAGCAACGCAAACATCATAGGCATTGCCACGAAGAAAATCATGATCACGCCATGCGCGGTAAAGATTTGATTATAGTGCTCAGGGGGTAAGTATCCCGTATGGGTACCCGCCGCCAGGGCTTGTTGAGAACGCATTAATATGGCATCTGAAAAGCCTCGTAGCAACATGACACCCGATAAAAGCAAATACATGACCCCAATTTTTTTATGATCGACGGTGGTTAACCATTCCGTCCACAGATAATGCCACTTGCGGTAGTAGGTAATGAGCCCCAGGCTTATGGCTATGACCAGACCCATAAATACCGCCGCACCCATAATAATAGGCGTGTGGAATGGAATGGCATCCAGAGTTAGTTTTCCAAAGAGTAAATTTTCTAACATACAGTTCCCTTTACTAGTTTAGCGAATTATGAAATTTGAGTTGGTTATCGCGTGGATGAACCGTGCCAGAAGTATTCATATACAACGTTAAAACTTGCTGAAATAAATCAGGCGCAACACCATTATAAAATTTTGGCTGATCCGCAATGCTAGGATTTAATAGTTGACCATAAGCTTCCGGCGTTAAAGGCTGCGCGGATTGTTTCACTTGGGTCACCCAGGCTTGCATTTGATCGGGTTCTACGGCATGTACCATAAAAGTCATATCTGAGAAGCCGTCGCCATTGAATTGCGTATTCAGACCCAAAAAGTCACCGGGTACAGAGGCAATCAAGTGTAAGCGTGTGCGCATCCCCGCCATGGCATAAATCTGGCTACCTAGCTGTGGAATAAAAAATGCACTCATTGCGACATTATCTGCCGTTATTTGGTATTCCACCTCACGACCCACAGGCACTTCCACGTAATTCACCGTGGCAATATTTTCTTCTGGATAGATGAATACCCACTTCCAAGGCAAAGCGATGGCCTGAATGACCATTGGTGCGGCTGTTTGGCCTGGGATTTGACGATAAGGATCTAATAATATTGTTTTTTTCCAGGTAATCACGGCGAGCACCACAATAATGATGCAGGGAATGCCCCACCAAAGTGATTCTAAGAAGTGACTGTGACTCCAATTAGGTTTGTAGTCTCTGGTGCGGTGAGAGACTTGATAATGATAAATAAATGCAAAACTCATTATGATGACAGGCAAAACCACAATCATCATGAGTGCCAATGTATCAAAAAACAATTTGCGTTCTTCAAACGCAATAACGCCTTTTGGGTCGAGCAATCCTGAGAGTTGTAAATTGCAAGCAGTCAAGCTGAGCAATATTCCAACTAGCATTGTCCATTTCAACCAATTTTTAACCATTTTTGTTACAATTTGTGTCATTTTTGTCACTCCTCTACTCCACCGTCAATTACTTTTGCATAGTATAATTCTAGTGGTATGATTTTAGTTAACTTTAATTGTATTTTTTTCTAATGTTTGGCTGACAAGGATAATCGCTATGACATATATACTTTTTGCACGTTGGTTTGGCCTGGTTTCGGTTATTCTTTCTCTTGGTATTTTGTTCAATCAGGAAGATGCTCGAGAAATGGCCAGGAACATGGTCAAGTCGGAAACTGGTTATATTATGGGCGGAATTTTACCGGTTATTTTCGGTAGCTTATCGCTGATGTTTGCCAATAGTTTTGAGCCGAGCTGGCAGTTGGTTGTCACCCTGGTTGGTACATCCACATTGATTATTGGCGCTTATCGAGCGTTATTCGTGAATCACTGGAAAAAAGTGATGTCACAACACATCGAACAAATTCCATTCTTATTTAGTTTGTTCGGCTTAATGCTTGGGGTTATTTTGTTATATATTGGATTTTTTGCGAATGCATTTAATTATCCCAGCAGCATCTCATAAGGCGACCACGAGTTAGGCGCGTTCTTTTTTTTAAATCCGCCATAACGGTTAAATCACTTAATAACATGCTTCTCTTAGGAGAAGCTGTTTGAGTGAAACTATTTCTGCCACTTCATGTGCCAAGACCTAAAGCGGTATACACTTGGATAACGTCTTGCATTACCGTTAATTTTTGATTCGTTAAGGCGTATTCACTTTGAAGATAATGAAGATTAGACGTTAAGTATTCAGAGTAACCAGTGAGGCCCGAGCGATATTGGGCATTCGCCAGCATTAATTTGTCTTTTAATATGACATATTGATTTTGGTAAACATCAAAAGATTCATTATCTTTTTTGTAAGAAGATAATGCGCTGTCGACTTCTTTAAAAGCATTTATCGCGATATTTTTATAATTTAATATGGCAGATTGATATTGATATTTCGAGCGGCGATACTCACTCAGCCTTGTCGCATAATCGAAAACATATTGGGTGGTAAATAATCCATAATTCCAATAGGCATTTGGCCCTGAAATTAAATGCGATAATGCAGTGCTAGCATAACCATAGGCTCCAGTCAGACTAATGGAAGGCAGAAAATTCGCGATCGTTTGTTTTTCTAAATACCCATAAGAGAGAACTTGATAATACGCCTCTTGAATATCAGGCCTGTTTGCTATCATTTTTGCTGGTATGCCAGCAGGTATCAAATTATTTTTTTTAAACTCGTTAAATCCATTGTGTATCTTCAAATTAAAGTTTTCGGGATATTCCCCACTCAAATAAGCGAGAGTATATTCCAAGATTTGTTTTTGCTTTTCTAAAGTGATAATAGACGTTTTGATCGATTCAATTTGATTCTTATCGTCATCTATAACGCTAAAATCAATCAGACCACCCTGAAATTGCGCTGTGTCTAATTTTAAAATGGCGTTAGCGGATTTGAGCTGTTTGTTTAGGTTGACAATGTTAGTACTTGCTGCATTAATTTGAAAATAAGTATTAGTGATGCTGCTGATGAGCATTAATTTCACTTGCTGGCTGTCAGCTTCACTGGCCGACTGATTTGCCTCTGCTTGTTTGACGCTATTTCTAATTTGATTCCATGCGTCTACTTGATATGAGACTACTCCTGACAATTGTTGAAGATCGAAAGGGCGTGGCGCTAAATTTGATCCACTAGCATTAGGCAGCTTCAGGCCGCCAAATGAATTTAATTGGGCTGCAGCGTATTGATTACGAGAAGAATTAAAATCTAAATTCACCTGGGGAAAAAGATTAGAAAGATTTTGCGTGACATAGGTAGCGGCTATGTCGATATTTTTAAGTGATATTTTATAGTTGTTATTTTTTTCAAACGCCACGAGAAGCAACTGATTTAACTTTTCATCATGAAAATTTTCCCACCAGTGATCTTTCAAATTCGCGCTAGTGATTTTTATTTTCGACTTGAAGCTTTGTGGGTTTTTTAAATCAGGAGCGTCTGGTTTTTTATACAAAGTGCAGCCGTTCATAAAATGCATGCTGATCAGACAAATTAGGTAATAAAATATTTTCTTCATGCTTTGCCTTTGAGGTAAACATCAACTAACTGTCCGGGAAAGATATTAATATCTTTTGGCTTTTTAAACTTAAAGATGACCGGTAATACCCTGACATCGACACGCTCATTACGTTGATCTGAAAGCTCAATGTTAGGGATGGCATACGGTTGAATACTGACAAATTCCAGAGGAACGCTTGCGTTATTCAAACCTCTAATGAACATGGTGGCTTCCAGTTTAGACGGACCTGGTAAACGAGGAATGAGAATCTCGTCCACATATGCCCTGACTTGCAAATCAAATTCGGCACTGCCCATTTGCACCGAGGGAAGCATCGCTTGAGTATACAAATCATAGCTGCCTTGTGGAGAAACATAGTCGCCAACGGACGGCGTGATACGCAAAATTAGGCCATCAATCGGTGATCTAAGAACATATTTATTTAAAAGATTTTGATCGGATTTATATTGTTGAGTATCCACCATGAAAGTAGCTTTTGCAATTTTGACGGCATTAATGGCATTGTCTAATATATTTTTACTGACTGATTTCGCATCTAATGAATAGGATTTTTTAATTTTATCTAATTGTTGACTTACATTTAAAAGATTAGCTTTATCCAGTTGGATCTGAGCAATATCTTTTTCAACAAGTTCACGTTGTACTGAATCATCTATGGCAAGAATGGGATCATTTTTTTTGAGCTTTTGTCCATTGGTAACAAAAATTTTAGTGACTCTATTCGAGACTTCGGAATAGATATTGACATTTGATCCAGTCGGCTGAAAGCTTTCTACAATGCCCGTGGCATAAATACCATTGTCATATGGATTGTAATTCACTGCGATCGGTGGCTGCGACTCTCTTCTATCGTTATAAACGATAACGCTAATCACGCCCGCAATTATTCCTAAACAAGAGATTATCACTAACGGTTTAATTTTCACTGAGTGCCCCTGTCTCTTTGACTATCTTTCCATCTTCCATGCGGATTATACGGGTTGCATAATCGTAAATCCTATTATCATGTGTCACGACAATAATCGCTCGTTTGTCGTTTAAAACGGTATTTCTGATAAATGAAATAATTTTTTTCCCAGTTTCACCGTCTAACGATGCAGTCGGTTCATCAAATATCAGTAAATCTGGTTTTGTAATAAGCGCTCTTGCTATGGCCACGCGTTGTTGTTCGCCTATGCTTAATTTACTAGGGGACAGATCAACACGATTTTGGAGTCCGACAATTTCTAATGCTTTCGTCGCCTCAGCAAGTGAGTAATCCCATTCTTGCTTTTGCAATATCAACGGAATAGCAACATTTTCTTTGCTGGTTAATTTTCCAAATAAATGAAAATCCTGAAAAACAAATCCGATAGAATATAAACGAAATTCTGTTAGTGCATCATCGTTTAGTTGCCAAATTTCTTTGTCTTTAATCGTGACCGTCCCTTCGTTTGGTCTAAGAATGCCAGACATAACGCTAAGCAATGTTGTTTTACCTGAACCCGATGGGCCTACAATATAGAGCATTTCGCCATAATTAAGTTCCAAGCTAACATCTTTTATTGCATAAGTTTTATTATCGGCCTCACCAAACCATTTTGTTATATTTCTTGCTTGAAGTATCACATTAACCTCTAAAAATATCGAAGGGATCGATTTGAGTGACTTTTCGTATTCCAAGATAGCTGGAAAATAAGATAATCACTAATACCATAAAAAATGAGATGCCTAGATTTTCATATGTTACAAGCGCTGCATATTCTGGCAATCGAAGTTTTGCTAAAGCAATCAATATGGATGACAGTAATATACCGAATCCGTATCCTAAAAACCCGACAACAGTAGATTGAAAGAAAATCATTTTGATTAGCTCACTCTTCTTTGCGCCGATCGCTTTTAAAGCACCAAATTCTTCGAGATTTTCTAGCACAAACGTGTAAAAGGTTTGTCCGGCAATGGACAGGCCCACAATAAAGCTGATTAAAGTCATGATCAAAACGTTCGTACCTAATCCTGTTTGATATAAGTAATAGTTTTTGTTTTTGTCTACAAATTCTTTTTCCGTGAGGGCAATATATCCAAGCGCTTTCACTTCCTTTTTTATATTTGAAATATCGTTAAGTGTTTTGGGTTCTAATAGAATATAAGATATGGTGAAACGAGTTGTTGGTAAGTCTGAAATTGCGCGTGAAAAAGTGGTATATAATGTAGGCGTGCCAAATAATCCACTCACGAGCGCTTTGCCAATTCCAACGATTACACCTCGGTTATCGTTGACTTCGAAAGTTGCTCCAATCTTGGGATTATTTAATTTGTGATATTCGGCATCTTTGATAATAATATAGGCGTTATCGTCGTAAATGCTATAAATATTGCCTTTGGTGATGGTTGGCCTGCCAAATAAAGTCGGGTCATCCAACCCAATGATATTGGTCGCTTGATAGGTCCCATCAGATAACTTCACAAGTCCACTGCCGGAGTAAAGCGGAGCAGCATACTTTACGCCTTTAATACTTCTGACGGCATCTAGAATGTAGTTGGGCATAGGGATGTTATCGGATTGAATATGGATAGAAGGATCCATTACCCAGACTTTTGCGCCAATATTATAAATGGTCGCCGCTGTGCGATACATCACACCTGAAAACATAGATGTCATTTGCATCATGAGAAACACAGCAAAGGTAATGCCAATAATTAACGTAAAAAATTTCCCACGGTCATTGACCAAAAGTTTGAGCGAAATTTGTAATAAGGCATCCATGCTGTACACTCATTTATCTATGATCTACAAATTCTATTTTTAGTCTGTCGGTGTTGCGGGTAATTGATAGTATAATGAAATACTAATGTTGTATAGAAAGCATCCCATAAAAAATATCTGTAGATTTTCAGATTTATCTTTGGAAAAAAACGATAGATCCTATCCAGGGGATAGAATGAATAAACTAACATTAGTACGACTAGGAATTGATACTCAGCAAGAGTTCATTGTTTATATACATCTAGACTGTTTCGTTTGCAAATCAGAAGGATTTAAAACCGAAACGCAAGTACAGATATCCTGCAACAATCACTCCATTATAGCCACACTGAACGTTGTTGATTCTGACATATTAAAAATTAATGAAGCGAGTTTATCAAAAAGCGCTTGGGGAAAATTAAATGCGAAAGAAGGTGATAAAATCACGCTTTCTCATTTAAAACCCGTGACCTCATTAAAATATGTTAGATCTAAAATCTTTGGTAATAAACTTGAGCCACAAGAATTGGATGAAATTATTGGGGACATCGTTTCAGGTAAATACTCTAATGTGCATATTGCTAGCTTCATCACAGCCTGCGCCAGTAACAATCTGACCGTTGATGAGATTATCCACTTAACACAATCCATGATCAAAACCGGGAAGCAATTACAATGGGATTATCCCTTCGTTATGGATAAACATAGTGTTGGTGGAATACCGGGAAATCGAACAACGCCCATTGTGGTTGCAATTGTAGCTAGTGCCGGCCTCGTTATTCCAAAAACCTCTTCTCGAGCGATAACCTCCCCTGCTGGAACCGCCGATACGGTTGAAACAATGACTTCAGTTACCCTAGATGCTGATCAGGTTCGGCGAGTTGTCGAAAAAGAAGGTGGTTGCATGGTATGGGGCGGTGCGCTAGGTATTAGCCCTGCGGATGATATTATCATTCGGGTTGAGCGATCTTTAGATCTTGATCCAGAAGTTCAAATGATTGCTTCTGTGCTCTCTAAGAAAGTTGCGGCAGGCGCTACGCATGTTGTTATTGATATTCCTGTTGGCCCCACTGCAAAAATTCGCTCGAACGAAGAATTTATTAAACTAAACGAATATTTCAATATGATAGGCAAGGCCGTGGGTTTACATATGCACGTATTAAAAACCGAAGGTATTCAGCCAATGGGTGTTGGAATTGGTCCCTCACTAGAGGCAAAAGATATTTTGGCTGTTTTAACAAACGCACCAAACGCACCCATCGACCTGAAAAATAAATCGATATTACTTGCCAGTATTTTGCTTGAGTGGGGAAACAAAGCGTCTCCGGGTAAAGGCGTCGAACTGGCAACGCAAATACTAGAAAATGGCACCGCATTTAAAAAATTTATTAGAATTTGTGAGGCGCAAGGCGGCTTTCGCGAACCGGAGGCTGCACCCTTCACTCACGATATTATCGCAACCTACCCCGGTCAAGTCATTGAAATTGATAATAGAGACTTAGCCATGGTTGCCAAGCTTGCTGGCGCACCTCATGATCCTGTAGCCGGCATTGAATTTTATGCCAAGCAAGGAAGTCAGGTTGAGGTAAATCAAGTTCTATACCGTATCCATGCTAATTCAAAAGGCGCATTGGGATATGCACTAGCGTATGCCAAATCAATGCCAGACATCATTAAGGTGCGTAGAGAAATTGACAATGGATAATATGATTATTTTCTCTATGCCTGAAAATATGCAATTAACGAAAAGCCTTGCTGATAAGCTAAAAATTGAAATAGGAATAGCAGAATTTCATTCTTTCCCTGACGGTGAAACTTATGTCCGCATTGAATCTGACGTTAAAGACAAAGCCATTTTATTGATTTGTAGTCTGGATCATCCGAACAATAAAATTTGCCCATTGCTGTTTATGGCAAGAACACTCAAAGCACTTGGGGCAAAGAAGATTTATCTTGTGTCACCTTATTTACCTTATATGCGGCAAGATAAACAATTCAAGCCAGGTGAGGCGGTTACATCCGCTCTTTTTGCGCAGCTTCTTTCAGGTTTTATTGATCATTTAATTACAATTGATCCTCATTTACACCGGATTAAGCACCTTTCAGAAATTTACTCTATTCCGACAACAACATTACATGCAACAAAACTTGTCGCAACCTGGATTAAAAATAATGTTGATTCGCCGTTCATTATAGGTCCCGATGAAGAAAGTGAGCAGTGGGTTTCTCTTGTTGCAAAAGAAGTTAATGCTTCTTATGCGATTATAAAAAAAACACGGTATGGCGATAGAGATGTGAAGATCACCGTTCCTGAGATAAATGATACGAGTAAAACCCCTGTGCTAGTGGATGACATTATTTCTACTGGTACAAGCATGATAATGGCCATAGAGCAGCTTTTATTAAGAAATTTTAAAAATCCAATTTGTATTGTTGTGCATGCTTTATTTGATCAAAAAGTAGAAGAAAATTTGATGCGCGCCGGCGCTAAACAAATCGTTTCGTGTAATACCATTGTTAATCCTTCTAATCAAATCGATGTCTCTGATTTGATTATCGAAGGAATAAAAGCCTAAATGCAACGGCATAAGCGTTCTGACTTGGCGTATGTACATTTATAGTATAGATGTTCTCTTTAATAAGGGAAAATGCTACAGGGTTGATTACACCTCACTGCTCTGCTGATTGTTTCGTGCGTATTCTGACATTGAGCTTTAGAAACGGATGTTTATACCTTGCTGTGTTATTGGCGCGCCCTTCTTCTTTTGAAAGTCAGTTTTTATCGAGAGTATTCCCCCGTGCTGTAGGAAGCTTGAAATACAGAGAAATTTGTATGATGGGTTGCTGTATATTATTATTACTATCGATAACGGCGCTTATAGAGACAAAATAACTAACTTATCTAAAGTTAAACTCGAATTAAAAGTGTAGTATTACGTACTACATTGTACTATATCTAAAAAATAGAGTAGCCTCCTGGGGCTTCAGTAATACAGTCCTACTGACTTAAAATAGTTTTTGCCTAATTAAAATTACTTTGATGACTAGATGGAAAGTTAAGATAAATTAAATGAGTTAGAACAGGGCAGTGAGGCATCATGTATAAAAGATTATTTTTAGTGTTGTTGGCTTTGTTAATTAGTGCCGTTTGTTATGGCAAGGAAATCTATTATAGCGACGTTCTTGGCCGAGACTTAGCTATACCAGGTTTGGGCTGGGCAGGTCATGTGGGGTTGGCTCTCGGCGACGATACAGATAATGCCGCAAAATGGGTGATTGAGGTTTTAAATGAAAAAAATGTAATTCAAATGAACTCTATAGACGAATTTAAAAAGAAAACAAAATATTGGGGCAGCAGGTATGGATTAGGCCCATATGATAAATCCACTATGGATGTGCTTACTGAGGCTTATAATCAAACAGCATGGTGCCAAACATATACTAACTCCACCGATTATGAGATTGGAGAAGGTGATTTAAGCACAGGAAAAAGCACTAAATGTGGTAAATGGAGGTGTGATACATTCGTTGCCTGGTGCTATTATAGGGCTGGCTATCACCAACTTATGGAAAACCCTTTAATACTGCCTAGAATTGTATTTGATCTGTTTCCTCTCGAGAATAGCGATAGACCAACTTTTAAAAAATCATTTGGCAGTGTTTATCAACTCAAAGCCGATAAAAATTTCACATCAATGAGTTTACTAGATATAAATGCAATGTCCTATGAGGAGTTCGAAATGGTCGCTGATATCCCATTAAACCAACAAACACCGCAGTACATTCAAGCAGAATGGAAATTAGCTCAAGATACGCATTTAAGTAATATTAAGCGGGGTATTTTTATTGATAAAATATCAATGTCACATGAGCCAAACGTCATACCAAAATTTATAAAAATGTATCAAGAAACTAATATAGCTGAAATTAAGGAAAAATTACTCGAAGGAGTAATGTCGTATTATCAAAATAATCTGGATCAAGTAAAGTTAAATGATGAAAATGTACTGTTAAAATCTTTTTATGCAAAGCTGCTCAATGAAAAGTTAAATGGCATGCAAGCTAGTGTGGTTGTCAGAGGCTATATTGATTTTCATTCACCTGATGAAGTATTGAATAATATTGTCAAGATAGATAGACAACTTATCAACATAGAGCCAGCTGCGGCATTGGGATTAAAATTAGATATAGCGACTCTGTCGATTGTCTTAGAGAAGAAATATATTTCATCGGTTATTTATATGTTGAGAGAAAAAAATAGTTCTCAGTTAGAGGGTATCTTTTTCATAAGAATGAAAATGTTATATAGCCACTTAAAAGCAGAACAATCGATTAATCAAATCAGAGAATATATAGAATCTTTATCCAGTAAATATTTGTCGCTGACTGAAAATAATAGGTTGGATCCATATTATATATTTGCTAAACGTGATTATTTGACTTTATTTGCAATGTGTCAGGAGAACAGATAGGGGTATGACTCTATCAACTATGTCCCAATGGCTTACTCCTATATGGAGGCTGCTCGATTAGATACCAATTCTCCATTGGGTAATTTTCTAATAATTATAAGCAACTAATAAAGTAAATCTTAGCTCCATTTAAATTTACGAATCCCAATTATTTGGCAAATAAGAAGATTTTTTTTGCAGGATAAAAAAAATGGAAAAATATCATTAAAATATTGAAGCGCATTTTTCGCAGGCTTTAAATTTGTTAATAAGTTTCTGCAGATGTTTAATCTGAGAGCAAAATATAAATAATAAACCCTATCATTTATTTAAAATATCGTTGATAAGTCAAAGTTTTGGAGCGAAAGGTGAGCATTGCAGACAAATATATGATTGATACAAATATTTTTAGCCAAATTACTGAGGGCAAATTAAGTCTTGAAATGTTACCAATTAATTCTTGTTTATATGTAACGTATATTCAGTGGCAAGAAATTATAGCCACTAAAAATGTAGCAAAACGAGAAGCTATTCTTAATAATTATAAAATCATCAATGCATCTAGGCTAGCGACTGATACCTTTCTTGCCGGCGTGTCAAGTGTAGGAACAGCTGGTGTGGGTAATGGCCTCTTGCAAAAAAATATTCTACAAATGCTTAACAAGAAAAAGCTAAAATTCAGTAATATCCATTCGGCTGTATCAAAAGCGGATTTCATTTCTTAGGCATTGACTATCCGGGGACGCAAACTTCGGATGGAGCTAAGGTAACACATTCTAATGATGATCAAATAATTCAATCTGCTGTTGCAGATTTAACCTCCATCGGGGGGGGGAGCTAATTGTTGAACATCCGCAGAATGAAGTGATACGCATAAAACCTCATCCGAGGACTCTGCGTAAAGCGCGCGAGCAGGTGAGATTGATGGTACTAGATGGGTTTCTACCCAAACGAATCAGAAATTATTTGCATCGCTGGGTTGCCTGGTGGGTGATAACCACGGAAACGTGGAGCTACAAAGAGCTATTAACTTGGTTTTTAGATGTCTGTTGGGATCCTGGCGCGCACCAAGTGGCGACCAGGGTACTGCATGACAAGATCACTTCAAGCGGGACGCCAGCAACGGCACTGCACCAAGATGCTGCTTAAGCTCTACTAGTTTTTCGTTTATCACCTGACATAGGGCGGCAACAGCCGCCCGATCAATTTCGACCGCCACGCCTGGCGCCCCCGCGGCGCAGCGGGGCCGCGACAACCAAGCCGCGCCTTTTAATATTGCAAAATCATCATCCGGTACAGAATCAAAAAAATCCCCTCCGTAATATAGTTTTAAAGTCCGCTCTAATTCCGCATCAGCAAAACGTGGCACCGGAGTAAACGATACATCACTACAATACCAATTCCCTATAATACCTGGCGCCCGCAACTGCGGGTCACGTACCTCTATACTCCAATAATCATCACACTGTTGATAATTATTTTGATTAACCCAAGTATTAAAATTGTTGACGTAAGTCTGCAAAGGATGGAGGTATTCTGTGAAATCGTAATGTGATACCGTATGATATTTTTTTAATAGCTCATAACACTCTGCTGCAATATTTTGGCTTTTAATTGGCATAGACTCAACATCGCTTTCTGGAAAAAATGGAAACTTCTCAAAAACTTTCATCTCCGCTTTTGTGAGATCATTTAATTTCCATTTACCATTTACATTTCCCCAAAAACTGATTTTAATTATCTCTCCAGCTTCATTCACTTGTGGTATTAACGTTGGTTTTTTGGGTAATGAAAAAAGAGGATAGTGGCATCCTGTCATCATTCTTTCAAATAGTACGGGATTTAACTCTTGGGTTATTTCTCTCGATTTTCTTGGTGCTTGGGGGAAATGTTTTGCGATTTTCTGCATGTCCCGCCCGGATAAATCTAGTGACTTATCTGCTACCAGATTACCATCGACCATTTTGTGACTTGTTAAGTGATAGTTAACATTCTCTGATGCGACTTTTACTATTTGAGCTAGATAATAATTTTTTGATGCCATTATCTCTTCTAATTTTTTAGGACAATTTGGTAATTTATCCCACGGAATAACCGCACTTTTCGTCTTTCCATCTAAACCCATTACTTCATACTGCAATCCGGCAGGAGTAGGGTTAATATAAATTTTCCTAGGATCACGTTCAATATCAGGCAGTGGCGCAAGGTCATACTCTTTGTCTCTTTGCATGAGGATGGCATCGTTTGGAATAGTTGCGGGTAAGGGCTCTCCATATGCTAATAAAATAACACGAGCTATGCCGGGTAACTTACCAGGTTCCCTATTTTTTGCGGGTAATATCGTTGGCCGTAAATGAAGATCGTAGCTGTACGCTCTTGCTTCTAATTCATCTAATTGTTGTTTAGCGATTGCGTTACCTTCTGCAATTCCTATTGTTCTTTTTCCTGGATCATTAGGAATAGGGATATTTTTAAAATAGTTAAGCATCATAAAATACAGAGGCCAATCGCCTGCTTTAACCGCCTCTTGAAAAGGTGTGTTACCTGATTTACCTCTCTTTAATAACAACTCAGGATTACATTGAAGCATTGCTTCTATTTGATTTTGATTATCCTCTGCACCACGGATCAATCCAAACATGTGATCCACAATAGCTCGTTCCGCTTGTATAGCAAATATTTTATTCTCCCACCAATAGCGGGTTATCTGCTGTAAACTAATCATATCTTTTAAACCAAGATAAGGTAGAACGACGCGCACCATTAGGTCAGCAGGTAGCAAATCTAACCGCAGTTGATTAGCATTGTTAGTACTTCTATTAAACATTGCAGGACTTGATGAGCTAGCAGCGTATGAGGATGCACTTCCGCCCGCTTGTTGTGGCACACTTTGAGCGTTTTTTTCTTCTTGATCGAACCTAACATTTGTATCGATATCGTCTTCTGTGATAGGTGAAGTGGATGCAGTAGGGATAGATGAACTCGACGATAAAGCAGAGGGGTATTTGCCTGCTTTTTTCTTTTTGTCTTGATTTCTACTCGTCTCATTACCCATCGATGGCCTCACTTGATTTTTAAGGTATATTATCTGATATTATAACCAAAAATAGACCATTTTGCTTTCTATAAGAAATGATTGTAGAAATATTATGTTACGGGTGCACTCCGGTAGATATACTGGAATTCACCTGCGATATCTGTAAAACAAAGCATGAGTAATATGGTTTTGAGTGTTGTCGGGGAAAGGCTAATTAAATCAGTTCAGAGATTTAACCCTTTTTTACCAGGATCGGGGCCGGACCTCAGTAAGCCCTAATAAAGGGTTTAATTATAAACCCAATCAATTATTATCTAACACTACCTCCAATGAACTAAATAATTTGTCCTACGAAGGATTTGAAATGGTCGCTGACATACCAATACATCAAGAAACACCCTCTCAGATACAAGCTGAATGGAAATTTGTAGGAGACAATAACTTAGCTGCTATAAAGCGCGGTATTTTTATTGATAAATTATCTTTATCAAATGATCCTAAAGTCATTCAAAATTTTCTGAAAATGTATTCTGAAACTCAAATCCCGGAAATTAAAGAGAAGTTAATTCAGGGTACGTTAGCTTATTACCAAGGCCATAGAAAAGAAATAAAAGTTAATGGAGATGAGATTGCATTACAGAAGTTTTATGCCAAATTACTTTATGTAAAACTAAATAAAAATGAATCTGACATAGTTCTCAGAGGCTACGTTGACCTTAGTCCAACCGATCTAATTTTATCAAATAAAAAGCAAATAGATCTGCTATTAGAAAAAGGTGAAGTTAATTCAGTTTTAAGTTTGAAATTAGCGTTAGCAATGAAATCGGCTGAGCTAGAAAGAATTTACATTCCTTTGATAATTGATATGTTGAAGAAAAACAGGAATCGTGCAGATTTGGATTCCACATTCTTTTGGGTTATGAAGAATAATGGATACCAGCATCTTAGAAGCGATACCTCTCGTTTAGAAGTTAAGTCTTATCTTGAATTTAGTAAATCAAAATATTCAATAGAAAATAATTCCGATGACATTAATTTTATGTTTGCCAAGAAATATTTTGAAGATTTAAAAACCATTTTTAGAAATTAACTCATTCTCACTACAGCTTCACTCACAAAAGAATGAGCATGAGGTAACTTGGTCTAACTTAATCATCTGTTTTGTGGTATTAATTGGGTCAAGAACAACTGAAAACTAGTAGGCCCCAATTGCTGAAAGACGAGAGTTAATTATGTTTCTAAAGTACGAAAATGGCACTTTAATCAGACACCATTCTAATTTGATAAGTTATAAAATATAGTGCTAGTTTGACTAGCAAACATGCGGAGTAGACTAAAATAAAAAATTATATGTTACGACTACTCTGTTAAATCAGGATTGTTAATATCTCAGTGAGATTAAAAAATCGAAGGATGAGAAAAAATGAAATTACACGAAATAAAAAACAAATTAGCAAGTTCTGGATATAACATAAGTCATGAATCAAGAATTAACAACAATACTGGAGTGAAGCTTGAATTAGAAAATGGTTGTATTATTAATGCATATGACAAAGGTACACATAGTATTCAAGGAAAAAACACAGATGAAGTAAATCAATTATTATCAAATCATCCAGTTGATTCACTAATCCCTAAAGAAGATAAAAGCCCAAAAAAAATATTTGTTGTTTATGGACATGATGACGGAGCAAAACACCAATTAGAAGCCATGCTGCGTCGTTGGCGTCTTGAACCAATAATGCTTGATCAACTTCCCTCCGAAGGACAAACAATTATTGAAAAACTTGAAAAGTATACATCTCAAGTAAATTTTGCGGTTATTCTTGCAACCCCAGATGATGAGGGATTCAAAGCTGGACGACAAGATGAAAAAGCTTTTCGCGCCAGACAAAATGTTGTTCTTGAGCTTGGCATGCTACTTATACATTTAGGAAGAAAAAAAGTCGCGATTTTATTAAAAGAGCAAGAAAAAATGGAAAGACCTTCTGATATCCAAGGTTTAATCTATATTCCATTCAAAGATGATATAGCTAAAGAAGCAGGTGTGACTCTAGCGAAGGAAATGAATTGTCAAGGGTATAATATAGACATCAAGGATCTATAAGATTAGAGCCTTTTTATTTTCTGGAAACGTTAAATGACCCTCAAAGGAATTAAGTTTGCAGAAAACCTATGAACATAGTCTTTTTGTACTCTGGCGAGCTAGTTACGTCTGTTGACTCTCGGCTGCAAAGAATCCAGGCGAATGTTTGCCTGACTTGGAGAGAGCGTTCATTTAACTGTGTCAGCATAAATTTATCTCAGCTCCAAGTTTAAGCGTCCCTCAAAATAAATTTGAAGTTGAGATATTATCAGCGCCCAATTATGCATTGGCATGTTCCATTTTTCTAGAATTTTCTGGCACGCACAATAAATTAATCTCACCAGAGCATTTTCGCTGGTAAATGCACCCTTGCTTTTAGTGTACTTTCGAATTTGTCGATGAAACCCTTCGACGATATTAGTAGTATAGATAATGCGGCGCAATTCTTCTGGATACTTGAAATATTGCGATAACGCCTCCTAGTTTGCTTGCCATGACTTTATGACGGCAGGATATTTTTTCCCCCATTTCTCGCCCAGCTCCAACAAATGATGTTCAGCCAATTCCTTGCCTGTAGCTTTGTAAACAAGCTTCAAATCCAGCATAAATGATTTTTGGTCATGACTGACCACATATTCAGAAAAATACATCCCTAAAATATCTTTTCGGCCATCAATGCTGCCAACACCTAAAATTGAGTAGAAAGTTTTACTTTTTAATTACAATTTATAATTTAATTATATGATTAAAACTTAACTGACAATCCTGAGCTATTTGCTATAAACCTGCTTGAATAATATCAGAATAATTGAAGAAGGGGCTAAGGGTGCCATGGGTGCGTTACTGAAGATGAATATAACAACTTCTTCACAGTTTATTAAGCTTTAGTGAGTGGTGTGGTTTGCCAGACGCTTACGGTTTTGTTAGTAGATGTTGAATGGTTCAGGTAAGCGTTCAGTGACTCATTGCCTGGCGAGAAGCGGTTAAGTCTAGCAAAAAGAAGGATAAAAAATAGAGGCTGAAAAAGACCAAAAATTAACCAACAGTAGCGGTTGTTTTAAGTGGGTCCTTTAAGATGTAAATCGGTGAGTTCTTATAGGCCTCAAATGATACATATTGAAAGTATTTAATTTGATCTAATCTACTGTTTTAGTATATTATCTTTTATTCTGTTCTACCTAACATTGTTTGACAAAGGTAAAAATATGATGAGAAGCTCTCTTATAGGCTTAAATCCAGAAGAGGCCTATGGGTCTAAGTTTATTTTACGTCATATTGAAGCTGAGGAGAATATCGAGCAAGATAGGCTTGGCATGTTTCAAGCGCAGCCTGAGGTTGCTCCTCCACCGAAAATAAAAATTGAGTTTAATTCGCAAGCTCACATTCAGATAATTTACAATAAATATCCTTATATTAACCATTTACAAATTTTCCCGGATGGCTACCTCCCAACATATAATGAGTTGAGAATTGAATTAACTGCATTAGCAGAAATAAGTAATGATGAGGAATTTTGGATTAATTTAGAAGAAAATGAACGGTTATCATTTGAAAAATACCGATTATCTATCATAAAAGCAACTTACGATTATCTTCAAATTAAGAATAAATTGCCCGCAGATGAAGATAAAAATCCTCCCAAAGAACCCTCCGTTTTTATCTGGTTTGTATTCGGTTCATTCATGGCTTTGGAATTGGTGCCCATGCTTTGGGGAGGATTTTTAGGCACAGTTGAGTTGTTAACAACTATTCCGTGGCTGGCACCTGTCGCAATAAATGTTGCAAGCTTAGCCTTATGCGCAGTAGAAGCGTTTTTGTTTTATGCTGTTATGTCACCGTTGTTAAAAATGTCTTTGGGGATTTTTTCTCAGAAAATATCAACACCACTCATGGAAGTCTATGGAAAGCAGCATCAACTGATCAAAAATATCGATAATATAATGGCAGTAGATAATGATATGAATACTGCTGAGTATAAGAAAATTTCTCGATTGAATAATTTGTTTGATGAACATATCATCGCTGTCAAACAAACAAAAATTATAAAATTTGAAGAGAGCTTTTTCAAAAAAGGCGTACGACTGGTTCTCTCTGTGCTGACTACTGTGCTTAATGTAGCAGGCGGCTATTTCTTTGGTTTATCTTTGTTGGGAGGAGGTACAGCAACCGCCGCATTAATCGGTACTCCTATTGGTTGGGGCATTATCGGCTTGGTTATTTTGGGTCAAATTGCACTTAGATTAGCTGTGAGATCCAACGCAATGATATATACGCTAAACCCGGGTGCGGAAAGGCACATCGAAATAACAGAAGAAATAGATAAATTTCAATCTAATGCGCAAAAACGTAAAGAAACTTTAGTCACCAAATGTCAAGCAGACATAATCAGAGCTGAACACTATCAACAACAACTTAAAGATGAAATAAAGAAAAATCCTTATGTGGATGATTACTATAAATCTGGTGATGTGAAGCATCGTTTTTTTAATCGTATAGCTGAAAATAAGATAGCAGCAGCAGCAGAAGAAGAAAAAGAAGAAAAGTATGTTCAACCTGGTGCTGAATTTAAGTATTCAGAAGAGCAAAGCTTATTGCGTAGAACAAAATAACATATGGATCGAAATATAGTATTTCAGAAATACAAGTAGGCGATAGTTTTTCGCAAGTCGTTTCGCCGAAAGTGATGTCGAGCTCTTCTCAAGTGGCCACTCCGGTTGAGGAAAGATCACGTGATGTCCAAGATAAGTCATCCTCTATTCCTTGTAAATTGTCTGTATGCATCACCAAACGCTTTGGCTGCTACTTATTGTGTATTCCGGGCTCATTCGAACGCCCATTCCGGAGTTACTCGAACACTGATTCAGGGCTAACCGAACGCGTAGCCAAGCCTTTATTTGATCAATTTTTGGGTAACATGCCCCTCCAATAAAAACGAGGGGTGTTACCAATGGACAGGCTATCTATGCGTAAAAGTTGAATACCTAATTCACCATTTTAATTTCATCATGTTTCAAGTCTAGCTAGGCTTCGGTAACTGCCTCTGTATATCAATTGAATTGATAATCGATTTAATCTCATCAAAATCATCTGATGAAAATGTTTTTGATTTTAATATGCTATTGATTTTGCTTTTTTGACTCGCTAAATTTTCGTGTTTACTGACTGATTCTGGTGTAAAAAATAGATCACTTGCTGCATCTATAACAGATTTATTTTGGCAAAAAATCTGATAAATATTAAATAAATCCTTATAGGCTCTCACTGATACCCGACTTACATCTGATATCGGCAGTGATTGCAATTTGATTTTATCTAATAAAGTTTCTTCAACTGAACCGGGCTTTACGGCATAGTGATAAATACGATAAATTAGATCAACACACAGCGCAGGATTTGCATATTCGACTGGAGCTGAAACTTCAGCGAGAGCGGATAAAACGTGAATTTTTTCTTTTGAATTAAAATCAAAAACATCATCTTCAGAAGAGAGTGATTTTAATCTTTGATCAACAAAATCCGTCAATTTTGGTTCATTCGTAGCGCGCAAGGCGGCCAGCATCTTGCGTTGTTCTATAAATGAAATTGGCCATGCAAATTTTTGTGATTGTAACAATAGCAAAATAATATCAAATCTCTTTTTTTCAAGAAGATTGAAGTATATTTTTTCATGCCGACCTGTAGAAATTTTAAAATTGAAATAATTTGCAAGCATCGGATTATCATTATCATTTCTCTGAGTCATGACAGCAACAAAACTTGGAATAAATAAGACATCTTCTCGATTTAGATAAGCTTTCCATACCTCAACATCATCACACAAGCTGAGCGTCTCATAAAATTGTTCCGTTTTTAATATGGGAACATCTGTCTCTTTCAATAGGAATAAAACAAGAAAATATTGATTAGCAGCCAAAGCTGCTAAAACGATATTGCTTTTAATGCTCTCTGGTAAATCATGCTGCAGATAATATTTTATCGAATCGATATCACCCACTCGAATAGCATCATTTAAACGTGGTATTGGCGCGGCTTTTTGTGAATCATATTCATACTTTAAATAATCAATATAAGACAGATCAGTCGATTTAGGGCGCCAGCCTGCTTTAAATAAATATTCACGCACCTCGTAATCCGCATTGACCGCATCAACAGACACCCATAATGTGTCAATTACTTTCTGTTCATTAGCCGCTGAACCAGAAGGTTGAGAGAAAATATCACCTCGAAATGGTCTCCCTACCGTCCCTCGTTGCTGTTGGGCTTGATTATCCGCATGAGCTTTGTCTAAAAAATCCTGCTTTTGAAACCGAAAATTGGGATGTCTAAGTACTTGCATCACTTTCTGTATATTGGTGTTTTTAAGAAGAGCAATCAGTTGCTCTAACCTGGGTATTATTAGCTCCCGATCTAACAAAGCGAGTAAATTATCAAATAATTCTTTTTGAAAGTAAAAAACAGATGTCGTTTTTAATTTTAGCTCTTTACTTTTTATAATGAATTGTCTTAGCTCCGGGTCATTAAATATTTTTTTCCAATCCGGCATTGAAAGTACATCCAAGCCGGTTCGGGATAAACATTCAACAATCAGTAGGTGATGCCTGGTCGACAATATTGCAGAAATTTCTTGTTGTGTAATCGTTTTACTTTTTAGCTGTTCAATTAAAAAAGCTAATACATGAGGCTCAGTAATTAAAATATTTAATATATCTTGAATAGCATCTTCTGCAACATTATCACCGTATTGATAGCCAAAGTTAGAATTTAATAATTTCGACATAAAATCTTGTTTAACAGCAAGGCTTGAGTTAGTTAAGTATTCTCTAAATTTTTGTTTAAATACGGGATTGCTATAACATTTATAAATTGTCGGCAAAGGAAGATGACTAAAAGTTTCATCACTAAGGACAAGAATTTTTTTATCTATTAATACCGCAAGTATTTTTTGAATAACAATACTATTGTTTAGCAAAACTATCTGCGCATCAATCCCGCTAAAACGTATTCTATACACTTGTGGATTTTTTTCGATAAGCCTTAAAGTATATGCAGTTAACTCTGGATACAATTCTAATTTATAAATATATCTAGAATCAAAGGGGTCGTAATTTACCCCTCTTTCTAAGTAATATTTTAACAAGATATTTACATCTTCTTTTTCTTTTAAAGACCACAATATATTTTCAAAATCACTGAAGTCAGAGGTAAAAAATTCATCCGGGAATGTTTGTAATATTGCCATGCATACTGATGAAGTTTCAGGCTGGCTCGCACCTATTATAAAGCTGTTAACAAACGCTTTATCTAACCGTTGTAGCTCTGTAAGCTCACTTGATGACGATCGCAAATAAATATCAAGCATTTTTAGAACATTGTTGTGATTTTCGACTATTGCTTTTGTATGATGCGCTATATCGGTCATAGCATCAGCATCATGATCTCCTTGACTATAATTTGTCATTGGCCTAATGTATAACAGACATTTGACAATGTCTTTTGCTTCGTCTTTCAATTGAGTGGCACTAAACTCCCATGCAAAAGAAACACTATCAGCATAGATCAAATATTGAGGCAGCTCTCTTACTCGGCAATTAAATAATTGACCTTCAAAGGTCAGCATATAGCATAATAACGACATACGATTAGACCAGTTTTTACCGAAAACCCTTCCTCGCAATAAAGTGGCTTGAGATAGTTGGTCATATTCAATTGAAAACTGTAAGCTATGATTTTGCAGTGGCACATTGAAATCAACACGAACTTTCGGATAATGATGTTGTATGCTGAGTAATTGGATTCTACCCCTTCTCTCTTCGTTATTGATGGCGTCCAGAAGCGGTCTTATTGTATCGGGTAAATCTTGACGGCTTACTTGAATATCCTTGCTTAAATAGACTGTACTAGCGATGATATTTTGATGCATCAATGAAAATAAGTCTTCTAATGTCACCATATCAGATTTTTCTACAAACTGTCGCGCAAATGAGGCCGTTGAACCTAATCTAGCAGAGTCAATTGAGAGATAACCGGATGCATTTAGCTGAGCAGCAGATTTTTTGGTTAAACACTTCCGATAAGTATCCCCAATGGCTTTTAACATATTGATTTTGTCATTAAATCTTTTTTCAGGTATTCGTTCACTCAATTGATTATATAGCTTATCAGGAACCCTCCTCATGCAGTTATCCATTAATTGAAGATAGAGATCGAGCAATTGAGAAAATCGATCAACTTGCATTAAAACCAAGCCACCACTGTATTCAGGACTGCCTTTAAGTGATTTAATGGTTTTATCCATCATTTCTGTTAATCGTTGGATCATTTTAAGCGCAGCATTCAAGCTTAATGGTTCTTCTACTTGCCATTCTATGCTCGCAATCAAGTCGCCTATTTCTTTTTGATATTCTACAAAAAGCTGTTCAAACTTAGCTGGGCTTGCCCATTCATTTATTTTATTTTCCCAGCGTTCGATACATTGATTTTTTTCTTCTAGTTTGAGTTTTTCTAATTCACTCTTCACTTTCTTATTTTCTTCTGTTAGCTCAATCAAGATATCTTGCACATGATTTTTTGCGCTAGCAAAATAGATAAAGCTGCCATTTAGCCAATCTGATTCGATCTGATTATGAGTATTAAATTCAATTAAACTTGCTAATGTTTGTGTTGCTTTAAAATCTTCACAAACCCTTAAAACAAATTTAGTCCATGCCTGCGATGTAACGCTACTTAGTGCTAATTTTTCAAGCTTATTGAATTCACTAAAATACTCCAACTGTATTGAACTTAGTCTCTCAGCGCCTGCGATATCTAAAACGCGTCTCACTGCCCGGTAATCTTGATACGATTGCCGTAATGAATTTGAATAGATAGTTTTATTACCTTTGTAGATGATAAAAGAGTGGAGCTTAGCGATGAGGTTTAACTTTTCAACTGCAGGATATTTAAATTCAAAGGCCTTTTCAATTTCTTCACAAACCAGCATCACATGAGCAAGTATCGGTAAAGGCTGGTGAGTTTTAAGATGATATGATTGTGCTACTTTAAACACGATTTGACGAATCGTATTCAGGGCTTTTGTCACTTCATCTCCCGCAGCTTGTGATTCTTCTAATATTCTGATGCAGGTTAGCATTTGACTAAACAAATGATTTTTTCCTAACTTGAAATGATTTCCCGATGTAATTTTTTTATGGAGCAATCGCATAATTTCTGCAGGCTCCATGTTAAAGAATCTGCTATGTCGGGTAAATAAAGGAAATGCAGTAATGGGTCTCACGGGTTGGGCGAATAAACCTTCTTTTAAAATACCCTCTGCATATAAAACTTTTTCGGCATCACTACTATTGTCGATTTGATGTGACCAATTAATCAATTGATTTCGCTGAGGGTCAAGAATCAGTACAAAATTTCTTTCATTCAACCATGTATTTACTTCCTCAATATCATCTAGTTGTAAAACAGGGATCGACTTTGCACTCATTTGAGCTACTTCGTGTGAAGCATCTGGTGGAATGTCCTTGACTATCACTGCTTTGACAAGCGAATTTGATTGTGACAAATATCTCCGTAATGCATCCCCAATTCTGTCAAACACCAAAACATGTTCTGGTCGAGTGATCACTTGCGCTGTATTGATGCTCGAACCACTAATTAATCCTGTGCGACATTTGACTTCACCACTATCCATTTTTTTTCTGACAAAAGACATTTTTTTGGGTGGAATGGATGAAGGAATCAATATCAATTTGATCGCTGATAATGGCCGTGCCTGCACCAAATAAACCGTATTCGATAACGGATAAAAAACAAATTCAACATCCATAGGCTCATCATAATGGCGTTCAATCATACGGCCTAAATTAGCGATTTGTTTTGCAACATGAGGCGAGATCGAAGCATTGTTTTGTAATGCCTTCGAATTCTTTTTAGAGATAAGCTTTCTCTCTCTCGTATCAGGATTTTCGCTTGGCGCTAAACGCCATAACTTGTGAGCAATCTCTGGATACAAGATATTTTCCCGTGTCACTGTAAAAGTATCAAACGCGCCTTTACTGTTAACAATAAGCTCGCCATGACCAGGAGCCATTTGTATTTTTGTATTATAAGTATGGGTATACATAACCCCTGAGCGGATTAAGTCATGCGCTGGTGTCAGCTCATGTATGGATTCACCAATCATTCGCTGTAATAATACCGGCATAAAAGCTTGTCCTGTAATATCAGACGCTTGGCTTAATAAACGTTGCTTCAACGATTTCTCACTGAAATAAGAAGCAACAACGACGCCAATTGCTTTTGATACGGCTTTAGCTTCACATGGCACAGCAGACACACTATCATTACCACCAGGATTCGTTACCTCTGCTGTATCTTCATGGCCTGAGCTACGCACCATTAAGCTTATATCTTTAATGTCTTTCATTTCATCTAAATACTGTATTATTTCAGCAGATGAGAATAGATGCTGAGAAAATGCTGTCTGTATGATTTTTTGCAATGCCTGTAAGTGAGCTATCGCAGCAAGGGTTAAATGATCTTTGTTGTCGTTTTGGGCTTCTTTGTAACTTGCCCATACTTCATGCCAACTTGGCACGTTCGTGTCTAAAAAAGTTTGTATTTCACTATGATTAATAGGACAAATCGCAGGGATATCCACAGTAATATCTAACTGTAGCTGATGGCAGAACTGTTTTAACTCTATTAAATTAGCAGCTTTATTTCCAAACCTTTGCGCATTGTCACTAATACGGATCAATAAAGCTTGATTAGGCATTGCTTTTTCCTTTTGTATTCTTGACGAACATCTACAGATTATAACATTTTTCCTGCATGCAAACGTGCAATCGAAACCCACTGATAAATTGGCGCTGCCTGCGGAATTCGAATCCGCGTTACCGCCGTGAGAGCGTGCTATTTGTTCGTAAAAACACGACCATGCACAATTCAACTGATTGTTTAAATTAGATATCGTCTTTTATAATACCTGAGACAAATGGGTGACCCCGCTCGTCCTTTGATGATATTGAATCAGCGGGTGTAGATAATTTTCTGAAAGCAATACAGAGCGAATTAATATCCAAAACCTATTATCAGCTCAGAAATCGAAAACACGAAATACCAAAAACTGGTGGAAAATCCAGAATTTTAAGTATTCCTTGTATTAGAGACTGCGTGGTTTAAGGTGCGGTCAAATTAATGCTGGAAGCAATATTCGATGCAGATTTTCAATCTGGTTCTTACGGTTATCGCCCTAAGAAAACTGCGGCAGCAGCAATAGAGAAAGTAACGGCAGCAGCAACTAAGAATATGACACGAATGAAAGCCCGCCGCTGGGAGAGATGGAGTAAGCAATGGTTATAGTCAAACCTTAGGTCTTTATTCAGACTATAAAGTGCGATACTACCAAGAGCTGAAAGTGTCATCAGCTCGATAGGTCAAATAAGCTTTGGTATGAAGTTATCAGGAAAGCGTAGTGCGGGAAAATCGTACGCTGGAAACAGGATTAATTAATTTAATTACTGCGCCATTGTTCGACCCTACCTGAGAAGGGGCTCGCTGGGGTAACCCAGCGAGTCTACTTACCCCCCTGCTCCACAGTATATAGTTTTAAAAAATCCTCATAGGGAAAACTAACAAGTTGATAGCTAACATCATTTTTATCTTTCAATGTTATTTTAAGCATATATAACCTTCGATAAATTGTTTAGTATTAAGCTAATACAAGAAAAGCCGAACCCGGGTGCGTGCACACACGATATCACCCGTTTCGTTTTGTCATTAATCATTGCCGTCCTGCAGCATTCAATATAGATGCTGGAACCTGACTACTACTCGATACCTGTATATTATTATTTAAAGATAATCGAACCGGATAATCGGGATTGAAAATAATGCATGGATTATAAAATATGATAATGTCCCCTAAATAATTATTTGTAAAATTAAGATCGCCATAAGGAATGCATCCACCCATGTCAGTGCCATAATTGAGACTATTTAACAGACAAAGCTCGGGGCTGGGTGGCACAGCAGGAAATGAATCTGACTTATTGCACGGACCATAATCAAAAAAGCCACTGGGATTATTAAGCGATACATTATCATTGAGTGTAATAAAACGACTACCTCCATCCGTATAAAACGTATTGCCACCGGCTGCTACTCGCTTATTTTGCGCAACGTTATAGGAAATCACCTGACCATCAGTAATGGACGTTCCTTGATAACCGGTGCTATAAATAGCGCCACCATCCCATAGTTGTTCTAAAAAATTCTGAATGTTGTTATGACGAATCTGATTTCTGTGTGCTGCTGATGGCGTAGAATAAACACCCCACATGTATTGCGTGGCATGAGGCAACCCTGGGAATCCATCAGGATCCAGCAAACCCCAACCCCAGCCAATGGCAATCCCAGCCCATGGGACATTTTGAATATCATTATGTTCAACAACAGTGTGTGTGGTCACGCCCACATAGATGCCTGGCGCATCATAAAATTCTTGCCCAATGTATTGCACCAGATTGTTAGAAATCAAATTGTCTGTTGTCAATTGCGAACCGACTGGATGATGGTCTTGCGGGGAAACGCCTCCTATTTGAATGCCCGCGCCAGAAATATCATTAAAAATATTATTGACGATTTGATTGAATTCGCTGCCTGTGTCAAAGTCCAGTCCAATCGCCCCCAAATGTTGGAAAGTGTTATTCGCAAAAGTAATGTGTTGCGCATAGATAAAGCTGACATTACCTGGCGTGCGCGTAACATTCTGATCATGCCCAATGATATTTAACGTTGCGCTATGATTTGTTCCTAATAAATGAAAACCGCTTTGATCGCAAACATAACCACTTGAACTGCTGGGCGAACTATTAGTGGTGCTATTGATATCAAGCCATGTCGCATACTGAAAACTCAAACCTTCAAAGCTAAGATATTGAATCGGTGTGGTTTGATCTCCAGAGCCTTGTATTAATGTTTGAAGTACAGGTAACTCAACATCTGCGGTAGTGAGATCTTCTCCCGAGCGAGGAATATAATAAATGATTTTTGCAGTTGAATTCGAGGTTGAGCCCAAATACCAATACCCTGGTGTATTCAGAAATTCATAAGCATTTTCAAGCCAGCTGAGCAGATAAAAATTCCATGGTAATGGATAAGTATTCGCGTTTGTCCAGCAGGGTGTTTGCATGACCACATCATTGTTGTTTACCCCCGCAACAGAGCAGCGCATCATTTTCCATTGCGTAGCTGTCACGAATTCAACGTCAGTAGGATGCGCCCAAGTAGGCGGATACTGAGGGTCACTGCCACTAGTATAACTATAAGTGTAGCCAGTTGATGTTGGGGTATAGTAGTTCGGAAAAGCTTGCGTGCGCGCTCTTGTGGCGCGCACACCATTCACATAAAGCTGTCTTGGCATGGTGAATGTGCTAACCGTCGTTTGTGCCTGCCAAATGTTAAGAACAGGATCATGCAAGGTCCAACCGGTAATCTGTTTTCCACCCGAAATGACGGGGGATTCTCCCGGTGCAGCACGATAGATAACACTGCCTGAGCGTGAGCCTGAGTCGCTCTGATTGAGCGTGAGCGTATTGTTTAGTCTATAGAGCCCACCTCGAATGTTAACAATGATAGTATATTTTCCACGTAATGGATTGTTACGTACTGTATTTTGTGCCTGCTGTATTGTGAGGAAGGGATGGTTGTAATCACCACTGGCGGCGTCGTTTCCATTGGTTGCAACCCAGTAATTAAGCATTGAGTTAGGATTGATAGTCAGACTGCTTGGTGTGGTATCACTTGCTGAAAATAAACAGTATCCATTAGGAATTGGCGTGCACCCCGCTGGTGTATAGCCTGGTGTATTAACCTTAATGCCTATTGCTGGGTAGGTATGATTGGGTATAGTGGTTTTGATACTCAACGTTGAAGCAGATACCGTATAGGTTTGACAAGATAACGATCCATTTCCATTGAGACAAAGTGTAATGTTCAGCTTCGCAGGAAGCCCATTTGCTGTGACATTAAAAAGTAATCCACTTTTCGCAAAGGAAGCTTGTATGATAAAAGGCGTTACGATAGTGATAATAAAAGTTAAAATCCGTTTCATTGAAAATTCCTATTAATGCAATATTTGATTTGGCCATTTAGACAGCGTTCTCAACATCTATATTATTATGTTAATCAAAGCAAGTGAGCTTAGCATATGCAATAATTAGAGAATCGGAAAATCGGTGTCAAGTACCATCATGGATCATGTTCTTCAATTTTTTTGCATACCTGGTAAAGGATGGTGTCTGACACCATTATGTTTTTTCATTATGCTTTTTAGTTGAAAACTTAAATTGATTTGGCATTCCATTTGTGGAGCGCAGATAGAATTGGGCTACTATTTAACTTGTATTATGCATCATAAAAGTAAAGAATTAAATTATGAAGAAAGGGAGTTGACTAGGAAATCTGGGGGTATCGGGGCAGGCTTGACAAGCAGATTGGGTAAACTCTTGATCGAATTGTGAGGATTTTTGAATATCCGATTCTCTTATTTCTGCTAATTTACGTTTTAAAACGCGGATTTGTTTAATCAATTCTTCTTTTTTGTTTCGAAGATTCTCCTTTGCTTTTTGACTTTGCATATTAAAAGATACTTCCATAGCAATAAAATCTGCATCTAATTGATCGCTCGCTTGAAGCAACCGTTTGAAATATGATAAAAATCCTAATGATCAATGCGACAAATATAATACTACCCCCTAAAACCCGTTATAACTAATCAAATTATTTGCAATTTCATTTGTTTTCATGTAATTTTAAGCCACGGCTAACATGTAAAGTTGAAAAGTCATATTGGTTTTTTATGCTAAATCCATCACAAAGTCGTCAGTCTTGTATCTGTTGCACCTTTTACCCTTTTTGCAAAACAGATGCAAAAAATTTGCACGCTGCTGATCAAGTCAATCTTACTGTAAAGCGGCTACGCCGTCTGAAACGCAATGAGATTTTATGTCTTCCTAAAAAACCATTTCAAAATCTTTATGCCATTCAATCCGGGGCGTTGAAAGCCTATCAAGTCGAAGCCGACGGCAAAGAACGGATTCGAGGATTTTATTTCGCTGGCGAAGTTTTTGGTTATGAGGCGATTTATACCGGCAATTATCTTTTTACGACAGTTGCTCTATCTGAAACGGTCATTTGTGAAAATCCCTATGACAATTTTCTTGCTTTGATAAGCTCCCAACCTACGCTGCAAAAACACATTCTATATTTGCTTAGCCAGCAACTGAATATTGGGTCTTACTTAGCTGCGACCACTGCGGAACAACAAATCGCTGGATTTTTGCTTGATTTATCTGCGCGATTATATGCATCAGGAACACCACTCGAATTTTCTCCGCCTATGTCTCGCCAAGACATGGGGAATTATTTAAGACTCACTCCTGAGACTATTAGCCGGATTTTCTCTCTTCTTCAAAAAAATAAAATCATTGCAGCAGTAAATAAAACAATCCGTATGCTACAGCCGGAAAAATTACAACAAATAGCGGATGGTTTATTGTCAATTCAAGTTGCTTGAGGCAGGCCAGTCCCTTACAAAAAACTAACACCTTGATATATAACGCTGTATTTTTATATATGTCAGTATACGCACGTCTTATCTTCCGGTTTGTATACGTACATCTTGATCTAGATCAATTACAAAATTCAAATTGCTGTTATCTTTGATCTTAACGTATAACGCAATTTCATAGAGAACAATATATGAGTCATGCCAGGGTTCATCCTTCACCAGAAAGTCTTATAGAACCAAAGCTAGGCTCGGACACACCAAAGAAAAAAAGCAAATGGAGATCTTTTTTTTCCTGTTGTAGCCAAGAAGAACCAGCAAACCCGATTCCTCAATTTACAAAATTATCACACTTGACCGATGAAAACGGCGTTGATCAAGCAGCTTATATAGTAGCTAAGCCTATAAAATCATGGACAAATAATTATAGTGTGAAAATCTGTTTTGTCAGCCAACCAGCGAAAGAAAGGTTTGGACTCGAGGCACTAGTAGGGTTAGATGTTGCTGACACTATACCGGATAAAAAATTTCGAAAAACACATTCTAAAATGGTAGGAAATTTTTTTAAGACCCTGCACGAGACGGGAAAAAATCCATCTTCTTTTATAGGTAAAAATGCAGTGCGGCATTTTGGTATAGCCTTGCCGAATGGTAAGACTGTCAATACCAATTTTACACTCAATTATACCCCCGGACGTGACAATAAAGGAAAACCTGTTTTTTTCATGGTGGCACAGTTTGGTCATGCTGAACCAGGAGCAAATTCGAACCAATTCGTGAATGATGCAGCTCTCGATAAACAAGAAGAAAAATATAACATGTAGATGAGAAAATTTGCGGCAAGATTAAGCCTTCTCTCGGGTGAGAGAAAGGGTGAAAAATTAAAACAATATTATCTATCGAGCATTGGTGGTCTACCGCCCGTGCGACCACGAACTCTAGCCGCTTTTAATCCCGCCTGAGTTCTTTCTTGAATTAAATCACACTCAAACTCCGCTAAAAAATCAAAAAAATCGGTGTCAAGTACTATGTGTGCCGTAGGCACACATAGTACTTGACACCGATTCCGATTCCTTTCTAATACACAGCAGATAACACGTTGTGGAAGATGGCGGTGTGATACATTTTATATTTTTGAAGTCAGGATGTTATGAATAATAAGAAATGGTTCGCAATCATATTAATGCTCTTCCTTATCACCGGTAACACATCTTATGCAGCGCTAAACGCATTAAGCATTCATAGCCGAGCAAACTGTTTAAATAATGAGAGTATTTCTTGGGATGGTTTTCATTATTGGATTTTAGCTACTGAAAGTTGGCACTATAAAGTTGGTGAGCCAGTGCACCTGGTTGGATCAGGCTGGGAAAATACTTGGCGCTCAGCCGGCGTTCATTACGGTGAAGGAAACCGTGGCGGTTATCGAGCAGTAGGATACCATCATATTAGGTACGAAGGATCAGATACAGACAAACTTCTTGGAGTGACAAATGTTACAGATTGCAGTATCTACAACGGGTGGTGGGAAGCACATCCACCTTCGTAGTGATATAATATCAGCAATTAATAATATATTCTCATTATCTGGAGTGAATTTATGAAGATTTTCAAATTAACTTATTTTTTACTAGCCATGCCAAGCTTGGCATTTGCAACATATCCAGATGAAATTCCTTCGCCGGATCCATTAAGTTTTCATTACCCCAAGACAGGAGTATTTGTTGTTCCCGCATCAGAAATTAACACTCCAAAAGAACTTAAGGAAAAAATTCATAACAACATGCTGCAAATGAAAGCTAAAGGTTATTATGATTCAAATTCATTAAATGCGAAAAATCTTCTTATGATGAAGAATGTAAATGTAGTAGCACTTCAGAACAAAGATAATGATAAGCTTTCTGATCCACAAAACACAAAGATGAAAAACACGATTGATGAGGTTGGTTTGGCTTTTGATTTTAAAGGTCTACCAGCTGTGAGCAACAAGAATATTATAGGTTATGCGGCTGGCGGGATGTGGATAGAAGGTAAAGGATGGACAGGCATTAAAGAATTTTTCAATGACTCAGAATTAGGAACTTGCAGTTTCTCTCTCTTCAATATGGCATTGTCTCATGGAAATGTCAGAATCGGCGAAGATAGCGTTGTTTATGCAGTTAACCAAAAGGCGGGAACGACTGAAGTTTATGGAAGCAAAGGTAATGGATTTACCTATAATGTTAGCTGGTACAACGCTAGCTATAGTCATGAATTGGAATGTGCATCCCCAACTTTCAATAAGGATAAGCTCGCAAAGATGATCTTGTACGCTACTCAAATTGACATAAATCTTTCTAAGTATCTAAAATCATAAACAATAGAGATCAATGCTATCTTCAAACTTGATTAATATAAAATGAATAAAGCGACATCATTATATTTGCCAGGTTTGAAAGTTGCACTTTACCCTTTAGATCCTCAGATGGTTAATAGTGTTGGTTGTCATGGGACTGCTACATTGTACCGATCTTGCGGAAGAAGTACCGCCTCCGTAGTAAAGGGCATCAGTGACAAGCACTAACATATAACAACTTACATAAGATCAATGCTATATGTTAGTGCTTGCCACCGTTTTTTTAGAAATCAAATTCTAGCTGATGCTAATGATTTCATTTCATCCTCTGAATTTTTTGCTTGTGATAAATGGTTTTGTAATGATATGTAGTGTGCGGATGCTACCGAAGCCATTATGGAATGGAAACAAGAGCGCATTTTTATTATTTCAGGATTTGATAGAGTATTTTGGATCGCATTAATTGTTTTGTTAGCCGCATTCTTAATAATTTCTGGGGATTGTGCGGGGAAAAGTGCGTGTTGATTTCCACTTTGTTGTTCGCTAGGCTTAATACAGCATTTACGCAACGATTCAATCAATCCAGTAAGGCCATCAACCTCTGCTCTGCTTAAGCGTACGGTATTTGCTTGATCTATTGCATTATTAGCAGCTTGCGCTGTTGCATGGGTTAGATATAGGCAGCATGGAAAACAAAAACAACAAAAAGCGACTAATTGACATGGTGAAAAGTCCTGAAACCACTTTAATTGACCTTTTTCTTGGATATTATTTGAGGTTTCATGGATCTCATTCATCTTGACTAGTATCTGGTCAATCGCATACGATGCAGGATTAATTGCAACATCGGTTGACATGGGGGGGCATTCTTCGCTTCCGATATA
Organism: Gammaproteobacteria bacterium; assembly: GCA_031291175.1. Taxonomy (GTDB): domain Bacteria; phylum Pseudomonadota; class Gammaproteobacteria; order DSM-16500; family DSM-16500; genus UBA5158. The sequence goes on from JARLJO010000016.1 coordinate 97,294, forward strand.
GATGCTGATAGCATAATTTTCACTCTCTCATTGGGATATAAATTTATGCGGGATTATCAAGTTAACCATGGTTATCATCAACAAGGAAAATCGGATCAGGCCTGAAAAATAGACATATCGAAATATAAATTCAATGTGCCGAGCCTAACCTCTGGTATATAAATTGAATGTATCGTTGTCAGGCACCAACATTATACCGATAAATAAAATGCAGAAGCTTAATTGAAATTGATCTCGTGGTAAATATGACATCACCATGCTTACCGGAAGAGCTTGATCTATGATAGCACTTTACACCGATTTTCGATTTTTTTAAATTTTCACACCAACGGGTGTCTGAACAGCTTTAATGGTAGGATCCTTTGTCATCTCAACGCGCTGGAGTGTTTGCGCAAATAGCGTATTAGAACTTTTTAAGCAATGTTGAAATGCCTTAGTGGTACGTTGCTGCTGATGCTTGCTGAAATTAGGTAATAACCATTCAGCCAAACTTGGGCGATCCTTATCAAGCTTATGGCTATAGGGAGCAAGCGTCTGCTCGAAGAAAGCCCCAAATTCATAAGCAACTGTTTGGTGAGGAAGAGATCGCTGAATGTGATCCATTAATTCAAACAAGTTTGTTAATAAATTTTTGCCTAAAGCAATTAGTCTATCTTGTTCTGGCATGTCTTTTATTTGAGTTACATCCATTTCTACTAGACGTACACTGCTACTATCAGGGTAAATTTCTTCAACATACCTATTGGGTGCTATCTGAAAAATATCTGATGTGCTGGTACGCTTATAATAGTATCCCTCTTTAAATGCAAATTTATTCTTTTTTGCTAATTCAATGAGCATTTGTAATTCTGATTTTTTCACGACAGTACTGATATACATTGGCTGATAATCGTATTGCTTTATATAAGCTAGAAAGGTAGCTTTTAGCAAAGTGGCATCCGAGGAAGATAATTGCGGATCCAGCTTCAGCGTCCAACCAATTTGATCCAGGCGCTGCAAGTCCAAAGCAATCCATTTTAAAACTCTGGTTTGGTCTTTTTTATCGCGAACTTTGTCTGCTTCTTCTGAGGAAGCAACATTTTTGTTGAATCCGAAGTTTATCGCCAGAGGAAATGTCTGTTTATTATATTCGATAAGGTTAATGCCGTTTTCCAGATTATAATAAGCATCCAATGCATGACGTAATTCGTGCGTCAAAAGCTCTTCTAATGTATAACTACTATAGCGAAACAAATTTCTTGCATCTAGCCAAATCGTTTTTGATAACACATAATAAAAACCGTCAGCTTTGTCGGGAATATTTTCACTCCCAAGCTGGTCCGCTATAAATGCATGTGTTGCAATAAAAATCTTAAACTCTTTCCATTTTAATAATTCATCTAACTTGCATTTATCAATTAAGTTGCGTTCATAAATGCGCTGTAAGCTTTGTAAAACAAGTGTGCGGATTTTCTTTAATCGCTTATTCGGTTTATTACTGTTGCTTAAAATAAAAGTGATGCTTTCAAATTTTTTCTGAAGCGCTTTGGTTGGGCTCTTTAAAACGGGTGAATTGTTGGGTGCCAATTCTAAGGTATTGACTCTCAGTAAATGATGATCTAACAACGTTGGCAAAGTTTCTGCGTCATCTGGTCCCATTAGTGAGGGACAAGCTGGTTTGAATGTTTGATATAAAAAATCATAGCTAGTCGTAGCGGGAGTGAACGGCGGAAAAATAGCAGCTGGTAAACTAGCTAGCGCATCACTTTTATTGTCGGCGATGTTATTTCTTAACAATAAAGCGAAAGCCATCGTTGTTATTATTTTAAGTCGAGAAACCATAATCTTTGCCTGAATGCATTCTACTAATAAGAAAATTGGGATGGTATTTTATAACGGGAAAGGGATATCTGCAAATATTTTGATCAGACCCGGGTGTGTGTTCTAAGCCATTGAAATACAAGAAATTCTCAAAGCATTTTCATAACCAGGGCAGAAGGAAGCGGATTACTTAACCTGTGTGCTGTATTGGCGCGCTTTTAGAACCCCAACTTGAATTATTCGCGCCATCTCTAAGACATCTATTAAGCCATGAAGCCGCCACTTTAACTTATTTATTGTAATCATGTTTTTCTGTACAGAAAATAAACTCTACGAATTGAAAAGCGGTATAATAGTGTAAAGCAGGCAGCAATTTAAGCTCATTTTCTAAATGGGAGAATTGTTTATGGCTAAAACTCGAGGTGATAAGCGTAAAGCGGATGAGGCTAATACAGATCAATCTGAAGCTGAAGCTAAAACTGATGCAATTAAAAAACCCCGCGTTCCTGTTTTCGTAAAACCAGCCCAAAAAACTGTTACACCTCCTGATGGTAGAGTCGATCTGTCCTTCACTGCTCCGACAGCAGCGGCATCACCCGCCAAGCCTCCTGTAACAGCAACGGCGCCGACTGCGGCCACACCAGAAGATAAAGTTGTTACACGGAGTTCTGCACGGATTCCAGCTAGAAACTATACGCCTGAAAGTCTTATGCCAGAAGATGATAAGGATGGTGAATACGATTCAAAGCTTAGCGATGACAGCATAACATCCGCACTTCGGAAGCCAATACCAAAATCACCCACGCTAATTAGTGCAGAAAGTATTTTACAACTTGGATTAAGTGATGAGCAGCGAAAAGCATTCACTGTCGTTCTAGAAGCCTACAAGCTTCAAGAAGCAAGTAAAATGAATAATCAATTAAGTGAAGCAATTCAAGTGCAGCAGCGTGCTGTTCACCTCATTGATGAAAAATTGGGGAGCGTATCAACAGGTATATCCTCTAAGTTTAATCTGGATGATTCCGGTAATATCATTTTTACTAAATCGGGAAACACTATTCGACTGAGCGCTATTGAGGGAAGAAATTCAGGAAAGCAAGATAGGCATGTTACGCCCATCTCTTATTTGACCCATGCATTTGCTGATTCTATTGAAGAAAAATCAACGATTGATCATGTGCGTTCTCAATTGCTTTATCTCACCGAAAAGTTATCAACTGTACTGATTTATGAAGATCCTGCTAAAACAATAGAAGTTGAAAAAACTATCAAGGCCGCATTTGATGCTTACCGGCCTGGTGAAAGCTTTCGTAAAGTGGGAGGTCATCGACAAGATCCAGAGAATATAGTGGCGGTTGTTTTTTCTGCATATAATGATCTCCCGTTGTTATCTATGAAAGATGACAAGAAAACAAAATCAAAATCAGAAGGAGCGGATGTTACCAAAAGCTTAAAATTTTTTGCTGAAATAGAAGAAAGATTAGGGAAATATAATGAAATTAATATTCATAAAATTGATAGTGCCGATACTGAAAAATCTGTCAGATTGCGTCAAGCGGGTGTTTCTGCGCCAGTCCGATTAAATATCGAGAAATTAGCCAAAAAAAAGCAGCTAGCAATTACGCCTGACGAATTAAAAAAAGTAACTAATCTTGTTTTTGCTGATTTTGACTATAAAATGGTAGCGGGAAAGCTGCTGTCGCCTACCAAAGATTACACCGCTACTAATAAAAATGACATATTATTTCAATTAGTACGTCGTCATCTTGTGATTTTTTTTATATTGTGTCCTTTGTTGCAAGAAGCTCATCAAGATGTCATTAAGAAAGATTTTATCGATCTCATATCCATAAACCATGGTCTTTCAAGTAAAACAAAACTGGAATTAGATGCATATGTGACTGTGGGATTGGCTAAAATTAATGACTGTCAACCGGAGGAGAAGCAAATAGAAGATGAAATTGAAATGCTTAAATCGAGGTATGACGAGGCTGCAGTTGACTATCAGGAAGATGATGAAAACGATGATGAGGAAAAATTTGTTGAGTTTACGAAGGTAAGTATGGCAAGTTTTCAGGGTCTTGCCAGTAAAAGTCCCGATCAAGCGCGAAAAATTATCAAACAAATTGATGAATTGACTCTTGAATTTGAAGATAGAAATACATCAGATGATGAATCACCAGATGCTAAGTCTGAGAAGATACTTCCTGTAAAATCTTCAGCGTTAGCGGCGAATACAACAGTGGGCGTTCACGCTTCAATGACAACATTAAGTCATGGAGACTCATCATCTACAGCAGCAATTGCCCTAGCGACAAGCAATCCTCATGCTGCCACCGTTAAAAGTGTATCAGAGGCAAAAACCGAAGCTTCGGCAAGCGGTTCCACCGCTGATTTAACCGCATCTCATGCAAGATATAATCCGCATGCTGCTCTGCCGGTGAAACAGTTAAGTCGTACATCTCCTTCAGCAGGTTCATCCGCTGTTGTAAGAGCTCGTACAAATCCGCTAAAGGATATGTCGGAGAGGCTGGAATCAATTCTCCGGGAATCAAAAGAAATCGCCAAAAATAACCCCGGCAAAGATAAAATACTAAAATTAGATGTAGTTATCACTAAATCTTCTTTCTATCTGGCAAAAATTAACAGTAGAACTCCTATAGCTGAGACAGATCTCAGGGATATTAAAGCATTTATTGCAACTTCTGCTGATGAGTTTAGAAAAATCAAAGCGAGTTCTGCAGTTGCTATGACTGCTGATTATAGAAAACCACCTACTCCTTCATATTAAAATTTATTCCGTGTGGTTTTTAATGAGAATTTGCGATGCGCTTTAAGTTAAAGATAAGAACGCTGTGGATTTATATAACCGTGTCGATATTGGCCTGTAAAACAGGTATAAGAAAAAATATTTTAGTTTATCAAAGCATTAAAAATTAAAGTATTAGTTTAAAAATAATCTTTTTGTGTGAATATCTAACTACGTGTTTTTAAGTATAAAATTAGCCTATTTGGCAAAGAAAAATAGTGCTAATAAAAGGTTTGTTAGACAAGTTTATTGACGATATTGTTTGGCTTAAGCCTGTTTTTAAGCGCGAATCAATGGACGGGTGTTTATCCGTGTCGTAAGCGCTCAGGGAAGCACACTATATTTACCAAAATTAATCTTGATTTTTCAGCTATAATTTAGCTATACCCACAGAGGATTTATTTATGTCAGGCTCATCGTATCAGTTTTCTCCTTATACTTTAGGTTGCGGTGAAAAAAGATTTGATACTTTGCCGGCTGGTCAGGCGTAGCCCCACAGTGGGTCTGTTAGGGTTTAGGTTTCCCACAAAAATCATTGTTTGTATAATCAACGGATTTATCAAAATGACGGACTAAAAACGGCGGATAAGCTCTATAATAATTTGCTGCTAAATAATGCCGGATAAACTGTTCAATGGTTTCTGCTTTGGCGGGTAACGATTCGGACTTAACTGCCGCACAAAGTTCAGCAGTAATATTTTCTTTGTGGCTCGCATCTTTAAATAAGGGCAATGTGTTTTCACAAAATTGTTTGAAAGCCTGTTGACCATGTTTCACTATTATCATTAATTCGCTTACCGAAAAACATTCTATTCGATTGGGATTAATTAATAATGCACAGCTTAACCATTCTTCATGCAATAGTCGGTTGAGCATCAAGCAGCCTAACCTTGTGTTGCCATCAAAAAAACAATGCAATTGGACTGAGTGCTGCACATAGGTGATGATACTTTTTAACTTATCGTTTGATGTTTTTGCAGCAAGAATTTGTTGGTTGTATTCATTACATAGCTTTTTTAAAGACGCTTCGTATTTTTCTGCATAGATTTTTGGACTTGAATTTTCATCCGCAAGATTTGTTTGAATGTTGGGTGTATAAAGCGACCAATCACTTAGCAGTTTTTCAATGAAAGGAAAATGCTTTTCAAAAGAAAATTTCTCTGCGTCAACGACTTTTCCACCTAACATTGTTACCCAAGTAATTTCTCGCTCGGATTTGTTATGTGCCGCTTGCAATAGATAAGTTGGCTTAGAGGGATTAGTAGGCTGAAAAATCAAAATATGCATGGGTTCATCTGTTTCAATAAACCAATAGTTAATAAATTCTTTTATCCCTGCAACGGAAGATGCGGGATTGCTTAATTTAAGTCGTGGATTCGTACTTGTTGCCCGCACTGCAAAAGCACCCGCACCGGCGCGAAATTGCCCTGGCGTTTTTTCTGGCATATGATTCATAGCCACAGCATGTAATTTTTTTGCGAAATCACTCGTGATCATGCGAAAAATGGGTGTAGAAAAAGCTGCAATGTAAGCTTGAAGCAATGCTTCAGTATAGTTTTTTTCAAAGCTTTCAAAATCAGCCAAATCTTTTTGAGTAAATAATAGCGCATCTACATCCACTAAAAAAAGATAAGCAAACTTTTCAACAAACTCTTTATTTAATGGGATGGTTCGATCTAAGGCCATAAACGTATCGCTTATAATATAAAAGATAATAGAGCGACATTTTACCTAAAGAAGCTTAAGGAAAACTTAACAGAAAAAGTTAAAAAATATCTTATTTGATATAGTCTTTCAATCCTTATCCCATAAGCCTACACTCAATTCACCCCAAGCCTCACACTTTTCGTTTGCTAGATAAATTACGGTTGGAGATTTCGATAGTCATCCTCGTTACGGTATTCACCTATCAGATTTGGCATTTCATAGAGGAATTTATAAGGCTCGATGTGTAACAACGGTATGTTTGTCGCATTGAAATTAAAAATAAGTTAAATTTTGGCAGCTGATGCGGTATAGCTGGAAGTGTGGCAGTTATGGAATTTTGGGTAGTCTTGACGCATCCTATGCCAAAAATATTTAAATTTGTTTTTCATAGGATACGTCAGCGCTGGATAATAGCTATTTTTCAGTTAAAAACATTTTCAGGGGCGTGGTGTCATTGCTATTTCCGCTGAGACCATTTTCCAATTTTTATTTGCATTTGTTAGATTTGCTCCTTCTAAAATTGTGTATTTATCCAAGATAGCATCTTGTAAATTTGCATTAGATAAGTCTGCGCCTGTTAAATTGGCACCTCTTAAATCTGCACCTTTAAGATCAGCAGACCTTAATACTGCATATGCTATTTTTGCACCCTTGAGATTTGCACGACTAAGGTTCGCACCAATCATACTTAACTCATACCCACCCTGTAGGAAGTAGCCACCTAATTTAGCAAAAAAACCCACTGGATATTCACAATCTATGTTCTCTAAATTTGCGCCACTTAAATTAACATGATCAAAATTAACACCGAGGATATGCGCTTGACTTAAATCGGCATTAGAAAAATCACAGCCAGGAAATTTTTGGCCATTGAGAGTCATTTTACTAAGTAGCGAATTCTTAAAAGTACAATTGTAGAATTTCACATTTCCATGCGTAAATTCAGCTATAGAGAGGTATCTGATATATACTTCAGTAAGATTCGCGCCATCGAAATTACAACGAGAAAAATGCGTGGATGAAATTTTTGCACCATGGAAATTTGCATTTTCAAAACTGGTGTCTTCAAAGACGCAGGGCTTATGAGTTGTGGTCGTTTGTCTTTGCAGATCACCACGTGAGTCGCGCGTTAAGGAAGTTTGTGTGTCGGCATGATGAGTGAATGTCGCATCGCTAAAATTCACGTTATTAAAACGTGCTCCAACGCTAGCTATGCCTTTGAAGCTTGCGCCAGTAAAATCGGAATCAATTAATATTGTATTAGAAAATTTGAATTGATCTAAATTAATCTTTTTGAAATTTTTTCCAATGGCTTTCGTGTCATGCATTTTCGGTAAAAAGTATCTATCTTGAAAGCTAATTTCAATAGCGCTTAAATCAACTCCTGATAAAGAAGCGCATTCAGTTAAATTACAACCAGTTAGATTGGCTCCTTGCAATAGCGCATTACTCAGATCTGCATAGCGTACATTTGCATTTTTTAAATTAGCGTTTGTGAAATCTGCTGCATTAAAATTTGCGCTCTCAAATAGGCCATCACTTAAATCTGCATCTATAAATTTAGCACCTTGAAAATTTACTTTATTAGCTTTTACTTTACTGAGATTTGCTGCCCGGAAAATGGCGCACGAAAAACCAGATTGGTGCATGATAAATGATAATAAGGCTGGATTTTTAAGTCGTGCTTCCGCTAAATTTGCCTGCGTGAAATCGGCCCCTTGATAGTTGCCTTGACTTAAATCGTGGCCTTGCAAATTTGTGTTTTGATAATTAGCCGCCACAGGGATATAACTCGTAGCGGTTGGTGAGCCTGCAGCCGGGGCGAATTGAGTGAGGCTGATTGGCGTGCGGTCAGTAGACGTGGGTAACTCTACATTATTTGGCTTACTAGCTGTAGCACCCATAAAATTCTCCTTCATGTGAAATATTTAGACATTTAAGCGCATTATTTTACTCCATACAGAATTAATTCGAACAACTCCATAATGCCGCTGCTTTTATTAATTTTTGGACTAAATGCTTCATGGCCGTAACAGAGGCAAGTAAAAAAGTTATTTAACTATAAGTTCAAAGTGTACAAATCCCTGTATTTTACTATCAAACTAGTCAGTGAATATGATGCTATCATTTTTAGAAAGTTAAAGGAATTTATTCAATCTGAAAAACCCATTCTGGCACGAAACGATCGGAGGGAATGTGTATATTAACCTGGTAACTTCCTCTTATTAAAAAGAGTTTCTGTATAAGTACATGCGCTAAGTCAGAGGGTTTATGCCGTTACATTTAGACTTTTATTCCTTCGATGATCAAATCAGAGACATCAATCTTATTAGAGGGATGAATAATGGTGTTACACGAAACGATTTTTTTAGCGTCTGCGCGCATCAAATTTTCTTCTACATTTTTATTAAATTAAGCATGTACTACAATGCAAATTGGATTTTTAAAATTTCTTAATAAAAGCTGCTCTATGGCTATTATCATGCTTGTGCCAGTAGAAATGATGTCATCAACTAAAACAGGGGTTTTACTGGTATCATTTATATCAGTAATAGAGAGTTTTGTTGCATGTAATGTTGTTGTTGGAATCGAGTAAATTTCTGAGAGATTTTAATTTGATGCAAATGAGGATCGATTGTAATTAGATGATCAATAAAACTTGAAAGAAGCTGCGCAAAAAGAGCAGATGTCACCGTCTCACCTGATTTGAATTGTTTATCTTGTCGCATATAAGGCAAATAAGGTGACACAAGACAAATTTTCTTTGCTCCAAGCTCTTTGAGTATTTTAGCCATAAACATCAACGGGAAAATTTTATTGTTCGGATGATCCAAGCTGCAAATTAATAAGATGGTTTTGTCTTTAACGTCAGATTCAATGCGGACATAAGTCTTACTGTCAGGAAAAGAATGAAATTCTGAAATTGCTATTTAAATTTTAGCTTATCAACGAGGCTCTTCGTTAATTGCCTATTGTCAGGCAAGGAGAAAATAATAATATTATTATCCATTGGAAATTTCTCTACGAACCTTAATGATGTCTGGCATTGACTGAGCAAAGCTAGATTGGTACGGCGAGAGGCACAGTAAAGTTCTGTGCTGAAGGGTTTAAACATAAATGGGAGTTAAAATCTGATTTTAGGCCGCCTCGTTTTTTAACATGTAGAAATGAACTGCCTACTGTTTTTGTATGATAAATATGACGATCGACACTACGCAATAAATTCGGTTATTTTGTGTATTTTTAATACTATCTTGTATTATCGAAAAGACACAGATAAGCGGGTAAGGGCCCATAGCAGAGAAAACACTAAGATATTAAAAAATAAAGAATTTTATATAAAACCCGCCGAGACCGTGCCTTGACTTAACCTATGTCTGTATATATTATGGGCGCCATTATTACGATAAAAATAAAATCATATAAAGAGGAATTTATGCTTATATCCATCCTTAGAAAAGCGCTTAGCAACTACGATAACAGTGGATATCGATTGTTAAAATTCTTTAGCTTTATTAGCCAATTATTCGAAGCACAAAAATTAAAAGATTTCAGATCCTTCCTCAACCCTTATGTGAATTTCCCTGATAGAGAACTGACCCCGGAAGAGCAATTCCAATTTATTGTCCTTCTCAGCTCTGACGCTGAAGAGCTTCCTAACAGTTTAAAAGAGGAATTGGTAGTCGCCTTAGATCGTTTTTTAGGTTATGAGGGAGATAATCATGGATATAGTGATTCCCCTTGGGAATTTATATGTTCACTTAGAAACGCCCAACTCTTATCTTTGTCAAACTTAGCTGTAAGCCAATACCTTATTGCAAACCGAGGATTTGTTCGTGCCATAAGACATTTTGGAGAGAATCTTAATCAAGACATCTTTCAATTACTCCTAAAACATCCACCAGAAGCCTTCCTAAGCGGTGGCTATCTTTGTTTTACTGAAGCTCGCTATATTCGTTTAACAAAGTTTAATCTCATTTTACTTTCTCTTAATCCTGCTTACTCAGCTCAAATAGCCTCACAGTTCATACCTTTATTGAATGCAGCCTTTGAAATTGACAAGGTAGAAGATATTGAGACGGCTAAAGACATATGCCGCAATGCTGCCATTATTATGGATGCGCGTGTACTAGTACCATTGAAAGACTTACTATCTCGCCGATTTTTACCTGCAAGAATGATCACAAGCTTACTAGCTTATTGCGATTTAAATAATGTAGAAGAATCCGTTGTAGCTTTAGCAAGGCACATGGCAATTTTAAGCAAGCTCTTGCCCCTATTAAATCTTCCTCCTGAATACAATATTGACCTATTATTAAGAACCGCCGTTATTTTTGAAGACCCCATTATAATGAACACTCTCACTATTAATGCTAGAGAGTCTCGGATTACTTCAGATATTTTGGACTCTCTTTTAGTGGCTTATGATGCAAACCAAGGTGAAGAATCCCTTAAAAAAATAAGGGAGATTTTAGGAAGGCATTTTCCCACTTTAAATCCGTTTTTTTCACCTTTTATTCAACATATCGCGCTCCAAGAAAAGGATGGATTGAGCCCCAAAGCTGTATTTAAGCACTTGTGTCGTTTATACATGAAAGATGCCTCGCGTGGATTTTCTTCCTTTTGGCAAACGGAAAATTTTGAATTAATGCCTGTTGCTAAATATTATGCCGATAAAGATTCCGCTTCACTTAAAAATGAAAAGAACTTTTTTGCAAAAATCAACAATGAAGTTAGCCCTGAAAGATTAGAAAAAGACCCTGTCTTTACAGATATATTAAAAAGCTTCTTAAATAGCTATCCACAAATGATTTCGCAGTTTCATCCGCTTTTAGTAAGCTCACTAGCATTAACGCCCTACCAGCCTTTAGGCCAGTCTGAGATTAATGCGGTTGCGGCTTCACTCATTCATCAGCTACCCAGGAGCATGGACGAATTCACTCTATTTTTTGCGGCCAATCCTGATCTTGCAGGATCTCTTAGAGAAAGAGCCTTACAACGCACTTTGGCTTTAGTTTATTGTCACGACAGGATGGAGGACGGGGTTATTGAATTTGCAGTCTTCCTGGCTGAATCTCTTTCAGAAGAACAAGGCTGGATTTGTGCGGAAAAGTTAATTAGAGAGTCCGTAGGCACTTGGGGCTGGGATAATCTTAATGTTTTAAAAAGTGCTGCTCCTAAATTACTTCAAAGTGAGGAATACAAGTTAAAAGCACAAGATGCCCTCCTTCAAAGAATGCTAGTTAGCCAAGATTTAGATTCAGGTGCAGTAGAAAGAGTCGCCGATATTTTACTGGACTTAGGTCTTCCCTTAACAGCAGAAAACCAAAGTAAAGCCTTGCAGTTAATACCAAAGCTAGGACAATCACAATTTGAAAATATTTTAGATCGTGGCATTATTTCCACTTTAGTTCCCCTTCTCCCTTTATTATCTAATGCGAATAGAACTTCTTTATTTCAAGCAATCCTTGAAACTCTAGATCGTTGGAAAAACCACTCTCATGGTGACGTAATAAGTTCCCAAGTAGTCGATGGATTTTTAAAAATAGCCGATCGTCTTTCATCAAAAGAAATTCATCGATTTAAGAAAATTTTTGAGGGAATCAGAAGGCCGATCTTGTTTGCTGCTGCCTTTGTTGAAACACCTAAATTCTTAACCCTGACAGATCCAGAAAAAATAGCGTTCGTTGCACTCCTTCGTACTGACTTAGCTAAGAAACATCAAGAAACTTTATATACTTTTCCAACTATTTTTCGGGGACTTCATCCCCATGCTCTGAGCTTTTTTTCAGAACTGGAGTTGAAAAAAGCGCGAAAGCTTTGTCTTGCATATAAATCAAAAGATCTAGCATGGCATCATAAACTTTATGTTTCAGCTGCTTTAGAGAATATTAATAAAATTTTAAATATGGGCAATGAGCTTGATATCAGCTCAGGAGCATGCAGCAGTTCGGGAAGTCCTGCCGCGAGTACTACAGCTGCCTCGAGCACAGAATCCAAAGAAGAGAGCGAAATGGCGAGTAGCGCCAGTGCGTCTTCCAGTTTTTCGCTAACAGAAGCTCAAAGTTCTCACGAGGAAGAAGGGCAGGAAGAAGCTCATCCTGATTTAGAAGCAATAAAGGCTAGAATTATATCCTATCGATATCAGTATCATATTAATTATAATTTTGTCACTAGAGCTCTTCCTTATTTTGATGAGAATCAAAAAATCGAAATAGCTAAACTTTTATTTCCATATTGTTTTGATGGCCACTACCCTTCTGTTTCTAAAGTTTCCGACAAGATGGGCGCTATGATTGCCATTATGAATTCACTTTCTCCAGAAAAAAGAGCGCTTATGGAAGCACCTCTTCTAAAGGCGCTTATTAATGATTTAGGACATTGTTGGAATAATAACCCCCACCTTAAACACTACATTAAAAACGTAACCCTTCCATCACCAGAAGACTTTATTAATTTATTTATGCCATTAATTTTAGAAAAATTTCATGTAGACCGAGCTTTAGATATTTCTTCTCTTCTTAATATCCTCATGGAGCGCCTCAGTCGCGCAGCAAGACATCAAGTTGTTTTTGGACATTTAATCCCACACTTGATTCACTTTGCAAATATGATCAATGATCCTCAGTATAATTATCAAGGAAGGCAGCAGCTGAAAGCAGCCACTCAATATTTTTCAGTCATCATTGGGTTAGTTTGTGCAGAAGATTTAGTCTCGGCGAGACGAGGTGTTTTGTTACAGGAACATCTACCCTTAACGGCTGTGCTTTTACCTATTGTAAATGACTATTCTGGCAATAGACCTGGCTAGATACCTCTAAAAATAAGGATAAAACCTCAATTTTCCCTTTTAGGGCTGAAAAGTTTCTAATGTTTGGTAAGCGTTCGGCATATAGGCAGCTCGATAAGAACGCCTAGTCTCAACAGCAATATCAGATAGAAGGACAAGCCAGTAAAACTGATTCTGAACAACCACCTTCCCCTCGACAATAAATTACAACTCATTAGAAATTTGACACAGTTATTTAAACACTCCCGAAAAAACTGGTGGGAACTTCATTACTGCGGCATGGCGACAGATAGAGGCACAGATTACAAAACCAAAAGCAATTCTATCAATCTCTGCGCACTGGTACGTGTCCGACACAGGCGTCACTATCGCTTACGTTGAACAAAAAATTGGACGCATGTGAGACATCTATTTGGTTATCGAGGATTAGGTAAGTTTGGTATAGATAAATTAATGAAAAGATGATGGTGTCAGACACCACCATGCTCAAAGTGATCGATAAATCCCAGGCAGATATTGATGCGGCTACTGACGCCATTAAAGCCAGCGACATCCCTGCTGCCACCAAGGATTTTGCTATATCCCTGACCTTCCTGAAGTTCAGGAAAAAATATTACTGACCACCGAATTCTTCAAATGCTTTCAGTGCATCTGCTGCATACATTAATGAAGGTCCACCACCCATATAAATAGCCATTCCTAACATTTCAAGCAGTTCTTGACGTGTTACACCCAGCTTAACCAAAGCATGAGCGTGAAACCCAAGACATCCATCACATCTAGCAGCGACACCTAATGCTAACGCAATCAGCTCTTTCGTTTTCTTATCAAGCACACCATCCTTTGTCGCTGCCTGTGATAACGAGCTAAATGCATTCATTACATCAGGAATTTCTTTACGCAACTTGGCTAAGGAGGATGAGATATCGGTAGTAATTTCCTTGTATAGCTTTGTCATAATTTTCTCCATTAAAAAAAACCTCGGCCACTAGTCAAATTTTAACTTAACTGACCATCATTTCAAGAGTATATTTAACATATAGGTAAAGCCAATTCGTGAATATTGAATGGTCAAAACTGTATTTTAGATAAACTTCTCTAGGAAATATGTATGCAAAACTTCACACCTGTCAGTGCTTTAATTGGTGGTTCATTGATTGGCTCGAGCGCAGTGCTCTTGTTATGGTTAAATGGCAGAATTGCTGGAATTAGTGGGATCTTCCACGGATTATATCCATACCAAAGAAAGGACTTTCTTTGGCGCTTATTGTTTCTGGCAGGACTAATTATCGGCAGTCAAATTTATTACCTTCTTCCTCAAATTCATTTCATCCCACGTACAAATTACTCAGTCAATTTACTATTTTTAGCAGGCCTCCTCGTTGGTATCGGCACAAAATTAAGCGGGGGATGTACTAGCGGTCATGGTGTATGCGGCATTGCACGCATGTCTATCCGGTCTTTTACAGCAACGGGAATATTTTTTATCTTTGGATTAGGCACCGTGTTTTTTATGCGTCATATTTGGGGTATTTCATAATGTATAACATTACAGCTTTATTGTGCGGAATACTGTTTGGTTGCGGACTGACAATTTCTAACATGATAGATGCTAACAAGATATTAAATTTTTTAGATATTACTGGCAACTGGGATCCTAGTCTTGCGCTTGTAATGTTAAGTGCCGTCATTGTTACATGGATAGGATATAAATTCGTAATAAAACAAAATAGGCCTAAATTGATAACCGCTTTTGTTCTGCCCACGAAAAAAAATATAGATGCAAAACTCATTTTCGGAGCCGCATTATTCGGCATTGGATGGGGATTAGCAGGATATTGCCCCGGCCCTGCTATTACCGCGCTAGGATTAAAGCTGACAGATGCGTTTTATTTTTTCATAGGAATGATAAGCAGCATATTGTTACTCGGAGTGTTCTCCTTAGTATATAAAAAATAATTTTCATATCATAAACAAGAGAAGAACAATGATGACACAATCCTTCAGCTATTTATGAACAACAGGAATTTTCTGTGCCTAAAAATAATATTCGCAATATCGAAGAACCATCTGACATGTGTTTACCTTATTTTAAGTATGAATTTAGAAAAATTTCTTACACTAACTCAGGACCAGCTGCTGTGATTTCAAGTGAAACCTTAAACCTTTTAAAATTGGCGATAAATGATTCTACCAACTGGTTCGCATGTTTATTGTAATCCGCAGCATTCTCCCAAGCATTAATGGGATTAAGAATTTTCTCGTCAATTCCATTAATAGCTGTGGGAATTGCTAGTTTGAATTTTGGCATTACTACATAAGACGCAGTATCCAATTCTCGATTCAAAATAGCGTTTATAATTTTACGCGTAGTCGGTATATCAAAACGCTTTCCACTTTCGCCATACGCACCACCTGTCCAACCCGTATTAACAAGATAAACTGGGCAATTTATTTTTTCAATATGATGTATTAATAAGTTAGCATATACATCAGGAGAACGCGGAAAAAAAGGAGCCCCAAAACACGTGCTAAATGTCTGTTTAATACCATTATCCTGACCTACCTCAGTACTTCCAACAAGCGCCGTATAACCACTTAAAAAATAATAAGCGGCCTGCTCTTTGCTGAGTTTTGCAACGGGTGGTAGAACTCCATAGAGATCGCATGTTAGAAATATAATGGCTTTGGGTTGGCCGCCCCGATTTGGTTTAAAGCGGGGTTCAATATAATCTAATGGATAGGCTGCGCGACTATTTTGTGTAAGGCTATCATTTTCATAGCGAGGCGCTAACGTTGTTTCATCTAATACCACATTTTCCATAATGGCGCCTTCTCGAATAGCTTGCCAAATAAGAGGTTCGCGGTCAGGAGAAAGATTAATGCATTTTGCATAACATCCACCTTCAAAATTAAATACGCCATTACTGCTCCAGCCATGTTCATCATCACCGATCAAATAGCGCTCAGGATCAGCGGACAATGTTGTTTTACCCGTTCCAGAAAGACCAAAAAACAGCGCAACATCACCATCATGCCCTACATTTGCCGCACAGTGCATAGGCAAAACGTCTCGCGGGGGAAGCAAGAAATTCATTACAGCAAACATTGCCTTTTTCATTTCACCAGCATAAAGTAATCCGCATAATAAAATTTTTCTTTCTTTGAAATTAATAATTAGCGCTGCATCACTTTTAACACCATCTCGCTCGGGATCCGTTTTTAACTGAGAAGCATTGAGTAGCGTCCAAGTTTTGGCATCGTCACCAGGTGAAAAGGTTGCAATAAATGCGTAATAACAAAATAATTGATGCCATGCCAAATCAGTGATAACTGTTACTGGAATTTGATAAGCAGGATCTGCTCCCACTGCTAAATGTGAAATAAAATGGGAATGAGATTTCAAATACTCCTCTGCACGTTGCCATAGCGTATTAAAGATTTCTGGTGAAATGGGTTGATTGACTGTTCCCCAATCCACTTCATGAAGTGTAATTTCATCTTGAACGATAAAACGATCGAGTGGTGAACGCCCTGTACGCTTGCCTGTAGTAACAGAAATCGCGCCATTCTTTGCTAACTTTCCTTCTTTGCGTGACAAAGCAAGATTGAATAATACTCTTGTGGGTAAATTACGATGCACAGTACTCTTATTATCTGTTTGGGAAATCATTTTAGACATTAGTTGGTTCCTCTTTTTGCTTGGGTTGTTGAACTGCCGTCAAAACACCTTGTAAGATGGCATAAGGATTAGGCGGACACCCAGGAACAGCGACATCAACCGGAATTACTGCACTGACTGCGCCGCGCGTTGCATAACTTTCACCAAACAGTCCGCCCGTGCAACCACAATTCCCAATAGCCACAACCAATTTTGGATCTGGCATACTTTCATAAGTGCGTTTTAATGCTACTTCCATATTACGTGAAACAGGACCTGTCACTAACAGTAAGTCTG
This sequence comes from Gammaproteobacteria bacterium, assembly GCA_031291175.1. GTDB lineage: Bacteria > Pseudomonadota > Gammaproteobacteria > DSM-16500 > DSM-16500 > UBA5158. The sequence goes on from JARLJO010000016.1 coordinate 114,358, forward strand.
CATGCCGAGGGCTTGCTACAAAATGAATCCCTAACCCTTCAATGTTGTAATAAGGATTATGCAGCGCATTAATTTCCAACTCGCAACCATTACAAGAACCCGCATCAACATGTCGAATAGAGGCTGCCCGCCCAAAAGCTTTTAAAATTAATTCGTGTAATGGCTTCAGATTGATTCGCCATTCTTCAACCGTAGACGACGGTGGAGGCTCTGTTAAAATACCTGTTTTAATAATCTGTTTTAAAATGCAAGACATAAATTTACCTAACTGTCATGACCACTGTAACTGAGATTGAAAGATTTATTGATCAACGGAAAGTCGGGCACAATATTACCCAATACGGCGTGCTCCAATGCAAGCCAATTTTGCCACGACGGATCATGTACATGCGCCCATCGAATATGATCAGTATCCTCATTGCAAACGGCAAAAAATACCGGCCCACGCCAGCCTTCAATGCATCCAAAACCGATACGTGAATCTGTTGTTTTAGGTAATAATTCCTGAATTCGTCCATCAGGCAATTTTTTGATAATTAATTCTATAATCCGCAATGATTCTTCTATTTCTTGAAAACGTATTAAAACACGAGCCCCAACATCGCCTTGTTTTTCAATACAGGCTCGAACACCAATTTTAGTGTAAGGCATGCAGGGAAATTTCGTCCGCCAGTCAATTGCTAATCCACTAGAACGTGCAGATAACCCTAATAAACCAAGCCGGTTTGCGAGTGGCAAAGATACAGTACCTGTTGTCATAAAACGGTCTTGTAGTCCTTCATGATTGGAATAACATTGCTTAAGACTGTAAACTTCTTTTTGAAGTTTCCTAATCTCTTGAGAAATCAAATAGATTCCGCCTGACGAAATATCCGCAGTAACGCCACCCGGGACAATAATATCCATTAAATAGCGATGGCCAAATAACTGCATATTTAAGCGGAGCATATCTTCCTTTAATATTGAGAATTGCGTGAGCCCAAAGCTTAAGCCGGCATCATTACCAAGAGATCCTAGATCACCTAGGTGATTCATAATCCGTTCACGTTCGAGCAAGAGCGCGCGTAGCCACTGGGCGCGGGGTGATACAGCAGCACCCTGATACAAATGTTCCACTGCCATGCTATAGGCCCAAGCATAAGCAACTGTGTTATCAGCACTGATTCGCCCTGCAAGTTGCGTGCCTTTTATAAAACTGCAGTGTTGGAAATGTTTTGCAATCCCTTTGTGCGCATAACCTAACCGCTCCTCTAAACGCAAAATTCTTTCGCCTACAGCATGAAAACGAAAATGTCCCGGCTCAATAATGCCTGCATGGACTGGGCCCACCGGAATTTCATGCACTCCTTCACCATGAACACGCACAAAAGGATACTGTTCATCCTCATTTGCAAATCGATCTGTCAGTTTGATTTCCTCTCGTAATGGAAATATGTCTGATGGCCATGCGTTGTGGCGAAGCCAGGCGCGCTCATCTTCACTATCATTTGCCTTTATTCCTAATAAATCAAAAAGGGCTCTTTGTAGACGATTTGCAACCGGAAAATAAGAACTCAAATCAGGATAGCTGGGGTTAACCCCGGACAAATCACATTGCAGATACAAAACGCCTTGATTCCAAAAAATAAAGACAAGATGTAATCGAAATCCATATTGTTGAGATCTTTCATCACTTCCCCAAAGAGTTAAAAGCTGGCCGTCAGAGGCTTGAATTTTTTTTACAACGTCCAAAAGCTCGTCAACAGGAACTAATGCGACCCACGTTGGCCATAGAGAAGTAAATTCTATTAGATTTAGCTGTAAATTCTTCATACCTTATATTCTCAGTAATAGCTGAGCTATTTGATTAGACCAGCTCATTAGATAAACGGGAATCAGTAACCCTAAAATCAGAATCAATAAAAGGTGTAAATAAGTCGGTATAAAGCTAATAACTTGTTTTTGTGGCACAGTTGATGGCTTGTCAGTAAATACCATTCCTTGTACCTTCTGCAAAATAGCCGCAAATGAAATGCTTAAGCCGATAACAAGCAATATTGTTAACATTGGATATTCTTTCAGCGCTGTTAATAAAATTAAAAACTCGCTAGTAAATAAGGCAAAAGGAGGAACGCCTAGCAGTGAAAGACTACTTAGAAGCAACGCCCACCCTAATAGTGGGTAGTCATGCACTAAACCACAAATTTGATCAATCAAAGAAGTATTGCGTACTTGAATAGCTTGGCCAACACAGAAAAATACAGCTGTTTTACTTAAAGAATGCGCGATGATATGAAGCATGCCAGCAAAAATAGCTAATGGTGTTCCTAAGCCAAAAGCTAAACTAATTAATCCTACGTGTTCAATAGAAGAATATGCAAATAAACGTTTAATTTCACGTTGACGGAGCATAAAAAAAGATGCTACTAGAACATTTAGCAGCCCGAAACCAATAAGAAAATGATTGGTGAACGCTGATCCTACGGCACCGTCTACTATTATCTTGCAGCGTAAAATGGCATAAAATGCAGCATTTAATAATATCCCAGACAATAAAGCTAAGACGGGTGCAATGCCTTCACCATAAGCATCGGGTAGCCAATTATGTAAGGGTACAAAACCTACCTTGGTACCATAACCCACTAAAATAAAAACGAAAGCGATGGCTGCAATACGCGGTGATAGATGACTGCTTACTGCGTGTAATTGCGTCCAAAATAGTGCGTCATGTACGTCAATAACTTTTTCGGCTGCAAAATACAATAAAATTATTCCCAACAATGCTTGCGCCAGCCCTACTCCACATAAAATAAGATATTTCCATGCCGCTTCTAGGCTTTCCGGCATATGATATAAGCCCACTAACAAAACCGTACTTAAAGTGGCGCCTTCCATTGCAACCCAAAGAATACCTAAATTGTTAGTCGTTAAGATTAATAAAGTGGTGAACAAAAAAAACTGGTAGAGACTATGATAAAAGCGTAACGATTTTCCAGTTAATTTTTTATGATCTTGTTCATTTTTGAGATAAGTGAGACTAAAAACCGCAGTGGTAAATCCGATAAAAGTAGTTAGAATGATAATAAAAATATTAAGAGAATCCAGATAAAACCAGCCATTCCCTAGCGTCATATTTCCTTGTTGGTTTATTTGCAAACCTAAAGCCAACGCAAAAACAAATGTCAAAATACAACATCCAATGCTGATATATTTTGCTAACGAACGTGATCCTAATAAGGCCATAAAAAGAGCGCCTAAGAGAGGAACAATTAATAATGCTGCTAATAACACGCTAATCTTCCCGTAATTTTTCTAAATGATGCAAGTCAAAACTGTCAAACGTATCGCGGATTTGAAAAAAGAAAAGTCCAAAAATGAATAACCCTATCAACACATCGAAGGCCATCCCTAATTCAACCACAAGCGGCATACCATTAGTTGCACTACTGGCTGCAAAAAACAAACTATTTTCTAATGCCAACAAACTTACAACCTGAGAGATAGCCTTGCGTTTAATAATCATCATAAACAAAGAAAGTAAAACACTTGCTAATGCCAAGGCTAATGTATCTCGGCTCGTAGCTGCCGAAAGCTCTGTTATGGGTAAACTTAGATTAAATGCAAAGATAACCAGTGCTAAACTAATGAGCAAGGTTGCTGGTAGATTCACTATCGGTTCAATTTTATTTTGAATATGCAGACGAATTAATAATCGATGCAGCACAAAAGGGATTAGCCATACTTTCAAAAATAATGTGAGAATCACAGTAATATATAATTCTATTTGTTGAGTGACGTAAGCCACAAATGCCACATTAATACTAAGTACAAAACCTTGTAGGGCAAGTAGCTTGATAAGGCTAAGAAGACGCCGCTGAGTCAGCATAGCGAAACTTAATAGCAGTAAAAGGGCCGCAAAAAAGTGGATGAATTGTTGTGCTAGTCCTGACATGTTTTCACCTCACCCCTAAGAGCTGGATAAGCACGCCCAAAATAGCGAGTACAAATGCTACGGTTAAAAGCTCTGGCACACGGAATATGCGCATCTTTGCTGTTGTAATTTCAAAAATAGCCAAGCCACTTCCTAGCACAAGAAGTTTAATTAGGAAAATCAATCCGGCATTAATAATTCCCGAAAAAGTAGGAAGTGTTGCGATTCCCCAAGGAAAAAACAAAGCTAAACCAATGGCGAAATAGTTAAGCAACTTCACGCTGCTTGCCCATTCAATCAATGCTAAATGTCGGCCAGAATATTCTAATATCATAGCCTCATGAATCATGGTGAGTTCTAAATGCGTAGTGGGATTATCAATGGGAATACGTGCATTTTCTGCAAGCAATACCATCACAAAAGCCACTGCAGCAAATGAAATGCTTGGGTTTATGGTGAGTGCATGTGTTAAGGCAGTGCTAACAATTGTTGCTAATGCGGTTGATTGATGAATGAGAGCAATATTAAAAAATACCATTAACATTGCGGGTTCTGTCAGGAAGGCAACCAACATCGCACGTCGCGCGCCCATGCTACCAAAAGCAGTTCCGATATCCATTGCAGCCAAAGCTAGAAAAATACGTGCTAAGGCAAATAGAGAGACTAATGCAATGACATCAGCAACAGGCGCAAAAGGTAATGAGATTGATAAAACGGGAATTATGGCTGTTATTAAACACATAGCACTAAAATAGATGTAAGGTGTAATTCGAAATATAGGAGAAGCGTTATAGGCGAGCAGCGAGTCTTTTAAAAAAAGTTTATGTAACTGTCGGTAAGGTTGGAAAATTCCCGCCCCTTTTTTATTATTAAGCCATGACCTATTTTGGCAAACCCATCCTGTAAAAATAGGTGCGATCAAAATAAGTAGCGCTGATTGTATTATTTGAAAAACAATGGCTAGTGCAATATTCATAACACCCACCACAACAAGATAAGTAAGGTAATAAAGCTGTAAATCAAATAAGAACTAATGCGTCCCTGTTGAAGCTTGCTTACCCATTTTGCTATATAAAAAATGGATTTTTTCAACGGTAGATAGAGTACATGCCAGAGTCGGTCTGCTATTTGTATACGATAATGAGGGTTTTTATCATCAGCTTTGGGTACTTCCAGATAAATATGTAAAAACGGTTTAAAAATATGCTTGATGGGTTGGCCAAATCCTTCGGCTGTATCCTGCATTCGTGCGGTTTGGCCTGGATATCCACCATCCCAGGCATGGGTTCGTCGTAGACGGCCGTGATAAAATTTTCTAATTAGAATAACGAGAACGACATAGATCACCATCATGACACAGAAAAATACTAAAGGACTGTAACTTGCTCGCTGTGCTTGAATCGGTACCAAAAAAAGCCAAGAATGCTTTGTATGAAACAGTGAAAAAGTTGGAGATGTTAGGCGAAGTAAAAAATCAGCCACCAGGGTAAGAGGACGAAGTAAAATTAAAGGAAAAAGACCCAGTAAGCAGCATATTCCTACAAGCCAAACTAACCCACATTTTTCTAATGCACTTGCATCTGCAGCATGAGTCAACGTTGATTCCCGTGGCTTACCTAAAAAAATAATGCCATAAAATTTAACCATGACATAGGCAGCCAATCCGATAACGAAAACAATAATGGCAGCAGCAATAGGAAGAATCATAATTAAAGATGGGATTGAAATCTGTGGAGAAAATAAAAATGCTTGTAACAATAACCATTCAGATACAAAACCATTTAACATGGGCACGCCTGCAATAGCTAGAACGCCTATTAATATTAATGACGCTACCCATGGCATGCGCGAGAAAAGTCCTCCCAGTCGACCTAAATTGCGCTCTCCTGTTGCATGCAATACACTACCTGTTCCAAGAAATAACAAGCTTTTTAACAGTGCGTGATTAAAGCAATGAAAAAGAACGGCTACTAAGGTTAGTACGGCTAGTTGACTATGATTTGTAGCATTAAATAATATGGATAATCCCAATCCTGCAGTAATCAAACCTAAATTTTCGATAGACGAATAAGCTAACAAACGTTTCATATCAGTTTGCACTGCCGCTAAAATAATGCCAAATAAAGCAGTCAGTAATCCAATAATTAGCGCTGTCATTCCCCAGCTAACTTCTTGTTTTATTAGGAAATCAAAAGCAACCCTCAATATTCCATAGACAGCCATTTTTAGCATGACACCGCTCATTAGGGCGGATATGGGAGAAGGAGCTGCGGGATGTGCTTCTGGGAGCCACACATGGAAAGGAAGTAAGCCTGCTTTCGCACCAAACCCTACTAACGCTAACAGGAATACCATTGTTGCAGAGGCTGGGGAAAGTTGTGCATGCCGCATAGCGGCAAAACTAAAATCAGTTTGACCTTGCAGCATTAAAGCAAAACTTAACAAAATAGCTAATGCGCCAATATGTGCAATTAAAAAATATAAAAAACCAGCCTGCTGTGTTTCTTGTGTTGATTTAAAAGCAACAATTAAAAAATAGGAAGACAGCGCCATGAGCTCCCATGCAATCAAGAAACTATAAGCATCCGCGGCTATCAATACCCAAGTCATACTGGCAAGGAACAAATGATAATTAAAGCAAATCATACCCTGCGTGCGACAATCAAGGTGTCTAAAGTAATCACCAGAGAAAACACTGATGCCGAGCGAAGGCACACTGAGTAAAATCAGGAAAAATCCGGTAAGAGGATCCCAATGCAATCGGAAAGGATATTCTGGAATGCCGATAGACAGAAGTAAGTCTGACGGGAATTTATTAAGTGACAAACTACTTGTGACGAGCAAAAAGACGCTACCTAAAGTACCTAAGGAGAAAATGACTCTCAAGCATCTTATCCGATTACGCAGAAGAACCCCACCTATGATTCCTACAAAAAACCAATAGGTGGCAATACAAAGGACTGCATAAATCGGATCAAACATAGAGGTGCCTTTACTCATCAACGCTGTATATCATATACCGGTATACGAGGCACCTCAATAAATTTTTTACTTATCGCTCTTTTTCTTTATCTGTGATAACAATTTCACCGAAACATGTGTTTGTCTAGAACGCCACAAATCCCAATCACGCTGAAGATTCAACCAGAATTCAGCTTCCATTCCGAAAGCTTCGGAAAACGTCAGTGCTGAGTCTGCTGTTACACCACGGCGCATATTGATAATTTCGTTAAGCCGAGGATATGTCCACCCCAGATGTTCAGCAAATTGCTTTTGAGATAACCCTAAAGGCTCTAAAAAATCTTTAAGCAGGATTTCGCCGGGATGGGAGGGAGGTCTATGTTTATATGCCATGTAACAATTTCCTAATGATAAGGTACGATATCTTATACCGGTAGATTGTATAGCAACAATAGAATGTTGAGTAGAATTCAAAGTATTTCTCATGAATTAGAATGCGCTTCCCCAAGTTTTAATAAGGATAAGTTTTCAAAGATGATCTTGTATTCTAATCAAATCGACATAAATCTTTCTAAGTATCTCAAATCATAATACGGTCTTTGTTACCAGGATGTGGTGTATCGCTAAACGCTCAATAGTTAGAATATGAGTGAAAAAAAGCTAATTCTGAATGTTGGTAGGTGATTAAAAGGATAAAGATAAACGGAAAAAACTAGCGGGAACTTCATTGGCTATATCGACGTCTTGTTGCTAAAATATTTAATACGCTCTGAAATTTATCTCTGCTCAAGTAGCCGTGAAGGAGGCTAAACTGATGACCAGCTTGTTACCCGTTATTTTCTTCGGCCATGGGAATCCGATGAATGCCATTACGCATAACGACTACACTGCGGCATGGCGACAGATAGGGGCACAGATTACAAAACCAAAAGCAATTCTATCAATCTCTGCGCACTGGTACGTGTCCGACACAGGCGTCACTATCGCCACAGCACCACGCACCATTCATGACTTTGGGGGATTTCCCACTGAGCTCTATCAGGTACAATACCCTGCACCAGGCGATCCTGCACTTGCCAGACGGGTTCAGCAGCTTCTTGCTCCACTGGACGTGAAGCTCGATAATGCCTGGGGACTCGATCATGGCACATGGTCCGTGTTAAGACATGTTTATCCTGATGCCGACATTCCTGTTGTCCAGCTCAGTATCAATGAGAACAAGCCCGCATCATTCCATTTTGAGATCGGCAAGAAGTTGGCACCCCTTAGGGAAGAAGGTGTACTGATCGTCGGCAGCGGCAATCTCGTACACAATCTTCACGCCTACGCTTGGGGACAACATCCGCGCGCGCCCTATGATTGGGCAACACGCTTCGAACGCTCTGTCAGGCAGATGATCCTTGCGGGCGATCACAAATCTCTCGTGAATTACGAAACACTTGGGCCGGACGCAGTGCTTTCGATTCCAACACCTGATCATTATCTACCCCTACTCTACGTGCTGGCAGCGAGTCAAACTGGCGAAAAAATACGTTTCCCTGTTGAAGGCGTCGATGGGGGATCGATTTCGATGCTAACTGTGCAAATCGGATAAGCTTACTTATATACGAATAGTGCTAAGGTTATATCAGATTGATTTAATACCATGATAATAGAGAATCGGTGTCAAGTACCAATGGCACTAGCTTAAAGAAAACAGCTTTTAAAAATACACATAAAATGTCTCGTCATTGCGAGCGAGAGCGAGGCAACCCAGGTTTTATTGCCTCAATAGAAGAAGTACAAAGCATAAATTTCAGATGTTTTGCTATCTTGTTCTTACAAAATGGACAATAAAGCTTGGGTTGCCTCGCTCTCGCTCGCAATGACGCAACAAAATACTATTTCTTAAACGGGTGCCATTGGTGTCTGACACTAGCATGCTTCTATTTTGCTTAAAGTGAGCTACTGTGAACTAAAAGTGGGAATTGTAATATTTTCCTTTTCCGATGAATGCAATTTAGCGCTGATTGGTTTAAACAACGTAGGCGACTCCGCCGTCAATGAAATTAGCGATTCTTGTCTAGAAGCAGCTATTGATGAGGAATAAGCTGGAGGTGGAGGGGTAGAGGTTTTTTGCGATTGATTTTTTAGTAAATCATTATATTTTTGTTGAAGTTTTTGTAATTCTGTTTTTTGCAACGTTAGCTCAGCATCAACTTCAACTTGCTTTTGTTTCATTGCTGAGTTTTCTTTGATGAGTTCGAGGTTTGTCTTTTTGGATGCTTCGGCTTTTTTGAGCTCATCTTGCAGCATAGTTATTTCAGCATCCATATCAAGATATTCTTGCTTCATGGACATGTTTTCCATGGCCAGGATAGTGTTAGATCTTTTTAATTGCTCCATTTCAATACTGACTTCGGTATATTGTGCCAAGTCACTTTTGAGATTGGCGATTTCTGTTTTTTTATTATTCGCTTGTTCCAAGAGTTGTTTAATCAAACTTTTAGCTTTTTGAGATTCATCATTTAATTTTTTAATTTCGGCTCCCGTGGTGGTTTTAAGGGTCGCGAGGTTGGTTTCATTATCTTGGATCAGCTTCGTTATTTTATTTGCGGTGTTCGTGCGGTTTTTGTCCCAAGATTTTTTCTGTTCATGGAGAGATTGAACATCTTTTTCTGCTGAGTGAAGTTGAGTTTGTGTTTGTTGCAGGTCGAGTTTTAGGTTTTCGATGGTTAAGTTTGCGTCTATAACCGTATTTTCAAGCGCTTGTATTTTTTGTGTAAGGATTATTTCGCGTTGATCGTGTTCAGAAGTTTGAAGGAGTTTCTCTGTTAATAATTTTTCTTGTTCGTTAATTTTTTGCTTAAGGGCTTCTTGTTGCTGATTCAATTCGGAAATTTGAATGACTTGTTGTTCTAAAGACTTGAGTTTCTCACTTTGACTTTGTTCAGAAATCTGAGTGGTTTGCACTTCTGTTAACGATTCTGTTTGTTCTTTTATTTGGTGATTGGCGGGAGGAATTTGTTTTTGTAAATCATGGATTAGATTTTGCAAAGTTTGAATTTGGTTGTCGCACGCGGCTTGACGAAGATATTGAGCGCTAGCGAAATTTTGCAAGGCGATAAATTTTGTAAATAAGTCATTGAGCTCAATTTGTGTTTGATTAGTTATGTAGGTATTTAGACCGTTATTTTGAGTTAATATTGCCACCTGCTGAGATAATACGGCACAATCTTGCAGTAGTTTATTGCGTTCTTGTTCTAGGCCTTTCATGATGGTATCAGGATGTAACAAGACGACAGGGTATGTAGAGTGGCTAAATGACATGGAACAATCTCCTCGGGGTTTCTTTTTAATTATTAGGTATTTATTTTATTGTTCACATATTATATATCTGGCTAGAATTTGTCAATTTATGCATCATTTTTCTACGCTAACCATTTTTTAGAAGAAAATATTTATGAACAGTTGTGTATCTCCAAAGACCCTTTATCTCTTTGAATAATCATTAATATTATAGGTATTTCAAGTTAACGGGTGATGGGGAGTTTAGGTATTTTCTTTTTAAATCTATTTGAAGGTAGAATAAGGCTCTATCGCTATTAAATATTAAGTTTTGAGAGAAAATAATGAAAGAAATCGGTGTCAAGTACTATCATAGATCATGTTCTTCAACTTTTTTGCGTATTTCTTTAACACCTATTTTCACGCGCTCTTCAAATCTTTTGATCGCTAACCCAATGCTATCCACAGTTGAATTTTTATAAAAATCTGACATTTTTTTCAAACAAGAAAAGCTACCTGACCTCATTTTTAGCCGATTTCGACCTAATAAGAAAAATGATAACGCTCACGTTGAACAAGAAATTGGACGCATGAGGAGTATCGGTGTCAGACACCAACATTCCCAATCGCATGATCCCGTGCTAAATATGCATTACCTAAAACTAAAGAGAATTATTGATAATGAGTTATGAGGTTTCATCTGACCCCTGTCCCCTTTTCTCTTGAAGCACTATATTAAAAATCATATAAACTCAAAGGAATTCTTGGCTTGGCAAGTCCTTGTCTCAGCGGGTGATCCAGTACATGGCACACATGAAAATGAGGAATATTAAAATAGGGTTTTCTATCAATTTTACGGTATTGGTGTTCAGTATTGAATTCATTAATAACAGCAGCTTCTCCACACCATTCATTTAATGTTATTAAGCTGTCCATGTCATCGAAATAAACAGGTAAAGCAGGTAAATATTTTTCAGGATTGGGATCGGAAAATAAACGCATTGCGCGCTTAGTCGATGAGTAATAATCAAGATCAACAGAAACAAAGCCGATTTTTGCATCACCAATTTTATCTAAAACCTCAACAACTGTCTCACCCACATCGCCAATAATAAGTTCAGCAAAATGGGGTAATTTTTTGCGAAGGATTGATGGATCTCCCATATTATAATCACCGGCTGTCCATAGCTCTGGGTGATCGCGATAGTCCGCAACTTCAGGCAATCCAGATGCGCCATCAAGGCCGTATACTTTAATATCAATACCAAAATATTCTCTAAAGAAGTGGGCTGACTGACATAACTCTAAAAGCCCGTTTCCGGCAGCAACACCCAGCTCTATCGCGACAATTTTATCGTAGCCACAATGTATTGCCTGTTGTACACCGTGTGCCAATGACAATGCATAGTGTTGTCGCCCCATATTGACCTGACCAGATCGTATGATTTGCCCAATTTCCTTAAACAAAGCAATGGAACTTTCTCTAGTTAACGTGGAAATGTTCGCTCTTTCAGTCGTCATCATAGGAATGCCTCCCTGGCAAATTTGAAGTTAAGGAAATGGTAACATAAAAGTATATTGAGATAAATTGAACAGCTCCATTAATTGATTGAGTAAATACAGGCTACTTGGTGCAGCGTTTGAGAGCGTCTGACCAGGAAAATAGGGTTGGGCTTGATAAATAGACACATCGATTGGGTTGAAAGTGGAAGGTCAATATGTCAAGCCTGCCCCCCCGGATATACAAATACATAAATGGAAAAAAGTATCATTTTCATATTGCCAGTGTTTGAATATGGCACCATATTATTACCCATAACTATTACAACATTGTCATAGCACAGAGAGCTCCTACGTACCGTGGACAAGCCACGGCACATAGTGGGTTTGAGACAGTACGTAGGGATTTGACAACTAATAGTAATGATGGGGCTACTTTTTGGGAAATGATATGTATGGCACTTAACCCTGATAGTCCCTAGATGTAGGTTGCTGATCATGAAATCTTATTGTTTGTTATCTTATTTCGAAAGAGGTGAAATTGTATGAATGGTGTTAACTATATTCCGGTAAGGCTATTAACTAGTGGGATAATAAGAGGATTATATAAGAATTTTTTGAAATTCATTGTTACAAACGTACTGATTGCATTCTTTATTCTAATGACTACTCAAACGTCTTGCGAAGCAGCTTCATTGGAGCAATCTCTTTCCTTTAAATTTGCTCAATATTTTAGTGACAAAGATCTAAAAGGTATGGCGTCTCTTTTAGACAAAAATATTGTGGTATATGATCCGGGAAAAGTCACAAAAGGAAAAAATAATTTTCTGAACTTACTAAAAAATAACTTTGATAAAACAAATACTATAGTGTTTCGTATACTCCATATCTATCAGCTAGATCACAAGACTATTTTTGAATTTAAACTTTCTTTTGATAATGATAGATACGATGGCGTTGATATTGTTGTGTGGGAAAAAAATAAAATGAAAGAAATTCGCTGCTATTACTATCCATCTCCAAAGTCGAGCGTGTAAATAAAATTGAAAAAGCTGGGGCAAGTGCCACTTTCAAGATTCGCCAAGTGAATGGTGATGAAATTGCTTTAAAGAATTTTTACAATAAATTGCTCAATTCTACATTAACAAAAAAGGAAGCGAGAATAGTCGTTAGAAGTTATATTGATCTTAATTCTCCCGAATTGGTTTTATTGAACTTAAAACAAATTGATAAGCAAATGGAAGGTGATGAATTGAATTCAGTGCTAGGTTTAAAATTAGAGTTAGTGATGAAATCAATGGAATTAAAAAAAATCTATTTACCATCGCTGATAAAAATGCTTAAAGACAATCCGCAGCGATCTGATCTGGACGCTACGTTTTTTATTATAATGAAAAACAATGGCTTTAAACACCTTAAAGATTCTAGCTCTCGCTCTCAAGTCAAATCCTATCTTGATTATATTGCCCCCAAATATTCAGTAGACATAAACTGGAAATCCGATGATCCAGACTTTATGTTCGCGAAAAAATACTTTAATGATTTGAAGGGAAATATTTAATAATAGGTGTCGCAGAGTAATGTAGAGCGGGCGTGATCAAGTGTCCGCATATTGCAGTATCTACAACGGGTGGTGGGAAGTGCATCCACTGCCATAGTGACATAATCCTCACAATTAATAGTAAGATATTCTCCTGGATACCGTGGACAAGCCACGGTACGTAGGGGTTCTTTGTGCTACATCGGAGTTCTATCCATTAGGATGTGCAGGAATCCATTAATTAACTTAAGTTATCAAATAGCCGTTCTGCTTCTACCAGGACACACTGATCACCGCTGGATAGCCATAGCTGATTATCTTGCACCGTCACTTGTAGTTGCATGGTGCGCTGATGAAGTTTGGCGAGTTGTGCCAGTGTCGTTGAAGCAATGCGTAAAACTCGCAAATTCTTCAGTCGAGTCATTTTATTTTGGATGCCCTGCCACCAAACATCTGAGCTGCGACCGTAAGTATATAACCAAACTTGTCTGGCACGACCGCATGCCTGGCGTAGGCGACGTTCATCAGGTTCTCCCAGCTCAATCCACAACTCGATATCACCCGTAGCACTTTTCTGCCAAAGGTCAGGTTCATCTACAGCAGAAAGGCCACGAGTAAATACCAGTTGCTCATTGGCGTGCATCGCAAATACCACAAGTCGTAGCATCAATCGTTCCAGTGTTTCCGATGGATGCTGTGCCAGTGTTAACGCATGGGTGTGATAATAGCCGCGATCGATGTCGCTAATAATTATTTCAGCTTTGTGTATGGTGGCTTTTAACGCCATAGGTTTTTTATCCAGGTGGTTGATAGCGTTGGTTGTCATGAGACGACGTACATTGTACGGGTCTTGTGGAAGAACCGCCAGAAGTGTCTCTGTGGTATACCTCAGAGAAAAAATGATTAATACTGATCTCGTAATTTCAATTTTTACACATTATTGTAGGTGTAATAATGAACCAATTACTTAAGCTATGTTTGAACAAAGCTGAAGTTTCGGCAAAATTGCGTATCATTGCAATTTTGCTTATATTCCAGTGTAAGCACATAATTAATAAAATGCAGTGGCTTAATTTAAATTAATCCCGTGGTAGACACATCAGTGTCAAGTACTAACATATAACATTGATCTTATATAAGTTGTTATATGTTAGTACTTGATACCGTTTTAATTTGATTATTTATACTTGTATTTAAGTTAAAGAAAAAGACAAACTTTACCCCGGATATACACATATTAGATAAGATTTATTTAATAATATATCTTACAAATTGGCGTGGATGTTCTTCAGGTTCATATAGTTCAATATCATCTATATCTTCGTTAAATTCATCCTCAGATTCTGAAGTTAAAATGGCATGGTCTTTTTGCCATAAATCTAATTTTTTAAGTAATATTTTATGATCAAGATGAGGTAGCAACATTTGGCAATTGATTTTAATGCAATCTTCTTTTTCATTGAGTATTCTCCGTAGGCTTGCTGGAGAACTACTTTGCGTACCTATGATAGCACCGTTTTTTTCAATATCAGAAACATCTTCAACTAAATAAGCAAGATCACTAGCAATCGTGTATTGAAAGCTGCTTTTAGGCCAAGAATAAAAGCGTGAATTAGAGAGATATAAAGCAACTGTAGGCCAATCCGTTATGGTATTTTCAAGAATCATCTTTGCGATTTTTATTTGAATTGTAAGATCGCAAACTAACGATGACTCTTCTTTTTTTACCCGCGGCAGTTTAAAAAGACGATTTGATGCTGACATTAAAATTATTCCTCGTTTATTATGTCGGAATTATATTGAAGCTACATTAAGAGAGTATTAAGTGAATAGATTATTTAATAGATATTGAAAGAAATCATTGCATTTAACGTTAATGCGCCTTCGAATCTTGGCGGAAAGAGCGAGATAGCAAATCAGGCAAAAGCCTGGGTTGCTTCACTCCCGCTCGCAATGATGCAACCTATTGTTTAAAAAATACTTTTTCTTAAACTGATGCCATTGAAGCCTGACACAAATACTTCTATATTTTTATATTAAACAAGTAGCTAAAGACCGACCCCCTCAAGCTTTAAGCAAAGTTGTAAGCCAACCCAAGCATAACCTGGTTTGTTTGCGGTGTAATCTTCGTTGACTTGGTTACCATGCCAACGGGGTCAATCTTCGTAAAGCTAGTGCTCTGATAGCTTATTTGGTTGTATTCGAGACGAACGCTAAAATTCGGGTTAATTGTTTGCTGAATACCAACGCCATAGCGAAAACCATCCAGATTTTTATTAATATTAGCTAATGAAATGTCAGTCGTTGAGACTTTAAAATTAGTGTTTGCATACCCTAAACGAACATAAAACAAGGTTGATTTTGTAAATAAATAACCGGGTAATGCGCTGATGCTAAAACCATGTTGCATCTTGTAATCCGTGTTTGAAAAACTACTATGCACAAACTCAGAATTAAAAGAGTTGGAATCAAGCGAACTGATGCTGATATTGGCTTCTGCAGCCAAATAAAATTGTTTAATAGTTAAGGCATAGCCACCAAAAAGTGATCCCAATAAACCTGTACCTGAAAAGTGAGCGCCATTTTTGACATTAAAGCTGCCAGGTGAAACGACGGAAGAGGTTTGTTTGAAATCAGCAAGGTTGGGGCCACCTTCTGCGCCAAGATAGAAAGTATTGCTCCATACGGTTGTTGAAAGTAGTGTTAGCGAGATTGCAGTGGTCATTTTCCCTAACATGGTTAGCTCCTGAGTAGAATTAACCTTGAGTATAATCGGAGTTCAGGCTTGTGGCTAAGGATTCATGGGGAAAGACTTGACAGATAGACATATCAATTAGATTTAAATAGAAGTTCAAATTGAACTTGGCTTCGATATCCTGACAAGCATGAAAGAATTTTATATAAATCCTCCCCCCCCTCCTTTTTCAAAGGAGGGGGATTAGAGACATACACGCTTGTGTAGGTGTTTAAGAGATCTTTTGCCTACGACAAATAAGAATATTTCGTAATGGCTGTGATTTTTGATGGCATTTTCTTCCGTTTTTGTGCATTTCCTGTGTGGTTTACAATAGCCGCTCAACTAAAAAAAAGCCCGTATTGAGTAGGTTATTGAATAGACATGAGGTTCGGTTCCGATTTGAGAAAAAAGAACTAAATGATAAGGTGAGCAACCCTAATTATCAAAAAGTTGCTATACTAAATATAACACTTCAACGAGTCTCTTCCATTGAGTACAAGAGATCAGTTCGCAAATGATCTTTCAATTCTAAATGATAGTTTGCTTAGCTGAAAACGGAGGAACCGGGTGAAGCACAACAAAAGCCAAAAGATTTTTTCTCGCATTAATGTCAAAACTAAAATAAAGCAATTGTTAATTTTAGTGTTGACGATGACAATGTTCAGCGTTGTGTATGCTAATCCTGTGTTGGACAATGTCGCCGCAGGTCAAGTGAGGGTCACACAATCTCCCAATACCACGGTTGTAAATCAATCTAGTCAACAAGCCATCATCAATTGGAATAGTTTTAATATTGCTGCTGGCGAAAAAACGCAATTTGTTCAACCCAATGCAAGTAGCGTTGCTTTAAATAGAATTAATGCTTCGCAAGGTGCATCACAAATTTATGGTTCACTCTCTGCCAATGGCCGAATTATTTTAGTTAATGGGGCGGGTATTCACTTTGGCCCAGGTTCTATGGTCAATGTTGCTGGCTTGATCGCATCAACCTCTGATATTTCCAATGCCAATTTTTTGTCGGGTAATTATATATTTGATGCTCCGTCTCCTTATGCTGGCTCTATTATTAATGAAGGACAAATCATCGCTGCAAATCATGGCTTAGTTGCGCTGCTGGGTCACAACGTACAAAACAATGGATTAATTCAAGCTGAACTTGGCAATATTATTTTGGCGTCAGGAAATAAATTCACATTAGATTTTTACGGTGATCAATTGATTAACTTTACCGTTGCTGAAGGCACAGCGGGCGGCAGCGTTACAAACAAGGGAAGCTTGCTCGCTGACGGCGGAAAAATTTTAGTTTCAGCGAAATCAGCGGCAGGTGTATTAGATAGTGTTATTAACATGGATGGCGTTGCGCAAGCACATTCTGTTGGTGAACAAAATGGCGTTATTATTTTATCTGGTGGAGAACAAGGTGCTGTACAAGTGTCTGGTAAATTGGACGCTTCAGGCGGAACAGGCACGAGCGGCGGAACGATTAAAGTACTGGGAAACACAATTCATTTAACTTCTACCGCTTACTTAAATACCAGTGGTGACTTAGGTGGCGGAACTATTTTAGTCGGTGGTAATCTTCATGGTGCGGGACCAGAACAAAATGCATCAACCACCATAGTTGATGCAGGGGCTATTATGAATGCTAACTCACTGACCGCTGGAAACGGTGGTACAGTCATCGCATGGTCTAATGTTGCCACTTATTTTAACGGTAGCGTCACTGCAACAGGTGGCTCACTCAGTGGTGATGGTGGTTTTGTTGAAACATCCGGGCATTATTTAAATATAAGTGATGCAAATATTAATTTACTAGCAGCACATGGTAAAACGGGTATTTGGTTGCTTGATCCCGAAAATGTAATCATTCAAGATAACGCTGGTGTTGATTCGGGCGGTAGTTATGACGGTAGTAACCCAAATATATTCACGCCAATTTCCGATACTTCTATTGTTGATGTGACAAATTTACAAAATAACTTAGCGACAGCCAATGTAGAGATTACAACAGGTTCAACGGGTAGCCAGTTGGGTGATATTACAATTAATACAAATTTGAATTGGAGTGGCGCTAATATATTAACCTTGACTGCGGCAAATAAAATTTATTTTAGCTTTGCTAATGGACTTCCTGATCCTAGCTATAATGTGATTACTATTGCAGGCGGAGGTTTAGTATTAAATGCGCCGGGTGGGATTGAGATGGTGTCAGGTGCTTCGATTAATACTACAGGTAATCAAGTTTTTAATGGCTCTATTAATTTAACAAATTCGCTCTATCTTACTAGCTCATCAGGTAGTATAGCCTTTAATGGACCCATAGATGGTGCGAGCTCCATTGAAGCAGGTGCAGCATTGGGCGTTTCAATTAATGCTAATGTGGGTAGTGTAACTCCTATCAGTCAACTTATTCTCGATTCAAACCCAGGAGAAGTTGATACGCTGGGAGGAGATGTGCATACAACCTATACCCAAACTTATAATAATCCGCTGTTGTTAAATGCAACAAATATTACGTTAACATCGGATGCAACTGCAGATGCAAACTTTCTTCCTTCAACCATTAAATTTGTTTCTTCGGTTGATAGTGCTAGTGGTCTCGTTGGTGGTGCCAACCTAATACTCAATTCACCTAATGGTGCGATAGGGATTGGTAATGTAGGTAACACCTCCCCGCTAGCTAGTCTGACTATTCTTCCAAGTACTTATGCTTATGGTGATGCTTTATATTTGTATGATCCAATTAATGGGAGTTATATTCGTACTATAGGAGATCAAACTTATAATAATAGTATTGTCGTTGGTGCGGCTGACTTTAATCCTTTTAATTATACAACTAACAATAATTTAATTTTCCAAGGTACTGACGTACAGTTGTTAAAAGATAGTGCTTTAACATATCTAAATTGTTTTGGTTCGTGTCCTTATTTTAATTTACAATTCGATGTGTCAGGGTCTAATAGTTTGGTACATGGACAAATTAATTATCTTGGTTTAGTAAAAACAGGGACAGGCACATTAACAATGGACAGTCCTAGTGGGTTGGGTTTTGGTTATGTATCATCTGGTCTTACTGTAAATGATGGTTTGTTGGTACTAAATAATTTATCTGGAGTTTATATACCGATCACGGTAAATGCAGGTGGTCAACTAGAATTAAATAATAGCAGTCTAGACTATAGTTCTTCTTATTTTAATATCAACCTCTTTGCCAACTCTAATAATCTAGATAGTTTAATTGCTACAGGCTCGTCTTCCATTACCGGCCCTAATAATTCCATGTTTTTAAATGGAAGCGTGGGCTTGGGTGGAAGTGGTGACTTAGTAATAAATTCTTCAGTATCTGGCGAGGGTATTTTAATTAAGGATGGTACGGGTACATTAACATTAAATTCTGGAAGTCCAGGGACTAATTACCTTCTTACAGTTGTGAATGGCGGTACCTTAATTGTTACGAATAGCGGAACATTTGCAGGCAGTCTGACAGTCAATTCAGGAGCAACAGTTAATTTAAACAATGCCATTATTGATAGCACAATATTTTATTTAGCTGGAAACGGAGTTGATGGTATGGGTGCATTAGTGGGTACTGGTGCCTCCGCTGGTTTGACTAATGGCACAATTAATTTAACGGCGGACGCAAGCATTGGTACACTCGATGCAGGCGATATCTTTCAAATAAATTCAACCATTGATGGAAATAATAATTTGACCTTGGCGGGCCCGGGAACTATTTCAATAGCTGGGCTGGTTGGCAATACCACTCCTCTAGCTTCACTGACTGCAAATGTTGCTAATTTGCAATTGTCGGGTGGGCAAATTCAAACTGCTGGAAACCAAATTTATAATTCTGCACTTGTGTTACAAAGTGATATGACATTTAATTCGCAAGGAGCGGGAAATATAGCAATTAACAATGGTATGTCTGATCAAGGTGCTGGGTATAGCGCAGTACTTACTGGTGCCACAGATAATGCATTTACCCTTGCGGGATCTCTTGCTGTAAAGGACATTACTGTAACAGGAAATGCGGGCACGAATTCATTATTAGTTCAAACAAATAATCCGCAAACCTGGACTATCAATGGAGCAAATAGTGGTGTGATAACAGGCATTGCAGAAATGAGTGGTGCGTTCACTTTTAGTAATATTCAAAATCTGACTGGCGCTAATACAAACGATACATTCATCTTAAGTGGCGGTACTATCAGTGGGAATATTGATGGAGCGGGCGGTACGAATACATTGATTCCGGATAATGTTGCAAACATTTGGAACATCACGGGTCCTGATAGTGGTAGCGTCACCGGTGTTAATGCTTTCAGTCATATTCAAATTCTTATAGGCGGTAACGCTGATAATACTTTCATTTTTTCAGATAACGCAAGTTTAAGTGGTCAGATTGATGCAAGCGCATCTGCAGGAAATAATATTATTAATTACAGTGCTTATATGACCAATGTCTCGGCTAATTATATAACGCCTACATCAGGAATTATCAATAATAATTTAGGTGTAAATATCACTACGTTTCAAGGCATACAAGATATTATTTTTCCCACCATAGCACCAGTGATACCCGTGGATCCGCCTGTTATTAATAATAATGGATCATCTGGCGAAACATCTGATCCATCTTCCAGTAATAGCTTTACTTTATCTGCTGCTGCGCAAGCAGCAGTGATTAATGCAGTCACCCCATACAATGATGTAACTTATTTTAACGATGGGAAAAATACTTTAAAAGCATTAAGCAATAATAAGTCTAGTTCCTTAATTATTTTCGTTGGTTCGTTAAGTGCAATAATAGCTCAGCTTAAAAAAGAAGATGCTAATCTTGTCGCAAGTCAAATAATTAATCCCTCTTGTCAGTAAGCGTCAATTCTTGAGTACCTAAAAACACTTAATCATTTTTAAGGTACTCAATCCTTGATTTTTATTAAGGATCGCCATATGGAATCTAACTCATGTAAGCTAAAGCGTGACTTCACTTTAAGCCACATTGATTGGAATTGGTCAATGCTAACATTGTTCTCTAAGGGGTGAGTTTTTTCTGAATTATTAATGTTTTTTTGTGTTGTTACCTTCGTTGGCATTTGCGATTCTGAAATCAGGTTCAACTATCAGCTTGCCTAGAGCCTGGACTGATCCTGGTAATGTATACGGATGGGGTTTTAATGGTTATTTTAATATTACATTGATGGTGCCATGGTAGGTCATTTTACATTGCAATGTCATTAGCGTTGTTTTGCAAGCCAAGGAGCAGCCAGGCACTATCATTATCTTCGGTATAAAGAGATAAAGCCTGTAAAAAATTAACTTTCTTGTCCCCAGCCAGGTACCCAAGGATTACCACCATTGTGAGTTGGTGAAGATGCACTGGCAGGCAAACAATATACCACAATATTAAGTTCGCCACCGTTGTCACTATAATCGGATTGTGCTTCAGTGTTAAAAGCAGCCTGGAGGCAATTTCCGCTAAACCAGGCAGAACCATACCATGAGTCCATACCGCCATGTATACCCTGTGTACTGATGGGTATGGCAACTGGATACATAGAAGTGCCCGCTGGGCATCCTCGGTTTAAGGGAGAGTTAGACCATCCAACGCAGTCCACATTCATTTGCCAACCATTATAATAATTACTTTGTACGTCTACGTGATAATAAACCGCTAAAACAGAATATTGGCCGCCACCAGCGCCAGGAGCATTGCTTGTGAAGTAACCCGCAAAAGAAATAGAAATAGGCGTAAGGCATAATGCATAATGCAATCAGTAAAGAAAGTGGCCGACTATGTCGAATGAGCCGTTTTTTGCATTAATCATTATGATCGATTCTCATTGAGATCAAAGAGTTAGAATAACATTAAACTGAATTTTGCTAAATAAAAAATAATTTAAAATAGAAAAAACTTCAGCGGAATACCCCCTGCCCTCTCTTGGCATGTGGTGCGAGCGCTGGTTAACAGCCTTAAGTTTATCTCATTTTTACTGAAGTAGAATTCGCTTCCTTTTTAAAGCGAGAAATGATTTCGGTGACTTTCTTTTTAGCATCTACTTCAATGTCATCTAATTCTTTACTACGAGTGTTGTAAGCATCAGACACATTTTTTTCAAGAGCAGTGTAATTGAAAGCGGATAAACCTTTATTGCGAGTTATCGTATTTAATAATTCAAGATTTAAAGGTATTTCATGTCCGTGTGTGTAAAGCGATTTTCCGCTGAACAGTGCGGCAGCCGCCTTTTTGAAGAATCTTTCGCTTTCTAAAGCCAGCTCAGATGTTGAGGAGAAAAAATTTCCTAAATCAAGACAGGCAGCTAATACTTCAATATAGCCTGTGGTGCCATATAATCCAGCAATCTGATCGCATTTAGCTTGTAATAAAGTGTCTTCCTGTTCGTATGATTCACCCTCGTTGCTTTTATCAACGATATTTTTGGTGAGCAATTTAATCATGTCGCGTAAGCTGAAATAATCACTTTGCTCAATCGCCAAAAATAATAGAGCTTTCTTTTCTTTTTCTTCACATGCGCTTGCCTCATGATACAAATAAGATCCGATATGTTGCATAAATACCGTAACAGTTTTACCGCTATCAATGGAAAGAAAATTCATTCCATAATAACCCGCCTCTTTTAATACACGAGACCACTCGACATAAACAATATTATTTTCATCTAATTGATTGCAGTATTGATTAAATATCTGTGATTGGTTTGACATGCGCATCAGCCAACCTTGATCCGCTCTTACCATCTCGCTGTGTAGAGCTTGTAATTGTGCTGGAGATTTTCCTTTGATGATATCTTCCATTTCTTTTAAAGTAATCATCTCTTCTGGGGATAGATTGAATAGGCTGGTTGGCTTGTTATTTCCTCTAAAGAAGCTCATGAAGCTCTCCTGATATTACTTGGCACGTAAACTGACTGAGTGGTCCTTTGATTCATCTGCTTTATTATTTGTTTCAACTGCAGGCTTATAAGTGTAATGCAAACCAACGGAAAAGTCAGGCATCGCTTTGATGGGAGGAGCTGTGAATGCGTTTGGAATGGTAGTTAATTGCATTGATGAGTCATTTGCTGACATGGCTTTCATCATTAATTGTTGTGAGCTTTTTGAGGCTGGTGTAGCGCCTTGTTGATTATTATTTGAGGGGTTCGCACCTGCTTCTGATCTTTGTAAATTAGTGAGATCTGGTCCTTGTTTCCAAAGTTGTTTTTGGCATGCGATTAAGGTTATTCCCGTCTTTGTGCGGTGCTCTTCTTTGTGTTTAGCAATCAGCTCTTTAGAGCGTGCTTCTAATTCCGCTTCTGATAATTTAGGTGTCGATATCAAAGGATTGGCATTCGATATTTTTAAAGGCGGTAACTGATTTTGTAAGTGCGCAAGCTTATCTTTATAGGTTGCCATTTGCGCATCGTACTTCGCTTCAATTTCGCGGCGGTTGGCATTGTCATCATTGATTAGACTTTTTTTCTCTTTTAGTCCTGCAAGCGGGCCTGTGAAATCACCCAGATAAGGAATAACACCCTCTTGTGCCATTCGGTCTTTAGCGTTTTTTAAAAAAGTGGTCGCTTGATCCCATGTCTTATGCGCATTGGGTGATAAGCTCGCCCACAGACCATCACGTGCTGTTTTATTTTCATAGCTACTCAGCTTATAAATTTTATTATCATTAAGGCCAGCCATAATGGCATAAGCAGTTGCGACATCTTTCTTCTCTAATGCTTTTGCCATTAGCATGATCCAGCGCTCGGTGATAAAGGCGCGCTCACTGCCACCGGGACGAGTGATGATATCTTCAACTACCATGGTCGCTAAGCTATTAAACCGCTGAACATTAGCATCTACACTAGGTGTATGGGGTTTTTTCTTTAATAGTTCATCTGGCTGAATGGATTGAAAAACATGTTTGCTTTCTTGATATAACTTTTCAGAAATGTCGTTAATAATATTACTTTGAGTTTGTATGTATTTGCTGACATTCCACAACATGGGCATGGAATCAATTTTTGAGTTATTTTCATTTCGATAGGATAATGTCATAAAAACCTCTAAATGAAGGTTAATTACCTACTATTATAGTTGATAAACTTCATTTGGTTGTATATTCAATTAAATCAGCATGTTACAAATGCCAAGTCGCGTTTATATTGGTATGTTGATTGTTTTGAGATGGATAGTCATTTGATTGGGGATTCATCAAACCATTTTTGGGTTAGTGCAAATGTTGGGTTTTGTACCTCAACCCAACCTTGCTACTTCTAAATGATCCATTGTTAAATACTATTCGCATAGTTATAATTGTGCCGATCTGCAGATACACTATGTTTACAGCTTAAGGAATGAGCTTGTGATAAAACGAATTTTAATTTGTATTCTGTTTTTTGTCTGTTGCCCAACTGTTTTCGCCGGCTCGTTTTTTAATGTTGCAGCGACAGGGCCATCAGCTCAGATTTCGATGACGCTTTGTCTTAATGGAAAAGGCCCTCTTTCCTGCCAAACCTACACTGCTTCGGCCGCCAATTTAAATATCACCACAACGATACCTAATCATACTTACCCATCAGCAGGCATAAAAATAAATACGCCAGGTTACATGCCAAAGGGCTGTAGTATGAATGGTAATGGTTACTGTCTGTTTTCAGTTAGTAATACAACAGTGGCAACCATTCCCGCCACACCAACAACATGTCAGGGTACGGCGGATCTCATTGTTTTTTCGCCAGCAGTAACGAAGGTGAATAATCCGACGGGGAACACGTCAAACCCTTCGCAGCAGTTTACGATTAATATGACGATGTGCAACTCTCAGGGACAGCCCATTATTCCCAGCAAGAATAATCCAATTCATGTGAATGTTTATGGTGCGCCCAATGGAGTGATTTCACCCGCATCAACAACCGCTAGTACTGGGTTGGTCACTTTTACCTATAACGGTCAGTCGTTTCCGAATAATATTTTGATCAATGCCTGGATAAATGATAGTACCAATAATGGCGTTGCACTCGGTCAGACGCAGGTGCTGCAACAAAATCCGTTATCTTGTAGTTATGCACCCGTCAGCTATAATGTACCGCTGGCTCAAGCGTTACCAAATGCCTTACAGATAAAGGCTGATATTGGCTATTCCGCCAGTTCGCCAACGAGTACTCTTGCTGTTTACACCATTGATACGGGCTCTTTAGGCATTCTTGTTCCGGCGAATGAGTTGCCCCAAAACGCAAATGTAATAGGCCCAGGCCCTGTTGGCGTCACCTATTATGACAGCAGCGGAAATACTTTTTCTGGCAATTACTATCTGGCGCCGGTAAGAATACAAACAACTACTGGCACCGTAATGACTCAACCCGTAATGGTATTGGCAATTAACAAATCCTACTGTTCAGGGCCAACTACCTTGTCTTGTTATACTAACGGCGCCCCGCCGCCAACCCTGCATTATATGGGCGTAGGTTTTAATCGCCCTGGGGCTAGTCCCACGAACCCCCAGGATTTGTTTTCTTCGCCCACGGCTAATGCCTTTTTGCATGTAACGGATGCCAGTAATGGGACGGATGTGACGCCAGGTTACTACCTTACGCCAAACGACACTTCAGCACCGGCTGGGTTAACACTGGGTATTAGTTCTGTTGCTAACTACAGTCTTATCAATCTGACGCCCGCGCCGGCCGTACCTGGTGACTTTCTTACGGAGTCTGGGTGTTTCAATTTTACGGGTAGTGGTACACCTCAATTTTGCGGTACGGTACTCCTCGATGTGGGAATTGACTACATGATAATGCAATTGCCCAAAGCCCAATGGGTCGCCGGAACTCACGAATTCAATTCAGCACAGCAGATAGAAGTGGTGAAGGCAGGTACTCCTATGTCGATCTTCTTTGGTAGTCCAACGACAATGCAGTACAGCTTCACCGCGATTCAGCAGTTTGTTGAAAACTGTGCTGGTGACTCGGGTACAAACAATGTTGCCCCTTGTTATGCGCAATTGATAGATAGCACCGCGACGGGTCAGATTTTCGTTAATACTGGTCGGCGTCCATTGTACCAGTACGACTATCTTTACCAGGGGCAGTGCGGACAAGTGGGATTTTATAAATTCTAATTTTGTGAGTTTAGCGATCCGAATAAATACGGACTAGATGGCATTCTTCTATCCTGAGTTTTCGGTAATATGGCGCAGTCTTGCCGAAAACACAGGAAGGAGTTGTATTTGATTTGAGTTTTCTTGATATTAGGCTCTACTCTTCAGAAGAGGTGATCTAGCCCATATTGGGGCCCGCTTTGGCGGCGGATGAAGTATCGGGTGTAGGTAATTTCTCTAGCTTAATGAAGGACGGATACCTTTGTACAAAATCCTTTAGTGATGAAACTAAGGCTTCTAAATTGATATGATGCTGGTTATTGTAACTCGCTTCCAAGCCATGAAAGCGATACATGGCTGTTTCAAACCATTCCCCTACTGCCGCACTTCCTCTCATAAAAGGCATAGCGTGTGAAAACTCATACTGAAAAAGAGCGATCATGTTTTGTAGTTCATCCTGATTTGCACCATTCCAGTTAATGATTTTTTCAAACTGTTTTGCCATGCTCGCTAACATTTTTTCTATCAAGAATACATCTTGGTGAATAATGGCGACTTCAGAATGATCTAACATTCTAGTGACAGGGTCAGTTCTTAAGTCGCGATTAAGCCAGGTAATATATTGAGATAGTGCATACATTTTACCTTCAACTTCAAGACGTTTTGTCACTAACACCCAATCCGTTTTTTTCTCGTGTGGGCCCATGCTTTTTTTAATATCGCTAATGATGGTGAACAATTTTAATTTTTTATATTCGTCTATGGATTTTTGTTTTAGTGTTTGCATGGTCTCTTTGTTTTGAGTTAGATTCCATATCTCATCCATAAGGTTAAAACCTTTAGTGGTTTCTTTGATAGGAGCTATTCCACACAATTCACAAAGTCTTACATAGTCTTCAAGGCCGAAAGCAGTATAAATATGTTTTTTTATCTCTTCGAAAGTCATTATTAGAACTTCAGTAGATGCTTTATGGCCCAGGCAAGGTTGGTCCGCTTCTTTTAATTCTGTCTGTTTAAATTGTGCTGGCGTATGAGGCATTTTTTTTAAATAATTTTGAATATCTGCCAAGACACGTTTGTTGTATTCTTCATAAAGCGGAACAAGTGGCGTAAATGGCGACCCACCAAAATTTTCAGGTTGATCAGATCGCTTTCCAAATGACGCGGCTCCCTGTGTATGATGTTTTGCAGCCAGCTGATTCCTTTCTTGGCCGGCAATATTTAAGGTCTCATGAAATAGCTGGATGAGATTTTTTTTATCACCTACAGCTTGATGCCATTGCTCAGCCATATTTTTTATAATTCGTTGGGTTTCATTTATGTAATCTTGCTGTTTTCCGCCATATTCTGATTTTTTGCGCGCGAATAAATAACCTGAAGTATAAGGAGAAAACTGGCGAGAGGAATTTGACATAAATAAATCCTATATGGGTGTATCTAAATTATAGCAAAAAAATAGGGGTTGCAGTCGGTAAATATAGCACGCTTTCCTGATGACCCTATTTCTACAATTAATTTGCCTATAATGAAGCATAAGAAATTAGCGAGCTAACATAAAGTAAGCGTTTATCTGTCTAAATTACCGAACACGGGTTAACTATTAATTCTTTTTTATTATTTTTTAAGAAATATTTAAAGATGAGGTAGCAGTATCAACAGGTTAGATAAGTTGTATGTTAGTAGACAGCAACACTCCGTCAAGAAGCGGGATCGCCTCCCAATAGGATTATAAAAAAATGAAGCATCAATTTATCAAGAACAATTCGTCGAAACAGATTGTGATACCGTAATACTCAGATTGCTTTGATCTTGTGAATCGATCATAGCAGTAAATTCATCATTCACGTAGCCTGCTGATTGGCCTGACACTTGCATAGCCGTATCGGTTGGTCCACCCATGATGAAGCCATTGGTAGCCCCACTAATCACGCTCGCTGGATTATTCGATCCATTCCCGGACGAACTAATAGCACTAATGATGGCTTGATTTTGTGATGAGCTCAGTTGTGAGCTCGTAGCACCCATAAAGTGTTGAATATTTGAAAAATTTAGCGTAATCCCGTCGACAACAGCCGTGTTGCTGACTACATTATAACTAGCATTACCATCAAAGATAACTTGTGTGCTAACACCAGAAGCACTCACAAAGGTATTAAATCCATTAAAGTTAGAGGGATCATTCACATAACCTTGCAACATGCCTGTAATATGAATGACATTGGTTTTGCTGCCATTAGCGACTGTTAATGTGCTGGCACCGTTGCCAATAAGATTATTGACAGCTTGGAAACCCCCGCCAATATTCGATATCAAACCGCCATGATCTGAAGTCATGGTGATATTCACAGGACCATACCCACTGTAATCCAAAGTGTTAGTGGCGGCGCCACCACCATTTAACACACCGCTTATGCCACCATTATTCGTGAAACTAAATGTATTGTTTCCATTGCCGCCGGTAATATTTTGGATTTGGCTAAAACCATTGATACCAGTGACGGAGCCACTATTATTGCCAGAGATGTTCCAGGTGTTATTGGCGTTACTTGCAATCAATGTATTGTTACCACTGCCGCCCGTAATATTTTGAATGTTACTAAAATTAAATCCACCTGCACCGGTATTGCCAACATAGCCACTGTTCATGCCAGTCAGCGTAAATGCTTGTGAAGATGAGTTACTATTTACCAAGAGAGTATTGTTACCGCCCAGGCCGCCATTCACATTAATGCTACTTGCAGAAAGCGCACCGCCTACAACAAAATTAGTATTATCAGATCCACCCATCAATATCAAATTGGCTCCGCTAACACCTTTAGCCAGTGAAACTGTTCCACTAACAGTAGAGCTCAAGGTCGTATTGCCCACCAAAACAGCATTATTATAAATTTGGTCACCTGCTGTCGTCACGCTCGCTGTATTAATAACGGTAGTAGCTGCATTGGTTGTTAAACTTGCGCTGTATATCGTGTCATTGAAAGTAGTGGCGCCTGCACTATTTAAAGTAAGTGCAAAATTACTGTTAAGAGCCTTGTTTATGTTGATAGCACCAAGCGATGAGCTGAGCGTGGTTGCAGCGCCTAAGATAGTGGCATTATTATAATTTTGGTTGCCCGTAGTTTTAACGCTGCCACCATTCATTGTCGTTGTGCCTACGCTTGATGAAGTAAAGCTCGCTAATGATGCGCTACCGCCCACGACACCATTTAAAGTAATAGCACCAGGACCTTGTAAAGATAATGCATTTGCGCCATCGATCGTGCCATTTAAGGTTAATGCATCAGCAGCAGAAGTGGTGCTGATAGTTGAATTACCGGCAAGATTAATATTACCTAAAATTGTCGTCACGCCATTACTGACTAACGCACCGGCATTCCCAATGCCAGCACCGGATAAATTCAACGATGTCGCAGTTAATGACACACCACTTACCATTAATTCTGCGCCATTGGCAACGGTTGTATTATTAAGAAGTGCATCATGAGCAAGATTTAAAATACCTGAATTAATGGTTGTTGTACCGTTGAAATTATTTGCGCCGGACAAAGTTAACATCCCTGTTCCCATTTTCACAAAATTGCCCGTGCCACTGATAACGCCACTGTAAGTCGTATCACTACTATCTCCGACAAACAGGTTCGCTGATGTCAGCGTAATATTACCTGCGCCAGAGAGTGAAGCTAAACTGAAATCCATATTGCTAATACCAAATGCAGCCCCACTGGCAATAGTCAATGCGCTCGTAGAAGGAATCGCACCAAGCGTCCCAATACTTAACACACCAGCATTCACATTTGTGGCGCCAGTATAACTATTATTGCTATTGGAAAGCGTCCAGTTGCCGGTACCTATTTTGGTTAAACCACCGGTTGTGCCTTGAATGGCACCACTAAAAGTCGTTGAAGTGTTATCATTGCCTTCGGTCAATGTAGCTGTACCTAAAACCACCGTACCCGATCCTGACAAAGAGCCAATCGTATCATTCACTGCATTTAAATCAAAAGTTGTTCCCGTCATCAATGTTAAAGCACTATCCGCTGAAACACCGCCGTTGCCACTCAATTTTAACGTACCATCATTAACGGTTGTCATACCGCTATAGTTATTCACACCGGACAAGGTCAATACGCCCAATCCATTTTTAATTAAACCACCAGCGCCACTGATAGCTCCAATAATGCTGCTTGCGCCACTGGTATTAATCGTTAAGTTATTGCCTGCTGTATTGACTGTGCTATCCAAAGTAATGGTGCCGCCTGCTGAGCTAGTGAGAACGGAAGCTGCACCCAATAAAACTGCGCTATGATAAGTTTGATTTCCCATCGTAGTCACATTGCCGTTATTGAGTGTCGTCATGCCTGTGACATCCAATGCGCTGACACCACTAATAACACCATTTAAGATAACGCCTGCGTTACCATTAATTGCAAGACTGTTTGCACCGCCAATCGTATCAGTTAAGCTAATTGTGCCAGCTGAACTGGTTAAGCTAGAGGTAGCCGCTAAAGTCAACACACTATGGTAAGTTTGATTGCCACTGCTCGTGACATTGCTATTATTTAAGGTCGTAGCACCTGTTATGTCTAATGTTGTTAAACCTGTGACACCACCATTCAATGACACGCCGCCATTACCATTCACGACCAAGCTATTAGCGTTACCCGTAACGCCAGCGAGATCAATACTGCCGCTTGCGCTTGTTAAGCTGGATGCGGCAGTCAAGGTCAGCGCACTGTTGTAGGTTTGGTTACCAGAGCTTGCAATATTGCCATTATTTAAAGTAGTGGCACCGGTGACACCCAGGGTCGTCAAACCGTTAATAGCGCCATTGAAGATCACACCATTACTACCATTCACGGCTAAACTATTTGATCCGCCGGTGACACTGGCTAAGTTAATCGTCCCTGCACTATTGAGACTTGATGCAGCGGCTAAGGTCAACGCACTATGGTAAGTTTGATTGCCACTGCTTATGACGTTGCCATTATTTAAAGTGGTGGCGCCCGTGACATCCAAGGTCGTCAAACCGCTAACAGCACCATTAAAGATCACGCCAGCATTACCATTCACCGCTAAACTATTTGCGCCACCGGTAATAGCAGCGAGATTAATATTGCCGCTGGTGCTGGATAAGTTGGATGCAGCGGCCAAGGTCAGCGCACTGTTGTAGGTTTGATTACCGGAACTTGCAATATTGCCATTATTTAAAGTGGTGGCACCAGTGACACCTAGGGTCATCAAACCCGTCACAGCACCATTAAATATCACACCCGTATTACCATTCACCGCTAAGCTATTGGCGCCACCGGTAATGCCAGCGAGATTAATGCTACCGCTGGTGCTGGATAAGTTAGCTACAGCGGCTAAGGTGAGCGCACTGTTGTAGGTTTGATTACCTGAGCTTGCGATATTGCCATTATTTAAGGTGGCGGCACCGGTGACATCTAACGTTGTTAGACCGGTGAGCGCACCATTGAAAATAACGCCGGTATTAGCATTCACTGCCAAGCTATTGGCGCCACCGGTAATACCGGCAAGATTAATATTGCCGCTGGTGCTGGATAAGTTAGTGGCAGCGGCTAAGGTCAACGCACTGTTGTAGGTTTGGTTACCGGAGCTTGCGATATTGCCATTATTTAAAGTGGTGGCGCCGGTGATACTTAGCGTTGTTAAACCTGCTACAGCTCCATTTAAAGTAACGGCTGTACTCGCATTCAATACCAAACTATTTGAGTTGCCAATAACACCCGCCAAATTGATACCGCTAGCAGAACTATTTAAGAAAGAATTCGCGCCTAGAGTCACAGCACCATTATAGGTTTGAGCGCCAACGCTGGTCACTGTCCCATTATTTAAGGTGGTGGCACCAGTGACACCCAGGGTCGTCAAACCCGTCACAGCACCGTTAAATATCACGCCAGCATTACCGTTTACCACTAAGCTATTGGTGCCACCGGTAATACCGGCAAGATTAATGCTGCCGCTGGTGCTTGATAAGTTAGCGGCAGCGGCTAAGGTCAGTGCACTGTTATAGGTTTGGTTACCAGAGCTTGCGATATTGCCATTATTTAAAGTGGTGGCACCGGTGACACCCAAGGTCGTTAAACCCGTCACAGCACCATTAAATATCACACCCGTATTACCATTCACCGCTAAGCTATTGGCGCCACCGGTAATAGCAGCGAGATTAATACTACCGCTGGTGCTGGATAAGTTAGCTGCAGCGGCTAAGGTGAGCGCACTGTTGTAGGTTTGGTTACCGGAGCTCGCGATATTGCCATTATTTAAAGTGGTGGCACCGGTGACATCTAACGTTGTTAGACCGGTGAGCGCACCATTGAAAATAACGCCGGCATTACCATTCACCGCTAAGCTATTTGAACCACCTGTTATACTCGCTAAATTAATCGTGCTTGCAGTACTGGTTAAATTAGATGTAGCTGCTAAGGTCAGCGCGCTGTTGTAAGTTTGGCTACCAGAGCTTGTGATGCTGCCATTATTCAGCGTAGTAGCACCTGTCACACCCAAGGTAGTTATACCCGTGATAGCTCCATTTAAAATGACGCCTGTCGCACCATTTAAAACTAAACTATTAGAACCACCGGTGATGCTAAACAAATTAATACTACCAGCGGCACTGCTCAAGGTAGAGGAACCCGTTAATGCCAAAGCACCTAAAGTGATATTATTATTGGATGCATTGATAGAACCATTAATATTGACTGCAACGGGATTGCTGGCATTTCCTGTGGTTGATAATCCATTCGTAAAGGCTAAAGCACCACCATTACCTAGATTTAGTATGCCTGTATTTAAGAAACCCACAGCATTTGTAATAGTGGATGTGCCAGCGCCGAATAGTGAAAGATTATATCCTTGATTTGCTGTTGATAAGGTCGTCGCTGTCATATTGTTATTGAATGCAATAGTACCCGTGGTGTTAGTCAAGGCCACGGTATTCGCGTTAACGTTACCAGCAAATGTCGCGCCACCGGAATTGGTTAATGTTAAATTGCCTGTGCTAGCAAATGAAGAAGCCGAGACAACACCACCCGTACCCGCATTCAAGATTAAATTGTTAGCGCCGCCGGTGACCGCACCCACGGTTAAGTTAGCACCAGTGGCCACCGTGTTATTGGTCGCTAAAGTGGAATTACCACTCAAGGTAACAGCGCCGATATTTAACGCGGTACCATTGGTTTGTAAGATACCATTCACCGTATTGTTGCTAGCGGCAGTGGAAACTAAACCACCGGTGAAGGTATTGGTACCTGCAAAAGTATCAGCGCCGGTATTTAATAAAGTAGTCGCTGAAGTAATCGCGCTGCCACCGTTGAGTAACAAACCATAATTTTGTGCGGCTGTGGTTAAAGTGCCGACTGTTAATAAACCACTGAAAGTCACATTGCCGGTGGTGTTAGTCAAGGCTACGGTATTCGCGTTAACGTTACCGGCAAATGTCGCACCACCGGAATTAGTTAATGTTAAATTGCCAGTGCTAGCAAATGAAGAAGCCGAGACAACTCCCCCCGTACCCGCATTCAAGATTAAATTGTTAGCGCCGCCGGTGACCGCACCCACAGTTAAATTAGCACCAGCCGCTACCGTGTTATTGGTCGCTAAAGTGGAATTACCGCTCAAGGTAACAGCGCCGATATTTAACACGTTACCATTGGTTTGTAAGATACCATTCACCGTATTATTGCTAGCAGCAGTGGCAACTAAACCACCGGTGAAGGTATTGGTACCGACAAAAGTGTTAGCACCGGTATTTAATAAAGTGGTCGCGGAAGTAATAGCACTGCCACCGTTGAGTAATACACCATAATTTTGTGCGGCTGTGGTTAACGTGCCGGCGGTTAATAAACCACTGAACGTCACATTGCCCGTCGCCGTTTTATTGAGTGCCACTGTATTCGCGGTCACCGCACCACTGAAGGTGGCTGCCGCAGAATTACTGAGGGTTAAATTTCCCGTGCTAGCAAATGAAGAAGCCGAGACGACACCACCGGTGCCCGCATTCAAGATTAAATTATTAGCGCCGCCGGTGACTGCACCTACAGTTAAGTTAGCACCAGTGGCTACCGTGTTATTGGTCGCTAAAGTGGAATTACCACTCAAGGTCACAGCACCGATATTTAATACCGTGCCATTCGTTTGCAAGATGCCATTCACGGTATTGTTGCTAGCAACAGTGGAGACTAAACCACCGGTGAAGGTATTGGTACCGGCAAACGTATCCGCACCGGTATTTAATAAAGTGGTGGCTGAAGTAATAGCGCTGCCGCCATTAAGTAATAAGCCATAATTTTGTGCAACTGTCGTTAACGTGCCGGCGGTTAATAAACCACTGAACGTGACATCACCTGTCGCCGTTTTATTGAGTGCTACTGTGTTAGCTGTCACCGCACCACTAAAAGTGGCTGCTGCAGAATTACTGAGAGTTAAATTGCCTGTACCAGTAAATGAGGAGGCTGAGACGATACCACCGGTGCCAGCATTCAAGATTAAGTTATTAGTGCCGCCGGTGACCGCACCGATAGTTAAATTAGCACCAGCCGCCACTGTGTTATTGGTCGCTAAGGTGGAATTACCGCTCAAGGTCACAGCGCCGATATTTAACACGTTACCATTGGTTTGTAAGATACCATTCACCGTATTGTTGCTAGCGGCAGTGGAAACTAAACCACCGATGAAGGTATTGGTACCAGCAAAAGTATTAGCGCCAGTATTTAATAAAGTGGTGGCGGAAGTAATAGCGCTACCACCATTAAGTAATAAACCATAATTTTGTGCGGCTGTGGTTAACGTACCGGCGGTTAATAAACCACTGAACGTTACATTGCCGGTGGTGTTAGTCAAGGCCACGGTATTCGCGTTAACGTTACCGGCAAATGTCGCACCACCGGAATTGGTTAATGTTAAATAGCCAGAGCTAGCGAAGGAGGAGGCGGAGACGATACCACCGGTGCCAGCAGTCAAGATTAAATTATTAGTGCCGCCGGTGACCGCAGCCACAGTCAAGTTAGCGCCAGCAGCCACTGAGTTATTGGTTGCTAAAGTGGAACTACCACTCAAGGTGACAGCACCGATATTTAATGCCGTGCCATTGGTTTGTAAGATACCATTCACCGTA
>JARLJO010000017.1 GCA_031291175.1 Gammaproteobacteria bacterium
AGGGGTGAGCGGGCCGACAGACCATAGCATTGTAGGCTCACGACAGGCCATAGCATTGTTGGCTGGGCGCTTTTTGCGAAACGTAACACTTCATTACAATGTTGGGTTTTGCAAAAAGCGCTCAACCCAACAATGCTTAAAGCTTAACCACCCCACCCTACGTCCCGCGGCTTGTCCGCGGGATCCAGTGAGGTACTGATTTTTTATTAAATCATATTAGTAAATTGAGATGGCATCGACATTGAAATAAAATTACCACTTTCGACCGCTGTACCCAGATTCACAGCGAGCAATTAAATTTAAGGTCAAAATGCTATGCTATTTTCATCACCGTTTTTTATATTTATTTTTTTCCCGCTATTTCTGTTTTTATTTTTCATAGCCGGTGCGAAATTACGCGATTACGTTCTATTAACAGGCAGTCTCGGATTTTATTTATGGGGCGAACCCACGTTTTGTCTTATCGCCATTGCCTCCGCCCTACTCGATTATGGCTTATGCAAAATCATTTACCGTTTGGGTGTTAAAAACAACCAGGCCAAGCGCTACGTCGCGATCGGTATCATAGCCAACTTAGCCATTTTATTTTATTACAAATACACCAATTTCATGGTGAGCAGCATCACACAACTCATCCCTGGCGGAAAATATCACTTCGAATTCTTCGATATCATTTTACCCATTGGGGTATCCTTTATTGTCTTTGAAAAAATCACCTATATTATCGATGTCTATCGCGGTACAGGCAAACCAGCCGAAGGTATCGTGAAATACCTCAACTATGTTTTTCTTTTCCCAAAACTGCTCGCCGGCCCCATCATTAAATATCATGAAATCGAACAACAACTCCATCACAGAAAAAACTCACTCGATGACATCGGCGCAGGCTTTAAACGCTTCATCCGCGGCCTCATCAAAAAAGTCTTAATCGCTGATACCTGTGGCGAAGTGGTCAATCAAGTATTTGATCTTCCCGCCAACCAATTGGGATTCAGCCATGCATGGCTTGGCATCATTTGCTTTACCTTACAAATTTACTTCGACTTCTCAGGCTATTCTGACATGGCATTAGGCATTGCCAAGATGCTAGGGTTTCGTTTGCGAGAAAATTTTAACCTGCCCTACATCGCCACCAGCTTCACCGATTTTTGGCGCCGTTGGCATATTTCG
Organism: Gammaproteobacteria bacterium; assembly: GCA_031291175.1. Lineage (GTDB taxonomy): Bacteria > Pseudomonadota > Gammaproteobacteria > DSM-16500 > DSM-16500 > UBA5158. The sequence continues at coordinate 1,171 of JARLJO010000017.1, forward strand.
CTTTCCACCTGGATTCGTGAATATCTTTATATCCCGCTCGGCGGAAGTCGCGTCACCCAAACACGCATGTATCTTAATTTGTGGATTTGCTTTTTACTCTCCGGCCTTTGGCATGGCGCCAATTGGACGTTTGTATTATGGGGCGCATACAACGGCTTATTTTTAGTATTAGATAAAGTGTTTTGGCTGAAAGCGAGCGACCGCCTGCCCTCCCTATTCCGTGCCGTGCTCACCTTGTTTTTTGTCATGATAGGCTGGGTCATCTTTCGTTCGAGTAATTTCGACCAAATACACTATTATTTAAAAACACTTATAAATCCCATGCAATCAGGACATGCATACATCGATATCACTCCCGATATTATGTTAAGCATACTGGTAGGTTCCACACTCGCCTTAGCCGCTTTATTGCCAGGCTATGCCAACATCAGTCGCGTTTATGCCAATTGGCACTGGCGATTTTCTCTTGAGAGCGTTGTATTTAGTGTCTTTGGCTTTTTTTGCATCTGTAAAATAGTCGGTGTTTCGTTCAATCCATTTTTGTATTTTAGGTTTTAACCGATGAAAAATTTATTCTTTCGCTACAACTTGCTGTGGATATTATTACTGGCGATTGTATTTTTACCGACGGCGTTAGTGAGATTAAAGCATGCTCCTCACCACCGTCATAATCCGCTTTTAAAAATCCTGGATGTCGAATTGACTGGTGTGACCGATACCATTACACCACCACCATTTGACTTGGCACATATCCGTTCGCACGAAGTACAAAAGTATCTCGAAGACAAATGGACAAAAAACCTGCCCATGCGTAATTGGCTAGTCAAACTCAATAATCAGATTTTTTATTCTTGGCTGAAAAAATCTTATAGCATCAACGGTCAGTTAGTCGTTGGAAAATCCAACCAATTATTTGAATTAGCCTACATCAAAGACCATTGCGATTTTGAGAATGCCCTCGCCAGAAAAAAATCCGACCTGCCAGCCTGGGCTGATAAAGTGAAAAAAATGAGTGATTATTTCCACGCTCAAGGCAAAACATTTTTGTATGTCATGACGCCGTCAAAAGCCGAGTACATGCCAGAAGCCATTCCCAACCGTTTTCATTGCAAAGCCACTGACACGAATGTCCTGATTAATTACATGGAAAAATTATTAACGGATCGCAAAGTGCCCGTGGTCAATACCGCCAATCTCATGCAACCTGCAACGCAATATTATAAGACACCTATGTTTCCAGAGGGCGGCACACACTGGAACTATCTGGGCGCAAGTGTCGGCGCCAATGCCATCATTAACGCCATTAATCAAAATAGCGTGACGCCCCTGCCTCCATTGCGATTCCAATACCATCTGACCAATGCACCGGAAGGAACCGATACGGATCTTTTTTCTCTATTAAATTTATTGAAGCCAACTTTAACTTACCGTGTTCCGAAGGTGGAATATCTGCTGCAGACACCAGCGCATCGAGCCATGACAGCCACGATTATTGGCGGTAGCTTTTGTGGGCAACTCATCGATGCTTTTTTAAAGAACCGCACTTTTTCAGAAGTGGATTTTTATCGTTATTTTAAACTGGAGCATAGTCATTTTATCAATGCCACAGAGCCACCGCTTATCAAGCCGGTTAATCCCAACGAAATGGCTTCATTGGACGCAATTTTAAACGCGGATGTCGTCATTTTAGAAGAAAACTCCGCCGTCATTGGTTCCAACCATGGCGACCTTTTATTCAATACCTTAGATAAGCTCGTTTTCAGCAAAAAGAGCCATGGCCCTGTAGCGTAAACGTCATCCGCCCCTAAGTTCTATTAATCCAAATAAAATAATAGTATTATTCGGGGCTTTATCTCCAAAAATCATAAGATGAGGGACCGAATATGCAGAAAGACTATCTTTTTACCTCTGAATCCGTATCAGAAGGTCATCCCGATAAAATTGCTGACCAAATTTCAGACGCTATTTTAGATGCAATGCTTGAGCAAGATAATAGAGCTCGCGTTGCATGCGAAACTTTCGTCAAAACCGGCATGGTACTAGTGGGTGGCGAAGTGACAACCACAGCCTGGGTTGATATTGAACAAATTACCCGTAATGTGGTACGTGACATTGGCTATAACAGTTCAGAAATTGGTTTTGACTGGGAATCCTGCGCGGTCATGTCTGCAATCGGCAAACAATCCCCTGACATCGCTCAAGGTGTTGACCGCCTCAAAGAAGAAGAACAAGGTGCGGGTGACCAAGGCCTAATGTTCGGATACGCAACTAATGAAACCGCTGGCCTCATGCCTGCACCGATTTTTTACGCACATGAATTGGTTAAGCGCCAAGCGAAACTCCGCAAAAATGGCGCACTGAAATGGTTACGCCCAGACGCAAAAAGCCAAATTACTTTTCAATATGTGAATGACAAACCAGTTGGCATTGATACAGTTGTCTTATCCACACAACACCATCCAGACATCAGTCACGCTGATTTAACAGAAGCGGTCATTGAAGAAATCATCAAACCCACCTTGCCCAAAGAATGGATCAACAAAGACACACGCTATTTAGTGAACCCTACCGGTCGTTTTGTGATTGGCGGACCACTCGGTGACTGTGGTCTTACCGGCCGTAAAATCATTGTGGATACCTACGGCGGTATGTCACGTCACGGTGGCGGTTGCTTCTCAGGCAAAGATCCATCCAAGGTAGATCGCTCTGCGGCTTACGCTTGCCGTTATGTTGCAAAAAATATCGTGGCAGCAGGATTAGCCGATCGTTGTGAAATTCAAATTTCCTACGCGATTGGTGTGGCAGAACCCACCTCCATTCACGTGGATACATTCGGCACCGGTAAAATTCCGAACCGTGAAATCATCAAACTCATCCGCGAAAACTTTGACTTACGCCCTTACGGCATTATCAAAATGTTAGACCTGATGAAACCCATGTATCGCCAAACAGCAAGCTATGGTCACTTTGGCCGTGATGACTTGAATGTCAGCTGGGAAGCCACAGATAAAGCCGCGACATTAAAACAAGCCGCCAATCTGTAACGAAAAATGTGGGGTGGCTCACCGCCCCACTTCATCTTAATAAAGGAACTCACCATGCAAGCAGAAGCTCTAAAGACAAACACCACCGATTTTAAAGTTGCTGATCTTTCCCTAGCGGATTGGGGTCGCAAAGAAATTCGCATTGCTGAAACAGAAATGCCAGGCTTAATGTCACTACGCCAAACCTACAAAGGCAAAAACCCACTGAAGGGTGCACGCATCGTCGGTTGCCTACACATGACAGTACAAACCGCTGTTTTGATCGAAACTCTCATTGATTTAGGCGCAGAAGTGCGTTGGTCATCTTGCAATATTTTTTCCACACAAGATCACGCCGCAGCAGCGATTGCAAAAGCGGGCATCCCAGTATTCGCTTGGAAAGGCGAAACAGAAGAAGAATATTGGTGGTGCGTAGAACAAACCATCAAAGGCCCTAACGGCTGGCAGCCTAATTTGATCTTGGATGATGGCGGCGACTTAACCGTTTTAATTCATGAAAAATATCCAGAAATTTTAAAGAACATTAAAGGCTTATCCGAAGAAACCACCACCGGCGTGCACCGTCTTTATGAAATGCATAAAGCAGGCCAATTAAAAGTCCCAGCAATCAATGTGAACGACTGCGTTACCAAATCCAAATTTGATAATCTGTATGGTTGCCGCGAATCCCTGGTAGATGGCATCAAACGCGCAACTGACGTCATGATTGCCGGCAAAATTGCTATCGTGTGTGGTTATGGCGATGTGGGTAAAGGCAGCGCACAATCCTTACGTGGCTTAGGTGCGACAGTTTGGATCACCGAAGTCGATCCTATTTGCGCATTACAAGCAGCAATGGAAGGCTATCGTGTTGTCACCATGGATAATGCAGCCGCTGTCGGTAACATCTTTGTCACAGCGACAGGCAACATGAATGTGATTACACATGAACACATGTTAAAAATGCAAGACCAGGCGATTGTTTGCAACATTGGTCACTTTGATTCTGAAATCGACATTGCATCTTTACGTCAATACACCTGGGAAAACATCAAACCCCAAGTTGACCATGTTATCTTCCCTGACGGCAAACGCATTATTGTGTTAGCTGAAGGTCGTTTAGTGAATCTCGGTTGTGGCACGGGTCATCCTAGCTTTGTGATGTCGACTTCTTTCACCAACCAAGTATTGGCACAATTAGAATTATGGCAACATGCTGACAAATATGAAGTTGGCGTACACGTTTTACCAAAACATTTAGATGAAATGGTAGCGCGTTTACACCTGCAAAAATTGGGTGTTACCTTAACCAAGCTCACCAAAGAACAAGCAGAGTACCTCAGTATTTCTGTTGATGGTCCATTCAAACCAGACCATTATCGTTACTAAGATTTAACGCTATTTTCTATCGCCTGCCTCGCGGGCGGTAGAAGATGGCGTCCCTTGTTTCTTTTATTTTCCTTTCAAACTCTCTATACTGCTAAGATTTTGTAACTTATTAGCTGTTAGGCGAGTCCAACTGTATGAATCCGCAAGAAATTAAGCAATATCTCGAACAAGCACTCAAAGAACGTATCCTCGTGCTTGATGGCGCCATGGGCACCATGATCCAGCGCTATCAATTACAAGAGAACGATTATCGCGGTGTGCGTTTCAGTGATTATCCGCACGATTTAAAAGGCAATAATGATCTACTCTCCATTACCCAGCCCGATATCATTCGCGAAATTCATACTGCTTATCTCGAAGCAGGCGCTGACCTGATTGAAACCAACAGCTTCAATTCGACCGCCGTTGCCCTCGCCGATTATCACATGTCAGATCTCGCCTACGAGTTCAACTTGACAGCGGCGCGCTTAGCCCGAGAATGCACCGATGCCATGACCAGGAAGACCCCTCATCAACCTCGTTTCGTTGTCGGTATTTTAGGCCCAACCAATCGCACAGCCTCGCTCTCGCCTAACGTAAATGATCCCGGTTTTCGTAATGTCTCGTTTGATGAACTCGTCAACGCTTACATGGATGCTATTGCTGGCTTAATCGATGGTGGCGCGCATATCTTAATGATAGAAACCATCTTCGATACCTTAAATTGCAAAGCCGCGATTTTCGCCGTCGAAAAATTTTTTGCAGAAAATAATATCCACTTACCTTTAATGATTTCCGGCACCATCACCGATGCCAGTGGCCGCACTTTATCCGGTCAAACGACTGCTGCCTTTTGGCACTCCGTCCGCCATGCCAAACCTTTAAGCATTGGTTTAAACTGCGCGCTAGGCGCAAGTGCGCTGCGCCCATACATTCAAGAATTATCCACTATCGCTGATACCTATATCAGCATGCATGCCAATGCAGGCTTGCCAAATGCATTTGGTGAATATGACGAAACCGCACGAGAAATGGCTGATATCGTGCAAGCGTTCGTCACAGAAAAATTCATCAATATAGTCGGTGGCTGCTGCGGCACGACACCCGAACACATTCAGGCCATTGCTGAAAGCGTTAATCAAAAGACACCGCGCAGCATACCTGTCATTCCCAAAGCTTGCCGTTTAAGTGGTCTAGAACCACTGACGATTGACGCGCACTCTCTCTTTGTGAATGTCGGCGAGCGCACCAATGTCACCGGCTCTCTGCGTTTTGCCGAACTCATCCGAAACGGCGACTATGCAACTGCACTGGATGTGGCACGTGACCAAGTGATTAACGGCGCCCAAATCATCGACATCAATATGGATGAAGGCATGTTAGATGCGGAAGCCGCCATGGTGAAATTCTTAAGCCTGATCGCCGCAGAACCTGACATTTCACGCGTCCCTATCATGATTGACTCATCCAAATGGTCCGTCATTGAGGCTGGCTTAAAATGCATTCAAGGCAAAGGCATCATCAATTCCATCAGCTTAAAAGACGGTGAAGCCGCTTTCATCGAAAAAGCCATCTTAGCTAAACGTTACGGCGCCGCTGTTGTCGTCATGGCTTTCGATACCAATGGCCAAGCCGACACCGAAGACCGCAAAGTCGAAATTTGCACGCGCTCCTATGATATCTTAGTCAATCAAGTTGACTTCCCACCGGAAGATATCATCTTTGATCCGAATATTTTTGCCGTTGCAACAGGTATTGAAGAACATAACAATTACGGCGTCGACTTTATTAATGCGACACGCCGCATCAAAGCCACCTTACCTTTTGCGCTAATCAGCGGCGGCGTTAGCAATGTTTCATTCGCATTTCGTGGCAACAACCCGATTCGCGAAGCCATCCACGCTGTGTTTCTCTATCATGCGATTCGTGCTGGCATGAGCATGGGCATTGTGAATGCAAGCAGTCTTGCTATCTATGCCGACATTCCTAAAGATTTATTGGTATTAGTAGAAGATGTGATTTTAAACCGACGCGAAGATGCAACCGATCAACTCTTAGCTGTCGCCGATTCCGTAAAAGGCCAAACCAAAGCCAAGACCGAAGATTTAAGCTGGCGTGAAAAACCCATTGCCGAACGCCTCGCCTACTCGCTAGTCAAAGGCATCAATGCCTATATCACCGAAGATACCGAAGAAGCCCGCATCGCTCTTGGCAGTCCTCTTCTGGTCATCGAAGGCCCCTTGATGGATGGCATGAACATTGTGGGTGATTTATTTGGCGAGGGCAAAATGTTTCTGCCGCAAGTGGTCAAAAGCGCACGCGTGATGAAACAAGCCGTGGCCTATCTCATTCCCTATCTTGAAGAAGAAAAAGCCGGTAGCACAGAACAACACAAAGGCAAGATTCTCATGGCGACAGTCAAAGGTGACGTCCATGACATTGGCAAAAACATTGTTGGCGTGGTTTTGCAATGTAACAATTATAAAGTCATTGATCTTGGCGTGATGGTTTCGTGTGAAAAAATATTAGAAGCCGCCAAACGCGAACAGGTGGATATCATTGGCTTAAGCGGCTTGATCACCCCTTCACTGGAGGAAATGATCCATGTCGCAAAAGAAATGGAGCGCCTACAATTTACCCTACCTTTACTCATTGGCGGTGCCACCACCTCACGCGCGCATACTGCCATTAAAATTGAGCAACATTACTCAGGCGCGACCATCCATGTGGTCGATGCATCACGCGCCGTGGGTGTTGCCAGTCAATTATTAAGTGATCATCAAAAAGAAGATTTCACGCAAAAAACGCGTGAAGAATACGCGAAACTCCGTGAGCGTCATCACAACAAAAAATCTGAAAATGAATTGATCCCATTGGCTGAAGCCCGCAACAACAAAGCACCCATTCACTGGGCAACTTACACACCACCCAAACCGCATTTTGTGGGCATTAAACAATTTGTTGAATACCCGCTAGCCGAATTAATTCATTGCATTGATTGGTCTCCCTTCTTTCAAGCGTGGGAATTAGCTGGAAGCTATCCACAGATATTAAAAGATGAAGTGGTCGGTGCTGCGGCACAAAATTTATTTTCTGATGCCAAAGTCATGCTGGATCGAATTGTGCAAGATAAAAATATCCAGGCAAAAGGCGTCATTGGCTTCTTCCCCGCCAATAGCATAGATGATGACATCGAGATTTACACCGATGAAAACCGCGATCAAGTATTAATGACCTTCCGCATGCTAAGACAACAAACTCGCAAAGCCCAGGGCAAACCTAACTTGTGTTTGGCCGACTTTGTTGCGCCTAAATCCAGCGGGATTTCCGACTACATCGGTGGCTTTGCCGTGACCGCAGGCATTGGCCTTGAAGACCTCATTGCCGAGTTTGAAAAAAATAACGATGAATACAATAGTATTCTCGCAAAAGCCTTAGCTGATCGCTTGGCAGAAGCTTTTGCTGAACACATGCATCTGCGCGTACGTAAAGAATTCTGGGGCTATCTCCCTCACGAAAACTTATCCAACGAAGAATTAATCGCTGAAAAATACGTGGGTATTCGTCCAGCACCGGGCTACCCTGCCTGTCCTGATCACACGGATAAACCGCTACTCTTTTCATTATTAAATGCAGAAGAACACGCCTCCATGATGCTCACCGAAAATTTTGCCATGTTACCGGCCTCCTCAGTCAGTGGATTTTATTTTTCGCACCCCCAATCACAATACTTTGGTATTGGTAAAATAAACCATGATCAAATCAATGATTACGCTAACCGCAAAGCAATGGATGTAGCGGATATCAAACGGTGGCTTGCGCCACACATTAATGAATAAGGGAATAGGCTATGTCTTACCATTTGAGTTTTGAATTTTTTCCGCCGAAAACGATTGATGGAAAAGCAAACTTAGAAAAGAATGCATTATTGTTAATGGCTGAAGCACCGCAATTTTTTTCAGTTACATTTGGCGCGGGTGGCGGAACGCGAGAAGGCACCATAGATGCCGTTAAAATGCTGCACGAAAAAACGGCTATTCCTGTTGCTCCACATCTTGCTTGCGTGGGTTCCATACGAGAAGAAATCATCGCTATTTTGCAAGAGTACAAAGCGTTAGGCGTAAGACGCATCGTTGCTTTACGAGGCGATATGCCCTCTGGCATGGGACAAGCTGGCGATTTAAAATTTGCTAGCGAATTAGTGGCGCTCATTCGCGAAACCACACAAGACCATTTTCACATTGAAGTCGCCGCCTATCCTGAATGTCACCCCCAGGCAAAAAATGCTGAGAGCGACATTTTAAACTTCAAGAAAAAAGTCGATGCCGGTGCTAACAGTGCGATCACACAATACTTCTTTAACCCTGATGCCTATTTTTATTTTTTAGATCACTGCGCGAAACACGGTATTTTCATTCCCATCACACCCGGCATTATGCCGATTACCCAGTTCGGTCGACTACAGCGTTTTTCGGACATGTGTGGCGCGGAAATTCCGCGATGGATACGTTGTCGATTAGAATCCTATGGAGACGACATCCTGTCTCAGCAAAGCTTTGGTCTTGAAGTGGTGCATCATTTGTGCGAACGATTATTGGCTGGTGGTGCGCCTGGATTGCATTTCTACACATTAAATCATGCAGAAAGCAGTTTAGCCCTCTTGAAAATGTTCAACAATATTTCGACACCAAAACGACCTCGTATCAAAACCATATAATTCGTCGCTTTGGACACCGAAGTGAACATCATGGCGCCGACTCGAAATCGGACGGGGTACGAAATAGATATTATTTTTAATGCGCTAGATTCGTATTTATCAAAGCGTGATTAAAGTTTATAAAAATCCCTCTCAATCCCCCTTTTCAAGGGGGGAAGTGCTGAAGATTCGCATTAGTGTTCACTTTTGAGCCTGAGTGCCTTGATTAATCTTGATCCCTTCGAAATGGGTCCCCGCCTACGTGGGGATGACGAGAATTTATATAAATTTGCGGGACACTAGTGCGCCAGCGCAGAGAATGGCAATGAAGAAGAATTCCTCATTTTGTATTGCTTGAAAAAATAAGTTTAGCTAACGCCTTCGGGTAAAATTTGAGAAGGATAAGACAGGCTCTGTTCGCGATTACGCAGGCGATGGCGATACAGTATGACTGGGCGCTCAATCCAATAATAAGATGCCCATGCTAAAACAATAGCCGTACTGATCAATATGACAATACTCACGAATGACTCCGTACTCACGCCAATACACTGAAATAACCATATCAAGAAAAAATGATTTAAAAACACGCCATAACTGATATTACCGAATGTATTGTCTATTACACCCCATCGCTTATTTGAAAGCATCCATACCATTGGCAAGCCAATTAACAAACCAAACAAGACCTGACGGTTATAATCCGTTTGCGCAATAGGTTCCTTCATTACATCTAACACTACAAAAACGAATGCCATGAGATAAGTCGCATACAATAAATACTGATCTCGTTTTGCGTGACTGGCTTGCAAGAAACTGCCGCATAAAAACAGAAACAGAGTCCCCGGCAACAATCGATAACTAAAATATTGTGCGTCAATGACTTCAAAACGCGCCAACACAAATACCATCGCTGAAAGAAGAAAGACTGGCCATCGGATTCGATAGACAAGAATAATGGGAATAGCAAAGTAAAAACTTAACTCAAGGCCTAATGACCAAGCCTGTGGAATGATCTGGCTATTGAACAATCCATCATACATGTAAAACCCTAATGGCAGCATCAAGGTATTCAGCAATACTTTCGGCACAGTGACATCATTGATATAAATCGACTTCGGATGAGCAACCACAATTAATAACAAAGTCATTGCAAGATAGAATAAAAATTGCGGGAATAACCGCATGATACGATCCAGGTAAAAATTGAATATTTGTTGCGGCGCACGATAGTATTTATGAATAAGTGCAGTCATCACATAACCGCTTAAAAGGAAAAATGAAACAACCGCCACGCTACCCATTCTAAAACCATGAAGCGTTATGTCGAGGTGATTTAAAATAACGAAAATCGCTAATAATAAACGATAGATGCCCATACAAGCGCGTCTCCCAAATAGTCAATGTTCAAATCAAGTAGTAATCGTTAGATCATGCAGAAAGCAGTTTAGCCCTCTTGAAAATGTTCCAAAGTGTTTCAACACAAAAGCGACCTCTTATCAAAACCATATAATACTTAGCTCGGACAAGGTGTCGACTTAGCATTGTTGGGTTGAGCGCTCATGCCTACCCGCCCACGTCCTGCGGCTTGCCCCCCTACGTCCTGCAGCTTGCCTCTCCTACGTCCTGCAGCTTACCTCCCCTACGTCCCGCGACTTGCCCCCTACGTCCTGCAGCTTGCCCCCTCTACGTCCCGCGGCTTGACCGCGGGATCCAGAACTGACTTCAAGGTTGGGTTCCACACTTTTTGCGAAACCCAACACTTCATTAAACGTTGGGTTTCGCAAAAAACGCGGAACCCTACCTACATTAATAAGCTGATAAAAAACAAAACATGTAATTAAAATTAAAAAATTACAAATTATTTCCTGGACTCGCACATGTGACATCTCAGCGCCGCAACCAGAAGAAGACAGCAACAAAAAAGAACAAACACTCCATCACAAAGCAACCAAACCCGCATTGTGCCTAGCGTAACGTACCGAGATCAGCTAATATATCGCCCGATATGATGCAAGTTAAAGCAATGGAGTCAGGGAATATATATGCATAACAACAACTCAGGAAACAGTCTGCCTAACAAACAATTGTCCGTCATTGTCCCTGTTTATAAAGAAGCAGCTAACATCAAACCTTTCCTTCAACGTATGGAAGCCGTGCTGCAAAAAGCCGACTTAACCTACGAAATCATTTTCTGCCTAGACCCGTCTCCTGATAACACCGAACAAGTGATTCAAGCAGAAATCGAACACAATGCAAACATCAAATTACTGATTTTTTCACGTCGCTTTGGCCAACCTGCCGCCACCATGGCTGGCATTTTATACTGCAAAGGCGAAGCCTGCGTAGTAATCGACGTTGACCTGCAAGATCCACCAGAATTGATCCAACCCATGTTTGATAAAATGAAAGAAGGCTATGAAGTCGTCTACGCCAAGCGTCGTTCACGCAAAGGCGAGACCATGATCAAACGCGCACTCTCTTATTTTGGTTACAAAGTCATCAACCGTTTCAGCGATATCGAAATTCCCCGCAATACCGGCGATTTTCGCATCATGACACGCCGTGTGATCGAAGAATTACGCTCACTCAATGAATCCCATGGATTTCTACGAGGCCTTGTCGCCTACATCGGCTTCAAACAAGCGTTTATTGAATACGATCGCGACGAACGCCTGGCAGGCGTTGGCAATTACAACCGCTTTACCGGCTCCTTAAAAATCGGATTGAATGGCTTGATCAGCTTCAGCAGCCGTCCTCTACAATTGATGTCGATTGCCGGTGCTTCCATTGCGGGCTTTAGCTTTTTAGTGGGTGCATGGTATCTGGTGCAAAAGCTCATCGGCATCAACTTAACCCCAGGCTTATCCACGACCATCTTAGCCGTGACTTTTTTCTCAGGCATACAATTACTCTGCCTGGGACTCATGGGAGAATACATTGGCCGCATTTACGATGAAGTCAAACGCCGCCCCATGTTTATCATCGATCGCGTTGTCTCAAAAAGGGATGCCGCCGCTCCCAACAGCAAACCAAATCACATCGAGACATTCGTCTAACAAAGGAATCAAAACACTGATTAGCCTCACCTCTCAACTTGAGCAGGTGAGTGACTCAGAAAACTTAATGATAAAATCAGGAGAAACACCGTGCGTTATTTTATTACCGGCTGCGCAGGATTCATTGGCAGCAGTCTGACCGACAAACTCTTGCAAGCAGGCCATGAAGTTGTAGGCTATGATAATTTCTCTACCGGCCAAGTCGAATTTTTAAATGAAGCCAAAAAATCCCCGCATTTTACGCTAGTTCAAGCAGATTTAATGGATCGTGACACGCTAACAAAAGCCATGAAAAACATCGATTTCGTTTTCCACATGGCCGCTAACGCTGACGTGCGTTTTGGTACAAACCATCCTCACAAAGATTTAGAACAAAACGCGATTGCAACATTTCATGTTTTGGAAGCCATGCGCGCCAACAACGTTAGCCGAATCGCATTTTCTTCAACCGGTTCGATATACGGTGAATCCCAAGTCATTCCCACACCAGAATCAGCGCCCTTCCCTGTGCAAACATCGTTATACGGCGCATCAAAACTGGCTGCAGAAGGCATGATTCAAGCCTATTGCGAAGGCTTCAATTTCCAAAGTTATATTTTCCGCTTTGTGTCTATCTTAGGTGAGCGTTACACACACGGTCACGTATTTGATTTTTACAAACAATTACTAGAAGACCCTAGCAAATTGACCATCCTCGGCAATGGCAAACAACGCAAATCTTATTTATACATTCAAGACTGCCTCGATGCCATGATGTTCGCCATAGAGCATGCCAAAGACAAAATTAACATCTTCAATTTGGGTACGAATGAATACTGCGAAGTGAACAATTCCATTGACTGGATTTGCAATTACTTAAACGTCACCCCAGAAAAAACCTACACCGGCGGCGAGCGCGGCTGGATTGGCGATAACCCTTTTATTTTTCTGGATACCGCACGCATTCGAGAACTCGGTTGGAAGCCTAAGTTAAGCATTCAAGAAGGCATCATGCAGACCATTAAATACCTGAAAGAAAACACCTGGGTATTGGAGCAAAGAGCATGAGAGTTGCCGTTGTTGGTTTATGGCATTTAGGATCCGTTTACGCAGCCTGCCTGGCAAAAGCAGGCCACGACGTACTGGCCTATGATCCTGATCATGATACCGTGAATGCCTTACTCAAAGGCCAGCCACCTATTTTTGAACCTGGCCTGGAAGCATTATTAAATGAAGGCCAAAAAGCCAATCGCTTGCATTTTTCGGCAAATCCAAAAGACTTGCACGACAGCAATATCGTTTGGGTGACGTTCGATACACCCGTTGATAACAACGATGTTGCCGACGTGCCGCTTGTCATCAAAGAGGTAGAAGGCTTACTACCCCACTTGCAAGACAACGCTTTAGTGATTATGTCATCGCAAGTACCGGTTGGTACTACCAATCAATTGCAGGCACACGCGGATACAGCCTTTCCAAACAAGCACATTACCTTTGCTTGCATGCCTGAAAATCTACGTCTGGGCAAAGCCATAGACGTCTTCACGCACCCTGATCGTATCGTCATTGGATTAGATAACCCAAGCTACAAACCGCAGCTAGAAACCCTGTTAAAACCCTTCACTGAAAAGCTGATCTGGATGTCTGTGGTTTCCGCTGAAATGACCAAACATGCAATCAATGCTTTTCTCGCAGTATCGGTAACATTCATCAATGAAATTGCCGCACTGTGCGAAACCGTAGGCGCCAATGGCCGCGAAGTCGAAATGGGTTTAAAAAGCGAAGAACGCATCGGCCCCAAAGCCTATTTACGCCCGGGCGACGCCATCGCAGGCGGCACCTTAATGCGTGATATCCATTACTTGACCCAATTAGGCGAAGCCAAAAATCGCGATACTTTTTTAATGTCCGCCATTGTAGAAAGCAATCACTATCACAAACAATGGTCATGTCGCAAAGTAGCGAGCTTACTGCAAAACTTACAAGGCAAAACGATTGCCATGTTAGGTCTCACCTACAAAGCTGGCACCGATACATTACGCCGCTCGACCGCCATTGAAACCTGCGAATGGCTACACCAGCAAGGCATCACCGTCCAAGCGTTTGATCCAACTATCACAGCGCTACCTGCACCCTACTCCGGCTTTATTCAATTGCAAAGCAGCGCTAAAGACGCGCTAGCCGCAGCCGATGCGGTAGTCGTGTCAACGGAATGGCCAGAGTTTCGTGATCTCACTGCGGATGAATTCATTGCGAGTTTAAAACGACCTCTCGTGATTGATCCTAGCGGTTTTATTGCAAAAAACATTGGTGCAGATGCACGTATTGAATATTTTTCTGTCGGAGTTCCCTCATGAAATTAGCAGGCCGATGCGCCATCATCAGTGGTGCAAATCAAGGATTTGGTTTAGAAGTCGCAAAACACTTTGTGCAAGAAGGCGCAAATGTCATGTTATGCGCACGCAATGCCACCACACTCAAAGAAGCACAACAAAAATTACAAGCCTTAGCGGCGCCAGGTGTCACCGTTTTCGCCAAACAAACCGATATTTCGAAAATAGCTGAAGTCGATGCCTTAATTGCAGAAGCGGTAGCAGAAATGGGAAAAATTGATATCCTCGTGGCAAACGCTGGTGTCTATGGTACCAAAGGCCCAATAGAAGAAATCGATTGGCAAGAATGGTCAGACGCCATCGACATCAATCTGAAAGGCACCGTCTTACAATGTCGTGCGGTACTGCCTCATTTTAAAAAACAACAATACGGCAAAATCATTATTCTCTCTGGCGGCGGCGCAACCAAGCCCATGCCTTTCTTGAGCGCCTATGCAGCTTCTAAAGCCGCTGTAGTCCGCTTTGCTGAAACCTTAGCTGATGAAGTCGCAAACTTCGGTATTGATGTGAATACTGTAGCACCCGGCGCGCTCAATACTCGCCTTCTCACAGAAGTGTTAGACGCGGGCCCCGAAAAAGTTGGCCAAGCCTTTTATGATCAATCACTAAAACAACAAGAAAAAGGCGGCACGCCCCTTGAAACTGGCGCATCCCTTTGCAGCTTTTTAGCTGCGGGTGAAAGCGATGGCATCACTGGCAAATTAATCAGCGCTGTTTGGGACCCTTGGAAAAAATTCCCTGAATTAGCGGCTGAATTAAAACAATCTGACATCTATACATTACGTCGCATCGTGCCAGAAGATCGCGGCTTAAGCTGGGAAGACATCTCGTGAATATTGCCATCATTGGCTGCGGCCTCATCGGACAAAAACGCGCAAAAACATTAGCAGCAACGGGCAGCCATCTCGTTGCCTGTGTGGATCAAATTAAAGAACGCGCAGAGAACTTGGCAAAACAATATCCCAATTGCGCGGCTTATACAGACTGGCGAGACGTCATGAAACGCACCGACATTGACGCCGTTATCATTTCAACGCTACACGCTTCACTGGCTGAAATAGGCTTGGCTGCGGTCAGCGCAGGCAAGCATATCCTCATGGAAAAACCTGCAGGCAGACGCGCCAGTGAATTGAATCCCATCATCGCTGCCGCCAACGAAACAGGCGCCTTGATTCGTGTTGGCTTCAACCACCGTTATCACCGCGCTTTTCGCAAAGCCCGTGAATTAGTCGATCAAAATGAATTAGGCGACTTGATGTTTCTGCGCGCGCGTTACGGTCATGGCGGTCGCGTAGGTTACGACAAAGAATGGCGCGCCCAACCGGAATTATCCGGTGGCGGTGAACTCATCGACCAAGGCGTGCATTTAATCGATTTAGCGCGCTGGTTCTTAGGCGATTTCACGGACATTCAGGGTCACGCCCATACTTATTATTGGGACATGCCTGTCGATGACAATGGCTTTTTAATGCTAAAAACCCCTAAAAAACAAGTCGCCTTTTTGCATGCCAGCTGCACCGAATGGAAAAACACTTTCTCTTTTGAAATTTATGGTCAGCGCGGCAAAATTGACATTAATGGTTTAGGTGGCAGCTATGGCGTAGAACGCATTAGCTTTTACAAAATGTCCGAACAAATGGGCCCACCTGAAACGTTTATCTGGGAATACCCCATGGCGGATGACTCATGGGAAGTGGAATTGGCTGAATTCGTCGAAGATATCAAACAAAAACGTCAACCTTCTGTTGGTATTCACGACGCACACGCCGCATTAACAATCGTGGAAGAAATTTATAGGATATCAGGATTATGATCATTGCACGCAGTCCGTTGCGCATTTCGTTAGGCGGTGGTGGCACCGACCTTCCTTCTTATTATCGTGACCACAGTGGTTTTTTAATTGCCGCTGCGATCGATAAATACGTTTATATCACGCTGCATCAAACTTTCGTGAAAGAACTCATTATCAAATATTCCAAACTTGAGCGTGTGGAATCCATCGATCAAGTCGAACACCCTATTATTCGTGAAGCGCTGAAACACTTGGGCGTAGGCGCGCCCCATCTTGAAATCACCAGCATGGCAGACATTCCTGCTGGCACGGGTTTAGGTTCATCCGGCAGTTTTACGACCGCTCTTTTAAAAGGCTTGCACACCCTCAAAAAAAACTTGATTCACCCACGTGAATTAGCCGAAGAAGCCTGCCACATTGAATTGAACTTATTAAATGAACCCATCGGCAAACAAGATCAATACATTGCTGCTTACGGTGGCATCACGTGCTTTCGTTTTTTACCCAACGGGCAAGTGGAAGCATGGCCACTCAATATCGATCAGGAAACACTGTATAACCTGGAAGATAATTTATTATTATTTTTCACCGGCTACTCACGCTCTGCTTCAGCAATTTTGCAAGAGCAAGACAAAAAGAGTAAAGACAAAGACTCCGACATGATTTCCAATTTGCATTTCATCAAAGAGTTGGGCTTTCAAAGCAAAGAAGCCCTGGAAAAAGGGGATTTGCATCAATTTGCAGAACTCATGAACATTCACTGGGAGCATAAGAAAAAACGCTCCGGCAACATGAGTAACGATCACATTGACGACTGGTATGAATTAGCCCGCAAAAACGGCGCGCTCGGCGGCAAAATGATTGGCGCTGGCGGCGGTGGTTTTTTAATGTTTTATGCTGACGACAAAGTCAAATTACGCCACACCATGCGCGAAGCTGGCTTACATGAAGTGCGCTTTCGTTTTGATTTTGCCGGCACACAGGTCATTGCGCAATCATGACAATCGCTCTTTATCCTGTCGTCATCATCGCGGGTGGCCTTGCCACGCGCTTACGCCCGCTCACAGAAACCATTCCAAAATCGTTAGTCGATATCAATGGTGAACCGTTTGTCGCCCATCAACTCCGCCAATTAAAAGCCAATGGCGTGACAGAAGTCATCATGTGCCTCGGATATCTCGGCGAACAAGTGATCGATTATGTGGGTGATGGCAGCCGCTATGGCTTACAAGTCAGATATGTCCTTGATGGGCCAAAACTCCTTGGGACCGCCGGTGCGATTAAAAAAGCATTACCACTGTTAGACGAACATTTTTTTGTATTGAACGGTGATTCTTACCTACCTTGTGATTACGCATCCGTGCAACGCACTTACGATCGTTGTCAAAAATTGGGTCTCATGACCGTCTTTCACAATCAGGGCAAATGGGATTCAAGCAACGTTGAATACAAAGATGAAGCCATCATCGTTTACGATAAAGTGAACAAAACTGAGCGTATGTTGCACATCGATTACGGCCTGGAAGTTTTTTCAAAAGCCGCTTTCAACCAGGTGCCGGATGATGAACCTTATGATTTAGCCGTCCTGTTCCAAGATTTGCTCAAAAACCAGCAGTTAGCTGCACACGAAGTGAACGAAAGGTTCTATGAAGTAGGATCATTTGCCGGAATTTCAGAGCTGGGTTATTATCTCACCCAAACTGAAGAACAAATATAAACATTGTATGTAACATTAAGGGTAAGGGGTTGTCATGGATTTCATCAAACAATATCTTTCGGAAGCGAACGAAGTTATTGCAAACCTGGATACAAAGCAAATTGAAAAATGCGTCGAAATTTTAGCGAATACTCGCGCCAATGATGGTCGATTATTTATTTTAGGCGTCGGCGGCAGCGCCGGTAATGCGTCACACGCAGTAAATGATTTTCGCAAAATTGTAGGGATGGAAGCTTACACCCCTACCGATAACGTTTCTGAATTAACCGCGCGTACCAATGATGATGGTTGGGCCTCTGTTTTTTCTAATTGGTTAAAGGTCAGCCGATTAAGCGCTAACGATATGTTATTCATTTTATCCGTCGGCGGCGGCAACATTGAAAAAAACGTGAGCCCAAATCTAGTCGCCGCTTTGCAACATGCAAAAGAAGTGGGCGCCAAAGTCATCGGCATCGTTGGTCGTGACGGCGGTTATACCGCACAAGTGGCCGATGCGTGCGTGATTGTCCCAACACCAAACCCAGAAAATACCACACCGCACGCCGAAGCATTCCAAGGCGTGATTTGGCATTTATTCGTTTCGCATCCTAAATTAAAAGCGATGCAAACGAAGTGGGAATCGGTGCGCTAAATGAAATTGAGAGCGATATTTTTGGATCGTGATGGCGTATTGAATGACGCCGTCATTAAAAATGGTAAGCCTTATCCGCCCGCGACAGTCGCTGAAGTGACAGTGCCTGCGGATGCAAAATCCGCTCTGATGGCGTTAAAATCCGCAGGATTTTTACTCATTGGCGCCACCAACCAGCCAGATGTCGCTCGCGGTACCACTACACGCGAAACCGTTGCAGCCATCAACGATAAATTGATGACAATGCTGCCATTAGATGAAATGCGAGTATGCTATCACGATGATGCTGATCAATGTGATTGTCGCAAACCATTGCCCGGCTTGTTAACGCAAGCAGCAAAAGATCATGCCATTGATTTAGCCAATAGCGTCATGATTGGTGATCGCTGGAAAGATATCGAAGCTGGCCAGTTAGCAGGCTGCAAAACCATTTGGCTACGCCAAGATTACAAAGAGCAAGAACCAACACATCCTGCCGATTTCATCGCCAAAACATTAACCGATGCAGTCGAATGGATTAAAAAAAATAATAGTAGGATGGACATTAACCTATCAAATACACCTGGCTTAAATTTTAAGGAGCAAAAATGAAAACAGCCAACGATTTAACCGTTAAAATATTTGCAGACGGCGCTGACAAAAAAGACATGTTAGAAATGTATAAGCACCCTCACATTTCTGGATTTACCACAAACCCATCCCTTATGCGCAAAGCCGGCATCAGTGATTATGAAGCGTTTGCACTAGACGTATTAAAAGATATCAAAGATCGTTCTATTTCATTTGAAGTTTTTTCTGATGATTTTGACGAAATGCACGCGCAAGCATTGCGTATTGCAAGCTGGGGCGAGAATGTGTACGTCAAAATTCCCGTGACCAATACCAAAGGCCAATCAGCGTTGAATTTAATTCGCCAATTAGCTCGTGCCGGCGTGAAGCAAAACGTCACCGCTTTAATGACCTTAGATCAAGTACGCGATGTCACAGCGGCATTAGCAGAAGGCCCATCCGCTTACGTTTCTGTTTTCGCAGGTCGTATTGCTGATACCGGTCGTGATCCTTTGGCTTTAATGACAGCGGCAGTTGAGATGTTACGCCCTTACCCACAGCTAGAGTTAATCTGGGCGAGCCCACGTGAATTATTAAATATTTTCCAAGCGGATGATATTGGTTGTCAAATTATCACGGTGACAAATGATATTCTCAAAAAATTGAGTTTAGTCGGTAAAGATTTACATCAGTTTTCGTTAGAAACGGTCCAGATGTTTCGTGAAGATGCAATCAAAGCAGGCTTCTCACTGGAAACAACTGTTCTGGAAGAAGTTGAAGCGTAAAAGCGTAAGACATGGGTGGCAGCCAGCATCACGCTCATGCCACAGAATTTTATTAATTAAACAGATGGTGAAAAGATGGAAAAAGTTGCACTGATAACCGGTATTACAGGTCAAGACGGAGCTTATTTAGCCGAGTTTTTGTTAGAAAAAGGCTACATTGTTCATGGGATCAAACGTCGTTCTTCGTTGTTTAATACAGATCGCATTGATCATCTTTATCAAGATCCGCACACTAAAAACCAACGGTTTTTTCTGCATTACGGTGATATGACTGATTCTAGCTGTTTGACTCGTATCATCCAGCAAGTGCAACCAACTGAAATTTACAATTTAGCGGCGCAAAGTCACGTTGCGGTTTCATTTGAAGAACCTGAATACACAGCCAATGCCGATGCATTAGGTGCATTGCGTGTACTCGAAGCCATCCGTATTTTAGGTCTTGAGAAAAAAACCCGCTTCTATCAAGCTTCGACTTCTGAACTTTATGGCTTGGTACAAGAAACCCCACAAAAAGAAACCACTCCGTTTTACCCACGTTCACCTTATGCAGTCGCTAAGCTTTATGCTTACTGGATTACGGTTAACTATCGTGAAGCTTATGGGATTTATGCTTGTAACGGGATTTTATTTAACCATGAATCGCCATTACGTGGTGAGACTTTTGTTAGCCGTAAAGTAACACGTGCATTAGCTCGTATTAAATTAGGCTTACAAGATTGTTTATACATGGGTAATCTTGATGCAAAACGTGACTGGGGTCATGCGCGTGATTACGTTGAAATGCAATGGTTGATGTTACAACAATCCGAAGCGGAAGATTTTGTGATTGCAACCGGTAGACAATACAGCGTGCGTGATTTCATTAACGCGGCTGCGGCTGAATTGAAAATGCATATCACCTGGAAAGGCACCGCTATTGATGAAAAAGGCTATGATGCGAATGGTCGTTGCATTATTGCTGTTGACCCACGTTATTTCCGTCCGACGGAAGTGGAATCTTTGTTAGGTGATCCAACAAAAGCTAAACAGAAATTGGGCTGGACACCAAAAATCAGCTTTGAACAATTGGTAGCTGAGATGGTACACGAAGATTTGAAGTCAGCTGAGCGCGATGAATTGATCAAGCAAAATGGCTTTACGGTTTTTGATTATCATGAATAAATGGTTTATTCCTTTATGCCCTCTCTCGGTCGGAGAGGGTTCTAGGAACACCAGATTAGATTATCCCTCCTGCTAGCTTAATTCGATATTAATTCTTAAAATTCTTTAGCACACTACCTTACGGTTTGATAATGACTGGGGTCCTGTCAGGGTAGGTTTACTTTTTTCGTGCTCGCTGGGGCTCCGCGTGTAAAAAGCAAACCTACCCTGCCACCCCGTTTTTTTATATTCACTTCCACTTCGTGGAAGTGAACAGTCAAAATCAGAGGACGCGCAATCACGCCCAACTTTGAAAATAATAAAATTTCGTAGCACGGACTAAGACCCCCACGCTTTTTGTGGGGGTTGTGTCCGCGAACCCCTGTCTACTCATATTCCATGTCTCGAATATCACCACGGAGCGGATGATCCCCAGTCAGAATCTACCAGCCATCCTTCTTTTTCATTCCGAATGATATGTCCCAGAAACACGCTTGCCATATCTTTCTCTGCGAGAAGATGATTGTCGTGTGAGAAGGAAATGCAGGCGAAAATTTTATATAGGGTTTCGCGGACACGCCCCCCACAAAAAGCGTGGGGGTCTTAGTCCACGCTACAAAATCTTATTATTGTTTAAAGTTGCGCCAGATTGCCCTGCTTTTTAGCATTAAAACGCCGAAATTTAAGAAAATGTTAAGCTTCTAATGCTATAATTTCACACATAAAATATAACTTAATGATTATACTAAATTAAATCACAAGGAGGTGATACAACAAAACGAGATTAGCATGCCACTTATTATTGATATTCCCAGACCACGCCCAGGCCTACCAGCTCTTCAGCTTATTATTGATCGAAACTTCGTCATTTTTAATTTCCCGCGCTGGAACGAAGAATCTACCAGCCCTTACGCACAGGCTTGCTTTCGCCAAAGAGGCATCCTAGCAAACTTTTTTGACCGAAATTTCACTACTCTTAATGATGAAATACCCGGCCATGTTACAGAAAGTAACGAACATATAATAAATGAGCATTTGAGCGAACATGACAAACAAGGAATTCATTTCCATATTCTCTATAACAAAGATGTGGATTTTGCGAAGATAAAAAAAATATTTGATGATATAGATCTGCACGCCTCAAAGGATCCCTCCATTTACAACGTCATTGCCCCTCCTCAAGCCAGAGCAGGTTTTCTGGAAGCCATTAAAGGGTATTTCGACCAATTAGAAAATGACCCAAAAGTTAAACAAATTGAGCAAGAATATCGACAAGAAAAAGTTATGCAATATGAAAAAGCCAAGATCGAATCTCAAAAAGAGGCTACCCGTAACAACGGCGCTAGCTCCTCCTCTACTGAAAGTTTAGATGAGAAAATAATGCTGCTAACGGCGATGATGTTTATGAACACTCCACTTTCATTGAACACAGCATTTCCTTCACTACTGTTAACTAATTTATTTAGTTCGCCAAGCCCCGCAGGAAGTAAAGCAGAACCCGCTGTCACCACAACGACCAGTCCAACACAGAGCAATACAACAACATCTGACGCCTCTGCCAAACCAAAACCAGGCTTCAACGATCTATTTGCCCAAGCAATGAAAAGACAACAGAGCGCGACTCCTAAAACTCAAACGCCAAACAAGGCAACAACACCTGCTGCCTCTGCCGATCCAAAACCAGGCTTCAACGATCTATTTGCCCAGGCAATGAAAAGACAACAGAGCGCGACTCCTAAAACCCAAACTCCAACGCCAAACAAGGCAACAACACCTGCTGCCTCTGCCGATCCAAAACCAGGCTTCAACAATCTATTTGCCCAGGCAATGAAAAGACAACAGAGCGCGACTCCTAAAACTCAAACGCCAAACAAGGCAACAACACCTGCTGTCTCTGCCGATCCAAAACCAGGCTTCAACGATCTATTTGCCCAGGCAATGAAAAGACAACAGAGCGCAACTCCTAAAGCTCAAGCACCAGGCAACACAGAAACCGCTAGTGCTACAGTTACCCAAGGCCTCACATTCTTTAACTCCACTAGACATCCCATGCCTAATCAACCCACACCAACTGCCGCCGCACCCAGCAGCGTATCTGCTAGCGCAACGACAGAGGCGGCCACTGCAAGAGGTCCTTCTTGTATTATCATGTAATGACGACTCTCAGTGTGCCCATAAATCATTTGGGCACATTTTAGAGTAAATTAACCAGCATTCACATGGTGTCTATCAGAAAGCCATCACTATCCGAAGCAGCGCTGCCAGTATTAGACAAATCTGTATAAACTTCCCCGCGCAGGCGGACCCATCCCTAAAACTACGCTAACACCAAAAAAAATGCTCTAAATTGACTGGGGTCCTGTCAAGGTAGGTTCACTTTTTTCGTGCTCGCTCCGCTCCGCGCGTAAAAAGCAAACCTACCCTGCCACCCCGTTTTTTTGGATTCGCTTCAACTTCGTTGAAGCGAAAAGAGCATTTACAAAGAACATTTTTACATTGGCTCATTGCACAAAAAACTCCGATGTAGCGCAAAGTAGCACGGACTAAGACCCCCACGCTTTTTGTGGGAGTCGTGTCCGCGAACCCCTGCCAAATCACAGTACATTCACTCAGCACATACGAATCAAGAATCTCCGCCGTAATCATTAAAGCCAATCTCTGCCACCCCGCTTTTTGTGTCACTTTCCCCATCGCGAAAGTGAATGGAAGTCAGTTGAGTTATGTGACCCCCTCACAAAATCAAACGTCTATCATGCAGCCTTTCTGAGTGCCAACATATCACAAGGCAAAGTGGCAAAACTCCTCAACCCCCCCAACAAACCATTCGTCCGAAGACTCGCCACCCCCGCCACCATCCAAACCGCAAAAACATATCGCCATTGTGGCGAATGCAATTGCGTTTTGGATTTGACAAGCGTCACCGCATAATTCATTAACCAACTCGCCGGAGCATAGCCTATTTTTTCACGCAGCATGTGCATCGCTTCGTAATGGGCTTTAAGCGGCGCACTTAAAGTTTTCGTTTGATCATGCAATCTGGATCCCGCCAAAACCTGCGGCAAATAAGCAAAAGACACTCCGCTTAAACCCAGACGCAACCAAAATTCATAATCCATGCAGAAATTCAGCTTTTCATTTAACATGCCTTTCTCTGCTAAAATTCGCTTACGAAAAAACACCGCCGGTTGTGACAAGTAACAAGTATTTTTCAGTCTTTCAATATTCCACGCTTCTGTCGGATAAGGAGCAATCACAGCATCCTGTTCATCAATATGATCAGCACAACCATACACGACATCAACGTCAGGATGAGCCGCAAAATACTGTAAGACCGATTGAATGGCATTGGGATAATACACATCATCTGAGTTTAACCAACCAATGATCTCGCCTTGCGCTTGCCGCAAACCTTTATTAACAGCATGCGCCTGACCCGCATCGCGCTCTGACACCCAGGTAAGCTGCGTTTCATAGCGTTTTAAAATACTGACGCTTTCATCGGTACTACCGCCGTCCATGACCAAATATTCTAAATCCGGGATCTTTTGCGAAAGCACGCTTTGCAAAGTGCGCTCCAGAAATTTTCCTTGTTGGTAGGATGGGGTAATAATTGTGATTTTAGGCATTGTCATTGAAAATAACTTTAAAAATAGCAAAGGGTAAGCATTTCTGCTCACCCCCTTCTGTTTGAATTACACTGCCACTGTCGTATCAGCGCGACCGTAGACATCTTCAAAACGCACGATGTCGTCTTCACCCAAATACGTACCAGACTGCACTTCGATCAGCTCCAGATCTTTTGTACCGGCATTTTCTAAGCGATGCTTAACGCCAACTGGAATATAAGTAGATTGATTTTCCGATAACAAAAACGTTTCTTCATCACGTGTGACAGTGGCATTACCACTCACCACAACCCAATGTTCGGAACGAAAATGATGCATCTGTAAGGAAAGTCTTGCGCCTGGTTTGACGGTGATGCGCTTGACCAGGAAACAAGTGGATTTATCAACGGTTTCATAATGACCCCAGGGACGATAGACCCTGCGATGCAAATTAGTCTCTGGACGTTGTCTTGCTTTCAGACTCGCCACAATGGCTTTCACATCCTGGCAATTATCTTTATGCGTGACCAACACAGCATCGGGTGTTTCAACCACAATGTGATCGCTAACACCAACGACGGCAAGCATGCGGCTTTCTGCGCGCAAATAAGAATTGGTGACTTGCTCGGTAAAGACATCACCGTGTACGACGTTCCCGTCTTTATCGGCTGCTTGCACATCATACAGTGCTGACCACGAACCCACATCACTCCAATCGGCTGCTAATGGTACAACGGCTGCGTTCTCTGTTTTTTCCATAACGGCATAATCGATGGAATCAGAAGGACAACTAGAGAATTCCGCTTCACGGATACGCATGAAATCCAAATCCGTCACAACGCCACTAATCGCTTTTTCACAGGCCGCTAAAATAGCTGGCGCATGCAATTTGAGTTCCGCTAAAAAGCTGGAAGCACGAAACATAAATATGCCGCTATTCCAAAAATATTCTTTAGAATTTACATATTGTTCAGCGGTAGCAAAATCCGGCTTTTCAACAAACTTCTCAACGCGATAACCGTTCGTCTCTGCAATGTTGTCGGCTTTTTTAATATAACCATAACCCGTTTCCGGCTTGGTTGGGATAACGCCAAATGTCACCAGACAACCGCGCTCGGCGATAACCGTGGCAGCTTTCACCGCTTCCTGGAATTTTTCGTTATCTTGAATCACGTGATCGGCTGGCAATACCAGCATTAATGGATCTTCGTTTTGCCGACTGAGATACAGTGCGGCAAGGGCTGCGGCTGGCGCTGTGTTTTTGCCAACCGGTTCGAGCATAATCTTCGCATCACTCACACCCATTTGTTGTAATTGTTCTGCCACTAAAAAACGGTGGTCTTCATGACAAATTACCAAGGGGGCGGTCACTTTAGAAATCATTTTGGCGCGTATCAAAGTGTCTTGTAGCAAGCTATTGGATGTCACAAGGGGCAACAACTGTTTTGGGTATGAATTACGTGACAAAGGCCACAATCTTGTCCCGGAACCACCACATAAAACCACTGGTGTAATCATTTGAATTCCTTCCAAATTTTTGTTTTTATTTTCCTATTTCGACATAGACAAAAGGGTGCTTGCGCACCCTTTTTGTCGAACTGATGCTAGCAATTAACCAACAGTTAATTGTTCTGCAACTTGTTGCATGGTTTTTTCATTCATTTTTTTGAAGCCTTTCACTTCTTTCAAGTCTTCAACTGCTTTGAAATCACCATGTTTTTTACGATAGGTAACAATCGCTTTTGCTCTAGCAGCGCTAATGCCTTTCACTTTCATGAGTTCTTTAGCGGTTGCTTTGTTCAAGTCAACTTTTTCAGCGGTTGTTGTGGTTTTTTCGGTGGTGGATTCAGTGGTGGTTGTTGCTGGGGTTGTTGCATCTGCTGGTGCTTGTGCAGTTGTTT
This sequence comes from Gammaproteobacteria bacterium, assembly GCA_031291175.1. Classification (GTDB taxonomy): domain Bacteria; phylum Pseudomonadota; class Gammaproteobacteria; order DSM-16500; family DSM-16500; genus UBA5158. The sequence goes on from JARLJO010000017.1 coordinate 27,809, forward strand.
TGGTTGTGTCGGTTGATGTTGTGGTTGTTGTTTCATCAGCAAACACACATGTAGCCAAGCTCATAGCAGCAACAGCAGCAATTACATTACGATAGAATGACATTACGATAACTCCTTAGTGTAAATAAAATTTTTTATTTCCTTTTTAGCATTCACATCCAGGGATGCGTTTGCTGCGACTATAAAACTGATCATGCCTGATAGGCATCACTTCGCTTTAGACAGTCGTTTGAGACGATTTATCCAACTTCCCCAGAACGGGATGCTGGTATGATGGGGACTCTATCCCTTTTACCATCAGCCAGAATGTAATGTATCTTACAGGCTAATCGCAATGGAGGCATTTCGCATTGGAATTCAATCAGTCCAGCGAATATTACTCACTTAAAATGAAAAAATCTATAGCCACACTGAGAAAAAATGCAGAGTCGTGAGAATTCCAAAAAATCCCTCTTGGTCCGGTACAATGGGGTATGGACTTTCTGCTTTTCTAGCACTAGTATGATCAACAGTTTTTCGGCATATAATAGCTCACGAACATTAGATCAGGAATTAACACATGATGCGCAAACTAAACACTACCATTGTGAGTCTTATAGCGACTCTCGCTCTCACTAGTATCACTTGTTCGGCCAACCCCATCATTCCAATTCCTTCACAAGCGCAGCCTATCATTAAGCCTGCTCTGCCAAGCATTGAAGCGAAAGGCTATATTTTGATGGATGCCAAAAGCGGCCAGATACTAGCGGAAAAAAACGCTGACGCCCGCATGGCGCCCGCCAGTCTCACCAAATTGATGTCGCTCTACATTATCTCAGGCGCACTGCGTAGTGGCTCCGTCCACCTCGAAGACAAAGTCAGAATCAGCACCAAAGCCTGGAAGACCGGTGGTTCACGCATGTTTGTCAAAGTGAACGATGAAGTGCCACTGAAAGACTTAATGCAAGGTATCGCGATCGCCTCAGGTAATGATGCCTCCGTTGCCATGGCAGAATACATCGCCGGTACCGAAGAAACGTTTGCCGAAATGATGAACTCTCAGGCCAAAGTCTTAGGCATGAATGACAGTCACTTCATGGATAGCACCGGCTTGCCTAACCCACAACATTATTCCACTCCTCGCGATTTCGCGAAGCTCGCACAAGCTTTGACCCGCGACTTCCCTGAAGATTACAAATTATTCTCAGAAAAGTGGTTTACCTATAACAACATTCGCCAACCTAACCGCAATCGTTTGTTATGGCGCTTTCAATATGCTGATGGCTTAAAAACCGGGCACACAGACGATGCAGGCTACTGCCTGGTCGCTTCTGCTCAAAAAGATGGCATGCGCTTAATCAGTGTTATCATGGGTGCGCCTAGCGATAACGCTCGCACAGAAGACTCGATTCGCTTGCTTACCTATGGTTTCCGCTTCTTTGAAACACATAAAATCGTGGATGGCGGCAAAAGCTTAACTGAAGCACGTGTTTGGAAAGGCACACAAAAAGAAGTGAGCTTAGGCTTGGATCAAGATTGGTACGCAACCTTGCCTACCGGCGCATACAAAAACATCCAAAAAGTGTACGTACTAAACGAACCATTGAATGCACCTATCGTCAAAGGCGAATCTTACGGTAACTTGAACTTGGTCGTGAATAACCAGGTACTCGTTAGCAAACCCCTGATTGCTTTAAAAGATGATCCTAAAGGCGGCATGTTCAGAAGCATCGGCGATGCAATGCGTTTTCGCTTCCAAAAAATATTCTCTAAATCGGCTGAAAAAGTCAATAATGGCTAAATCTCACTATGCCTCCCCGCTCGGGGAGGCTTCTTATGGCGGTGAATGATGACAGACAACAAAGAATCAGCTCTGACGTTTCCTTGTGAATTCCCCATTAAAGTGTTTGGCGTTCACACAGATGAATTTGCCGTTGTGATACTAGAACTGGTACAAAAGCATATTCCACATGTCACCGGAGACGCTACCCGAACACGACCTAGCCAAGACGGAAAATACATTGCCGTCACGATTTTAGTCCCTGTTGAAAGCAAAGCTCAGCTAGATGCCATTTACCAAGAATTAACCGGTCATCCGCTAGTCCTCATGGCATTATGACAGCGATTATTATCCGCTCTTTGGGGCATCAAGATTACGATTCCTGCTGGCAAGCCATGAAGGAATTCACCAATCAACGCCATGCAGACACACTCGATGAGCTTTGGGTGGTCGAACACCCCCCTGTTTTTACCCAAGGCCAAAATGGCAAACCGGAACATGTGCTGAATGCGGGAGACATTCCCGTGATTCAAGTCGATCGGGGTGGCCAAGTCACCTATCACGGCCCCGGTCAATTAATGCTCTATACTTTAATTGATGTAAAACGGCTAAAACTGAATATTCGTCAATTAGTTAGCGCTCTGGAAAACGCAGTCATCGCCCTGCTCGCCGCACACAAAGTCAAAGCGACTGCCAAATGTGATGCCCCTGGTGTGTATGTCGATGACAAAAAAATCTGCTCAGTGGGTTTGCGCATACGTCGCGGCTGCTCTTATCACGGACTTGCCCTCAATGTGGACATGGATCTTGAGCCATTTTCACGTATCAATCCTTGCGGTTATGCCGCATTAAAAATGACCCAACTCTCAGAACTCGCGGGGCCCCAAAACACGACAGAAATCGCCGCCCAACTTGTTGAATATCTCATTGCAATTTTAGGTTATACTAGCCGACTCGACAAAATGGAATAGGCGTTATGCAACCAATAGACCCACATAAGAAGCAACGGGGAGCTGAAAAATTAGCCCGTATCCCTGTCAAAATCGAACCTTCCACCACATTGATGCGCAAACCCGATTGGATCCGTATTCGCGTTCCCAATTCCCCCGCTGTCGCCGATCTCAAAAAGATCCTGCGTGACAACAAATTAGTGACTGTTTGCGAAGAAGCCTCTTGCCCTAACCTGCCAGAATGCTTCAGCCATGGCACCGCGACCTTCATGATCATGGGCGATAAATGCACAAGACGTTGCAGCTTCTGTGATGTCGCGCACGGCAGACCAGACCCTCTCGATATCAATGAGCCAATTAACCTTGGCAATACCATTGCACAAATGGGATTACGTTATGTTGTGATCACCTCAGTGGATCGCGATGACTTAAGAGATGGCGGCGCAAGTCATTTTAATGCCTGCTTGAAAGAAATCCGCGCTAAAAGCCCTAATATTACCATCGAAGTGTTGGTACCCGATTATCGTGGCCGCATGGATATTGCGCTGGATGAAACAGCCCATGAATTGCCGGATATCTTTAATCACAACATTGAAACTGTGCCACGCCTCTATAAACAAGCGCGCCCAGGCTCAGATTATGCTCATTCACTTTTGCTCTTAAAAGAATTTAAGCGCCGCTTCAGTCACATCCCAACCAAATCAGGCTTGATGCTAGGCTTGGGCGAAACTGACGAAGAAATCGAACAAACATTACGTGATCTACGTGAGCATGACGTTGAAATGCTAACCTTAGGCCAATATTTGCAGCCCAGCAAGTTCCACATGCCGGTATCGCGCTATATTACGCCGGAGCATTTTAATCAATTAGCCACGCTTGCCAAAGAACTGGGCTTCAAAAACGTCGCCAGCGGCCCCTTAGTTCGATCGTCCTATCATGCTGATAGACAAGCCGCCGGAGAGCAAGTTTCCTAATAAACAAATAGTTAGTACAATGAGTGGGGGATGATACGAGATGTCGTATCATCCAGTCAGTTTGTAACGGCAAATAAATTGGACTAGTCAAATACGCTATGATGTCAGAATCGATCACCCCAATATTTCAATGGCTGAACACGCATCCCAATATGGCTGGATTGGCCACCTTTATTGTTTCCGCAGCAGAATCCATCGCGATCATCGGTACCATCATTCCCGGCACCGTCACCATGACTGCAATTGGTACATTAGCTGGCGCGGGCGTTATCCCTCTCTGGTCAACCATTGTTTGGGCGATAGTCGGCGCAGCCGTTGGCGATAATTTAAGTTATTGGGCAGGACGACATTTCAAAAATCGTCTAACCGAGGTCTGGCCTTTTCGTAGCCATCCGCAAATTCTGGGCTCAGGCGAAAAATTCTTTCATAAATATGGCATTCTCAGCGTGTTAATTGGTCGGTTCATCGGCCCCGTCCGCGCTATCGTGCCCTTAGTGGCTGGCATGCTGGGCATGAAGCCTGCTCGCTATATCCCTGTCAGCATCATTGCCTCCATCGCCTGGGCGCCTGCTTATATGTTACCGGGAATATTACTCGGACAGGCGGCTTTAGAGTTTCCGCCAGACATTGCAGTACATGTCGTGATCATGCTCTTACTGGTGGGTATGTTCATCATCATTTGCTTGTGGAGCATCCATAAGTTATTTGTCTTAATTCACGACCACATTAATCGGTTTTTAAATGCGGTTTGGGAACGTTTACGACTCTCACGTTATTTTAATATTGTGACAACGGCGCTAAAACATCATAATCCCGCCAAAACGCACGGTCAGCTTGCCCTCGCCTTTTATTTGATTTTAACCTTCCTGGCTTTTTTATACTTGGCGCTCTATGTGTTATTACATAATTCGCAAGATATTGTGGTGAATAAAGTCTTTTTTTACTTCTTCCGCAGCCTACGCTCACCCGCGACAGATAATGTCATGTTGTTTATCACTGAACTGGGCGATAAACAGGTTTTAATTCCCGTTATTGTTATTTTATTTGGATGGCTGGCTTACACCAAACGTTGGTATACCGCCGCTCACGCACTGGCTTTATTAGTACTAACAGGTGCCAGTGTGCTGGTTTTCAAGCATTTGGCACACTCCGCTCGTCCATGGGGCATCTTAAACAGTCCGGAAAGTTACTCCTTTCCAAGTGGTCATACCACCTTATCGACAACCTTCTATGTGTCACTGGGGCTTTTATTAATTCACTCCGGTCGCTTCAAACACAAACGCATACTGTACTTTTTAGTGGGCTTGCTGATTGCTGCCATCAGTTTCTCCCGCATCTATCTCGGCGCACATTGGTTCACAGATGTCTTGGGCGGCTGGTTATTGAGCGCCTCTATCGTGATGCTCATTTGCCTATCTTATAACCGTTACCATGAAAAGAATGTGCATGCAAAACAGCTGATTCTGGTTTTTCTGGCTTCATTGCTCATTATCGCTGGCGGTCAATATTATATTAAACACGATGCGCTAAAACACAATTACACCCAGCTTGATTGGTCCATGACAACCATCACCCTGGATAACTGGTGGAAACAAAAAGGCGACAACTTGCCCTTGTTCCGTATTGGACGCGTAGGATTACCTGCTGAAGTATTCAATCTACAGTGGGTAGGCGATATTGACGAAATCAAAACCCTCTTATTGCAACAAGGCTGGGAAAACGCGCCTGAACGCGACTGGATCTCAGTCATGCATCGCCTCAGCGATGTCAGCAGCGCAGAACATTTACCCGTGGTCTCGCCTCTGTATCTGGACAAAAAACCCGTCCTGGTCTTAGTGAAACACATCAACGGCGACAAAAAAATTGTGGTATTGCGCTTATGGAAAGCCAATACTGCCATTGAAGGCATGAAAGAGGCGCTGTGGGTAGGCTCTGTTGGCTCGGTAGCGAGAACGTACAGTTGGTTATTTAACTATAAAAATAATAACATCACGCTAGATCCAGCTCTGCTCTTTACGAACTTGCCTGAACAATATGACATTAAACAAATTAACGTGAACGTAGAAATCAAACGTAAACATCGTTGGGTACAACAAACCATGGTACTCATTAAACCCAAAAATATTGGCGCCGCCAAATAAGCTTCAAAAGCGTTTTGGCTGCCATTTATCATTAGATGCAAGACCAGCAGGAGTTTATTCATGTTAGATGCTTTAGTACAGCTCGGCCTATTTTCCGCCAAAGCCGTGATTATTGTTGCGCTCATTCTCATTCTTGTCGCCGGCATTATTGCCATTGCCAGCAAAGGCAAAGATACCTTAAAAGGCAAAATGAACATTAAAAACCTCAATCAAAAATACAAAGAAACCAAAGAACATCTGCTTCTCACCATTCTACCTAAAGACCAATTCAAACAATTCCAGAAAAATGAAAAAGTCGCTGAAAAAAACAAGAAAAAAGCCCGCTCGCCCGAGCACGATAAAAATGTGTACGTCTTAAATTTTTGTGGCGATATTAAAGCGAGCGCCGTCAGCGCATTGCGCGAAGAAGTCACCGCCATTATTGGGATTGCCAACCCCGAAGATGAAGTGGTCGTCTGCCTTGAAAGCGCTGGTGGCATGGTGCACGCTTATGGACTGGCAGCAGCGCAATTAGCACGCTTACGCGAGCATAAAATTCCCTTAACCATCATCGTGGACAAAGTCGCAGCAAGCGGCGGCTACATGATGGCAAGCGTTGCCAATAAAATTCTGGCCGCCCCTTTTGCTATCATTGGCTCAATCGGTGTCGTCGTGCAACTGCCTAATTTCAATCGCTTGTTGAAAGACAACCACATTGATTTTGAACAACTGACGGCGGGTGATTACAAACGTACACTTACTATGTTTGGTCACAATACTGAAGAAGGTCGTGAAAAACTGAAAGAAGAAATAGAAGAAATTCATCACTTATTCAAAAATTCTATTTTACAATACCGCCCCGAACTCAATATTGACCAGGTAGCGACAGGTGAGCATTGGCTAGGAACACAAGCATTAGAATTGAAATTAGTCGATGATATTCTCACCAGCGATGACTACCTGTTACGACAAAGTCAAAAAGCGAACCTTTATGAAATCTGCTATGAAATAAAAAAACCTTTAAGCAGCAGATTGCTTAGTACGGTAAACGCTTTATTCAAGCGCGAGGAGTACTCTTCTGTTTTATTAAAATAATGGATGTAGCACTCTATCATCATTAGAGACGCGGGCGAAGTCATCCAGAATTGAATGTCCCTTTGTAAAAGCACTCTCTGTGACATTCCATCTTAGGTTATGCCGCCCCCCCAAAAAAACGACAACAAAATAGCGACCCATTAACCTTAAAACGATTTCGTGTAATATACAAAATCAGATTGCATACACCGAGGATTGTCCCATGATAAAACATCTTTTATTCATTGCCGCAATGATGGCAGCGTCTTTTGCTACCGCGAGAAACCTGCCCTTGCCGCAATTTGGTTCCGCCGAACATAAATCGGCAGGCGATGACATTAAGCTACAATTTGCTTCCGATATTTCGGGAACAGAAAAAATTAAATTAGCCTTACCCAATGGCTTGATCTTAACTTATGGAGAAATCGTTACATTAGCAGGCGATTTTTATGGCGATCCTGAAAAACCGATATCGCTAGGTAAAACAGAACAAGATAGACGCCAACGTTTTTGGCGCGCCTATTCCACATTAGCCATTGATCCGGGTGCCGTGACAGAAGCGCCAAAAATTCTGGCTGTCGTACAAGATGAAGAGTTACAACTGCAAGATGGCATGAAAAAAGGCGAATCCCCTGATGCCGTTTATGATCGCATTGCAACAGAAAATGATGTCGCATGGAACTGTATTACAGGTGGTTTATGCGCAGAAGACTACCCTGGCATATCAAAAGAATTATTACATAAAATTTATTATCTCAAGCAAGGCCGTTATTTAAAACTGGAAGATAAAAACTTCGATCACTTCGGGCAAGAAGCATGGCTTGCTTACTCCGTAGGCCACAAAATCGCGGTCGACATGGCAATCAGCGCCGGCAGAACACTGGATAAGAAAAAACTGGCTGAAAGCTATGCTGTGAATGCATTCGCTAATCATTATTTATCTGATGGCTTTTCGACAGGGCATCTGCGCACTCCGCATCTATCGTTATACAATCATGTCTCACCCGCCACTGTCGGGTCTTTACTCGCGTCTTATATGCACTATGAGGACAACGAGTATGGACTAACCATTTCCAATAGATACGGCGAGACCTGGAAAGCCTATGGGGATGCCTATTATTTTGATCCAAGAAATAAAAAAAATCGTGATATTTTACTCAAAGTCATGCAAGCCTCAGCGGATGAAATTTTTGCTGCTTATAACTATGGGTTAGCACCTACCGATGACAAAGTAGCTGCCTTAGTACCGGATTTGAAAAAAGCTAACACACTTGATCCTTCTCACAATAACATTGCCCCACTTTTCTATTGGGATGAAAAAAAGCAAGCGTTGTTGCGTCGCGTCGATATCAGCAACCCTTACGATTATGAATGGACAGAGAACTGGACGGGCTGGGGCACACTGACAGAACTCATGAATGCAAAAGGCTCGCTAAGAAGCTTACAAGGCGAGCTTTTAAGCCATCCCGATACCCAGATCCCCGCCATATTGGCTGGCTTGATCAACGACTCTGAGTTATTACGCTGGTTTCAATCATTTCAAACCACAGACCATGCTTAATAAAAAGGAATTATCCATGTTTATCGCCATTTCAAAATACATCAAACCCATGAGTGAAATTGATGCGCTTCGACCAGCCCATTTAGCTTTTTTGAAAAAACTGATTAGCGAAAATAAAGTGATCATGGCTGGCAGACAAAATCCGGTGACGGGTGGCATCATTATTGCAAAGATGGATTCACAATTGGAACTCGAAAAAGTATTAAGCGAAGATCCTTTTTCAAAAGCCGGCATTGCTGAATATCAGATTATTGAGTTTAATCCAGCCGTCTATCATGAACAGTTAAAAGAATTTTGTGTTTAATTTTAGCCTATGACTCTGCCATCGTTATTAAAAAAGATTCAATCTCATGAAGCCATGAAAGGCACTAACACGCCTATCGCCGCGGCTGTATTGATCTTATTGATGCATGATGCGGAAGATAACTTATTTTTAATTATTACTAAACGTCCGGAATCCTTTGCATCCTACGCGGGTGATTATTGTTTTCCTGGTGGTATGCGCGACCCCAGTGATCGTGATTTGCAAATGACCGCAGAAAGAGAAGTCGAAGAAGAACTCGGTTTAAATCCTTCGCACTACCAGCTAATTAAATCACTGGACGATTTTCAGGATCGTTATGACAATTTAGTACGCCCTTTTATTGCGTTGATCACACAAGCGGATTTTGAAAAACACCTAAAACAGTCCCATAGTGAAGTGGCTGGTATTTATTATTTCCCTCTGACTCATTTACATCAATTAGAACGCAACAAAAGCCTGGAACAATTGATCCGCATTGCACCGACTTATAGCTATACGGCAGGCGAGGTTTTTATTTGGGGATTAACAGCACGTATCATGGTGCACCTTGGTAATATCATTTATGACTCACACAAACCGACCGGAAAAACCCGGGTATAAATGCAAAGCTTACGTTATACTAACTCTCTGCAAGGAAAGACGGAGCCTAAATTATGAAACAATGGATGACCCTTCTCGTGTTGTTCTCACTGGCATCACTGGCCTTTGCAGAGGAATCGTTAACGATTGAATCCTCAGTTGATAACCGTAATTTCTTAATCAATGGCATCCAATTTGCTGCTAAAACCATGTGCCCTAACTTTGAAATAGGCGATGAAATCGTCTTTGTGGATGGCAATCCCGATGGCTCATCAGCGGATGCGACCATCGTTGATATGCGTTCCAATGAGGCCTGCGCTGTCTGGAGCCAATCCCCTCTCTAATCTTACCCAAGAACCTACGTGCTATTAACAAACAGGGGTTCGCAGACACAACCCCCACAAAAAGCGTGGGGGTCTTAGTCCGTGCTACGTGATTGCCCTGTAATCTTATCCTTTGCACGGCAAATTTAAATTCTATTGATAATATATTGTATGTTATATGCTCACAATCTATGCTGATTTTTCGTCACGTCCTAACCGCCAGGACAGAAAACCGTAGCGCGGACTAAGACCCCCACGCTTTTTGTGGGGGTTGTGTCCGCGAACCCCTATGCATGTGCTCTCTTTATTTAAATATTCATTGGCGTGACCTTCAAGAATTTTAGCTAAACATTAATGATCCCCCACGGACTGCGTTTTCTTGCTTTAAAAGATTCAAAGCAAAATAAACAAGGGTTCGCGGACACAACCCCCACAAAAAGCGTGGGGGTCTTAGTCCGTGCTACGTGATTGCCCTGTAATCTTATCCTTTGCACGGCAAATTTAAATTCTATTGATAATATATTGTATGTTATATGTTCATAACCTATACTGATTTTTCGTCACGTCCTAACCGCCAGGACAGCCTTGATAGGCTGAGATGTCCCGCACACAAAATAACGGGATGGGCAGTATAGATGGACGCTATTTTTGGTTTTCATTAAGGGGTAACTTTCCATGTTGGCGCAATTTTTTACTATCGGTTTACTGATGTTGCTCTCATCCATGCTACCAGGACCTGACTTTGCTTTAGTTGTCAAAAACAGTGTTACCCACTCCCGTCGCGCAGGCCTCTACACCTCTTTAGGCGTTGGTGTAGCCATTTTAGTTCATATTAGCTATTGCATGCTGGGTCTTGCCATTGTCATCTCTAAATCGCTGGTGCTCTTTAGCATCATCAAATACATCGGAGCGGCCTACTTGATTTATTTGGGTATTAGCTCGCTTATGTCCAAGCCAAACGTCATCGCGGCAAAAGATGATAATCAGGCTTCACAAAAAACCCAAATCTCCGCTTTCGTTGCTTTTCGCCAAGGCTTTTTGTGCAACCTACTCAATCCGAAAGCGACTTTGTTCTTTTTGGCGCTTTTTACCGTCATCATCAAACCAGCTACGCCCGTCTATTGGGAAATGGTGTATGCGGCTGAAATGTTCCTGATTATCACAGGATGGTTTTGTGGCTTAACGTTGCTTTTGTCGCATCCCAAAATACTTGCATCGCTGAATCGTGTTGAAAAATACATTACCAAAGCATTGGGAGTCTTTTTGGTTGGGTTTGGTGTGGCGCTGGCGTTTATCAAAAAATAATATTGACTGGCATCCTCTGCTAGGCCACCACACCCCGTCGTGCCATGAGCAAATAGCTTTGATAACTTAAAAAAAAGCCTCTCTTTTTTAAAGAGAGGCTTTAAAAGGGTGGGTTGTCAGTACTGACAACCCTTGGCTTCCTTCCGCTTACATGCCTGGATATTCCTTTACTGGATTTGTCATTCATCCATTTCCGGCGATTTCTTTACTTGCGCAGAATATGCGAAGCAATAATACCAGCAAGCAGTGCGTAGCATAGTGACTTCACGGGATTGTTTTTAACATATCCCACTACATTGTCTTGCAAATTTTCTGCTTGGTTTTGCAAACCATTGAATGAGTCTTTCAGCATGTGAGTGGCTTGATGTTTGGCATAGGCAATGGTGTCATAAGCTGTGCCACAAACTTCACAGGTTTTTTCTTTTGCTTTTTGAAAATCATTTCTCAATTCGTCTTTCATCATTTTTGCATTGTGGTGAAGATGCTTTTCATTCATATTCATATCGATATCCTTTTTAGTGGTTAGGGAATAAATGAATTGTCTCTGATCTGTTAGCGTTGATCATCAGAGTCATCATGCTCATCCATAAAATCATCAATTTGCTTTTTTGCTTCATCTACGGCAGGAAAGATGGCCTAAGCAATTTTTAAAATTGTTTTAGACCATCTTATTCTAGACAAGATTATTGATTAGTCTTTTTTAGGCTTCACTTTCAATCTGTTAGTGACAGATTTCACGCCTTCAGCAGTGCTCGCGATTGAGGCTGCTTTTTCTTTTTGAGCATCTGTGTTTACATAACCCGTTAAGACAACTCTGTCTTTCACAGTCTTGACGGTAATGTGCAAGCTTTTTACGTCAGCGTCTGCCAATAACTTGGCTTTCACATCCGCAGTAATCGCACTGCTTTTAACATATTGTGTTGTAGTTTCGGTGGCAGCATAATTCGCTGATGAAAATCCAAAAACAAATAGGCTAAATAAAGCAATTAACAATTTATTCTTAAACATATATAAATCTCCTGATTGATATTATACTCGTTAAAAATTAGCGTTAATGTTCATCACTATTGCACTATTTTACCGATTCACATTAACAACCACATTGATATTAATCGTATTATTGCCTTTAAATACCTATCGTTTAGCTGCAACACCTTTTCTACTAAAAAAATCAGATCTAGCATTATTATAAATCGGATCATTGCGGAAAAAATACAAACAACCCCTTATCTTACTAAGGGTAAATACATAAGCTACTGGACAAGGTGATTAACTTATTATCAAGGGCAGTTATTTTATGTCATTTTTAAATGATCGACGTGACAAACCAAAGAGGATGAAATACATTTCTTATCGCAGCGGCTTTGTCATTTCTGCGTAGGCGAGTTAAATGGAGAGCTGCCAGGATCGCAGTTGAAATATTTAATGATTATGCTTTTTTATTATAACCAAGGGAATTTATTATGTTTGTTATTTTAGTAACTTACAAAAAACCATTAGACGTTATTGACCAATATATTGCTGAACATTCCGCGCATCTTGAACGAGGCTATCAAAAAAATTATTTTGTGGTTTCTGGTCGAAAAAACCCACGGACGGGTGGCGTTATTATTTCTCACCTGAAAGATCGCTCACTATTAGAAAATTTTATTTCCGAGGATCCATTCGCTATTCAGGATATTGCCGATTATGAAATTATTGAATTTACTCCCGGCAAACGACATCCTGACTTTGCCAAGCTAATAGAATAATTCGGGCTTCTATGCCAGGTTGCTAAACTACTACGAGGTGGAATAAATTAAACTAACAGACCGAGCATACCAACAACTATTAAAACCCATTATCTAATACACGAGCAAATCATGACTGATCAATTTGAAATTAAAGCTGCTGTCAAAAAAGATGTGTCCCTCATCCTCTCATTTATCAAAGAATTGGCCGAGTATGAAAAATTACTACATGAAGTTGTCACGACGGAAAAGATATTAGAAGAAACCTTGTTTGGTGAAAAACCTTATGCTGAAGTGGTCATCGGCTATCTCAACCATCAACCTGTTAGCTTTGCACTTTTCTTCCATAATTTTTCAACGTTTTTGGGACGTCCCGGCATTTACCTGGAAGATTTATATGTTAAGCCTGAAGCGCGCGGCAAAGGCATCGGCCAAAAAATGCTGGCTTATCTTGCACGTTTAGCAAAAAGCCGAAACTGTGGACGTTTGGAGTGGTGGGTACTGGACTGGAACGAAGACGCTATTGGGTTTTATCAACGTCTGGGAGCAAAGCCAATGGATGAATGGACAGTCTATCGTGTCACGGATAAAGCATTAGATGATTTAGCGGCTTCTTTTGAAACGAGTTAAATTAAGGTATTAATACGCTTTCCTGTAATGCAGATTTAATTTTATAGAGAACAAGGAGGTTTTCTTTTCATCTTACTTTTATTTTTTTTCTTTTAGCATTTTCATTTTAAATTTCAACTCGTCTAAATCATCTCTCACATGACATATCTTATCCCAACACTGAGAGCGATTGAATAATGCGTCTTGGAGCAAGATTTTAAGATAATTCATTTCTTGAGTAGGGAGAGAATCTGGATTATTTAAGTTGTTTTCTACAATAACTCCGGCAGCAGATCTCACGCCTTGGTGCTGACTGAATTGGGTAATCATAGCAGCTTGTTTGTTCACGGCTTCATCTAGACGGCTGTATTCTATAGCTAGGTTAACTTCTTCACTGACCAGTTTTTCAATTTGAAGGGTTGTAGATTTTATTTCATCTTCGATTCTTGAAAACATAAGAACCCCCGATTTTGGTTTTTTATTAGGTTCTCTTTGAGAGAACACCGAGCCCCATCTCACCCGTTTATCAATTATACCGCCTTTTTAAAATCAAATAGCCAGCTTAAACCTATCTCATTGATTTTTAATAATTAATCTGTCTTCTCATCAATGAAGCCTAGCATACGGCAACTCTGTATAAACTTAAGTCATGCCCGCGAAGGCTGACCTATTTCAAAAGCTACACTGATATCGAAATGAACTCTCTTAAGTTGACTGGGGTCCTGTCATGGTAGGTTTACTTTTTTCGTGCTCGCAGGCGTAGCAGCGTAAAAAGCAAACCTACCCTGCCACCCCGTTTTTTTTGATTCACTTCAACTTCGTTGAAGCGAAAAGAACGTTGTTACATTGGCTCATTGCACAGAGAACTCCGATGCAGCAAAGTAGCACGGACTAAGACCCCCACGCTTTTTGTGGGGGTCGTGTCCGCGAACCCCTGCTAAATCACAAGACAACCCCCTCAACACATACGAATCAAAAATCCCCACCGTAATCATCAAAGCCCACTGGGGTCACATTTTTGTCGCACAGCTATAAAGTAATGTTGAGTTTTATACTAAAAATAGAGGCTTCCAGAAATAGTTTCCCGCCTTCGCGGGATTGACTTAAGTTTATGCGGATTTGCCGAGCACTAGTGTGCCTGCGCGGGGAAGACAGAGATTTATACAAATTTACCGAATACCAGCGCACTTGCGCTGGTATGATAGAATAGAATTTTATTCATTTATTGAAACAACCTTCGCCTTAAACCTTTTTTACAAATTGAGATTTCAGCTTCATCGCGCCAATACCATCAATTTTACAATCTATGTCATGATCACCTTGAACCAATCGGATATTTTTTACTTTCATACCGACTTTCACCACTAACGAAGAACCTTTTACTTTTAAATCTTTTATCACAGTGACCGTGTCACCATCTTGCAGCAAATTACCATTCGCGTCTTTCACGATCAAAACGTCATCTGCTATTTTTTCCTCTGCTGCCGCCGTCCACTCATGCGCACACTCTGGACAAATAAAAAGCGGGCCGTCTTTGTAGGTAAATTCTGAATGACACACTGGACAATTAGGTAAGGTATCCATTTTTCTATCCTCTGATTAGTTTATTTTTTACCCTTGAACTGAATGTTGTATTCTATACGATTATTCTCCTGTTTACCTCGATTTAAGCCCCGCCAGAGAGCATTAAATGCCGACCTAGCTAAAGGGTTTCCCAAACAGATATGGGGCTCCCGAGAGCCCCTTACGCAATATGAGCCTATCTATTATTTCATAGGAAGTGATTGTGCGTATTGTCGAGATGACATACGATTCTCGTATTAAATAGGACTCGATAATAAAATTAATGCATTTTAAAAAATCGGCCTAATTTTAAAATATTATCAATAGGATAACTCATGCAAATCGATTCAATGGAACAATGGATCAATCACCATATTAAATCACGGACATTGATGACTGAAAAAAGCGTCATTCTCGATATAGGTGCTTATCATGGCGACTTTACCTCCTGTTTATTGTCCTCTGACATTGAAAAAGCCATCCTTTTTGAAGCGAATCAAGACAATTTTGACCTCTTGGAAAACACTTTTAAAAATAACGAAAAAGTAAAAGTTGTCAAATCCGCCATTGGAGATAGAGAGGGAGAGTTACAATTCTATTGTGATAACGACTTGGCAACGGGCTCTATTTTGCCCTACCAATATAAAAGCGATGATGCTTCCGATGTTAAGCAACAGCGGGTTAAATTAACGACTATCGATGCGTATTTCACCCAGAACCCGCTTTTCCAGCCTATTGCATTAATCAAAACGGATACACAAGGCAATGATTTAAATGTATTGAAAGGTGCTGAGCAAATCATAAAGTCTCATCGGCCCTGGATAGTCATAGAATTGATCTTCGTCCCGCTGTATAAAAACCAAGGCAACCCACATGAAATTGCTTCCTGGCTTGCAAAACAGGGATACACTCAATCCGGCATGTTTAATATCCACTATACCGCCGATGGATGGATGGCGTTTGCTGATGGTATCTTTATTCCAGACGAAATCACCCAATCATTTGAAATGTCTTTTCACATGAATCCAAGCAATGCAGAACTCATTGCCGAAAATATTATGTTAAAAAATGCGTGCGAGGAGCGACTACAACTCATCAACCGCTTACATCTAGAAGCAAACCCCCCGATAATAAAAGCGAAAGACAATACGGTCGATTAAATTAATTGTGTCGATTGGTAAGTTTAGTGAATACGATTTTATCATATTTTAAGATCTGACAAATGCAGCTAACTTTGAGTAATCATGTTTGTCTGCTTGTCTCAGTGCTTCAATGTATTTTGTACGGGTTGGCCCCTCTCCTATCAGGCTTTCTTTCCCCCAAGTAAATTTAGGGCTACCCGCTCGAGCAAGTAAGTAATCCGTCATTAAACGCGCATGTCTGCCGTTTCCGTTGGGAAATGGGTGGATTGAAACCAGTCTATGATGAAATCGGTAGGCAATTTCATCTATTGTAAAACCATTATTGATATTGATAATTTGATATATTAAATCGTCCAGTAAGTTTTTTAAATCCATTGTAATTTTATTCGGGTCAACCCCAATATTTCTTGAGGTTTTTCTAAAAGTACCAGCCCATTCCCATGTCTTGCTGAGCATTTTTTTATGTAATAGTCTTGTAAACTCAATGGTGAGAAAATTTCCTGGGTTGGCTGTTGAAAATAGCCAACTTTCAGCTTCTAAAATGTTTGCCGCTTCCCATTCGTTTAATTGGCCTTGTGTTGTTATGTGAAACGGTATTAATCCATCTACTTCATCAGGGTCTAAAGGTGTGGCACCTTGTGCGTATTCAAATTTCATCATCATTTTTTCTTTTGTAAATTTTGAATTAACTTTTTAAGTAAATGTTCTTTTTGATTGTCTTCAGCTATAGAGTGAAGTAACTCTTTATCATAGAATTCTTTCTGTGTTTCAAACGCTGTCCAGAATTTTTTGTTCAGGTTTTCTATTAAACTTTGAGTGAGCTCATCTTTCTGTCTTTTTAGAATGTCAGCATCTACGGATTGTGCTTCTAGTGACATTGAGTGAGCGACCCTTGTCACTCTTTCATTCGCGATCTGTTCTGCTCTCTTTTTAATTATATCTTCTAGACTGCTTTGGTTTTTGGGTACTATTGCATAGACAAATTCACATTCCATCGCATTGGCGGCTTCTTTCAGGGAGCGCAGAGTGACAGCATCATGAATTTCCGCGCTCTCAAGCTGGTTTATGCGCGAACGTGTTAATCCCAAGCGATCGGCGAGTTGTTCAGCAGACATGCTTAATGCTGTGCGCAATGTTTTTACCCAGCCTGCTCTGGGAACGCCGTATTGCTTGCTTACGGTCTGCCATTCTTTTAATTGTTTATCGAGTTGCTTGATTGTGAGCCAGTGCTTATTCATAGCGATGCCTCTTTTTGTCTATATATTTATAAACAAAGTATAGCATATATGTATATATATTTATTGTCATTAATAGATGATTTTGATGATATAACATTAGGCATCCCTGAATTCAGGTCGGGTAGATAATATAATCAATCGGTTATATGACGATCTACAATTCACTAAGGTAGGCATATTAGTTAGCGAGCCAAGGCGTGTGATGCTTGCGCTCTGCAACTAAGAATTTACAGGCTTTACTCGAATACTTCGCAAACTTGAAGCTGTAGATGAAACCAGAAGGGAGCTACCAGCACAGGCATGGTCCATTTTTTGGTTTTAATTTTGGTGAGAAGATTAAAAAAATTATTTTTCAGCGCGCATGTTCATCACAATGATTTCATTATCTTTCATTGCATCTGCAATGAGCTGATAACATTCTATCGAATCATGCCATAATTTTTCACTGAATTTTTTCTGAAAAATGGTAGCAACTTTCTTATCCATCAGCCGTTCAACAATTTTAAGGTTGTACTGGCTATATTCTTGCGAGACATTTTTTGTTTGAATGTTTTTAAAACCGGCGTGTTTAAGCGTAGCTAAATATGTCTTTTCTGATGTGGAAAATAAAGATAAATCCTCCATTTCGCATAATTTTTTTACGCCATCACTCCACGCGTTATCATGCGGACTTAGCCAATCATCAATTATAAAGCTTCCTTTAGGTTTAAGAACGCGGTACATCTCATTAAATGCTTCTTGTTTTTCTTCCAGATGCACGAACACACCTTTACTGTAAGCTATATCAAATTCATTGGTAGAAAATGGAATATTTGGAAAGTTTTCACTTGTAACAAAATGTAATAATTTTTTCAATGGGGAAGGTATTGTCTTATTGGCTTCCATCACCATCCTGGGGTTAATCTCCAAGCCAGTAACATAAGTGCCATAGGTAGCAGCCAAGTGATGTGCTGCACCTGCCAAACCAAAACCTATGTCTAAACATTTTTTTTGATTAAGATTAATGCCTGCAAACATATTATCTATGGCTTCAACGCCACCTTCCGACATCATGCCCTTTCCATAAGTAAACTCCAACATGGAGCAGTAGTCTTCAGGATATTCCTGGATAATTTTATTGACGTTCATGTTTACCTTCATACTTAATCAGTGCGCCATCACTTAACGGCTGCTTCATCACTAAGGGCGCGTGCTATTATTGCTTGGCTGGCTAAGGAATTTGATGTTTGCGTTATGCAACTAAGAATTTTAATCGTGGTCTTACAGGCTTCTCTCGAATGATTCACAAACTTGAAGCTGTAGATAAAATTAGAAGAGAGCTAGAGGATTTAAAATCTTGATTGGAATATCTGTTAGTCAAATTTGATTTTGCCTATGCCAAATTAATTCTTTGATTAAATTGGCGTCCCCAACGAGATTCGAACTCGTGTTACCGCCGTGAAAGGGCGATGTCCTAGGCCTCTAGACGATGGGGACACATTTACTTTTTTCATTTGAGAGGTGTAACCCTCTCATTGTGGAGCTAGGCGGGATCGAACCGCCGACCTCTTGCATGCCATGCAAGCGCTCTCCCAGCTGAGCTATAGCCCCAAATAGGTGCTTCAGTCTCACTAAGTGTTAAGTAGGTCGAACCTTAACAACAGAGCAGCGATTCTAGGCAGGTAAGTTGAGTTTGTCAACAACCCTTTCGACATTTTTTATCAATAACCCGATTGAATTAATCTTATGGGCAATTCACGCTACATTCTGCTGCTCGGAGGCGTTGATCGCACCGAATCTGGTTGAAAAGAATCCAGATTTTGTGGCAATTCCAACTCCGATGTCGATGACTTTTCCCCCTTCGCTTTGGATGAACCAAATAAGCTAACGCGCTTAAAGCAATCGCAGATGCACCATAGACCAGAGCGCTTGGTTTCGCCAACCTGCTCGCTGCTTTTTTTATCAGCACCATCTACACCAAAACGTCTAACATTGACACCATCGTTTAAAACACGCTGCCTTAAATCCTGCGCTGGTAGTGAAAGATGTGATGCCGAAAAACCCTCGCTCGCAACAACAGGCACATCCCTGGGCGCTACCATAGAATCAATAACAATCTCAATGCCTGGTGATTCTGATGCGCTTTTAGGGCTTACAGCACCTGTTGCGGAGCTAGCAGGAGTTAAAGGCTGCGTTGTTAGAGAAGCTATAGCGTCGCCCTGACCTTTCTGCTGCTCACTTTTGCTCTCAGCCGCTTGTGCTATTGAAATAAAGTGAGCATTGCGCTTAGCCTCCTCTAATCTCGTCGGAGTGGTACATAAAGCGTTTACCGAAGGGGTACGTCGCTTAAGCCGTGCGACAGAGCTCACTGGACTCGCTGTAGCCCCGCGGTTTTCAAGATGCACAAACTCCTCATCCTCACTGCTTTGCGCCTGATCCGACAACGGATTGGCATACACAAAATCATCGTGATCACTGAGTTCTGACTCCGCAACAGGCGAAGCTGGCTCTTCTATTACTTTCTGGGCACCGCGATTGTTATCATTATTCCGAGAATCCATTCTCTTATCCTCCATTAAAGTTAAATTGCTTTTGATTCCTCACATAAGAGTAGAGCCGCACTCAACCTTTGGAGCGTACGCTCACGCCCCAACAAACAAACCGTCACATCAATTGATGGTGAAACAGTGCTACCAGTGATAGCAACACGCATGGGTTGTGCAATCTTGCCCATTTTTAATGTTAGTTTTTCAGCAACGTTCTGGACAACTTGATGAATCGCCTCGGCTGTCCATTCTTTTAAATGAGTAAGCTCATTTTGCATGCTTTCAATAACAGGAATGGCTTCCTGAGTTAAATGTTGCTTAACCGCTGCCTCATCAAACTGCACATCACGATAAAAATAGAGGCTTTTTTCAGCCATTTCTCGTAATGTTTTAGCACGCTCCGCTTGAGCTTTAATTAAATCGGTTAAAGCAGGCCCTGCGGAAACATCCACGCCCAATTGCTGCATGTGCCACGCTAATTCTTCCGCTACATGCAAAGGATCGCCAGTCTTTATGTAATGCTGATTGAGCCAGAGCAATTTTTCATTGTTAAAAGCAGCCGGCGCTTTGTTAATGTGAGGAATATCAAACAACTGAACCAATTCTTCTCTCGAAAAAATTTCCTGATCGCCATGTGACCAACCCAATCTTGCCAAATAATTCAGCAGTGCTTCGGGTAAAAAACCTTCTTCGCGATATTGCATGACACTGACTGCGCCATGACGTTTTGAAAGACGCTTGCCATCGCTGCCCAAGATCATTGATACATGAGCATAGAGTGGTGGTGTTGCGCCTAGCGCACGCAGAATATTAATCTGTCTTGGCGTGTTGTTAATATGATCGTCACCGCGAATCACGTGGGTAATTTGCATATCCCAATCGTCAACCACTACCGTAAAATTATACGTAGGCGTGCCGTCACTGCGAGCAATGATTAAATCATCCAGTTCATCATTACGAAAAGACAGCGGCCCACGGATTAAATCATTGAACTCCACAACACCTTCTAATGGATTGCGAAATCGAATCACATGACTGCCAGTACCTGGCTCTTTGAGATCGCGACACAAACCGTCATAACGGGGTTTTTGCTTGTTCGTCATTTGTTCTGTGCGCAAGGCTTCCAGGCGCTCTTTAGAACAATAACAACGGTAAGCTTTGCCTTCTTTTAACATGAGCTGTACGACTTCATGATAACGATCAAACCGTTTGGTTTGATAAAAAGGCCCTTCGTCATAATTTAAGTTCAACCATTCCATCGCATCTAAAATCGCTTGCACGGATTCTTGGGTAGAACGCTCAATATCCGTATCCTCGATACGGAGAACAAAAGTCCCTTGCATTTTACGGGCATATAACCAGCAATAAAGCGCAGTACGGGCACCGCCTACATGCAAATAACCGGTGGGGCTTGGAGCAAATCGGGTTCTAACAGGGGTCATAATTATTATAATCTTCCAAGTTTATGTCTGAGGCGGCTATTCTACCTAAAGGACAGAAATAGTTCTATTTTTTACCTTTCGGGATTAAACAATTCGTATAGGCAATGGCAATGGCCGAAACCACCAAGGTCAAGTGAATCACAACCTGCCACATGACGTTATTATTTGATTGGGTGCTAGGATCAATAAAGGTTCTCAGCAAATGAATGGACGAGATACCGATCAAAGCCAGTCCAAGCTTCACTTTCATTGTGCCCGCATCCAACTCATCCAGCCATTCTGGTTGATCGGGGTGATTATGCAGGTTAAGACGAGAGACGAAAGTTTCGTAGCCGCCCATGATCACCATGATGATTAAGTTTGCAATCATGACAACGTCAATGAGGTCTAAAACACCTAACATGACATCGGTGTTATTGGTATTACTGAAATTCCACACAAGATGAAATAACTCTAGAATAAATCGATAAACATAAGCGGCCAAAATAACAATTAAGCCAAGGTACAGAGGGGCTTGCAACCAACGCCCAGTGAAAATGAGTTTATTAATGCTGTTAACGACTGGATTCATGGTAATGCTTCCCTTTAGCGATACAAAACTACATCAAATATAAACAGATATTTGAATGGGAGCAAGAAATTAGCTATTCGACTCATGATCGAGCCTGCGATCCAATGGGCTCAACGATAAGCTTGCCAGATCAAATAATGCACGGACCATTTGGGCTTTGTTGAGAAATTTTTTCCAACTCCTCACAAACTTTTTGTGCCGTAGGTGTTTTTTGGGATCTTTCTCCCAGCACCATGCAAATAATTTTGCTACACCTTGAGGGGCGGGTGCGTATATTTTAGGACAGTCCAGTGTCACAACAGCATGCATGATCCTCTGATCACTCCATCCGTCATAGGCAAATGGAATGCCGCATTCGGTTATCGCATACAAAATGGAACCGAATGAAAAAATGTCGGAGGCCTCCCTGTAAATACAATGCTGCATGGCCTCTGGCGCAAGATAAGATGCCGTACCCATAAATTCTGTCATTGATTGGGGTCTGTCAGGGTCATATCATTTTCCGTAAGTTTTCAAACCCCTACGTATAGTGGCTTGTCCACGGTACGTAGGGGTTCTCTGTGCCACGTCAGAGTTTTCTTTGCTATGAGTCAATGGTTTTAATTGTTATGGGTAACGATATGGTCAGATGCCATCCCATTTTTTTAAATTATTTTTTATTACAAATGGGAGGACGTTTTGCATCCCGGAAGCTAGCCAGAGCCGCTTGATCACTGCTCATTGGTGGCTCGGTCTCGGTGTAATTACGCTTAGCCGCCTTCTCTCTAGCCGGTGATATTGGCTTTGGGTTCAGAGTAAACTGATTCAACAGTTGACTGGACATTAGACGAGGTTCTTCAGCACAGGGAGTGGGTGTCAAAAACTGCCTATTATGAAACGAAACATCACTCATAGGGTCCGATGCACCTCGACCCCCTCTTGCATCAGATCTCTCTAATGTCGGGGTAGAAGAAGCCGCTCGCAGCAATGGGGTTGAAAAATTCATTGATCTCGCGCGTTCAGATGCACTTTGATTCTCAGTTATGCTAGAGGGCGATATTAATGCGGGCATAGAAGTAGTTGAAGCTGCCCTCAGAAAAGGATTTAAACCCATCTGTACATTCGAGAATAACCATGTGGACGCAGCAGAAGAAGCCGCCCTGGGATTGTCATTCAAAACCGTTGGTGCTTGACTCTGCGCCAAGCTCTGAATAATTGCACTATGGCTGCTAAATACGGCGGGCTGCGCGAGCAATGCGCTCAATTCATCATTTTCATCTTTTGATTCAACACTAGAAGTAAAAACGCCGGCTTGAATCACATCACTATAACTCGTCACCAATCTTTTAAAAGTAGATGAACTTTTAAAAACAGCCGGAATAATCGCTTCATAGCGGCCCGACACGTATTTCAGATTAAAACTCTCACATAAAACATACACTTCATGAAGACTGTGCGCACCACCACTGACTAAATAACCCATACAACAAAAGACGTATTCTTTTATTTCTTCTGCAGTTAAATTCGCTTTTTTACCTACCGTTTTTAAGCCAACGAAACACTCGCTCGCTGTACCTGATGGGCCTGCAACAAACGGAATTTCTTTTTGATAAGCATCCCATACAAAAGGGGTCACATTTAAAAAATCACGTGTGGTTTTATCAATTGCGCGTCTATGTAACTGAATTTTTTGTTTTAAAGTTGGTATGACTTCAATACCAGGAAAGTCGACTAAGTTTGGCATTACGTTCTCTTTCTCTCGTCCGCGAGAGACAAAAAAATTACCCCGAATCTCTCGCCACCAATCATGAAAACGCCGATCATTTTCGTGCCCTAACACTTCGCGATAAATCTTCAGCGCCGCAATATGAGCGGAAAAAATACGCTCTATGGATTTGCCTTTGCGAAGCATGGTCATGCCTCGCTGATAACTTTCTAGATCTGTTTCTGTTGATGCAGCTCCAAACGTACCGAAAATGCCTTTGTCTGAAAAAAATGCCTTTTTGAAAATGGCACCGGCAGCCATTTTGCGTCCGTTTTCTTTTTCCTTATCAGAACGCAATTTTGAATCAATACAATCTGCAATCGCCCCACCCAGCTTATGTAGCGTGGGAAGGAATAAATCATATTTTTTTAATACACCAAAAGCTAAATGCGACTCAAACTCTACTTTACGTCGGTGATTTAGGTTTCCATCCAGCTTCTCTTGATGAGATGGCGCATCGGCAGGAGCATAGATAGGGGTTTGTGCAAAATGATCCCATCCCCAAACCTTCAAATCACTAGGAAGTGCTTCAAACTCAACATCCATGATCAAGGGTTTTTCATTAGCCTGGTACTGCACTAATACTTTAAAATGGGGCATGTTTTACTAACCTATCTGACCAAATGAAGAGCGATATCATACTAAAGTGCTAGAAAATAAACCAGCCTTTCTGTATACTTCCCCTGCACACGAATTAGTCAATGGTGCGGCATGAAGAGAAAACTCTATAAAAGCACTTAATTATCGATGAAAAAGGTTAAAAATGCGTTTTAAACTGGTAGTGCAATATGACACACAAACCCATGCGACCGAGATCATCGATGTCGACGCCGAGACCATACCATCTGATCTGACACTTTGGTCGTGGGACCATTTTGAACAGCTCCCAATCTATGCGCCCGCTGATGTGCCGCTGCCCCACCACAAATTTGATAGTCACTTTAACCATAAACGCAAAGTCGAATTTGAAAGCGTGCTTGCCTATTCCATATTAAAAAATTCATTTTTGTTTTTACCTTTGCTTCATCGAATTGGATCCAAAATTAAAACCCTGATCGTGAATGCAGAACATCAAATTGCCGACGAAAACAAGAAGAAACAATTTCGTTATGTCATTGGAAAAATTTTCAGACACGTATTATACCCAAGCGACAATGCCCATTTCGGACGTATCAGCAGCCGGGACAATGCGCCGCATTGCGAAGAAATTTATCGGACAGGCCTGACCATCCTGGGTTCAGAAAAAAAAATCGAACGTCTCTTAACAGTGTTCTTAGTCGCTGAGTCAATTTTAAAAAACTTAAATGCCAATGCCGAAATACTGCAAACGTTAGAAAAAATACGCTCCAATGAAAACATGTGCCGAAATTCCGGGTTATTTCATAACCGGGGCAGGCATGAAATCAATAAAACACGCGAGCTATCCACTCGCCTAGGTATTGGGGATAGCTCATTGCAGCTACCTTACCAAATTGATCCGCACTCTCGACCCATAGAACACATGCAACGTGACCATACCCATGTCTCAACGTTTGCATTTAACGCTTATCAAAAAGAAATCCCGTTTATTGCTGGCCCATCAGCGCATACCGCAAAACTCATGGCTGCCATTATGCCGCTCTGCCAAGATTTTTCGTTAGACGAGCAACAACAATACGCCTTGTGCTGCTCTGGATTTTTAATCGCAGCTGGCGCACACAGTTTTCATGAAACACAATCGGTTGCTAAGCTTTTTCATCTGCCTTATGAAGAAGGTTGCTATAGCAGCGCGCTACCCGCTTCTTTTATAGCGAGCGAAGCTTATCAAAGATTATTACAAAAATTTCCCGATATCATCAAAGCGAATACGACAGAACCATTACAAACTGAAAGCCAGTCTACTTCAGAACCCATGCAAGAAAGTAAGGACAGTGATTCATTCATCATAAAAAGACCAAACAAACGAAAACCATCAGATAAATCTGAGAAAAAAATTCCGGACAATGAAACCGATACCAAAAGCTCGGCCAGTGCCGCTGCTTCTAGCGCACAAAGCTGCATGGCTGATTTCAACTCTAGTGTTCTGGCTACCCCGCCGCGATTACGTCCATCGAATGCCAACAGCAGCAACTATCTCGCTCCACCGACTCCAGCAAGTCTTTATCAACCCCATGGCTTTCAAACACCGACCAGACCCGCAGAATCACGAGCATCCTCACTGCCTATGTCTCCTTATAGCGGCCCGGTTAGCGGTAGTCATTTTAGCCTCTTCAATAGCCCAAACAGCATTGCTGGCTCTAATCTTTTTAGTAGTCCTGTTAGCACTATGGGGGTTAATTTGCTAAACCGCTTTGATAACATGGAAGAAGCAGACGAGATCATCGGAACAGATGATACCAATGAAAATACACACTCAGCATCGCTGGAAAGCCCACCACCCAAAAGACGCAAGCACCGATCTTCACCCTAAAATAGCAAAATAAAATGTACTTGTGAGCAATTTGAAAGTATATGCATGATAAGCAGATAGGGGCTTTATGTTCCTTGCAAGCGCCCCCTAAGATAAATTTAATTGCCAATCAATACAATTAGTTGTGCTTTCACACAGGCAACTTAAAAAATCTTATCTATACTATTAAGAAGAGCAATAATTATCACCGTTAAAGGGTATCAATTTAAACTCTCGTACAGGGACTGTTAACCACTTCATCGTCCGGAGAGGTATGCATGTCTATATTAGATGAAATCTTTGCTACTCTTCAGCGTGAGCAGCAAGATGGAAATGACCTCATTGGCAACTACTACGCAACAGATAAGCCCGCTGACAAAGTGATAGAAGGACCTTTCGTGCGGGCGACCGAAATTTTTCCCCGTGTGAAAAAATTAATTGAAGAGACTGAAAAAGAATTATTAATCTGCCTTTATAAATTTCATAATGAATCCAGTAGCGCTAAAGAAATTCTAAGCGGCATCAAAAATCTAAAAAAGAAAGCCGATAAAAATTATCAAAAAATATCCGTCTACATTCTTATTGCCTGCGCACCCATCGATGAAAGCGAATGGGCCGCTTTCAATAGTGACTATTTCAAAGTGCAATTTGCCTTGCAGAAACCAGTTTTGTTTGGCTCAACGCATACCAAGATCATCGTGAGGGACGCGGAAGAATCGGCAATATTAACTGGCGATCCCACTTTAGAAAAGTGCTTGGACGAGCAAAAATCCTGGACTGACCTCGGCACAATATGCAAAGACCCTCTTCTTTGCGAAGAAATGCGCAATCATTTTAATCGTCTGTGGGAAGGCGCAACTGGCACCAGTCTACCCGCTTTAGAAATGACAAAGCAAACACCTGAAAAAACATCTGGCCCAGCTACTGTCTTATATCTAGGGAAGAACCCTATTAACAGACCTTATACTGGCTATCATTCGCCTTATAAGATCGCGCTATTAGCACTTTTAAAAGAAGCTCAGAATAATATCCAAATCATTATCAACAATCTGAATGACCCCGATATTTTAAACGCATTATTAGATTGTGCAAATAGAGGCATTAAAGTGAGCCTAACCTTAGGGCGTTATTATGGTGAAACAGCAGAGTGTCTTCCTTTTGCCGGTTGCACCAATATAGAAAGCGTTCAATTTCTTCTCAAGAAAATCGAGCCAACACAACACGAAAATTTAAGCTTACATTGGGCAACAAAAGAAAATGCCTTGATGCAAAACCATGAGGAAAACACCACCTATGCCAAGATCGTCATGGTGGACAACACCCATATATTAACCGGCTCTTCACTCATGGATAAGCAATCATTACGCTCCGGCGAGAGTGATATCTTATTTGAATCAGCCGAAATTGCAAAAAAATACAAAGAAAAACTCTTTGACCATGTTTTCAGTAGAGGTCACATTGCAAAAAAAACCGATGACCCACATACCATTACCAGAACGAAAATGATCTCTTTAATTGAAGAGGCATCTTCTATTACCGATATTACGCACATTCTAAGCGCTTTTATATTAATGCGCGAAGAAGAAAAACAGTTTCAAACCACACAAAGCCGATTTAGTCATGTATGGAAAAAAACCATTTGTTTAAGAGAAGAAAAAATTGCGGTAGCAAAAGATTTATTAGCTGTTGTCACAGGAAAAAACTCTCAAAAAACACTGGGAGAGAATCCATCATTGAAAGAAGGATTGCTAGGAGATATTTATAAGCGTTTTCTCAGTATAATTGATAAAGAATCTGAATAAGCATTCTAAACACATGTGAAACCCGGATGATGACTTTGCGCTGGATACCGCAGATGAACCGCATAAGCGCTAACCTAAGAGTCCCTCCCTTTGAAAAAGGGAGGTTTAGGTTAGCGCTTACGCGGATGAACTGCGGTACGACACAGTTTAAATATTAAGATCGATCAACTAATTGTTTATTGCCTTTGTCGTCAATAGCGACAAAGGTAAAAATGCCTTCTGCTACTTTTTTGGAATTAGTATCTCGTAATGATTGTGTCCAGGCTTCCATTTGAAACTGCATGGAAGTATGCCCCACCTTAACCAACTTCGCGTAATACTTCACGATATCGCCCACATACACAGGCTTAATGAACTTCATGCCATCAATTGCCACTGTCACCACACGACAATTTGCGCGATGAGCGGCTTCAATGCCGCCGCCCATATCCATGTGCGAGACTAACCAACCACCGAAAATATCACCATTCGCATTCGTGTCTTTCGGCATCGCTAAAACACAAATGGCTAACTCACCTTGTGGGACGGATTGATTATCACCCATGTGTATTACCTCATTATTTCAGTGAATTCATATCAATGACAAAGCGATAACGCACATCACTCTTGACCGTGCGCTCATAAGCTTCTGCCAATTTTTGAATGGGAATTAATTCAATGTCAGCGGTAATATTATTTTCAGCGCAATAATCCAACATTTCTTGCGTCTCTCGAATACCGCCAATTAACGAACCGGTCACAATACGTCTTTTCCCAATGACAGAAAATGCACTGAGCTCAAGCGGTTTTTCCGGCACACCAACTAAAACGAGAGCTCCACCCAGACGCAATAAATTAAGATACATATTGATGTCATGGGGTGCTGATACGGCATCTAAAATAAAATCAAATGAGTCGGCAAGTGCGACTAAATTTTTTGGATCCTTCGTCACGACAAAATTTTTCGCGCCTAATCGCTTGGCATCTTGTTCTTTTGATTGGGAAGTACTGAATACCGTGACCTCTGCACCCATGGAGGCCGCTAATTTAACCGCCATGTGCCCCAAGCCACCCAGACCAATCACACCCACCCGTTTTCCTTTACCGACATGATAACGGCGTAAAGGTGCATACGTTGTTATCCCTGCGCAAAGCAACGGCGCGACATTGGCAAGTGATAATTTGGGTGAGACTTTCAAGGTATAGTCTTCATCAACCACTATTTGTGATGAATAACCACCAAAAGTCGGGGTTTTTAGATCTTGCTCTGTGCCGTTATAAGTAAATGCTGTGTGCACTTCGCAGAGTTGTTCTTCATCTGCTTTGCAGTTAGCGCACTCGCGACAAGAATCGACAAAGCAGCCTACGCCCGCCAAATCACCGACTTTAAATTTTTTAACATCTTGACCCACTTGCGTCACTTTACCGACAATTTCATGACCGGGCACCATCGGGTAAGTTGCACCACCCCATTCATTACGGACTTGATGAATATCAGAATGGCAAATGCCACAAAACATAATTTGGATTAATACATCTTTAGGTCCAACAGTCCGACGCTTGAAATCAAATGGCTCAAAAGCATCTTTAGCACTTTTCACAGCATATCCGCGGGTTGGTAACATATTTAATTCCTCATGGTTTGGATCGATAATTTTCCTATAAACTATGATACACCAATATAAAAAGTCGGTGGGCGAACGCAAAACGGCCTTCTAATCAAACTATTGAAAAGAAACCGATTTTCGCCGCATAAATTCGTAAGAATTTTTATTATCTCTGACATTGCGTAACTAGTTTACTCTGTCACCACTATTGCATAATATTGACTAAGACATTTAGCGTAATAGACGGAATTTACCTCGTATTTCATCAGAATAGCATTTCATGTAAATATATTGCCCTACGGAGTCCACTGTCTCTCTCAGGGAATAGCAAAACGGAAGCTGGCACTTACTGTAATCATTTAGGGATAGCAACGAATGGGACAGCTTGAAATTTATATTCTCTTGTTTGGTGTCATTATATTGATTGGGCAGATATTCAATAAATCGCCCGTACCCACTTCTTTGCTGCTGGTTATCACTGGCATGGTGTTAAGCCTGATTCCACAATTTCCACTTGTCACACTAAATCCCGACCTTGTCTTAAATATTTTTCTACCTGTCCTCGTTTATCACATCAGCAGCTCCTCCTCTTGGAAAGACTTTAAAAAAAATATACGTCCGATCATCCAGCTCTCTTTCGGACATGTGATTTTTATTACCGTCCTTGTCGCGACCGTCATGCACTACCTTTCACCGGAATTAAGCTGGCCACTCGCTTTTGTGTTAGGTGCGGTGTTGGCGCCGCCTGATGATGTGGCTATCGTCACTATCGCAGAAAAAGTGCATCTCCCTGAAACCATTTTCTCCATTCTTGAAGGCGAAGCCTTATTAAACGATGCGACCGCCCTGATTCTTTTCCGCTTTGCCTTGATTGCTGTTGTCACCAATTCTTTTTCGCCCTTGCATGCCGCCTCTGCCTTTCTTTTTGTTGTGATTGGCGAAAGTTTATATGGTTACATACTCGGTACTGTTTTAGGTGAAATCCGATTACGGATACAAAACCCCACATTACACATGATGGCCTCCATACTGACGCCTTTTCTAGCCTACATACCCGCCGTCAAATTGGGCGGTTGTGGCGTCCTGGCTACTGCCGTTACCGGATTTATGATAGGGCATCGTTACTCTATGCGATTCACGCCGGAGTTCAGATTATTGAGCCATGCCATTTGGCCTACCCTGTCATTTGCTATTCAGTGCATACTCTTTTTGCTGATAGGCTTAGATATGCGGTCAATTTTAACCAGCATCTCCTCAATCCCTACGGGATTACTCATTATTTATGGATCAGCTGCTGTTGCAACCGTCATTATCGGTCGATTCATCTGGGTTTTTACCATGGTTTATCTTGTTCCCAAAACTTATTTCTCATCCAGACGAAAAAGTGACACGACCCCACCGTGGCGATTTCCTTTTGTTGTGTCTTGGGCGGGAGTACGTGGCAGCATCTCACTCGCCGCTGCACTGGCCGTACCCACACTGCCCGCGATTGCCAGCGGGATCAATCCTCGCAATCTGTTAGTGTTTCTTGTCTTCTGCGTTATTATTGCAACACTCATTATTCAAGGACTCTCTTTACCCCTTATCATCAGAATATTAGGCGTACACAAATTTGGGTTAATTGAAAAATACAACGCCCATGTTGCTGAACTCGACGCTCGTAAAAAAATGGTATCCGCAGTATTACACTGGTTATTTGAATATAAAAAAGAAGTGAAAAACAACCCCAAACTCTATGGTGAAGTCAAACAACATATCAGCGAATACAAACTTATACGGACCCATTTAAATGAGAGAATTACCTTACATGAACTAAAATCCCCTCACGATGAAAAAGCCGAAGCACTCGAAGAAGTTTTTTTAACCTCTCAAATCATTGAAATTGAACGAGCCGAACTGCTACGTTTATGGCGATCAGATAAAATCAATCTCTCAGTCAGAAATAAATTATTGGAAAAGCTAGATCACCGCGCCAAGGGCTTTCCAATGTCATTTTCTCTCAGTTAACACCAAGCCATTTTGACAAACTGCTTTTATATATAAAAAACGGGGTGGCAGGTTAGGTTTGCTTTTTACGCGCGGAGTTTACGAGCACGAAAAAAGTAAACCTACCCTGACAGGACCCCAGTCATCTGTTTAGATTGACACACCCCCAACCAATTTCCTACACTACTGAAGCATCCCTGTTGAATATTTTAATGGAAGAAAATATAAGGACAGATCCATGAACTCTCGCATTGACGTATCCGCATTCAGCAAAAACGCTACCTGGTTTTATTTCTGGGGCGCCCTACTCACCCTGCTAGGCATTGCTGCTATCAGCGCATCTTTTGTCGCAACCATCATCTCAGTCGTTTTTATAGGCATTGTGATTCTGATTGCTGGCACTGTGATCATATTAGATAGCATTACCTTCTGGTGGGGCAAATGGAGTGGGTTCTTCCTACACCTACTGACAGGCCTGCTATACTTCGCTATCGGCTTCATGTTAATCGACAGCCCCATCTTAGGTTCCGTTTCCCTGACCCTACTCTTGGGAATATTTTACCTAGTCGTTGGACTATTTCGCGTTACCTACGCCCTGACAGCACGCTCACCCAGATGGGGATGGAACTTTCTTAATGCGCTGATCACACTCGTTTTAGGCGTATTGATTCTGTCTAGCTGGCCTGCATCAAGCTTATTCATCATTGGATTATTTGTGGGAATCGATCTCGTGTTTGCTGGTATAGCCTATCTCATGGCAGCATCCTCTGGCCGCGCTTTCCTAAAACGATAAAACACCTCACATAAAAAAAGGCCGACATACAGTCGGCCTTTTTTTATGCTAAACCATTTAGCTAATGCTTATAAAGAACAGTAATTTTTGTTTCTTTAATCTCATGATGCTTGATGGCTGTCATGACCTCATCAATCTCAGCCGCATCATCCAAATCTAAATTAGCATTCAAAGCATAAAGCATAAAAACATAATGATGCGGCTTCGAATCAGGCGCGCAAGGCCCACGATAAATGGCATCACCAAATGAATTTTTAATCATAACGGTTCCATCCGGCAAAGAGGTGCTCTGACCTTCTGCCAAACCCGTCGTACTACCCGGAATATTAAATATAATCCATTTATCAACCATCTCTTCTGGCCAATCAGGACTATACATAACCAAGGCAAAAGAGACCGTATTACTAGGTGCGTTTGACCAACTGAGTGGTGGCGAAATATTTTTACCATCACAAGTATAAAGCGGTGAAAGCATCCCGTTATCAGAAAATACCGAAGATTTTATCGTAAAATCCCCGGCATCTGCTGCTGTGACGAGAAGAAAAACAAGAACAATGCTAATGAGCTTTCGCATTGCAATGTCCTTATGAGGATTTTCTTTTTGCAGATAAAGTAAAATCTACCAAGACATCATCTTTTATTGCATCTGTTTTCGCCCACTCACCTTTTCCAATACCAAATGCCGTGCGCTTTAGCGATGCCGTACCCTTCACGAATGCATCCTGGTCCGTGTATTTTTCCAGGGTGAACGCAACCGTCACTGGGACTGTTTTTTCCCGAATCGTCAATGTCCCTTCTGCCGTGTATTTTTTATCTCCCACACTCGTAAAGTGATTCGCTTTAAAAACCGCTACGGGGAAAGCCGCCGCATCAAACCAGTCAGGCGTCTTTAATGTGTCTGCTACTTGATTATAAGCAGCGGTAACCGAGGCTATATTGACTTTAATCGTGATCAGGCTACCACTCAAATCCGTTGGATCAAACAGAATATCGCCAGAAAAAGATTTAAACTCGCCAATGACTGGAGCACCATTTTGAGTTGCTGTAAAATTCAACTTACTGGCAGTCGGCACAATATCCCAGGTAGGGACAGCCATGGCATCAGCAGAAAAAAACAGCATCAAGGCAGCAGCCAACCATCCTGATTTTTTAAACAATGCCATCATCATAACATCCTCTTCAAGATATCGTCTTTATTAATAAAATGGTGTTTCAACGCAGCGCTCACATGACAGCAGAAAGCAGCAATCAATCCGTAACTGAGCCAAACATGTATTTGCTGAAACAATAATCGCTGCTCTTCATTAGGAGCCACCAAATCAGGCAAAACAAACCAATCAAAAACGGACACCGGCAACCCTGCGGCCGATGTAATTAACCATCCAGTAATAGGTAAGGCAATCATGAATAAATAAAAAATATAATGTACTGCTCTGGCAGCAAACGCCTCCAGCCTTGGCAACGAAGCCAAAGAAGGATTACGATTACCAAGACGCCAGCCAATTCTGATCATCACCAAAATAAGCGCTAAAATCCCATACTCTTTATGCCATCCGAAAAGCTTCAGCTTCTCCAGGCTAATGGGAATCCACACCATATAAAAACCCAGTGCAACCAGCCCAATTAGCAAAATTGCCATTACCCAGTGCAGGGTAATGGCAACAATACCAAAATGATTTTCAGTATTTTTGATTTGCATAGACTATTCCAGTTAACTTGCGCTAGGTGCAGCAGCAGGCGCAGCGGCCGGTGTTCCCGCATCTGACGCCAAATTTGCTTCAGCCTCGATATCAATTTTAACTTCATCGCCCAAGTTCGGCACCAACGTATTCATATTGAAATCGGAACGCTTGAGTTCAGTGGTAGCCGTAAAGCCAACCGTTTTTTTATTAATGATAGGATTCATCCCTATTTTATTCAGCTTCACATTCAGGGTCACTGACTTTGAAACACCGTGCATTGTTAATATGCCTTTCACTTTTGCCGTGTCTTTGCCCGTCAACGTCACTTTATCACTTTTGAATGTCGCTAATGGGAACTTATCTGTCTCAAAGAAAGCCTTGCTTCTCAGATGCTCATCCAACTCTGGAATACCCGTGATAACGTTTGCTGTGTGAATGGTTACATCCACAACGCTATCTTGTGGTTTAGCTTCATCTAACATAATCGTACCATCGGCATACCATTTTCCAGACGGATTAGAAAATCCAAAGTGATTAATGTGCCATGTGACTGCGGTATGATGCGGATCAATCAGGTATGTTTCAGCGGCAAAAACTGAAGTCGAGATAGCCATAGTCAATGCGCTCGCAACAAAAATCGCTTTCTTAATCATTGCTTTCATAAGATATATCCTTTTAGTTAGTAGCATTACAATTAATGATAATGTTGGTAATAAGGTTGTCCAGAATAAACCGCTTGAGTAACATAGCAGCATGCATTGCCACTACCTCCTCATCGACCCACGCACATAATCCTTCGCAGATGGTACTGAAATTGTTACCTGCCGCAATGGCATCTATCATATAAGCGGCATCATTTGTTAATGAATAAAATAACGTTTGAAGATCTTTACGCCAAATGATCCAGCTTGCAGGATACTCCGCTTTTTCAAAAGCAATCCTCTTACTCTCTTCTTTATAAGCTTTCCAGACAGAGACTGTATTCCAATGCAGATCCAATCTTCGCAATGAAGGCAACAGTTGAAAATGCATCAAAGGCCATTGCACCATGGGCACTGCCGCCATCTCTTCAAAGGTTAAAGCAGATGCGTCCAACGCATCAAAGCTTTCTGTCAACAGCCATTCAAATTCCGCCATTTCAATCAATGCAGGCTGTTCTTTAAATTGCGGATGTTCACGCATAAAATTAGCCAATGCATTACCGAACCAACGGACCGAACGAAAATGCGATGGATGGGCGTCAATAAAACTACGCCCCAGCAAATCAAATTGTTCAGCACCTAATAAAGCAGATAAGACTTCATAATCTTGCTGCAACACTTCTAACAAACGTAAATAGTACCCATCGCGATAAATCGCTAAACGTTGTTCGGCAATGGGTTGTTTTATAGCAAGCAATTCACCATGCATACTAGCGTCGTTATGCAACAAATAATGTTGAATCGCATTTTGAATTTGCTGCAAATCACGCAAAGGATTTCTCCTCTAATGATTTTTGAGAAATCTGACGCGCCTGATCAAGCTCTTCTAACAATTCAGGCAACGGAGGAATATTGGCATCTCGCTCTATCATCGTTGAAACTGCGCCAAACCGTTCCAGCGTTTTAGCGTAAAGCTCCCAAACGGGCTGAATAACCGGCGCATCATGCGTATCAATAATATAATCGCCGTGATTAGCATGACCCGCCAAATGAATTTGCTGCACTCGACCTTCTGGAATGCCTTTTAAATAAGCCTCTGGATCAAACCCATGGTTATAAGCACTGACATAGATATTATTCACGTCTAATAAAATATGATTGCCCGCACGTTTTGTTATCTCAGCCAAAAATTCCCATTCCGTCATTTCAGAGTGTTGATAGGTCAGGTAGCTTGAGACATTTTCAATTAAAATTGGACGCTTTAAATAATCTTGTACCTGGCTAATACGCGACACCAGATGCTCGATGGCTTCCTGGGTATAAGGTAGCGGCAATAAATCATGCAAATTAATACCATTAACACCCGTCCAACACAAATGATCCGATAACCAAACAGGCTCAATTCGCTCAGCCAGTGCTTTCACTGCTTTCAAATAATCCCAATCAATGGGATCGGTACTGCCGATTGACAGCGAAACACCGTGCATGACGACAGGATAATTTTCACGAATTTGATTTAAAAAATAGAGTGGTTTACCGCCTGGCACCAAATAATTTTCGGTGATGATTTCAAACCAATCGACTTTGGGGGATTGTTCTAAAATAGTTTCGTAATGATCAGGGCGTAGCCCTAAACCGAAACCCAGATAAGGGAATTGTTGCTTCTGTTTAGAATGCGTCATAGCACCTAGGTCTTTTAAAAAACCGGGTATATTATTTCATTAAAATACCCGGTTAACAGTCAAAAAACTTATTCTAATTACGATACCGCTTTGCCACCGGCTTTCGTGCAATCTGCTGGAGCCATGGACATAACGCCTTTACCTTTGCATGCGTTTTGGCCTTTGCAGGAGTTATCGGCGGTTTTGCAAGCGCCTTGGCCTTTGCAGCCATTCACGCCATAACAATTAACACTAGCTGAATCTGCAGCGGAAGAAACGGCTGGCGCTAAAGCAAATACGCTTGCTGCACCAATTGCTAAGACAACACCAGTCAATTTTTTTTTCGTAATCATAAAAAAAGCTCCTTTGCTGTGCATTAAAATAAGAACTAGCAACTTTCGCTACTAGCCAACAGACAGAAAACTCGTATCGCTTTAAATAGACTCAATCAGTATAGAGATAATCAACATTATCGGTCAATACAATAAAATGACAGGGATCCTACCAAGTGTATTATCTTACGATATTTCATTTAAGGCTTAGCGGCAAAAAACACACCGTATTTCACTCTCTTTTGATGAAAAGCATCGCGCATCATTTTAATTTGACGGGCAAAACGAAAACCTCTCCAGCCTGAAAGCCTCAGCAATCTTAAAAAAGAATAAGCACTCACTAACGACACGCCAATGTCCCAGCTTTTAGCGACATGCGAAGACCAATCTAGCGTTTGCTCCACTTTAAATCCCTGCTGCACTAACAATCCTTGATAATGGTTTATCGTTGGCATGTAGGGCACATCAAATGCAAAACACAATTTCTTGTATTGATCGGCTTCTTTATCCAGATATTCTTCCGCACTAGAACACCACGTGGCTAACATAAGCTTACCGCCCGGCTTTAGCACACGAAACGCTTCTTGCAAAAATAAGGCTTTATTATAAAACTGCTCACAACTTTCAAGCGACCAGACAATATCAAATGAATTATCGGCAAAGGACTTTAAAAAGAGCGCGTCTTCAATTTTAAAATTCACATTATGAATGTTTTCGGCTTTGGCTTGTTGCGTAGCAATGGCTACTTGTTTTGGACTTAAGGTAATGCCTGTTACTATTGCGTTAAAGCGTTTTGCCAAATGCAAACTACTGCCACCCATACCACAGCCCACATCCAATATGGTGCTATGTGAATGAATAGAAAGATGTGCCGTTAATTTTTCGATAAGTTTTTCTTGTGCTTCAAGTGGTGTTAAAGGCTGGTCATATTCATAATAGCCATGATGAATATGAGGGCCCCAGATCTCTCGCCATCCTTCTGAGATTTGATCCCAAAAGTGCGAAATGGTGCGTGTTATTTTATTGCGATCACGCATAATAGAATCATGCGTTTTAATTTTGACTGTCATAAATTTCCTTTTTAAAGACAATGGGCGGTCAGCAGCATCGACTCCAGTGTTAAACCTGGCCCAAACGCACAACTGAAAATTTTCTTGCCGTGATCTTTTTGCTGAATATCGTCTAACATGGCTTTTAAAACAAAAAGCACAGTGGCTGATGACATATTGCCGTAATCGCGCAACACTTGATAAGAGTACCGATTATCTTCCATCGTAATATCTAATGCCGTCTCACAGGCTTGTAATATTTTGAGGCCACCAGGATGAATAGCATATAAGTCAATGGATGCTGCCGCCAATCCATTATCCGAAAACAATTTAGCAGCAAACGCAGCGATGCCTGATGCAATCACGTCAGGTACATACGAACTCAACACAATATCAAATCCCGAGTCGGCAATATGCCAGGCCATTTCTTCGCGACTTTGCGGTAATAAATCACAATAAAAAGCGTTTAATCCTAAATATTTTGAAGAGGTAGTTTGGCTGGTGATTAATGCCGCAGCGGCCCCATCGGCAAAGATTGCATTTGCCACCAAATTATCTAAATCGGATTTTTTTTGAAAATGAATGGTGCACAACTCAACACTGACAATCATGACACTTGCGCCGGGCTCGCTTTTGCAAATCGATTCTGCAAGCTTAATCGCATTAAATGCGCCATAACAGCCCATAAAATTAATACAAGTCCGCTTAATAGAAGACTTTAATTCCATTTTTTGCGTAATTTCAATATCCAGTCCAGGCGCATACATGCCCGTACAACTGACGGTAATCAAATGCGTAATATCGCTTTTTGAAACCGTATCACAGCTGGCTAAACAATTTTCAATGGCGGCAATAGCTAGATCCAATGCATTATCTTTATAGATCTGCATACGCACGCTGGTGCTGGGAAAGGGCTCTGTCGGATGATTGGGAAAAAACTCAAAATCACCAGCAGTTCTGGCATAATCTGCTAAGACACTATAACGAGACGAGATGCCAGTCGCTTTATAAACCGATTTTAATAATCTTTTTTCAGATGGCTTTAAGTCCAGACAAGAAGCCACTAAATCCGCCACATCTGACTGGCTTTTTTTATAGAGCGGCGTGGCAGTTCCAATGCCAACAATACCAATTTCCATGTTAATGCCCCGCTTAATTTTTGGCTAAAGCTGAGTTTATAGTGAATAAAGATATTCACAAGTGTTTTGGGGAATCGAGTCTGATAAGATAGCGGAATATAAATATAACCAGATTGAAAGATAGGTAACCTATGTCGGAAGAAAAACAAGCATCCTCAGAAGTTAAGATCAAAAAAAAGATCAAGCGCAAAGAATTACTATTAACCATGACCACCATTTTTATTATGCTTGGCCTAATATTTTTTATCTATTGGCTATTTGTTAGCCGTTTTTATGAAACCACAGATGATGCGTACGTCAGTGGGAACTTAATTGAAGTTATGCCGCAAGTCTCAGGCCATGTCACCAAAATTTTGGCTGACGAAACGGATCTGGTCACCAAGGGACAGCCTCTTGTGATTCTAGACAATTCGGATGCGCAAATTGCCTTAAGAAACACTGAATCGCAATTAGCCCTCACAGTGCGTCAAGTCAGCCAACTCTATCAAAGCACGGCGAGCCTTCAGGCCACAGTACGCATACAACAAGAAAACCTCAAAAAAGCGCAAGAAGATTATCAAAGACGTCTTGGCCTTGTGGTCAACAAAACGATTTCTGCAGAAGACATGCGCCACTCAAAAATCGCGGTAAACACCGCAGATGCATCACTTGCCACCGCCAAACATCAATTCAATTCGCAAATTGCCCTCATCGGCAGCACCGATCTTTATCATCACCCACAAATTCAAAATGCGGCAGCGAACGTCCGTAATGCCTATTTGGCCTTACAACGCACGACTATCTATGCACCAGAGACAGGCTACATCGCAAAACGCCCCGTAGAAGTCGGCCAACAAATAGGGCCTAACTCCATTTTGATGATCATTGTCCCTTTGAATCAGGTTTGGGTAGACGCCAATTTTAAAGAATCACAACTCGAAAATATGCGCATAGGTCAACCTGTCACGCTTATCTCAGATGCTTATGGCAACAGCGTAAAATATAAAGGTAAAGTGGTGGGCCTAGGACCTGGCACGGGTAGCTCATTTGATTTATTACCGCCTCAAAATGCCACGGGCAACTGGATTAAGATCGTACAACGCTTACCTGTCCGTATCAGTATTGATGCCAAGCAACTAGAAGACTTTCCACTGCGCCTCGGCTTGTCGATGACGGTATCCGTTAATACACATCATCGTGATGGTGCAGTCTTAACTAAAAAAGCACAAAACAGAGTCATCTATGAAACGCTAGGTTATAGCGAAGATTTAAAAGAAGCCGACCAGATGATTGATAAAATATTAAACGATAATGCCAAAAACATCACCTACCAGGCTCCACAGTAAAGGTCTTTTGTTATGCCGCCTATTCACGGGTCACAATTAGTTTGGTTGACGCTGGCGGTTTCGCTCGGCATTTTCATGAATGTACTGGATAGCGCAATTGCCAATGTCGCTATTCCCACCATTGCTGGCAACCTGGCAGTCAGTGCGGACGAAGGCACATGGGTCATCACCTCTTTTACTGTCAGCATGGCAATCATGCTACCGTTAACCGGCTGGCTCAGTCGACGTTTTGGTGAAGTGCGTCTATTTGTACTCTCGACCATACTGTTTACTCTCGCTTCTGTGTTGTGTGGATTATCCAATAGCTTAGGTATGTTAGTTGTTTGTCGCGTGATACAAGGCGCTGTGGCAGGCCCCATGATTCCTCTATCACAAAGTCTTTTACTCTCAAACTACCCTGCTGATAAAAAAGGTCTAGCCACCTCACTCTGGGCAACCGTTGCCGTCGCGGCACCCGTGGTCGGCCCTATTATGGGCGGCTGGATTACCGATAATATTAGCTGGCCATGGATCTTTTATATCAATGTCCCCGTCGGCATTTTTTCTGCCTACTTAACTTGGTCTATTTTACGCGAGCGAGAAACAGAAATTACCAAACAACCCGTCGATTATATCGGCCTCATCTTATTAACCATTGGCATTGGCAGCCTGCAAGTTTTGTTAGATCAAGGGAAGGATCTGGATTGGTTTAACTCCAATGTGATTAATACACTGGCTGTCACGTCTTTTGTTTGCATTAGCTTTTTGATTGCGTGGGAACTCACAGAAAAAAATCCCATCATCGACCTTAGCTTATTCAAACGGCGTAATTTCACCATTGGCACCATCGCCATTAGCTTAGGCTACATGACTTTTTTTGGTAGCGTTGTCGTGCTGCCTTTATGGCTACAAACCCAAATGAACTACACCGCCACCTGGGCAGGACTTGCGACTGCGCCGCTTGGCATCATGCCCTTAATTGTCTCCCCATTGATGAGTGTTTTAATGGGACGGTTTGATCTGCGTATTCTGATTAGCTTTGGCTTCATTGTCTTCGCTTTCTGTTGTTTTTGGCTGGCAGGCTTTGATACGGATATTGGTTTTTCCAATGTTGCACTCATTCGCTTTATTCAAGGTATCGG
Organism: Gammaproteobacteria bacterium; assembly: GCA_031291175.1. Lineage (GTDB taxonomy): Bacteria > Pseudomonadota > Gammaproteobacteria > DSM-16500 > DSM-16500 > UBA5158. The sequence continues at coordinate 68,867 of JARLJO010000017.1, forward strand.
TCTACCCTTCTTCTTTATCCCGACTATTGCAATGCTACTCTCTGGCCTTCCCAACAAATCCATCGCCAGCGCCTCAGGCTTATCTAATTTTTTACGTATTTTAGCTGGTAGCTTTGGCACATCGATTAGCGTCACCCTCTGGTCCAATCGCGAAGCAATACATCAAAGCAAACTTGTTGAAAGCTTAACGTCTTATCAGCCCTTGATGACTCAGACGCTGAAAGCCTTGCACGAAGCGGGACTATCGGATCAAACCAGTTATGCCAAAGTCTTGAGCCTCTTAGTGAACCAAGCTTATATGCTAGCGACAAATGACATATTTTGGGTGTCAGGCTTCATTTTCCTTAGCTTATTTGTTCTTGTCTGGTTTGCAAAACCACCCTTCCTCGGTAAAAATACCAACATCGTCATCGAATAACTGGCTACCTGATACAATCAATGCGATTAAATAAACTCGCATTGGTTTATCCTCAGAATATTGATTCACAAAAATACCCCGTGCCATAATGACTTTTTGAAAAAATGCTCTCAAGGAACCACATGCAAATCCCTACTTATCATATTGATGCTTTTTCCACACAATTATTCAAAGGCAACCCCGCGACTGTTTGCATACTGCCAAAATGGCTGCCGGATGAGACACTGCAATCCATTGCTACAGAGAATCATTTGCCGGCAACAGCCTATTTAGTTCGAGAAAATAGCCAATTTCAAGTGCGTTGGTTCACACCCGAATATGAAATTGATCTCTGCGGTCACGGCTCGTTAGCCCTGGCTTATGTGATTTTCCACCATCTTGAACCCACTTTGCAGGAAGCCGAACTGCATTATCCTCACGGCAAATTCTCAATCAAACGAACCGGCGAACTCTTCACACTCAATTTCCCAGCAAAAAATCTGGAAGAAATTTCCGAAAACGAACTACTCACAGCAGGTCTAGGTGCAACCCCGCAAAAAATTTTCCAACACAAATCAGAACGCTGCGTTGCTGTATTTGATACAGAAGACGAAGTCAAACATCTGAAACCGAACATCGACATCTTAAAAAAAATGGCATATCGTGGCATCATCGTGACATCTCCCGGCAAACAATTTGATTTCGTTTCTCGCACGTTTTACCCACAAAAAGCCCAGTATGAAGACGCGATCACAGGCTCATCTCATTGTTTATTAATTCCCTATTGGGCGAATCGACTCAACAAAATAAAATTACACGCATATCAAATATCACCTCGTGGAGGCGAATTATTTTGTGAACTCAGCGCCGATCGTGTGCTTATCAGTGGCCGCGCTGTTATGTATTTGCAAGGAAATATTGTCATTGTGTAATAAAAATTTCTCACTTCAATTTTTTTGTGGCATAATCCGCGCTCAATACATTTAGGAGTTAACATGAAAAAAACAAACGAGATTACAGCAACCGTTAAAAAGTTCAGCGCCATTATCAAACAAGCTACTGTTGAACTGAAAAAAATGCATGAAAACCTGAAAAAATTAAAAGCTCAAGAAAAAGCAACAAAAGCGCAAGAAAAAGCAATCAAAGCAAAAGAAAAAGCAGCTAAAGCGACAGCGAAAAAGAAAGTTGTCAAAGTTGCAAAAAAAGCCCCTGCTAAAAAGAAAGCGGCTCGCACAATCGTTGCGAAGAAAAAATAATTAAGATTACATATGGGTTAGACAGTGAATCTCTAACCCATTTTTTATCCGCATTTCCCACTCTTTCGTTTCCGCTAAATTTATTATTTTAGCTACCCTCTAGCGTCAACTTGTTAATAAATAGCGCTATTTATTATTTCAGATGCCCTGCATCGATTTTCTCGTTATGAAAAAAACCCACTAAAGGAATATAATGGGAAAGCTATAGTAAATCACTCACTAAGGGGAATTGTATTATGGTTAAGAAGACATTGCTGATGATTACCGCACTGGTTGGAACCTTAGCTTCACTATCCGTTTTTGCAGATGATAATTACAGACAAGAACAAGGCATGATGCAGCAAGAAAAAGCTGTCTTACAACAAGACAGACAAGCGATGGAAAACGATAGAAATAAATTAATGCAAGACAGTGAACGCTTCCGCAATGAACGTCAAAGATACCGTCAAGAACATCCCCAACATAATTTTCGTCAAGGCAACAGACCCATGATGCAACAACAACCCAATGGGCAAATGCAACCGCAAAACAGACCTCAGCAGCCCCAAGGCACAATGCCACAAAGACCTATGCAACAACAAATGGCACCTCAAGGCAGCGGATCACAACCTGCGGTCAGCGCACCTAGCGGTCAAAATGGCCCTGCTCCTGCTCCTGCTCAGTAACATTTGGCTTAAAAACCTGACAGGTTGCTTCCAACCACCTGTCAGGTTTACATTACAACTTTCTATGCAACAAAACCGGAAAATCCTGGCGCAACTGACGCATATATTCCAAATTGATATCACCCACCACCACGCCCGCACCCTCTTCTAGCAGTGCGTCTACTGTTCCCCAAGGATTCACAATCATCGTATGTCCATAAGTCTTTCTGCCATTAGTATGCGTACCCGTTTGGCAAGAAGTGACAAGATAAGCGAGATTCTCAATCGCCCGCGCGCGGATCAATACATCCCAATGTGCAGCACCTGTCGTATAAGTAAATGCCGTCGGCAATGCAATAATTTCCACATCTTGCGCCTGCATACGTCGAAATAATTCAGGAAAACGAATATCGTAACAAACACCCAAACCCAGACGACCAAAAGGCGTTTGCACTACCACGACTTTATCACCCGCCTCGATGGTTTTTGATTCAGAATAATCTTCCTGGCTAGCACGCAAATGCACATCAAATAAATGGACCTTATCATAACGCGCAACGCATTCGCCCTGATCATCAAACACCAAACAGGCAGCACGCGCTCGACTATCATCCTTGGCAATTGCGATAGGAATCGTGCCACCAACCAACCAAATTCGGTGCTTCTTCGCTTCGGTTTGTAAAAAATCTTGTATGAGACCGTGCCCCAGCTCCTCGCGCAAATTAATTTTATCCATTGGGCCCATGCCCATCAGCGCAAACATTTCTGGCAACACGATGAGCTTAGCGCCTAAATCAACGGCTTGTTGAATGAGTTTTTTTGCCATCTCTAGATTTTCTTTGACATCACTGGTGGATGTCATTTGAATCCCTGCAACGCGTGGGTTCATACACCATCCTTAAGCTAAAATAATAGATTCTTCTACCGCGTTCATAATAGCACGCTGTATCGCTTGCGCGGCCATCGCACCAACGACCATCTCAGCAGCCACCTTATCTCCCAATGAAAATGCAAAAACAAGATCGCCATCGTATCGCGAAAAAATCGGTGAAATGGCTCGTGCCATACCCGCTATCGCCATTTTGGCAATCCGACCCAATTCAATTTTGGAAAAACGCGCATTGGTGAATAAAGCAATTAATGTCGTATTTTCGGAAGACAGATTTTCTTCAGGAGCACCAGAAAGCAAATAGTTTTCGCAATTGCCAAACTCCCCATTTTCTAAACGGGCTCCCGCGAGAATCCGTCCACTCTCATCAAGCACATCGCCCACCGCATTTACCACGGCATACGCTAAAACACTTGTGCCATTGGGCAATGAGATCTCAGCACGACCCAGGCCACCCGACATACGCTTGGCTTTTTGAATGACCTTGCCGACACTCGCACCAGTGCCCGCACCAATTCTGCCTGAGGCTTTGTTATCTTCTTTGGCTAACACACAAGCCTCATAGACCTCAAACTCAGTCGGGGGCAAATCTTTTTTCACTCCCAGATCATAAATCGCCGCCGCCGGGACAATTGGCACAGCACCATGAGGCGTTGCCCATCCGCGCTTTTGCTCATGAAGCCAACGCATCATGCCATTGACGGCAGGCAATCCAAAAGCACTCCCACCCAGCAAAGCCAGCCCGTTGACATGCGTGACATTGGCATCCAGCGCCAAGGTACCTAACTCATGAGAAGCAGGCGATGATCCGCACAAACAATAAGCACCCACTGCAGACTCATCAAATATAAAGACCGAAGCACCCGTACCATGCATTTCATGTGTGTAATGCCCTACTTTTAAACCTTTCATTTGGTGTTTTTCCCTTTAGTCTGGGTAAATTATATGCTAGTCTTTGCACATGAAACAGTTCCGAAACATCTTCACTTATTTAATATGTATCTTACTGCTAATCGTTGCTACTACCAGCCGGGCACAAGACACGGTCTTGCATACTGAAATCAGCGGCATCGCTGAGCCTGCGCTCAATAATGCGAAAGAACGATTATCCATCTTACAAGAAGATTATGGCAAGCACCTTACACCCGATACCATCCAGGCTTTTTATAAAGCGGCGCCCCATAACTTAAAGCAAGCGCTAGAGCCTTTCGGCTATTTCAAAGCAGAGATCCGCACCCGCCTCACTCACCAAGGTGCTGTATGGACTGCACAATTTTTTGTGACTCCAGGCCAACCACTTCGCATCACCCGCATTAACGTCAAAATCACGGGCCCCGGACAATTTGAACCTGACTTACTCGCGCTGTTAAACCATTTTCCCTTAACGCCCGGTCAAATATTTCAAGCAGACCTTTATGAAAGCGCTAAAAAAAGCTTATTTCAAACGGCCAATAATCAAGGCTACATTAAAGCGGCGCTAGACAAAAAAGAAATTCAAATTGACTTAAAACACTATACCGCCGTGATTATTTTACAATTAGACACAGGCCCACGTTATTATTTTGGACCCGTCAGCTTCGAGCAAGATAGCTTTTCGACTGATTTTTTAGAACGCTTCCAACCTTTTCATACAGGGGATAATTTTTCTAATCAGAAACTATTAAAGTTTCAGCAGAACCTGAACAACAGCCACTACTTCCAACAAGTTGCAATTAATCCCGACTTGAATCCTGAAGCAAGCTATCAAGTCCCAATCAACGTACTGCTGAAAGCCAACAAATCACAGCAATACAATGCCGCTATCGGTTATGGCACCTATACCGGCCCACGTTTAACTTTAGGGGCTAACTTCAAGCACCTGACTAAAACGGGGCATCACATGAATTTCCAGCTGAAGGTCTCGCCGGTTTTACAAGGCTTAGCAGCACAATATGTCATACCCGGTAAAAATCCACTCACGGATGCGTATACCTTGGGCGCCAATGTACAAAAGTTTTCGCCCAAAAATGGTTACTCCAATTCAAAAACCCTCTCTTTTGGTTATGCCACCAAAATTCAAGGATGGAAAACCAACAGTACACTTAGCTATTTACATGAAAATTATTTCATCGATGGACAAAATTCTTCGCACAATAGCCGATTGTTAATTCCAAGTTTGAGCTTATCGCGTGTTAAAGCCGATGATAAAATCTCACCCCGTTTTGGTCATAAGATTAATTTTGTCTTAAGAGGTGCTACTACCAAAATCATCTCTAACACCAGCTTTGTGCAATCTGAGATAAAAGGGAAATATCTGTTCAGCCCAACGGCGAATAGCACCGTGGTATTGGGCGGCAATTTTGGTTACACCACTGTTCGCAATATTCGCTCGCTACCATTATCCTTACAATTTTTTGCGGGTGGAATGAGCTTGCGAGGTTTTCCTTATACCTACTTTGGCCCTGGGCGATATTTAAAAACAGGCAGTGTCGAATTACGTCATCGCATCGTAGACAAACTGAGTGGTGCTGTATTTTATGACATTGGTACAGCAGACGATCACATCAATGCTGCCATGGGTCATGGCACAGGTCTTGGTCTTATTTATGATTCCGCTATTGGGCCTATTCGCGTCTATAGTGGTTTTGGATATTTAAAAAATAAGCCTCGACATTTCGACTTTGAATTTAGTATAGGGCCGGAATTGTGATTGGGATTATTATTCGTTATTTATTATTAACGCTTTTTATCTTCGCGCTGACTATTGGTTATTTTTTTACTGAAACCACATCGGGATTGCAGCTAGGCTTACAATTTGCGGCGACCTATCTGCCCGGCAAATTGCGCATCGAAAAACTCCAGGGCAAATTACTCTCAGGACTTCATTGCGAGAACATTGCTTATGAAAATGATACCACCCACATCACGATAGACTCATTGGATTTCCAGTGGAACCCCATTCAATTGTTAAATCATATCGTTGATATCAAACGGCTCTCTATTAACAACATCACGATCAAGACAGCCAGCAACAGCAATCAAAGTGATCCAGCCACCAACTTAAATAGCATCCAACGCATTTTGCGTCATCTTTTAGCGCGAAATGTGGAGATAACCCACTTAGTGCTTATCCAAAATCAAACTACCGACTTGAATATCCGCTTGCTTCGATTAGAACAAAATGACAACACCAATGCCTTTTTTATCGATGGCATTTTGAAAGGTTATCCACTGTATGGCAGTATCAAAGTCAAACTCCAAAAACATGCTATTCAGATTGAAGAAGCAAAACTGCTAATCGCCAATTCCAAGGTGAATCTCACTGGCAAAGTCGCAGACAATTGGGAGATGCATTGGGATATCAGTCTGCCTGATATCAACAAACTCTACGCGAATGGCCACGGTAATTTCAGCAGTACCGGCAATATTACCGGTCCACGGTTGACCCCCACGATTCAAGCAACCTTTCAAGGTAATCAAATCGTTTTAGACGCTAACCGCGCGCGCGAATTGCGTGGAGAAATCAACGCCACTTTCAAACCCAATACGCCATCCTTTCTCACGCTAAAAGCTCGCGATATCAAATTACAAGACTATCAATTAAAACAAATTCAGCTCGGATTTTTTGGAAGCTTGACAGAAAGCAATAATAACTATTTAACAACATTTAATATTGCCATCAACAAGAAAAACTACAGCAACATCACCGTAGCCATACCCACATCCACCACCTTAGACAACTATAGAACCCAACCCTTAAACATTAAATTAAAATTCAATGCTCCCGACTTAAATGAATTTGCGGTCTATGTTCCCAATACGAAAAATCTCGGCGGAAAAATTTTTGGCACACTGGAATTTACTGGTGATCTGGAAAAAATGACCGCGACAGGTGACGTCAACCTGATGAATGGCACCATCAATATCCCTAAATTAGGTATTACTTTACGCAACATTCACTTTCACGCTTATGGTACGCAAACAAAATTACTCACCTACAAAGGCGTATTTGAATCCAATACCGGCTCTGCTGAATTACAAGGCACAACAAATCTTGCTGAGAAAGACTTCCCCACCAATCTCACCTTAGACGGTAAAAACCTGCAAGTGGCGAACTTGCCGGAATATAAAATATGGGTCAATCCGAATTTAAAAATACAGCTAACAGATCAAACCATTAATATTGGTGGCAGCCTTACCATACCCACCGCAAAAATTTCTCCAAAAGATTTTCGAACGACTGTCTCGCTACCTTCTGATGTCGTCTTTGTCGGTCAGAAAAAAACAAACCCTTCCGCACTCTTGGCTCTCGCGCCCACTATGCAAGTTGCCATCAGCTTAGGTGATGATGTGCTTATCCATTATCAAGATCTTGACACGACCTTACGCGGCAGTTTAGTTATCATAAAACATCCTAATAGCCTGGTCACAGCAAGCGGCTCACTCTACACTTTGAATGGAACTTATCAGGCTTACGGACAAACCCTCAAGATTCAGGAAGGACGCTTGATTTATACCGGTGGCATGCTAGCCAATCCTGGCTTAAACATTAAAGCCGTTCGCCAAATTAAAACCGTCTTAGCCAACAGCATCAACAATAGCTTTGGCCAATCTTCGCAAAATTTTTATGGTGGATCACAATTAGTAACCGTTGGCGTGCAAATTCTTGGAACCTTTGATACACCGGTGATTACCTTGTTTTCAGATCCTTCTGACTTGACCCAATCTAACATTTTATCTTATCTCGTTTTAGGCACGCCGGAACCGACCACTGGCAACCAAAAAAACACACTGCTCAGTGCGGCTTCCGCACTTAACTTAGCAGGGAAAGGCCCCTCACCTTTAACCAATATCACCAAACAACTGCAAGATCGTTTGGGTCTCAGTGAACTCAATGTAGAATCCGTGCAATCCTTTAATCCTACTTTGAATCAAAACAATGGTGGCACGGTGGATAATACTTCCTTGGTTTTAGGTAAAGAAATTGCACATAATCTCTATATTCACTCTAGTGTTAGTCTATTTGCTTCACCTCCCGTTTATATTTTTAACGTGCAATACAAATTCAGCAAGCACTGGTCTATACAATCAGAAACGAGTACGATAGATACTGGTGCTGACTTGTTATATAGCATAGAAAGAGAGTAAAATTTTTTATATTCATGTTCTTATCCCGGTTTGAATGAGAACAAAAATGTACGCTACAAATAAATAACAACTGCAGTATTGAGTGACTTGCAAAGCACATTCAAACTGCCGCTCAATCTTTCCCTACGGGGAGGACATCAATGGATATTCAATTCAGGAGGAAGTTCATGACACCTTTTAAAAAATCGCTTATTTTGCTGGCTTGTCTTAGTGCCTACTTTAGCCCTACGGCATTCGCGGTCACCGTCAGTAACAATGCCTCATCCGCTCAAGTTGAAAAACAAGGCCCAGCCGCCGCTCCCGCTGCAACCCCAGCAGACACGCAACCCATGTCACCTGCGGATGCCGCCAATCCAAACTTGTCACCTACTGGTGGCGAAGCACCCACCGTTACAAGCCCTGCCATGAACGAGCCTTCCGTTGTGAGCCCCTCTCATGCCGCAACACCAGCCAAAGGCAATGTACAAGGTGGCGCGCCTCAAGGATTAATCGAACCGTCGCCAGAAGGTAAAGGCACACCAGTCAGCCCACAAGGAATGCCGGGGGCGTCACAAGGCATGCCAACTGCTCCTCCAGGTGTACAAGGTGGACCGCAAGGCATGCAAGCACCACCACAAGGGATGCAAGGCGCACCGCAGGGTATGCAAGCACCACCACAAGGCGTGCCTAACCAGTAAAAAATAAAAAACTTCAGCTTATTCGCCCCCAGTATTGGGGGCGATATCATTTATCTCACTGACGCGCTTTTTAGAAAAATGCAGGATTAATCTCAAGACAATCGACTAGAATATATTATACTATCGGCCAATGACTCCATTTCCCCCACAATTCCATGAATAAACATAAAATTGAAGAAATCTTTGCCCGATTTCAAAAAGCCTCTGAGAAACCCACGACAGAGCTTATCTATCATTCTCCATTTGAATTATTGATTGCAGTGATTCTCTCAGCGCAAGCAACCGACGTTTCAGTCAATAAAGCGACGGCTCTCTTATACAAAGTTGCCAACACCCCCGAAAAAATTTTAAGCCTGGGAGAAGCAGGCCTAAAGCGCTACGTTAAAACCATCGGTCTTTTCAATAGTAAAAGCGCCAACATTATTAAAACTTGCCAATTGCTTATTGATAAACATCACTCTCAAGTTCCCGAAGACAGAGCCGCATTAGAAGAACTGCCAGGCGTAGGACGAAAGACCGCGAATGTCATTTTAAACACCTGTTTTGGGCAACCTGTTATCGCTGTCGACACACATATTTTTCGAGTAGCAAATCGCATCGGGCTTGCGAAAGGAAAAACGCCATTGGCGGTAGAGCTTCAATTAATGAAAGTGATTCCTAAAAAATATTTGCATGATGCGCATCACTGGCTAATTTTACATGGACGCTATACTTGTGTGGCCAGAAAACCGCATTGTCCAAATTGCTTAATAAAAGATTTATGTGAATATCCAGATAAAACGGTGACAGATTAGATGACAACAGAACGCGATGAATTACGAAAAGTGTTTTTTGAAGCATGGCGCAAGTATCAACTGCGATCACCAATAGAACCGCTCGAATCTCAGTTGATTAATATTATTTTGCTACATCCTGAATATCATGCCTTGCTGAGTCAACCTGACAACTTGCAGGTTGAAAATTTTAACGAAACCAATCCTTTCTTACACATGAGCTTGCATCTTGCGATACGCGAGCAAGTGGCTACCAACCGCCCTCCAGGCATTCAACAAATTCATCAACATCTTTGTGAACAATTCAATGATGTGCATAATGCTGAACATCACATGATGGAGTGTCTTGCAGATATTCTTTGGCATGCACAACAAAGCGGCAAAATGCCGGATGAACAAGTGTATTTGGAACGACTAAAAAAGCTGTGAAAAAATGACTGGGCCCTACCCACCACCTACGTCCCGCGGCTTGTCCGCGGGATCCAGAGCTGGCCATAAATAGCCTTATTAAGATGCGTAGATACACAGGGTTGAGCGCTTTTCGCGAAACCCAACAACAATTAGAAATAGATATCAAACTGCGCCGTCACAATATAATCCGGCTTACCCATGCCTGTGATAGGTGCTGTAACTGCCGCCCCTGTCCCAGTCGCATAATCACCACCTGCATAATTCATATCTTTACGAAACTCTAAACTTTGCAAAGTGTCTTTCCAAACCGATGTATTAAACACCATACTATAACGCTGTGCCGCCAATCCCAAAGCCAACGCATCTTTACTTCTGCCATAACCCAACGCAATCGTGCTAGGTTTTTCATAAATAGGAAAAGTATAAGCCGCTTCCAAATTCAAAGCTTGTGGTCTTGCGCCATGCGTATTAAAGGTCAAATCATTTTCGCTGAATGAACCAAATGCACTGACGTATTCTGCTAACAAGTCAATTGACTCACCAATACTAAAGACACCGCGCAAATCAAATGCCGCCACACGATGTGCAATGCGTTCATTACCAAAACCATTATTCGCACCAAAACCACCAAAATTCGGCGGAGAATAACCGTTAATTTGCATCCCCAGCGAATCAGCCAGGTTAGCAATCACGCCACCACCAAAATCTCCGCTGTATCTACCATAAGCATAACGATAGCCAAGGTTGATACCGCCGTTATTTAAACGACTGGCAGAACCCACATGAGTATCACCATTAAAGAAATAAGTTGATCCATACAAAGCATTTTTGCCTTGTTGCTGATAACCGACCAATATCGCTCTCTCTTTCATGCGTCCCAAAATTTTGGTCAACGGATCACTGATCATGTTAGTGCTGTAGGTACCAAAAGGAACATACATCTGACCCAACGTGCCGTAGAAAGGTGATTCTTGATAATTACCAATAACGATGAATGCCTTGCTAATGAAAACACGTGAGTTCAACGCACGCGCATTATTATTCAAAGAACCTTCTGTTGTGCCAACGTTGTTATCGTATGCAAACGATAATAAAGCCGATGTCCATGGACTTGGCCCTAAAATATAGCCATCTAACGCCGCGGTTGATACATCAATACCACTTTTATCAGCGCCTTGACCCGGTGCTTGATAAAAAGCCTGCCCTTCCACAATACCGCTCAAGAGCAAATGTGCGTGATCTTCTTCAATCGGACGACCCATGGCGACTAAGCGCTCACGAATGGCTTTGCGCATATTTAATAAGGTCACATCTTCATTAATGTTCGGGCTATTAATGATCAAGTTCATCCCGGAGTATAACAACGGAATGCCGATATAAGGACCAGTCGAGACAAAAGATTGCCCAGGAACGTCGATATCCATTGGGAAAGATTGTGGTCCATTGATGTAAAGCGCTTGACGTTGTGATCCTGTTGTCGCGGGATCAGTCACGTTCACTGACTCCATTGACTGCGTTGGAATATCACCAGACTGTGCACCGGCATTTTTCCCCGCCACTGTCTTTTGTTTTTTAGAAACAATGTGATAAGAATGATGCTTCAATAAATGCACGCTTTTTTCTTCTGCGTGTGCTGTTGTAATTGTTTCGTGTAAATTAGTTGTAGCAGTTTGACTCTCTGTTGTTTCCGCTTGTACCGGTATTGATAGTATATTCAGTAAACATAGAGCAAGTGCCCATGGTTTTAATTGTTTTATCATGGAACTTTTTTTCCCTATCCAAAAATGAAAGCCGTTCACGGTATCAAAATTCAACTGGCACCTCAAGGGAAAAACTTGTCAGAAAAATCATTCCAATGCAGTCGTGGCGCGCTTTTGCAAGCCACGAGTCATTTCTCGCCTATCAAAATAAACACGTTAGACAACGCTAACCTCATCACAGTAAAAACTTTTTTGTCCCGCATAAAGAATTGCGAATGCCACATGCTATCCGCTACACTGAGTCACTTTTCACAACTAAAAAAAATGTGACTCTCATGAAATTGAATAGACTTTTTACAGCTGGTTTTCGCGGCGATTTGTTAGCTCTTTTCGCTGGCGCACTTTTAACACTGGCATTTGCACCCTTTGCTATTTCCCCTTTAGCCATTGTCGCCCCCGCTCTACTCTTAGGGCTCTGGTTAAAAGTCAGCCCCAAACGCGCTTTTTTTCGCGGATTTTTATTTGGCTTAGGTTTATTTTGCACAGGCGTTTATTGGGTTTTTACTAGTATTCACACTTATGGTGATGCCTCTGTCTTGCTGTCTGTGATTATCACTGCCGGATTTATGCTAACACTCGCGTTATTTCCAGCGTTGAATGGCTATCTCTTTACCTCTTGCTTCCCGAAAAACAATGCATTCAAAACACTGTGTGCGTTTCCCGCGCTTTGGGTTTTATTTGAATGGGCAAGAAGCTGGGCACTCACAGGCTTTCCCTGGTTATTCTTAGGCTACAGCCAAGTACACACACCGCTCAAAGGTTATGCACCACTCCTCAGCGTCTATGGCGTTTCTCTAGCCGTGACGCTCACTAGCAGCCTATTGGTCTATGCTTATTCTGAACGCCGTCATCGCACCAAAGCCTACAAAAGCTTAATCGCCATTATGATAATTTGGGTCATTGGCGGCATAAGCAGCTTCATCCCATGGACAAAAACCACCGGCGCTCCTGTTAAAGTGAGCTTAGTCCAAGGCAACATTCCGCAATCCCTCAAATGGACAGATGAAGAACTGCAACCCACACTCGATCGTTACGAATCGATGACAGCCGCGCATTGGGACAGTCAAATTATTATCTGGCCTGAAGGTGCGGTTCCCGTACCGTTGCAAGAAGCAGAAGAATTTATTCAAAAAATGTCCGACGCTGCGAAAGTGCATAAAGATACCGTGGTTATTGGCATTCCAATTAAGGCCGTTGAAATCAAAGGTTACTACAATGCCATCGTTGCAACCGGTACAGGACAAGGCGTTTATCTCAAACGACGCTTAGTGCCATTCGGAGAGTTCCTGCCATTTAAACCACTCCTGACCCGATTATTAGATAGCCTGCAAATACCGATGTCGGACTTTATTGATGGGCCGCATGTGCCACAAGCGATCACAGCTGCTGGCCTTAAAATGCTCGCTTTAGTTTGTTATGAAGTCGCTTATCCGGAACTGGCCATGAGCCGCGATGCGGACATTGGCGCACTCTTGACCGTCAGTAATGATGGCTGGTTTGGCCGCTCCATAGCTCAAGCACAACATCTGCAAATTTCACAAATGCGCGCCATCGAGATGCGTCGCCCGCTCTTATTTGTCGGCAATACGGGTATCACCGCGATTATTAATGCCTACGGCAATATCCAATCTCAAATTGCGCCTTTCGAAACCCTAGTATTAACAGACACCGTCCAAGCTCGTACTGGCAAAACACCGTGGCAAATGGCGGCGATGGATCCTATCTTATTGATTTGCTTATTCATGATATTGATTGCTCTCAGAATGCGCAAAACGAATTAATGTATGGGGCGACCCGGGTCATCGCCAATCCCACCCACCGCCTACGTCCCGACTCCGCTCGCTCTACGTCCCGACCCCGCCCGCTCTACGTCCCGACCCCGCCCGCTCTACGTCCCGACCCCGCCCGCTCTACGTCCCGACCCCGCCCGCTCTACGTCCC
>JARLJO010000018.1 GCA_031291175.1 Gammaproteobacteria bacterium
GGATCCAGTTTCACAAGGAAAGTTAAATTTAATTGAAGAAAAAAAATCTTCAGTAACATGACTTACATGAAGAATTGCCAGCTTGATCTGGATCCCGCGGACAAGCCGCAGGACGTAGAGTAGCGGGGTAGCTACCCCAATTAATATGCATATTAGAACACCTTGCGCTAATTGAAACAAAACTTGATGGATTCACAGAAGTAGAATCAGACACGCGCTCAGACGGCATTCGCCAAACTTTCTAGCAGAGGTAGCGATTCCTCCCACGATACACACGCATCCGTGATGCTTTGACCATACACAAGCTCTCGGTCACACTGCAATGTTTGTTTACCCGCTACTAAATTACTTTCAATCATCACGCCACAAATTTTACTTGAACCACTTTTTAATTGTTCCACGACAGAATCAATTACCAAAGATTGACGTAAATAATTTTTCATACTGTTACCATGACTACAATCAATCATGATGCGAGCATTCAATTCTCTTTCTGTGAGCGCATTGGCAGCTTCTTCAATAGACTCAGGCGAATAATTAGGGCCATTGTGTCCACCGCGCAAAATAATATGGCAATTTTCATTTCCCTTTGTGCTGATGATAGAGGGATCGCCCATTTTTGAAATACCTAAAAAATGGTGCTGATAACGTGCGGCATGCACGGCATCAATGGCTATTTGTACATTGCCATCGGTAGAATTCTTAAAACCAACAGGCATCGACAAACCCGATGCAAGCTCACGATGAATCTGGCTTTCTGCAGTGCGCGCGCCAATCGCACTCCACGAAACCAAATCACTTAAATATTGGGGAATAATTGTGTCTAAAAATTCCGTCGCGGCAGGCATTTCCATTTCAGCTAAGGTCAATAAAATTTTTCGCGCCAAGGTTAAACCATGATTAATATTAAACGTGCCATTTAAATGTGGATCGCTGATCAAACCTTTCCAGCCCAGTAAAGTGCGTGGTTTTTCAAAATAAACGCGCATGATGATAAATAGTTTTTCTGCATAATGAGCAGCTGCTTTTTTCAAATGCGCTGCGTATTCCAGGGCAACTTGACTATCATGAATAGAGCAAGGCCCCATCACGACCAAGAGACGCTTATCTTTTCCTTGAATGATATTAGCAGCCGTCTCGCGAGCTTCTTGAATTTGCAGCGCTTTATGTGGAGAAAGGGGCAGGCTATTTATCAAGGCTATCGGCGTAATCAATGCTTGCAGCGAGTCAATTCTCAAATCATCTGTCAATTTATTCATCATTTATTATTCTGAAATTATGTTTATTGGAGACACTTAAATCACGCATCCCAAAAGAGTGGATAGATTATAGTTGAATTTAATCACAACCCCTTACTGTTTTTTCTTAAATTAGTAAGCTATATTTGTCACCCGCTGGCGGTTACCCCAGCTATTTTGTCGATTTTTTACCAGAAGGAAAGGGATAAAGCTATGTCATCAAATCTTAAAACTATCCAGGTTATTGGAGCGGCATCCGGTGTCGCTGCCCCTCATTCAGGTTGCGGCGATGGCCCGCAAGTTTTACAAAAATCCCCTTTTTTATCTGATGCCAAAAGCGGCCTTCACTTGCACTGGGCTAGCATGCTAAAACCGCAAGTAACGGAATCCACACTGAAAACCGTTACAGAGTTTAACCAAAATTTAGCGCGTGAAGTCGCAAAACTCGTGCAAGAAAAACAATTTTTCACCGTCTTTGGCGGCGATCATTCGTGCGCAATTGGGACCTGGAGTGGTGTCTATAGTGAAGTACGCAAGCAAGGCGACCTGGGGTTAATTTGGATTGATGCGCACATGGATAGCCATACACCAGCCTCATCCCAAACCGGCAATATCCATGGCATGCCACTGGCCGCTTTATTAGGGCATGGAGCGCCGGAATTGACCTCAATTGGTACAGCTTCAGCCAAATTAAAACCTCAGCATGTTTGCTTGATCGGCGTTCGAAGCTATGAAGAAGGCGAAGCTGCACTACTGAAAAGCTTGAATGTGAGAATTTATTTTATGGATGAGGTGGAAGAGCGCGGCCTGGATGTCATTATGAAAGAAGCGATCGAGATCGCAAACTCCGGTACAGTCGCTTATGGGATTACACTGGATATCGATAGCATTGACCCGAATGAAGCACCCGCAACCGGTGTGAGCGAAGCAGGGGGATTATCAGCCCAGGCACTTTGCCAAGCATTATCTCAAGCGGCTCATGATCCTCGACTCATCGGCACAGAAATTGTAGAATTTGATCCACACCTTGATAAAAATCAAAAAACAGAAAAATTAATTCCAATGCTATTGGCCGCCATGACACTAGGAGTCGCATGATCACACTGAAGGTCATCATTGATAAGCAACAGTTAATCGTCCTTGATGATAATAGCGTGTTGCGCGAATATGCCATTTCTACGGGAAAAAACGGTGTAGGTGAAAAATACGGTAGCGAAAAAACACCGCGCGGATTGCATATCATCCGCGCAAAAATAGGTAGCGATTGTGAGCCTAATACTATTTTCATTAAACGCAGACCCACAGGTGAAATATTTACGCCGGATTTACGCGATCAATTTCCAACACGTGATTGGATCTTAACGCGCATTCTTTGGTTAAGCGGACTGGAAGTAGGCAAGAATAGACTAGGTGATAACGACACCATGCGTCGTTTCATTTATATTCACGGCACACCGGATGATATCCCTATGGGAATACCTGGCTCAAAAGGGTGCATTCGCATGCGCAATAAAGACATTATGGAATTATTTGATCAAGTCCCTGTTTTTACTCAACTCCATATTCAAGAAACTGAGCAGGGCTAAGAACGATAAGTTCTGCTTATTTCTCATCAAAATAAAATAGGTTTCAGGTAAAAATAAGTCTCTTTTTGTGTGTTTTTTTATGGTACAAAAAAGTTGATTTCATCACAATAAGAACCAAACTCGTATATAAATAGTTATTTAATATCAATATGTTATAGGAGTAACCTCAACCACCTTGATTAATCTGGCAGAAATTAAACAGCAATAATTTGTGCTATGATAACGAAGTGAATGGAGGTTTTTTGCCATGACAGATCGGGTACATACCTTATTAAATTTTTGGTTTGGTGATCTGGGATTTGCAGATTTGCCTTCCAGTGACCGAACGAATTTGTGGTTTGGCGAGAGTGAAAAACTCAAAGAAACCATTACCCAAACTTTCGGTTCTGATTATCAAGCCGCGACAGAGGGCAACCTCATTCAATGGGCTAACACGCCCCGAGGCCGCTTAGCCTTAATTATTCTGCTGGATCAATTCTCGCGTTACCTGCATCGTAATTCTAGCCGCGCCTACGACTTCGATAAAAAAGCGCAAGAGCTTTGTATTGATGGCTTAAGAGAACACATGGATCAGTCGCTCACTTTAATCGAGCGCGTCTTTTTTTATATGCCTTTGGTCCATGCTGAAGATTCTGAAATCCAAGACGAATCGATCCAGCTCTTTCAAAGTTTAGTCTCGCTTTCCATGACGGAAACTACGCAAGTGTATCAACTCTTCTTAGCGTATGCTTACGCGCACTTTAGGGTGATCAAAGAATTTGGACGCTTTCCACAACGCAATATCATTTTAGGTCGTACCTCAACTGATGCGGAAGTGGCTTTCTTGAAAAGCTCATAATAACTTACACAGAGCCAACATCACTAACCCCTATTTCAATCTAGAAATACACTTGATAAAGGAGGGGATCAGAGCCATAACTGAAAATAATATTTTTAAACACATCACTTTAAAATGAGCATGCCACGAGCAGTTCAATATCAGACTACTTCTGACACTAATCGTTTGAAAAAATTGCCACACAGCAACCGACTAGGTATGCTATGACCAACCTCTTTAAATTCAATTTTTAATTGATTATTTCAGCCTGAAAGGAACTCGACTTATGATACAGCGTCAATTGCAAAACAAGAGATTCATTAAATTATCTCTTATCACCCTGACGCTAATCACCAGTCACATAAGCCTCGCAAATGATTATGATAATACCTTCCTGCCCGATCCCAGATTTGAAGCAAGCTTAAGACCTTTTGTTGCTTTAGGCGGCGGTATTGCTGTTACCTCAAAGCTCGGCGAATCAAAAACTTTTCCTATTCAAAACCCCATTACAGATCAGTTTTATAGCTACAATCCTCACTCACCCACACAAACAGCAGCAATAGGCGATATCTTTTTGGGTGCTGAGTGGGTAATGCACCCAAGATGGGCTTTGCAACTGGGTATCAATTACAATCAAACCAGTGCTTTTAACGTCAAAGGCACATTGACGCAAGGCGCGAGTGTCGCCTCACAAAGTCAATTTACCTATCAATATAAAATTGAAGCGAGACAAATTCTTCTAGAAGGTAAGCTACTTTATCACTGCCAGGATCAATTCCATCCTTATTTACTCCTGGGCCTTGGCGGCTCTATCAATACTGGATATGGCTTTATCACTAACATTCCACCTACGCTGACTTTTACTCGACAATACAATAATGCCACCAAACATTCTTTCTCATACAGATTGGGGATAGGTGCGGATTTTGACATGACACCTAATATTCGACTGGGCTTAGGATACAATTTTGCAAACTTTGGAAAAGTGAATTTAGGCTCGGCCAGCATCGAAAATATTCCTGTTTCAAGAACATTGACGCAAGCTAGCATGGGCGTAAACGAAATTGTCGGTCAAATTACCTTCTTAAATTAGATTGGATAAAAATATCTTATGGGAAAAAATATGAGTGACAATGGAATAAAGCACATTACCCACATTATTTTTTTTACGCTGCTAACTTTTTTTCTGTCTTCGCTTTGCAACAGTGCCTATGCACTGCCATTTACGATCACGCCAAGCAGCAGCAATCCCGTTAAAATTGTCAAAGGGACAACGTTGACCGCATCCTACACTGTGACGAACAATACCGATAAGCCGCGTAATAATAATTACGTTAAATATCTTCCACTGAATACGCAAGTACAAGCCAATGGTTGTGGCAGTAATTTTAATTTAGCCCCGGTAGGACAAGTAGGGGATAGCTGCACGCTAAATCTCACCATTACTGGGCCAGTCAATGGTGGTGATCGCAATCCCCATCATCATTTATTTGTTTGTTTTCCGGGTGGCGAAACTTGTAACGGACCCAATTCTGCTTTAAACATTCCTGAAATCACCCTGGATGCGCTTACCATTACACCCGCTAGCGCTCAAATTCCCAAAGGACTTTTGCAACAGTTCACCGCCACGGCTTCTTATTCTGATAACACTACGCAAAATGTTTCATCCAGTGTCACATGGTCATCGTCCAATTCCGCTGTTGGCCCCATTAATAGCAATGGCTTAGCCGCAGCACAAACCGTTGGCACCACTAATTTCTCTGCAACGCAGCTTGGCATAGTGAGTAACACTGCTGTATTCACAGTATTGCCTGCCGCTCTCGTGTCAATTTCCGTTACACCAACCACTGCGAGCATTTTCGCAGGCACAACGCAACATTTCGCAGCAACCGGAACCTATACAGATACTACAGTTTTAAATCTGACATCTGCTGTGACCTGGAGCTCTTCAAATACAACATCTACAACGATTAACGCCATGGGTTTAGCAATAGGTATTATACCAACAACACAAAGCACGATTGTCGCCACACAAGGTGCTATTACTAGCAATAGTGTTCCAGTGACAGTAACAGGTTTTGCTTATCTGGTGGATAATACAAATGAGGAAATACTAGTTTGTCCTATTAATCCAGATAGTACATTTGGAAACTGCAACCCATTTAACAACGGCGTTTTTTTAAATCTCACTAGTATTGCAATTAGTCCAAACAATAAATTTCTTTACGTCACTAACGGTGTGAGCTATTTTAACTTCGTAACAGTATGTCCAATCAATGTTGATGGTAGCTTACTACCATGCGCTGTTACAGGTAGTAATATCACTAACGGACAAGGCGTTGCCATCAACTCTACAGGCACATATGCCTATATTTCCAATATCAATAATACCGTTACAGTCTGCGCTATCAATAGCGTCGATGGCACGCTGAGTGGTTGCCACACCACGGGGAGTGGCTTTTCCATTCCTTTGCAAGCGTCCATCAATCCTATGAATACATTTGCTTACTTTCCTAATGTAGCCGCTTTTAATGTAAACTATTGCGCTATTCAACCAGATGGCACATTAACACTTTGTGCTAATGTAGCAACGTCTCTCCTTGGCGGTGTCACTGCAGTAACAATCAATAGCACTAATTCGATTGGCTATGTCACCATCGATAATGGGGTGATTTACGCATGCCCTATTAAAACGGATGGTACTTTTGGAGCTTGTCCCATTGCTATCCAAGGTCTTTTTATTGATCCTACTAGCCTCGTTCTAACGCCAAGCACAACCATGGCTTATGTTATTGATGCGCCGGTGACTAACAACGTCACGTCGTACCGTGTTTCGGCTTGCACTATTAATTCCAATGGGGGATTTTTTAATTGTGTTGCAGCATTCACAGCGCAGCCAGATGTTTTAAAAGGCATCGCATTGACACCATAACGAGAGAAATTTTAGAGAAATATAACGACATCTTATTTGGATGAAAAGCACCGCTGGAATATTAGCATTAACGATATCCAGCGGTAACTGAGAGATACCTTACTTATCGTCCAAGCAAAATAAAAATTCCCGCCAATAAAGCCACAATGCCATAGATAATCCCAGGAATAGCAACCGCTGGCACCAATGCAGTAATACCTACCAAGATTAAATAAATCGCCAACAAGATAAATCCAATATTGTTTTGAAATTTCATATCATCATCCTTAAAAATAATAAACTTCCAGAAAATATCATCACATTATTCGCGTCATCGCTGTGACGATAAAGCATGTAAACCCCTTACAAAATAACACATTCATACTCATAAAAAAACTCCGAGCAGGACAGGTGGGGCCAAAATATAAACACCTCGCAAAATGCGCTCGTTGCGATTTAACCGACTGATTGTACTGATGATTTATTTGGAAAAAAGAGACCCTTAAGCCTTTCTTAAGCTTTGAAGCGTAGAATAGCAAAACCTGGAATGGCATTTAAAGGGAGAATAAGATGACCAGCACAATTTTAGAAAATTATGCAGAACTCTACGAATATCCCGATCTTGATGTTAAACACCCACCTGATGCAAAAAATCAACTCACACTTGGCGATCTGCATGCAAATGCAATCAAATTTATCTATTTTTTAATTCGTCAAAATATCTTATTAATAAATAAGAATGATTATAAAAAATTGATTTCTATTTATAAAAAGAAAAGCAATAAGCTAAAAAAAGATGACCTCAATGTATTTAGCGATATCATTTTAAATGCTAAATGCAATAATTTGGGCACAATCAGATTGATTGGGGATGATATTGCAGACAGAGGCAATAATGATTATTTTATTTGGAAAATCATAGAAAAACTGGGAAAAGAAAATATTCAACTAGAAATCATCGCATCCAACCATAGTAATCAATTTATCGAAAATTATGAATGTAGCAAATCATTCGATAATTTAACAATGGACCCAGAATTTACGCATTCGATGCATGAACTTCATCAACTCATCAAGAGAGGACTGGTTGATAAAAGTGAAATCTTTTCTATCTATGAGAACCATTACAAACCTTGCTATAAGGCGATCAGTTTTACATTGAATGAAGACAAATCAAAAATATCCATTTATTCACACGCGGCCATTGGTTTAGATGAAATCAAAAAAATGGCACAAAAAATGAAGGTAAAATATTCTGATCAAAGCGCAGAAAGCTTAGGCGAAACTATTAATAGAATTAATGGTGTATTCGATCTTTATAAAGAAAACAATATACTCACTAATTTATATGATTGGCCATCAACGAGAGAAAATCCTTTTTCGTATTCGCTAGAAAATAGAGAGTATGAAGGACTATATCGTCCCATTATTCATACAAATGGATATTATATGGATTTTATTCATGGGCATGATTCCAACGAAAATACTGCCAGAAATATTTGTAACTTAGATAATACGCTGGGAAAAGGAGATCATTATTTCAGTACGATTGGCCGATATCATATTCTTTATTCGCAAGAAACCGGCGTCACTCACCCAGGTTATGGGGTAGATCAAAAAACCGGGTTATATCGGGCCCCTAAACGGCTTCATGAAATTAAGCCTTATGAGTCTATCTGGCCTTATGACACGCAGAAAGATTGGAACCGTCATGATGGTATCATCCAAGATCTTTTCAAAAAAATTGATGCGATGGGTCACTATGGTGTATTGCTTACCAAAGAAGATAAGCCTAAAGGACAAGCTGTTATCAAGCTTGCTCGCGGTCTTAGACGAGAGGCATCATTTTTCTTTATCAAGAACCATGAGACACCTGAGAAAGCCAGCGAAGCACTGGTCAGTTTTCAAAAACGATTTTTAGATATCATTAAAAAGAAAGATAATGAAATGGAAATTCATCGGAAAAAATGGAAATGTGTTATGGCCAATCTGATGATTGCGATCACGGGGATTGGCGCGCTGGCACAAATAGTGAATTTAGCCTATTCAAAATACGTTACTGGGGAAGCAACGCTGTTTTTTAGCAAAACTACACGGCATAGCAAACTTGAGAAAATTGAAAAAACCATTAATCGATTTAGTTGTCCGGCTGCATAAAGCCACATCAGCGCCTTGCGGGCACGACAAGCGAGGTTACAATTTCGATTCTGTAGGGCTTATTGAGAATGATGTTGGGTTTCGCGAAAAACGCTCAACCCAACCTACGCATCTGCATCGCTCTCAAGTAGCACGTACTAAGACCCTCACGCTTTTTGTGGGGGTCGTGTCCGCGAACTCCTGCTAAATCACACCCATTAAATAGTTTCCCGCCTTCGCAGGAACGACACGCGAGGTTATAATTTCGATACTATTAAGAATGATCAAATCAAATAACCATGCAAAAATTTTGCGATACTTTCCGAAGTTAAATCTTTAGAACAGAAACCGATATAATTATCAGGCCTTAACACATACACAATCGGTTTTTTAACCTGATATCGCTCATGAATCAATGAGTCAACATCAGAAATAACATGCAGAAAGCCACTCACTTCTTCTGTTGAAATCAAGTGAACCTTTATTTCTTCACCAAAAACTTCGGCTATATTTTCTTGCAAAACTCTCATTTTCTGAATGTCATCTTGACTGGTGTTAACGCCCGTAAACATCAAAACATTATGAACAGGATTTTCAAGATAATCATAAAGTCGCGAATATTTTCCTAATTTCACATCAGGTGCTAATTGCCCATATCTAGGGGAATTCGCATTGACGTCCTCTTTATAATCTATAATCGGACTATTTTTATAATGAATATCCAATTGCGCTATAGTCGATGTGATTTTTCGGGAAGCCTCAACCGGGTTAGATAAAATCTTTGAGCTAAAATGCAATAATTTACTGTTAAAATCGCTATCCATCAGCACCATCTTGGTTAGCTCATCCGTTTTTTCAACCACTTCTTTAACAGCAGGGTGGCGCTCCGCTTCGTAGCTATCTAACAAAGCAGGACGTGCTTTATTTTCCATAACGAGCGCCAATTTCCACGCCAAGTTATAAGCATCCTGAATGCCTGTATTCATTCCTTCACCACCCGCAGGAGAATGAATATGTGCAGCATCTCCCGCCAAGAAAACAGAACCGACCCGCATTTTTTCTACGACTTTCCCATGAATCCAAAACGGCGAAATCCAAGAAACCGAGTGTACATTGTACGCGCCGTAGGATCTTTCATTCGCCATCTCTTTAACTTCTTTTTCGGTAAAGGTTTTTCTAGCATGAGAAAAATGCAAATTAGCAGTAATACGATAAATATCCGAATTAAGCGAGGAAGCCGCAAACACCGTACCCGTATCAAAAAATATGTGAATTTCATCTTTAGGAAGATAAGAACCCATTTTAGCATCAGCCACCATGAATTGATCTTGAATATCTTCTCCGGGAAAATAAATATCGCACTTATCACGAACGGTGCTCCGCACACCATCACAAGCAATCACATATTCGGCATTAATCACATCTTCTTTTGCTTTACCATTTTTAACCGTACAAACCACCGTGCCATCTTTTTGATGCAGATTGATTAACTCAACATTTCTTTCAATAGTAATGTTGAATTCTTGCAACCGTTCTATCAATAACCGTTCAATCTCGCTCTGAGCCAAAATCAAAATATAAGGATAGGTTGCATCAACATGACTAAAAGGAATTTTAACTAACTCTTTCCCTTCAACGTACAAGGTAATTGCGCGACAAGGATTACCCAATATCAAAAAGCGATCGACTATCCCAATGGCTTTTAAAATTTCAAGCGTACGAGGCTGAATCCAGGTGGCATTAGAGGTTTGCGTACGCTCGGAGTTTTTGTCGATGATACGAAAGTGAATGTTGCGACGTGCTAATTCACAGGCCATCATTAAACCTGTTGGCCCTGCGCCAACAATCAACACAGGCAAGCGGCTATTCATATCAACTCCTTCTCAATCTATCTCGCAATGAATCTTCCACAAATAGCCGATTTTTTACTCTATTGATCGGGGAATTGTGCTTCGGTTTTCAAGCAGTGTAACAAATCTTTTTCATTAAAATTTTGTGGATCTTTTTGGATATTATTAATGACCATGTCTTTCACGTGTTTGTCTACGTGATGCAATATCATGCCATCCATATGGGAAGGGGAAATAATAATGAGTTTTTCATAAGCATTTGTCACGCGACCATGATCTAACTCTTTTGCAATTTGACGAGCAAAATTATCAAACTCAACATCTTTGGGATCGGTACGGGGGGCATACGCACCGCGATTAGTAGCGCTGGATTTATAATGGCCGGGCTTATCGGAGGTCAGAAAATCTTCTTTTTTCAAACGATTCTCGGGATGCGTTATCTCTTTGATTAGTGTCAACTTTGTAGCGTGTTTATCATAATCATAAATATGGCATGCAATTGCATTAGCTGTAATGACCCAGATCATAAGAATACCCCGCAATGATTAGATAGCATCTATTAAATTTACACCTTTCGCTATGGTAGCGCTAGCTTGCCTCGCTATTTTTTACATCTAAGTATTTGATAGTTAAAACCTGTAATAAAAAAATGCCTATTGACAATTATTGGGTAGATACTGACCGTCATATTTTAGGCTGGTCACCTTAGATAGTATAATATATTATTATCAATATATTACGTTAATGCACGCGAACCTACAGCCTAGGATAGACGTCATGACCCAGTCAGAGAATTCAAAGAACAACGCCACACATCCTTTCACTATTAATCTAAAAGATGTAAACGCCACAGACATTCAACTGGTAGGGGGTAAAAATGCCTCGACAGGCGAGATGATCCAGAATCTCACCCGTGCTGGCATTCTTGTTCCTGGCGGCTTTGCAACCACCGTACCCGCTTATAAAGCGTTTCTCGCACAATCCGGTTTAGATAAAAAAATAGCGGCCATACTGGCTTCGAAAAATTTATCTCAGATGAAAATATTAAATAAAACCAGTCAACAGATTCGTGACTGGATTATTCAAACACCTTTTTTACCCGAGTTCGAAAAAGAAATCGCTGCCGCTTATAAAAAACTAAAAAACCCAACGGTTGCCGTCAGATCATCCGCTATAGCAGAAGACTCAAAAACAGCTTCTTTTGCTGGCGCTCAAGATACTTTTTTAAATATCCAAGGCATTAAAAATTTACTGAAAGCCATCAAGCTGGTGTATGCCTCTTTATTTACAAGCAGGGCGATATCATATCGATACAATAATGATTTCGACTTCATGCACTTAGGCTTATCTGTGGGCGTGCAAACCATGGTAAGAAGTGATAAAGGTGTCAGCGGTGTCATATTCACATTAGATACCGAATCTGGATTTGATAAAGTTGTACTGATTTCTGCATCCTATGGCTTGGGCGAAGCCATTGTGCAAGGTCAGATTAATCCAGACGAATTCACGCTTTACAAACCCAGCCTCTTGCAGAAAAAATCCGCCATATTGCATCGTAAACTGGGTAGCAAAGCATTCAAATCCATTTATACACTCTCGAAAAATCCACACGATTCCATAAAATTAGTTCCGGTTAAAAAAGCTGACCGCTTGCGTTTTTGTTTGAATGATAAAGATGTTGAAGCACTGGCACGCTTTTCGTTGCTCATTGAAAACCACTATGGAAAACCCATGGACATTGAGTGGGCTAAAGATGGCATCACCGGAAAAATATACATTGTGCAAGCTCGTCCTGAAACAGTGAAAAGCCGCGATCAAAATAAAAATACATTAGAACGATATGTCTTATCTAAAAAAGGCAAGGTACTGACCGAAGGTCAAAGCACAGGGCAACGTATTGGAAACGGCAAGGCAAGTATTATTTTAAATCCAAAACAGATTCATGCATTCAAGGCGGGTGATGTATTAGTAACGGACATGACGGACCCTGACTGGGAACCCATCATGAAATGCGCCAGCGCCATTGTCACCAATCGTGGCGGGCGAACGTGCCATGCGGCTATTATTGCCCGAGAGCTGGGGATTCCTGCTATTGTCGGCTGCCATAATGCCACGACTCAAATTAAACAAGGTGAGCCTATCACTGTTTCTTGTGCAGAAGGACAAATAGGCTATGTCTATGCAGGAAAAATTCCTTTCGACATACAACAAATCCATATTAAAGAAATGCCTAAATTGCCTGTCAAACTGTGCATTAATTTAGGCAACCCTGATCGCGCTTTCGCTTCTCAATTCTTACCCAATGGTGGGGTAGGGCTTGCACGGCTTGAATTTATCATTAGCGACATGATTGGTGTCCATCCTAGTGCGTGTTTAAACTATAAAAAGCTGCCGAAAAAATTGCGCGATAAAGTCTTAGAGAAAACTGGCGCCTACAAAAACCCCATTGAATATTATATTGAACGCCTGAAGGAAGGTATTGCTATCATTGCTGCCGCTTTCGATCCGAAAGAAGTGATTTTTCGTTTTTCTGATTTTAAGACTAACGAATATGCCAATTTATTAGGTGGACAATTGTATGAAGCGACCGAAGAAAATCCAATGATTGGATTCCGTGGTGCATCGCGCTACAAAGATCCAAAATTTTCTGAATGCTTTAAACTAGAATGCAAAGCTTTTTTAAGAGCCAGAAATGAAATGGGATTAAACAACGCCCAACTCATGATTCCCTTTGTCAGAACAGTCGATGAACTTCGTCAAGTAATTAACCTCATTGAAGAAAATGGCCTGAAGCGCGGTGAGAATCAGTTAAAAATTTACATGATGTGCGAGATCCCTTCGAATGTTTTATTAGCCGATGAATTCTTGCAGTATGTGGATGGTTTTTCGATTGGATCAAATGATCTCACACAATTGGTATTGGGTCTTGATCGCGACTCCAGTCTTGTTGCAGGATTGTTTGATGAACGCAATGAAGCTGTCAAAATCATGTTGCGTCAGGCTATTGCTGCGTGCAAAAAACACGGTAAATACATTGGTATTTGTGGGCAAGGACCGTCTGATCATCCTGATTTTGCTGAGTGGTTAATGCAAGAGGGTATTGATGCCATGTCGCTGAATCCTGACACAATTGTTGAGACATGGATGAACCTCTCAAAAAGCGCTAAATCGCAGTAATGTCTTGCCCACAAGGCAAAGGGATGCAAGAGACTGACGAAGCACGAAAATAAATAAAAAAAGAGGTGAGAGGCAAGTTGTCAATTAAAATATCGTCACAAAAAAACTCCTTTGTTCAAGACTACTATTTAAATTCAGAGTGAGATAAGATTCTCTTCTCATTTTTTCAGGCCAGGCGCTTCAAAAATATACAAACACTAAAAGGAACGTCCGATGTGGTTTAAACAAATTCAAATATTTCAATTAGCTGAACCTATTCCTTACACACCGGAAGTTTTAGCAGATAAAATGGAAAGCTTGGCATTCACACCTTGCTTGCCTTCTTTTCCTACAAGCATAGGGTGGGCATCGCCTTTTGAGGAAGAGGGAGCGCCTTTAGTTTATGCAGCGAACGGCTATATTATGTTGTGCATGCAAATTGAAGACAAAATTTTGCCCGCTACAGTAGTGCGACAAGCGCTAACTGATAAAGTGAAACGAATTGAAGTATTAGAAGGAAAAAAGGTTCGTTCAAAAGATAAGCTATCCATGAAAGACGAAATCGTGATGAATTTATTACCACGCGCTTTCAGTAAGATGACCCGTATTTACGCCTACATTGATACCAAAAACAATCGACTGATATTGGGCACAAGCAATCAGGCTAAAGCAGAGCAATTCATTTCTTTGTTTAAAAAATCCATTGCGGATGGCATTCATGCGTTTGAAGTCAAAAAGCCATCGCCTATTTTGACTTATTGGTTGAAAGAAAAAAAATATCCCACGGTATTTTCCATTGAAAAAGCGGGGGTTTTGCAAGATCCCAGTGAGCAGACCAGAGTTATTCGCTGTCAGCAACAAGATTTATTTGCAAGCAGCATTCAATCATTGATAAAAGATGGTTGCGAAGTGAAGCAGTTAGCGCTTTGTTGGCACGATCGGGTGAAGTTTGTATTAGCGGATGATTTTTCGGCGCGCAATATTAAGTTCGAAGAAGAAGTCATTACAGCTGCCAATGATATTGAATCTGAATCTAAAGAACAGCAGTTCGCTGCGGATTTCTTTATTATGACTGAAACTTTCTCAGGTTTGATCGATGATTTGCTAGCCTATTTCGGTAAATCGACTCAGAACGAAGAAAAAACATTAGAGGAAGAAGTGGCGTAACATTCGCCACTCTACATCCAGCACCTACACTTACATCCGGCGCCTACACTTACATCCGGCGCCTACACTTACACCCGGCGCCATCCCCCACACACCTACGTCCCGCGGCTTGTCCGCGGGATCCAGATCAACCTAACAGTTCTTCGTATAAATCATTCCACCGAGGATTTTTTTCTTCGATTAAATTTATCTTCCATTCTCTACACCAATTCTTTAATCGCTTTTCACGCGTAGCTGCTTCACCGTAACTGTCATGCGCCTCAAAATAGACTAATTGAGATACATTGTATTTTGCAGTAAATCCGAAAACCAACTTATTTTTGTGTTCAAAAACTCGTTTTATTAAATCTGACGTTGAACCAACATACAGAGTGCCGTTACGCTGGCTCGATAGTATGTAAACATAGTATGTATTCATAAAAATTCCCTAAGTGTGACTGAGTTAGAATAGAAATAGATTGAAGAGAAAAAACCTTGAAGTGATTAATCTGGAGAATTGATAGGTTAAACTGGATCCCGCGGACAAGCCGCGGGACGTAGGGGTGGCGAGGATGGATTGACGACAGACCTCGTCATTTATATGAAAAATTTTACGTCATTATAGTAGTGCATCGTCATTTATATGAAAAATTTTACGGCATTATATTAGTACATCGTCATTTATGTGAAAAATTTTACGGCATTATATTAGTACATCGTCTTTTTATTTGAAAGGCTTAACAGGCATTAAAGCGCTCGCCCAATCTACAATACTAGGGCCTGTTACGGCATTACCCCAAGCCCAAGGTCTATCGTCAATTAACCCAGCCGCCTCTACGTCCCGCGGCTTGTCCGCGGGATCCAGAGTGAACTTTCAAATCTAAAATTTAATGAGCCTACTAAACCATCCTTACTTTTAACTAAGATAATTCAATAAAAAATCAACACTTCACTGGATCCCGCGGACAAGCCGCGGGACGTAGGAGGCGGGGATGGGACGTAGGGGTGAAGAGCAGTAGCTGGGTCTTAAGCCTTAAGCTTAAGCGCATCCATCAAAGCATTTCCTAATGCTGTTTCCATTGGAGCATTACTACCCCCTGATTTCATCTTTGTCATTGGTGCTTTTGTTACAGTACGCGGCGCGGACGGTACAGGCGTCTCACCTAAACGCATGCTCAGCTGAATTCGCTTACGTTGCAAATCCACCTCCATGACTTTCACTTTAACAATATCACCCACTTTAACTACTTCATTAGGATCTTTCACAAACCGATCTGCCAACAATGAGATATGAACTAACCCATCTTGATGCACACCAATATCCACAAAAGCACCAAAATTAGCAACGTTCGTAATAACACCTTCCAGGATCATCCCAGTCTTTAAATCATTTAAGGTTTCAATCCCTTCTTTAAAAGTAGCTGTTTTAAATTCAGGTCTTGGATCCCGGCCCGGCTTTTCTAATTCATGCAAAATATCCGTGACTGTGGGTAAACCAAAATTTTCGTCAGTGAACTCCACAGGCTTTATCGAACGAATCAATTGCGTATTGCCCATGAGTTCTTTTATGGACTTATTTTGCTTTGCCAAAATACGCTCCACCACCGAATAGGCTTCTGGATGCACAGCCGAAGCATCCAGCGGATTCTCACCCTCAACAATTCGTAAGAAACCTGCGGCTTGCTCAAAAGCTTTATCACCTAAGCGCGGTACTTTTTTCAATTGGCTGCGATTTTTAATTCGGCCATTAGCATCACGGAATGAAACAATATTTTTAGCAACCGTATCATTCAAACCCGCAATACAAGCTAACAACGGCGCAGACGCTGTATTCACATCCACACCCACGGCGTTAACACAGTCTTCCATCACACCGTGCAATGTACGCGACAGCTTCGTTTGATTAACATCATGTTGATATTGCCCAACCCCAATGGATTTAGGCTCAATCTTAACAAGCTCAGCTAAAGGATCTTGCAAACGGCGAGCAATTGAAACGGCACCGCGATAAGATACATCTAATTCAGGAAATTCTTTTGCCGCTAATTCAGAAGCAGAATAAACTGATGCGCCTGCCTCAGACACCACCACACTATTTAAGCTTAATTCAGGATGCAGTTTTTTCAAATCCATCACTAACTTATCGGTTTCACGCGACGCGGTACCATTACCAATGCTGACCAAGTCAACTTTATACTGCTTACAAAGCTTTGCAAGAGCCGCGAGTGAGCCATCCCAATCATTCCGTGGTGCATGCGGGAAGAGGGCGCTGTAATGCAACAACTTGCCAGTCTCATCAATTACCACCACTTTCACCCCGGTTCTTAAACCGGGATCCAATCCCAACGTGGTGCGCGAACCAGCAGGCGCTGCCATCAACAAATGTTTCAAGTTATTCGCAAAAACTTTAATCGCTTCTTCTTCCGCCATCTCGCGCAAACGCATCATCAATTCAAGCTCTAACTTGATGAAAATTTTAATGCGCCATGTCCAAGCCACCGTCTCAGACAACCAGGCATCGGCAGGGCGTTTTTTATCACAAACACCAAACGTATCTGCGATTTTTTGCTTGCAAAGACTTTCACTCTCATCATCAAGCGTTAAGTTCACATTTAAAAACTCTTCACGCTGACCACGAAATAAAGCCAATGCACGATGAGATGGAATTTTTTTAATGGGTTCCTGGTAGTTGAAGTAATCGGTAAACTTATTACCTTCCTGCTCTTTGCCTTTAATGATGTCGCTTTTGATAATGCCTTGATCCCACAAATCCTGGCGCAGCTGACCTAACAAGCCCGCATTTTCCGCAAATAATTCCATCAAAATGTGACGCGCGCCTTCTAAAGCTTCAGCTGCTGTATTCACATTTTTTTCTGCATCGATAAATTGAGCAGCTAGTTGATCTGGTACTTGTGATGGATCATTGAGTAGTTGCATTGCCAATGGTTCAAGACCTGCCTCTTTTGCAATCTGCGCTTTCGTGCGGCGCTTAGGCTTGTATGGCAAATAAAGATCTTCCAGCGTCGATTTGTTATCGGCTTCTAAAATACTTTTTGCTAACTCTGGCGTTAATTTATCTTGCTCGGTAATACTTTTTAAAATGGTTTGCCTGCGATCTTCGAGCTCACGCAAATAATGTAGCCGCTCATCCAGATTACGCAAATCGGTATCCGTTAAACCGCCAGTTACCTCTTTACGATAACGTGAAATAAAAGGAACGGTTGAGCCTTCATCTAACAACTGAATAGCCGCATTCACTTGCTCAATTTTAACGTTTAATTCCGATGCAATTTTTTGATTAATTTCCATGAGTTAAGTCTCGTATTTCCTCTGAATTTGGTAGGGGATTATAGCATTGTTTCTGGGGGAAGCTAGGAGGATGCGGACTAATTCCATTCAGGTAGATCATTAGAATTGTCTTGAAAGTACACGATCTACCTACGAAGACAAGAAGAGTCAGCAAACCAACAACAAGGAATCTTGTCAGCCCCACTCACTATAGGATTGATTAATTTATTCAATTACCTAGCTACAAGAGGGAGCTATGTTTTATTAGGAGTTTATTTTTTGATCTTCCAGGTTAAACACTAAACTATGAGCAACTTGTGCCAAAAGTTTCATTATTAATGATAAGCAAACGTTTAGGTGAGACGCCTGTACCGTCCGCGCCACGTACTGTAACTAAAAGCATCAATGACAAAGATGAAATCAGGGAGTAGTAATGCTCCAATGGAAACAGCATTAGGAAATGCTTTGATGGATGCGCTTAAGCTTAAGACTTAAGACCCAGCTACTCCTCTCCACACCTACGTCATCCCCGCCACACCTGCGTCAATCCTCTCCACACCTACGTCATCCCCGCCACACCTGCGTCATCCTCTCCACGCCTGCGTCAATCCCCGCCACACCTGCGTCATCCTCTCCACGCCTACGTCATCCCCGCCACACCTGCGTCAATCCCCGCCACACCTGCGTCAATCCCCGCTATACCTGCGTCAATCCCCGCTACACCTACGTCATCCTCTCCACGCCTACGTCATCCCCGCCACACCTACGTCCCGCGGCTTGTCCGCGGGATCCAGTGAAGCGCTGACTTTTTATTGAATCATCTTAGTTAAAAGTAAGGATGGTTTAGTAGGCTCATTAAATTTTAGATTTGAAAGTCCACTTGTTTTGATCTTGCCTATCAAAAATCAAATTCATATTATTAGCGACAGCAGATACCCTGGTTAACAGATACCCCCTTTACTTCCTGCCAAGATTGATAGGGTAGTAGATGGTATCACTGATACATGCCGTTATATTTATATTCTCAAGTAATTATTTATACCAACGCGGCCAAGATAAGGATAGCAATACTAGGAACGCAAAATATTTTTTTGAATGTAATTGATAGCGTCAATTTTATTTTGAAGAAGGGTTAGTATGGATAGGATTTTTTTGCTTTCTTCTTTGGGAAGATCATCAATATGATCTATCTTTTCGCGCAACATTTTTCTGATGCTTTCTACGAAAGCCTCGTCGACATCCAATGGTGGCACACTTAACAAATCATCAATTTCCTGAAGATAAGGATGCACTTGAAACGGTTTAAAAGTTGAGGCGGTTGCAGCAGAATTAACGTTAAGCTTATAGCTTTTCCAAAGCTCAAAAACAGGAAACGGCTGAGGAGAGGGAAGGTCTATTAAAGCTGCCGCTACAGTTTTTTCGAGATCAGCATAGCTGGGCGGATAAATAATTTCGACCTGATGAAAAACATCCAGATTAAAACCATCAATTTTTTTTGATAAAACATTATTATCTGCTCGCGAAGCTACTATTCTCAACAAAAGCCGCTTGGCATCCATTGAACCACGAGCAGCAGCCGAACGTAAAAAATCGTAGTATAACTGCGATAACCCTTTGTTAAATTTTTCTTCCGTGGTAAAAAACCTCCTCCATAACGAAAGGCCTTCGCGATATTCCGCACTAAAATCTTGTTGATAACTATAAATATGCAGACCGATGATAAACGCATTATTTGGAGGAAAAGTATCAGGACTATTATTAATTGCGAACTGATAAACTTCTTTGAAGCTTAATTCACTTAATGATCTATTAATATATTCAGATCGATACAAAGAACGCAGCAGTTCCAAACTTTTTTTCACTTCAGGATAATGCTTCGCTGCCAGAGTGACTTGATCAATATAAGCCATCCACGATTCAAATTCCTCCGTCGTAATTTGATCGCTTCCCTGTCTCAGACTAAAATCAAGGCGCATGATTTGTTGATTTAAAAATAATAGAAAACCTTCTGTTTTATATTTTAGGCTATGTTCAGGATAATACATATAATCAATAATATTGTCGTAAAGATTATGTGTTTCATCTGAAAGGCGTATTCTCATCATGTAACCCGGATTAGAAAGAGAAAATGCTTTTTTAATTATCATAGGATCAAGGGCTCTAGTCAGATATAAATGCAAGTCATCTGAACTCGATCCCAAAAATACATCTAACCCTGTCATCGTTTGAGAATTGAAGAAAATACTTAACCCCGAGATTTTTAGAGAGTACCTCTCAGTTTCAGTAGAAATCAGAAAGGCATTTAAAGATAACCGCGAAAATCTCGATAAAATTAAAATAAGCAGCTCAGCGGAAAGATGTCTTCTCAGAAAAATGAAAGGAGAATCCTTCCAGGTCATGTCGTCATATTTAGCATAATTAAAAGGGACTAATGCTGCTTTGTCTTCTTCGCTCAAGCTATTTTTTATCGCTTCTAATTCTGAGTTAGTGGTACTCGCAAGCAAAGTTTCCAGCTCACGGGAAGACATGCCATTGATCATATCAATGGCAAGCTTAGACTCAACATTAAATAAATTTTTAAACTGGGCTACCGTAAAAGGCATGCTACTTCCCTTGAGAATTTTGGTCTTATTATTAGTATAACGTAATTTTTCTTATTTATTTTTACTACTACTTTCAGACAGATAGGGACGCATTGCCAAATTGAATGACTGTATTTTACCATTGCTAGCAGCATTATAGTCTATTATCAACGTATTCAATCATAAAAAAAAACCGCAAAGTTTTTTATGCTTTGCGGTTTTTTCATTCTCAACTTAGAAACTGTTTACTACTTACTGCTATTACCTGGACGATTAAATTCTTTAACCTCAGGTTTTGGTGCTTCCAGCAATAAATATTGCTTTGGCATAGGCAAGGCAAGACGGTCACGTCTTTGTGCAGACTGGGATTGTATTGAACTACTAGAAACACTACCATCACTTGTGATGTTTCTTAACGCTTTGCCAATGCTTGAGAAAAAACTACTGGTAGCAGAAGCATCTTTTGCTTGTTCATTGGTTGAACCATAAAGCAATTTTTCAATTTGATCACCATTGTATTCTGCATGCTTCTCTTTAACATGCATATATTGGAAGTTAAATGGTTTGCTCCTTTCTTTTGATTCATGCTTTTTGTATTCAACAAGAGCCGCTTCGTGAAATGCATTAGTTTCTAACTTTCCATATAAACCATCACGAGCAAACGGATTACTAGTGGAATTCAAGTAAGCGATCAAAGGTAAAATATTTTGTAAAATTTTATCTTGCTCATCTGTTACTTCAATATCACCTTCACCAGAAAACCCTAGCTTATCTGCAAATTTTCCTAGGATAGCATAGAGGTCATACGACATTTTATTTTGGCGTTCAACCGTATTGTCAACTTGACCGTGTTGGTGGCTTTCTTGAAATATCCGGCAGCTATTCATGCATAGCGTTAAATTTAAAATTAACTCTTCACCGACTAATGATTCATCCATTCTATATATTAGTTCAGCCACTTTACCTTCGAAAGTATGACACAAATCAAATTGAGCACTTTCTTTAGGCATTGTTTTTTGATTAACTTTGATAATCTGCTCATCAAGAACTGACAACAAACGATTACAAAAGTAAAATTCTGGACTTTCTGGTTGTTGAGCATAACGTGCTTGGACCACTGTTTTACGAAAATTAGCAACTTGAACCATCATGTCTTGCTTAATTAAATACTCTTTTGCTTGTACTGCAGCAGAAGGAAAATGCCCGAAATATTCTGTTAGATGGAAGGATGCCACACTACGCACAGCCACCTCATATTGCGATGCTGGCGCAATGGCTGACATAGTCAACGGAATATGCCCTGAACCAAGCAAAGCATTGTTCATCTCTTCTGAAGTAGTATATTTTCTTTTGTTGTTTAACGCATCTAGCAGATATACACAGTCTTGATTTAACGTGTAAAACGCGTCCAGCAACTCTTTTTGAGTCTTTGAGTTGCCTAATTCGGCCTTCAAAAATGTTTGAGACACATTAGATATCAATTTCACTAAATCCGCTGCGGGCATTCCGAAAGTCGTTTTTGCACCACCCGCACTTCCTGAAAAGTAGGTAAATTGTCCTTTTTCTGTATGAATAAATCCTATATCACTAGGAGCATGAACATGAGTTGACACTTTTAAATCATCATTTTTTTCTTCTCTACTTGCAGCCATCTGAAAATCCTCTATTTAATGATAATAATTATTATGGTTTTCTTCTGATAATTCTTCTTTTAGCTGGCGCTTGATCTGCATTTGATTTTTGTTCTTCATCTGCAGATGGCTTGTTCCCATCATTTTCGGCAACCATGACAACACCACCTGGAGGCCCACCATTGGCTGGCTGAAAATGCGCATATCTATTGGATTGCAAACCAGCGTTGCCAATATTACCGTGTCGCAAATAGACATTTACTTTATCAGGATTAGTTAAAATTTCATAAGCCGCCAATACAGCGTCCCATTTGTGACGCGCCTCTTCGGATTTATCAGGGTTTCTGTCGGGATGAAGCTCCAGACCTTTCTTTCGATAAGCTTTTTTCACACAAGCAGGATCGCTTTCATAACCTGCTTGTGTTACCCCTAATAATTCGAATAAATTTACCCGTTGATCAATTATTTTTTTCAGAACTTCATCTTCTTGTAAGAGCTCAGCATCTTTGTCTTTTGCGCGCTTGATGCGATGTTTTTTATCGGGTGCTGGAGCAGGATCTTCATCTGGATTCTCGTTTGAATGTTGCTCTGGTGCAGGAGCATTCTCAGGTTCTGGTAGCTCAGGATCCTCTTTACCAAACAATCTGCCAATGCTCCCATAAATAAAACGAGGCACATCGCAAAGGTTGTCCGTAATAAGACGAGTGAGACTAACAAAAGTAGCTGCTAGCCGACTTACGGTATAGCGCACCAGCTCAGGGACAATACCGAAAATAAAGCCAGCTAAACCTCGCATAGCGGGAGGCAAAGGCATGTTAGTTGGAAAGGTATAGAGAAGGGCACTTATAGGAGTCAGCTGTTGCAGCATAATAACATCAGAATTGGGAAACAATATATTCAATGGCCAATCAATTAAATAACGACCCAAATAACTAGGCAAACTAAACACCATTTGTAAAATCGATCCCACTAGGTATCCAACCAGCGCAAATGGCCCACCAATCAAAAATCCAAGAGGTCCGTGAAGATAGTTATCTTTATCGCCACCCAAACCGTCTAACCCGAAAAAGGTATCAACACCATGAGCAATAGCGCTGGGTATGATGCTAAACAACTCTTTAAATGTGTATCGAAAACCTGATTCAGCCGCTCTTTCTCTAAAAAGTTCATTGTATTCAGTATACTTATAGGCCATGTGATTTGCGCTCGCTTTAGCATGAAGAGCGCGCAAGTTTAATGTACAAACATTAAGGAAATATTAAATTCTTTTGTTCTTTGTATGCTTATTTTAAACTTTACGAATAAAGACACGTATAATTAATTTTTATTCTTCATTTTTTTATTAATGCCTGTTGAAATATTTTGTAGCCAATAACAGGGTAAGAATATGTGCTAAAGGATTACTAATGCCTCAAAAATCATTACCTCCTGCTCCATTCAAGCTTCAATGGCAGCTTATTATTGTAGCTATTTCATTAATAGCAATCGTATTATCAACTATATTCAAAATTACCTCTATTTCGTCTTCTGATTCGCCCTTATTAATTGCCATAATTTTTGGTGGGATACCCTCTTTTTTTCACATCATATTAAAATTACTCAAAGGTGACCTAGGTGCAGACTCATTAGCTGCAATTGCATTAATAACCGCAGTTATTCTAAACCAGTATCTTGCTGCTGTTTTAATTATTCTAATGCTAGCTAGCGGACAAACACTCGAAGTCTATGCTATGCGTAAAGCTTCCTCAGTGTTGCTAGCGCTTTCAGAGCGTATGCCCACCCTGGTGCATCGCAGAATGATTAATGGCATTGAAGATATTCCGTTACTTGATATCTGTATTGGCGATGAAATTGTTGTCTATCCACATGAAATTTGCCCGGTTGACGGAGTAGTTATTGAAGGGCAGGGTACAATGGATGAATCTTATCTTACTGGCGAACCCTATCAAATTTCAAAAGCACCGGGTACATCAGTATTATCTGGTGCCATCAACGGAGAATCTGCATTAATACTACGGGCACAAAAATTACCTTCTGATTCACGTTATGCATCGATAGTTGTAGTTTTACAAGAGGCAGAGCAAAAACGACCGACTATGCGGAGGCTAGGCGATCAAATTGGCGCGATTTTTGCCCCCGTTGCACTCATAATAGCTTTAGCTGCCTGGTATCTTACAGGCGATGTAATACGTTTTCTTGCTGTATTAGTCATCGCTACACCATGTCCATTGCTTATAGCTATTCCAATTACGTTAATTAGCGCTATTTCAATGGCAGCCAAGCAAGCTATCATCATCAAAGATCCAACCGTTTTAGAGCGATTACCTACGTGCCGAACCGCAATTTTTGATAAAACAGGTACGCTCACTTATGGCAAACCCGTCTTAACGGATATTTTTACTGATAAGAATATTGATTCTAATTTCATATTACAAAATGTTGCTAGCCTTGAACGTTATTCAAAACATCCACTGGCTATTGCTATTCTTCAAGCAGCGAAAAAAAATAAATTGCCATTACTTGATGCAACAAGCGTATCGGAAAAACCAGGGCAGGGATTAAATGGTGTGATTGAAGAGAATAAAATCCATATCACGAATCGTAAAAAATCATTGGAAACACATCCAGAAATTGCAAAACTACTTCCACCAGTTTCTGCCGGGTTAGAATGTATCGTTTTATTTAATAACAAATATGGCGCTACGCTACACTTCCATGACGCTCCTCGCAAAGATAGCAAATCATTTATTAGTCATCTTACCCCTTCGCATCAATTTACTAAAATAATGCTAGTGTCAGGTGATAGCGAATCAGAAGTAAAGTATCTTGGAAAACTACTGAATTTTTCAGAAATATACGCATCTCAAACTCCCGAACAGAAACTTGCCATTGTTAGATCGGAAAGGAAAAAAGCACCTACACTATTCATGGGGGATGGTATTAATGACGCCCCAGCATTAACCGCAGCAACTGTAGGCATCGCATTTGGGGAATATAGCAATGCGACCGCTGAAGCCGCAGGTGCTGTTATAATGGAAAACACGCTCAAAAAAGTGGATGAACTAATCCACCTAAGTTTAGCCACTCGTAAAATTGCATTAGAATGCGCAATTGGAGGCATGGCATTAAGTATGATTGGAATGGGATTCGCTGCTGCGGGATTAATTTCACCTGTTGTTGGTGCGATACTCCAAGAGATGATAGATGTTATCGCTATAATTAATGCACTTAGGCTAATTTGGAGCAATAAGATTGAAACGGATTTACCCAAGAGCTTTGAGCAAGATTTATGATATTAGTAATTCGGTTAATGCCAAAGAAAATGCCAAAGAATTGGTGATAGGTAGTTGAATTCGCGATTTAACCTATGCGATATTTCCAGTAAATTCTATTACTGGCACCATGAAGTATAAGCGTAGGGTGGATCCCACGAATAAATGCATACGAGATGTAATTTGATTTGAGTTGTTAATCATATACTTATCTACTCACTGAAATCAAAGTTTTCGTCAAAAATTTCATTCGGCGTCGCAAATCCCAAGCTTTTCCTGGGTCGA
>JARLJO010000019.1 GCA_031291175.1 Gammaproteobacteria bacterium
TGCACGAGCTGTCCACCGGCCGTGATCACATTGTCACCGATACCCTGAATCTTATCGAATCGATTGAGCATACTCTGGCCCATGCCCCAGGCTCGCTCGCCCGCCGGCTTGAGAACGCTGCCGTAAACAGCCGATCCGGCACTTTTGATCCCATCGAACATGTCATCTAGAAAACCCATAACTGATGCAATATATCTATACCGCAGACATTCTATACAGTCCCTCCCCAGGGTCCTACAGGACCCGCTCACTCTCCTGGCTAACACGAGGCACATCCATCGGAAGTACAACAGCCTTAGCCGGAGCCGACACCAGTAGTAGCGAACGCCATCTTTGAAAGACATCATAGAGTTGCTTGCAGTGGTTAACATTCCATATGAAATCCTGAACACGCATCGAGACGCCCAACTGTAAGTGTGCCGCCACAGCCTCCTCGATCATCTTCATTGTCTATTCGTACGTATCGGCAACGCGCACCTTATCTATATGGTTCTGAAACAGGAGGTGAACCAACTCACCATCGAAGCCGGTGGTGTACTGGTCCAACCCATACTGAACCAAAATACCCATCGCCTCATCGAATAGCTGCTGTTGTGCGTGACTCATGATTTTTCCAACAATTACTATGATGTTTGGAAAAAATAAAATGGCAGTACTATATCTCGTTTGGATAGATCTCATCTTGCTTGGCTTTTGCCATAGCCTTTGCTTGCTTTGGACCATATTTCTTTATTGAAAAATTGACAGTCCTGCTAACACCAGCGGAGGGTGTCCAAGTGTAGGTCCATCGCCCATCACATGTTTCACGCAGGCAACCTCGTTTGAGGAGACCCGCTCGTACTTTTGACTTAGTGGCTTGTGATCGCGTACCCGCCTCCTGTTCGATATTGAACAGCTTGATGCCTTTGTCTGTCATCCGCTTGATCACTCGTGCCTCCTCCTTTTCCAGTTCTTGCCGCGATGAACATGGATATTTCTTGTACACTGTGATGGAGAAATGATCTTGGCCTAGATCCTTCATGGTTCTGTACATCTCACTCCAGTCACCGTTCTTTTCTGAACGCCCTGCCTTGAGATGTTCTTTCCATCGCTCTGTAACATTTAGTGCGGTACATCCAACGTATTGACGTTTATCAATGTCATTGTTGATCACATATATAATCCCATTTGCGTAGTTTGCTTGTGAGCGCCTTTTCTTACAAGCCGACAACATACGTTCTTTATTCGCTTGGTAATATTCACGTGCCTGGGCTTTGGCTTTCTCTTTGTTCATCTCATACCATCGTTTCTTTTTCGCTTTGATTTTCTCTTTGTTCATCTCATTCCATTGTTTGTTATATTCCTTTTTCTCCTCTGCGGTTTTGGGCATCTTGATTGGGTAAATGTTAATCGGACTTTCTGTTTAAACATATTTCAGTTTTCAAAACAGAGTTTTGAAAATGAGGAGTGGGCAGAACTATAATGAAGCCGTTTACGGATACCATTTGGCCATCATTGGCAGAATTAGATCGTCAACGAGGTAGCTGGAACTGATCTCGGCTAGGAGTGCCAACCCCGCCACCTCCGTCAGTCCCATCTCCTGCAACAGACCCGGAGCGAGCTGATTCTCGAGCAGAGCCGTACCAGCCGCGAGTGCACCCACATTCAGTGCGGTGTGAA
>JARLJO010000020.1 GCA_031291175.1 Gammaproteobacteria bacterium
AACATCTATTTGTGATTGCAAGAAACCTGTACTCGTAGCAAGTAAATCGAATGCTTCATTATTTATAACATCTATTTGAGACTGCAGGAATCCGGTGCTCGTACCTAATGCCGCACAACATGCATCGATTTCTGACTGTAAAAATCCAGTGCTGGTAAATAATAAATTGCGAATTACATCTATTTCTGACTGCAAGAATCCAGTACTTGTTCCTAAAGCCGCACAACATGCATCAATCTCCGATTGCAGGAATCCAGTACTTGTTGCTAGTGATGAGCAGCACACATCAACCTCAGAAGTTATCGCATCAATCTGCGATTGTAAGAATCCAGTGCTTGTTGCCAATGCACTATTTGAAACATCTATTTGAGATTGCAAGAATCCGGTACTCGTACTGAGTTCACTGCAACACGCATCTATTTGTGATTGCAAGAAACCTGTACTTGTAGCAAGTAAATCGAATGCTTCATTATTTATAACATCTATTTGAGACTGCAGGAATCCGGTGCTCGTACCTAATGCCGCACAACATGCATCGATTTCTGATTGCAAGAATCCGGTGCTTGTTGCTAACGATGAACAGCACACATC
The DNA here is from genome assembly GCA_031291175.1 of Gammaproteobacteria bacterium. Classification (GTDB taxonomy): domain Bacteria; phylum Pseudomonadota; class Gammaproteobacteria; order DSM-16500; family DSM-16500; genus UBA5158. The sequence continues at coordinate 592 of JARLJO010000020.1, forward strand.
AATCTCAGAAATTATCATATCAATCTGCGATTGCAAGGAACCAGTGCTTGTCGCCAATGCCGCACAACATGCATCAATTTCCGATTGCAAGAATCCGGTACTTGTTGCCAGCGATGAACAGCACACATCAACCTCTGAAGTTATAACATCTATTTGAGATTGTAAGAATCCAGTACTTGTGCCTAACGCAGCACAACATGCATCTATTTCTGATTGCAGGAATCCGGTACTGGTACGCAATGTACTATTCACCAAATCTATCTCGGACTGCAAGAAGCCCGTACTAGTTTTAAGTGCTGCACAACATGTATCAATCTCTGATTGTAATGAAGCACAACATGCATCGATCTCAGACTGCAAGAATCCGGTACTTGTTTTGAGCGCCGCACAACAAGCATCAATTTCTGACTGCAAGAAACCAGTGCTCGTACGCAATGCGCTATTAGATACATCTATTTGTGATTGTAAGAATCCGGTGCTTGTGCCTAAAGCCGCACAACATGCATCAATCTCTGATTGCAAGAATCCAGTGCTTGTTGCTAGTGATGAACAGCACACATCTACCTCTGAAGTGATTACATCTATTTGTGACTGTAAGAACCCAGTACTCGTGCCAAGTGCCGCACAGCATGCATCTATTTCTGACTGTAAGAATCCAGTACTTGTGCCTAGTGCCGCACAACATGCGTCTATCTCTGATTGCAAGAAACCTGTACTTGTCCCTAACGCTGCACAACATGCATCGATCTCTGATTGCAAGAATCCGGTGCTTGTTGCTAGTGATGAACAACACACATCAACCTCTGAAGTGATTACATCTATTTGTGACTGTAAGAACCCAGTACTTGTGCCAAGCGCCGCACAACATGCATCTATTTCTGATTGCAAGAAGCCAGTACTCGTCCTTAAGGCACTATTTGAAACATCTATTTGAGACTGCAAGAATCCTGTGCTTGTCGCCAATGCTGCACAACATGCATCTATCTCCGATTGCAAAAATCCAGTACTCGTACGCAATGCGCTACTAGATACATCTATTTGCGATTGCAGAAATCCAGTGCTCGTTTTAAGTACATTACAGCATGCGTCAATTTCTGACTGTAAGAATCCTGTACTTGTTCTTAGCGCACTATTTGAAATATCTATTTGTGATTGCAAGAATCCGGTACTCGTTTTGAGTGCGCTACAACACGCATCAATCTCTGATTGTAGAAATCCGGTACTCGTCTCCAATGCGTCCAAACGAGCCAAAATAACAATATTGGAATTTGTTATTACATTATCAATAATTGAAACTAATGCATCTATCGTAGAAACAAGACCAGGGACCGTCACGGTAATTATTTGATCAAGTATCGATGCTAATACTTCAATCTCTGAAAGAAGCAACCCCGTAGTTGCAGAAATTAAAATATCAATAGTACTTCTCAAGTTATCAATTTCTGACTGCAAGAATCCGGTGCTGGTCTTAAGCACATTACAACAAGCATCAATCTCCGATTGCAAGAATCCAGTACTTGTTGCCAGCGATGAACAGCACGCATCAGCCTCAGAAGTCAACACATCAATTTGCGATTGTAGAAATCCGGTGCTTGTCTTGAGTGCATTACAACATGCATCTATCTCTGATTGCAATAACCCAGTGCTCGTTCTTAAAGCACTGTTTGATAAATCTATTTGAGACTGCAAGAATCCCGTGCTTGTTTTGAGCGCAGCACAACATGCATCAATCTCAGATTGTAAAAATCCGGTACTAGTCTTTAATGCGTTACAACATGCATCAATCTCCGATTGCAAGAACCCAGTACTTGTTGCTAGCGATGAACAGCACACATCAACCTCAGAAGTAATCGCATCAATCTGCGATTGCAAAAATCCAGTGCTTGTGCCTAAAGCCGCACAGCACGCATCAATTTCTGACTGCAGGAAGCCAGTACTCGTACGCAATGCACTATTTGAGACATCTATTTGTGATTGCAAGAATCCAGTACTCGTTTTAAGTGCATTGCAGCATGCGTCTATCTCGGATTGTAGGAATCCAGTACTGGTGCGCAATGCACTATTTGATATATCTATTTGAGACTGCAAGAATCCGGTGCTTGTTTTAAGTGCATTACAACATGCATCAATTTCTGACTGTAAAAATCCAGTTATAAAATCAATTTCTGACTGCAGGAAGCCAGTACTTGTTTTGAGTGCTGCACAACATGCATCAATCTCAGATTGCAGGAATCCAGTGCTGGTTCTTAATGCACTATTTGAGACATCTATTTGAGACTGCAGGAACCCGGTGCTTGTTTTAAGTGCATTGCAGCATGCATCTATTTGTGACTGCAAAAAGCCAGTACTGGTGCGTAAAGGACTAATATTGTTTATATCAATCTGCGATTGCAAGAACCCAGTGCTAGTGCGTAATGAACTATTTGACACATCTATTTGAGACTGCAGGAATCCAGTGCTTGTTTTGAGCGCAGCACAACATGCATCAATCTCAGATTGTAAAAATCCGGTACTTGTCTTGAGCCCCGTACAACAATTATTGATAGCATCAATCTCTGATTGCAAGAATCCCGTGCTTGTTTTGAGCGCAGCACAACATGCATCGATCTCTGATTGCAACAATCCAGTACTCGTTCTCAAAGAACTGTTTGATACATCTATTTGAGACTGCAAGAATCCGGTACTCGTTTTAAGGGCTGTACAACAGGCATCAATCTCTGATTGTAAAAATCCGGTACTTGTCTTGAGCACCGTACAACAACTATTGATAGCATCAATCTCAGATTGCAAAAATCCCGTACTTGTTTTGAGTGCCACACAACATGCATCAATTTCCGATTGCAGGAATCCAGTACTCGTACGTAATCCACTATTTGAGACATCTATTTGAGACTGCAAAAATCCGGTGCTTGTTTTAAGTGCCGCGCAACATGCATCAATTTCCGATTGTAAAAATCCGGTACTCGTTTTAAGCGAATTGCAGCATGCATCAATTTCCGATTGCAAAAATCTGGTTATAAAATCTATCTCAGACTGCAAGAATCCCGTACTTGTTTTAAGTGCCGCGCAACACGTATCGATTTCCGATTGCAAGAATCCCGTGCTCGTTTTGAGTGCATTACAACAGGTATCTATTTGTGATTGTAAAAATCCGGTGCTCGTTGCTAATGCATCCACTGCAGCTCCACACACCGTATCGCATATAGTAGCTGTATTAAGGAGTGATAGGTTTGCTGCTGAGGCAAAGGCGATAGTTCCTTTTGTTGCTGCTCCAGCTTTGTCTTTCCATAAAGTTACACCATCAACAGTCAATAATGAAGTACCAGTAAATGTCCAAATAAAACTTTTCTCAATCACAGTGCTTGGTCCATTAAATGTTACCAATCCCTGAGAAGTTGTAAGAGCGCCTACCAAATCAATAGTTGAGTTACTCAAAATAAGCTGTGAAGTTGAACTGCCAAATATGATGCTACCGATAGCATCGCCTAACCCCTTAAGAACCGTATCAGTCATAAATACGGTAGCCCCAGCTGCAATAGTAATAGTAGCCCCAGCTGCCAACGTTAAAATATTCCCATTTCCTTGAATGGTATTACCATTCACAAACGTTGTATTTCCCGCCAGCGTCACTGGCCCATTCAATGTAAGATTTGCATCTATAAAAAAAGTACTCGTTAAAGTTAAAGCAGCACCGCCAAACTCTAGATTGTGGCCATTAAAATTAATAGTTCCTGTTCCCACATATGATTTACCATCGGCAAATGTCAGCGTATCGTCTAAGTTTAAAATGCCACCATTGAACGTAATATTAGCACCCAATGAACTTTGAATAGAAAATGTAGCAGTAGTGTTGGCATCAGCCAATGTAATAGGACCAGTGAATAAACCAGCCCCTTCAACACGAGCTCCTGCTCCAGAGATGTTCACTGTTTCAGTAATAACCCCACGAGAATCTTTAATAAAATTACTGCCGTTACTTAATGTTAAGGTGCCTGAAGCAGTCCCCGCAGGAGTCCACACGGCATTTAACAACATATTATTACCCAAATCTTGGAGTAATCCACCGGAGAAGGTAACATTAGATCCGGATATAGTTCCACCCGCATCACGAATAAGTGCTCCAGCGATAGGAGAGATAGGTTGATTCACCACAAATGATGCACCTGATGAAACATGAATTTTGGAGCTATTGCCAAAGAAGTCTATGGTTGCACTATAATTAGCATGCGAAAAAAATAGCAATATGAGTACTAAATAATATGCTATTTTAATTTGCTTCATCCTAGACTCACTTTTTTTTAAATACGCCAGAATTTTAAAAATGTCGTTACTAAAACATCTTCCTTTTTATACATTTTGATATACAAAAAAACCTGATTGAAC
>JARLJO010000002.1 GCA_031291175.1 Gammaproteobacteria bacterium
AAAATAAAAATTATTTTTAAAAAAAAATATAAATATTATTTATTGTTGGTTTTTTTATTTTTTTTTCCCAACAAAAGTTTTTTTTTTTTGTTGTGGGCCAACAAAAAACCCCCACAACCCAACCTACATATTGCATCATTATGCTAAATAGAATTCTAATGTTTGATTCAAACCTGGCTCCAATGTCACCTTAGGTGCCCAACCTAAATGTTTCGCTGCGCGAACAATAGCAGGAACGCGTAATGACACATCTTGATAGCCTGAACCATAATATTGCTCAGCATCCACATCCACCAATTTCGTCTTGGACGCGAGATCAGCATATTTCGGATATTGCTTAATCAACTTCACTAACAATTCTGCTAATGTGCGAATCGAAATATTTTCGTCTGGATTACCAATATTAAAGATTCGATTGGAAGCGCAGCCATCTTTATTTTCAATAATCTTTAACAAAGCAGCAACACCATCATCAATATGCATGAAACAACGCTTTTGTTCGCCGCCATTCACCAACACAATATCTTCACCACGTAAAATGTTACCAATGAATTGCGTTAATACACGCGAACCACCTGGCTTAGGATTAAAGATGTTATCCAAGCGTGGGCCGTACCAGTTAAATGGACGGAACAAGGTATATTGCAAACCGTGATGCTTGCCATAAGCATAAATCACGCGATCCAATAATTGTTTTGATGTCGAGTAAATCCAACGTTCTTTGTGAATTGGGCCTGTAACCAAATGACTTTCTTCTTCATCAAATTCAAGATCCGGCGACATACCATAGACCTCAGAAGTGGATGGAAATACCAAGCGTTTTTTATGTTCCACACATTGACGAATAATTTCGAGATTGGCTTCAAAATCCAATTCAAAAACACGTAATGGGTTTTGAACGTATACAGCTGGCGTTGCAATGGCAACCAGCGGCAATATCACATCGCATTTTTTAACATGATAATTGACCCATTCTTTATGAATCGTAATATCACCTTCCATGAAATGAAATCTTTCATTTCCCAAACAATTCTGCAGCTTGTCAGAAGCCATATCCATAGCATAAATATGCCAATCGGTATTTGCCAAAATTGCTTCGCTTAAGTTACAACCGATAAAACCATTCGCACCTAAAATTAATACGTTCATATCACAACCATTTAAATTATTTTTAATGAAAAATACTATACATTACATCCAGTACACGATCATGCTCAGCATCCGTCATGCCAGGAAATAATGGCAAGCTCACAATACGTTCTGACACATTTTCAGCGTGCGGGAAATCGCCAAGGTTAAAACCAAAACGTTCCCGATAATATGGATACAAATGCACAGCGCGATAATGCAAACCCGTGCCAATATTTTTTTCTTTCATAGCCAACATAAACTCATCCCGTGTCATGTTTGCACTGACAGGATTGATAAGCGGCGTATAAATATGCCATGCATGACGATGCGGATAAGCGGGCGTTTCAGGGAGTGTCCATTGCGACCAGTCAGCTAACGCCGCTTGATAACGCTCCGCTAATTCTTCGCGACGCGCAATGAACCCATCCAACTCGCGCAACTGATGCAAACCAATCGCCGCTTGAATATCCATCATGTTGTACTTATATCCCGGCATCACGACTTCATAATCTTGCGTGCCACCTTTGCCATATCGATTCCAAGCTTCCCGATCAATACCGTGAAAACGCAAGAGACCGATTTTTTTAGCGACGGCTTCATCACGCGTAGCAATACAACCACCCTCACCCGTCGTCATGTTTTTAGTAGGATGAAAACTAAAAACCTGCGTATCACCCACTGCACCAATTCGCTTGCCTTTGAATTCCGCACCAATCGCATGCGCGGCATCTTCAATAACACGCAAGCCGTGTCTTTCTGCTATCTCATACAAGTGATCCAGATCAACAGGCAAACCTGCAAAATGCACTGGCATAATCACGCGGGTTTTATCAGTGATAGCATCTTCCAGTTGATTTAAATCCATATTAAAAGTCTTAGGATCGATATCCACTAAAACAGGTTTACCACCAGCCAACACAATGGTGTTAAGTGTGGCAGTAAAAGTCATAGGCGTTGTAATAACCTCATCGCCAGGCTTAATGCCCATCGCCAACAAAGTCAAATGCAAACCCGCCGTGGCGCTTGATAATGGCAACACAAAAGGTGCGCTCAAATAATCTTTTAACGCTTCAGTAAACTGGGCAACCCGAGGGCCTGTCGTAATCCAGCCAGACTCCAGACAAGTGACCACATCATCAATCGCAGCTCGACTAATTAAAGGTCGAGAAAACGGTAAAAATTCTTCGCTCATAACACTCCTTTATTAGGACGCTGCGCCCTGAGAAACCAAATAAACACCCGAAATTATCACAAATATGCCGACTATTTGTAGCAATGATAAATCTTCACCAAAAAGGTAGTAAGCGGCAACCGCATTCACAATATAGCCAATGCTAAGCATAGGATAAGCAAAACTCACCTGCACTCGGGATAAGACCAATAACCACACACCCACACTGACAACATAGGCACACAAACCCGCTAAAATAGGCGGATTACCCATTACTTTCATACTGATAGGAACAATATTCGTCAAACTGAATTCAAAGTGACCGATGCGGGTCATGCCAGCTTTTAGCAAGAGCTGCGCTCCTGCATTCAAAAAGACACCCAACAGGATAAGCAAAAACACGGTTGGCACGCGACGTCCCCTCATTGAAATAGACCAAGGATGCCGTGGAGCACCCCAAGTTACAGCCTGGTTTGATTTTGAACCAGGTTATACTATATATAAAGATGCAAATAATACCTCAATCTGCGAGTAGATAATATACTCATATCGCATTTATGCTATAATTCGCAACCTGAAAGCCATTAACATTAGCCCTATCGGAGAGTTATATAATATGAGTATATTAGTTGGTAGAACCGCCCCCGATTTTACTGCTGCAGCTGTATTAGCTGATGGCGAAATCATAAACAATTTTACCCTATCTGAAGTAACGAAAAACCAATATGCGCTGGTTTTCTTCTATCCGTTAGATTTTACCTTCGTTTGCCCATCCGAATTAATCGCGCTGGATAACCGCATTGCAGAATTTACCGCTCGTAACACCGTTGTCATCGGCGTTTCAATTGACTCACAATTTACTCACAACGCCTGGCGCAACACAGCTGTTAAAGAGGGTGGAATTGGTCAAGTTCGCTATCCACTCGTTGCTGACGTGAATCATAAAATTTGCCAGGCATTTGGTGTCGAACATCCTACTCAACACGTTGCATTACGTGGTGCGTTTTTAATCGACACACAAGGTGTTGTTCGTTCACAAATCATTAATGATTTACCATTGGGTCGTAACATTGATGAATTCATCCGCCTAATTGACGCATTACAATTTTCTGAAAAGCATGGTGAAGTTTGTCCTGCAGGTTGGAACAAAGGTGATGCAGGTATCACACCAACCACTCAAGGTATTGCAGATTTTCTTAGCACTAAAGCAGAAGCTTTATAATCCACTACGCTATTTTTAACTTAGAATAAATTAACAGCGTACTAAAAAGACCCACAAACTGTGGGTCTTTTTTTGTCACAACCTTTCTATCTGCGCATTAAATGATTCAATCCTGATTATATTTTTTATTTTATGTTATAAGCCTTTTCATCACGTACGTATTTAATTAAACTTCCGCAGCACAAATGGTCAAGCACGCAAATATTGTATTAAGAAATAAAACAAATGATATGCAAGCTATCCATTTTTTTGCAAGGTGTTTAAAAATTGCAAACAAGGCCACTAAGAATGCACATACGTGTGTGTTTGCGTTAACTTTTGCTTGCAATTGAATATATTTATGAGGTAATTTTGAAACTCGTCCGGATCAAATCAATATATCAAGGAGATACACAAGCATGAAACTAAAACTCGTTGTTGCATCAATGAGCGTGTTGGGGTTGATCAGTAGCCCTGTTTTTGCTGACACTCAAGCTCAAACTCAAACACAACCAAAACATAAACATCATCATCACAAGAAAGTTGTTCATCACTATGTAGACGCACAACCACAAGACTACAAAGCAATGGGCGCACTTCCAACAATCGTTGTTCCACAAGTTGATACCTATCAAATTATGTACGATGCAATGAGCCAAAACACAGGCCGCAGCAAAGCGATGCCAGATTGGTTTAACCGTATCGGCGTAAGCGGTGGATTGAATGCTGATGGTCATTGGGGCAACCGTTCACAAGGTTACATGGGCGAAAACTACACCCGCGTTTCATTGAACGATGCTTACTTAAATGTTGCTGCTAACGTTAACGATTGGACAAAAGCACTCGCTAGCTTAAGCTACAGCAATTTCAGCTCAACAAATGGTCGTAACCTTGGCTCATACAGCACAGCTTACACCAACAACCAAATTAACTTAGAACAAGGCTACTTGACCGTTGCTAACTACGACGTGTCACCAATCTTCTTCCAAGTTGGTAAACAATTTAGCGATTACGGCAGATACCAAATCCACGCATTGAACCGTACAATGACACAAGTCATGACGGAATCATTGCAATCATCTGCTAAGCTTGGCTTTATTACAAAAATGGGCTTACATGGTGACGTTTATGCGTTCAGCAACCCATCCATTCAGTTTGCTAATAACCATTCCAACACCGTTTACGGTGCATCGCTTGGCTTTGATCAAATCAATGATCAATTAGGCTACGATGTTGGTCTTGGTTACATGTCTGACTTGACTGGCGTTAACGACATTCAAAACATGATGGGCAACTCACCATTCGGTCTACACAACTATGTTCACACAGTTGGTGGCTTGGCTGTATACGGCGACTTGAACAGCGGTCCATTCAGCGTTAGCCTTCGTTACACAACAGCTATTCAAAACTTTAACCCAAGAGACTTGTCAAATCAGTTCCACAACCCACTAGGTAGCGGTGCTAAACCTTGGGCTGCGGACGCGACAGCGGGTTATGCGTTTAATGGCTGGAACAAGAACCAAAATGTATACCTAGGTTACCAAGCTTCTAACAATGCCGTGAACTTAGCATTGCCTAAGAGCCGTTGGTTAGCTGGTTACAACGTAGATATGTGGAAAAACACCAATCTTGGCCTAGAAGTTGCGCATGACGTAGCTTATAGCTCTGGCAAAGGTGGCAATGGCAACAGCTCCAACACAGTTGGTGCTCGCGCTAGCGTTAAATTCGGTTAATATCCACGCCGAATTAAAAAGCCCGCTTCTAGCGGGCTTTTTTTTGTCTGCGAATAGAGAAATAAAGAAATCGTTATGCTATAGAATTCATTTATTCATCAAACAATAGAATGACGACGTAAAGACGCTTGCGGGTAACAATATCACCCACAAGCAAGACCATAGAGGCAGGAATAAGACGCGCTTAAAAATGATTAAGGATGTAACAGAACAATTCAGCAGTACGCTCTGCATCATAAGCCGCAGAGTGCGCTTGTGAAATATCAAAAGGGATACCGGCTGTGCGCAATGCTCTAGCCAACACTGTCTCGCCTAATGCCGCACCACCTAAGGTTGCCGTATCAAAGCTAGTGAAAGAATGAAACGGCGTAGAATGGATATGAGAACGCTTGCTCGCCGCTAACATAAAATGCAAATCAAACCAGGCATTATGACCGACCAAGACAGCACGATGACACTGCGTTTGCTGAAGAGACAGAGTAACCTTTGCATACATTCGCTTTAACGCTTGCTCTTCAGGGATGGCATAACGAAAAGGTGCATCAGGATCAATGCCTGTCACTGCCAATGCTTCTGGATCCCTATTTGCCCCGGGAAAGGCCTCTACATGATAAGAGTACGTTTGATCGCGATAAAGCTTACCTTTTTCGTCCATACCAATCGTGACAGCCGCTATTTCTAACAAGCCATCCGTTGCAGGATTCAATCCGGTTGTTTCAACATCGATGACAACTGGCAATAAACCGCGAAAACGTTTCGCTAGCGCTATTTTTTTTTGCTTTGCTAACAAATCAAACTCCCCTATTCTCTTTAGCGTGTTAAAATATCGGTCTTGCATAAAAAATCTCGCCACATCATAACATGGAATGAATCATTATGATTTTTGCAAATACGCTTTATCCTAATACCCCTCTTCGCGATGCTATCACTAATGCGACCCGACTAGATGAAACAGTCTGTATAAACAATCTGTTAGAACAAGCCAAGTTCCCTGACGCGGCCTTGCAACGCATAGACGAAACAGCCAAAAATCTGGTGCAATCCACTCGCCAAAATCGTAAGAAACAAGGTGGTTTAGACAGTTTTCTGCACCAATATGATCTATCCAGCGAAGAAGGCATTGCCTTAATGTGCCTGGCTGAAGCGTTATTACGCATACCCGATAGAGAAACCGTAGATAAGCTAATTGGCGATAAACTATCCACTGCGGACTGGGCACAACATCTTAGTACCAACCACTCTCTTTTCGTAAATGCAGCGACCTGGTCGCTGATGTTAACTGGCAAACTCTATGCGCCTGCTGTTAGCGAAGAAAAAGGCTTGGGCGCTTCATTAAAGCGCTTTTTAAACCGCACCAGTGGCACAGTAATACGCCCGCTTATTATGCAAAGCATGAAAATTATCGGCAAACAATTTGTCATGGGACGCACCATCGATGAAGCCATCAAACGCGCACAAAAACTCGAAAAAGTAGGTTACCGCTACTCCTATGACATGCTGGGTGAAGCCGCCCGTACTAAAGAAGACGCGCTGAAATATTTTCAATCCTATGAAAGCGCAATAGCTGCCATCGGCAAAGCTTCAGCTGATCACGGCCCGATTGAAGGGCCAGGTATTTCCGTAAAATTATCCGCACTACATCCACGTTATGAACTAGGCCAACGTGATCGTGTTTTAAATGAATTAACACCGCTGCTTTTGACCCTGGCACAACAAGCCAAAGCGCAGAATATTGGTATGACTGTTGACGCTGAAGAAGCTGACAGGCTCGAATTATCACTGGATATCTTTGAATCTGTTTTCAGTGATCCTTCACTGGCTGGGTGGGAAGGATTTGGGCTAGCGGTACAATCCTATCAAAAGCGCGCGCCGTACGTGTTAGATTGGTTAGCAGAACTGTCAGGCAAGCACAAACGCCGCATTATGGTAAGGTTAATTAAAGGCGCTTATTGGGATGCTGAAATCAAACATAGCCAGATGCTTGGCCTGGAAGGTTATCCTGTTTTCACTCGCAAGCATGCTACCGACGTTTCTTTCCTGGCCTGTGCAAAAAAATTATTAGCGCGTCCTGATTGTTTCTATCCGCAGTTTGGCACTCACAACGCTTATTCTGTTGCTGCCATTATTGAACTCGCGGGCGACCGCCGTGATTTTGAATTTCAATGTCTGCATGGAATGGGGCAACCTCTTTACGATCAGATTGTGGGACAACAGCATTTTGATATTCCTTGTCGTATTTATGCACCTGTTGGCAGCCACATTGACTTGCTGGGTTATTTAGTCAGACGCCTTCTTGAAAATGGTGCGAATACTTCATTTATTAATCGGATTGCCGACGAAAATACGCCGATAGAACACTTAATCCAGGACCCTGTCGATAGAATTGGAAAGCTCGATCATAAACCGCATCCGCATATTCCATTGCCTAAATATATTTTTAAGGACCGCCAAAATTCCAGCGGTTTAGACATGTCAAACGTTAGTACTCTGGCACGATTAAAAATAGCCATGGAAGTAGCAGACCAAGAAAATTTTGTTGCGGGCCCAATCATTAATGGCAAATGCATTACAGAAAAATCTGCTAAAGCCATTGTTGCGCCTTATCAAACGGATCTGGTTGTGGGACATGTTACCGAAGCATCGGCTAACGATGTTGAAAAGGCGTTAGCCGCCGCCTTTGCTGCGAATGCAAGCTGGGGAACGACAACAGCCGAAGAACGAGCAGCCTGTCTTGATCGCGCTGCAAACTTGTTAGAAGAAGCCACTCCTGAGTTCATGACACTATTATGTCGCGAAGGTGGTAAACATCTTCATGATTGTCTGTCTGAGGTTCGTGAAGCCGTCGATTTTTGTCGTTATTATGCAGAGCGCGCGCGGGTTGATTTTGCTCCTCTGCCATTGCCGGGACCAACGGGTGAATTTAATCAATTATCACTGCATCCGCGTGGCACTATCGTTTGCATTAGTCCCTGGAATTTTCCCTTGGCGATCTTTTCAGGGCAGGTACTGGCAGCATTAGTCGCAGGCAATACTGTTATTGCAAAACCAGCTGAACAAACGCCATTGGTAGCAGCGGCTGCAGTTCGTTTATTTCATACCGCAGGGATTCCCAAAGAGGCATTGCATTTATTACCAGGACAAGGCGAAACAGTGGGCGCCAAACTGGTCGCAGACACTCGCGTATCTGGTGTCATGTTCACAGGCTCCACGGAAACAGCCAAGCTGATTCAGCAGAGTCTTGCTCATCGTGAAGGACCTATCGTACCATTCATCGCTGAAACAGGCGGTCAAAATGCTATGATTGTGGATTCATCCGCATTGCCGGAGCAAGTGGTGATGGACATCATGAGTTCTGCTTTCAATAGCGCAGGTCAACGCTGCTCTGCGCTGCGGGTGCTTTTTCTGCAAAAAGACGTTGCCCCACGTATCTTAGAGATGCTAAAAGGCGCAATGAAAGAGCTCAATGTGGGTGATCCGAGCTTACTCAGCACGGATATTGGTCCTGTCATTGATAATGACTCTTTGCAAATGTTGCATAAACACGTGGCAAGAATGACGGATGAAGCGAAGCTCATTTATCAAATTCCACTGAAAAATGGCACCCAAGGTCACTTTTTCGGGCCAACTGTCTTTGAATTGGACAATTTAAACCAGTTACAGCGTGAAATTTTTGGCCCTATTTTGCACGTAATTTGTTATAATGTCGGCCAATTAGACAAGGTTTTGGACGAAATCATAGCGAGCGGATACGGTCTAACCTTAGGCATACACAGCCGCATTGATGCCACGGTCAAATACATTTCCAGCCGCATGCCCGTTGGAAATGTGTATGTTAACCGGAATATGATTGGCGCGGTGGTGGGTGTTCAACCTTTTGGTGGTGAGAGATTATCCGGCACGGGACCCAAAGCGGGTGGGCCACATTACTTACCCCGATTATGTGTTGAACGTGCAATTTCTGTTAACACAACGGCCGCTGGCGGCAATACAACTTTAGTTTCTTTAAGTGAGGACACATAATGCAGAATCAATCGATTGTCCATGTGGTATTTCTAATTTTTACAGGGACAGCGATTCTCTCTACGATTGCATTATTTACGCGCCAATCCTTGTTAGTGGCTTATATGTTGCTGGGGACCATTTTAGGTCCCTGGGGTTTGAAGTTGGTCAAAGACTCTGTCGTGATCAAGCAAACGGGTGACATTGGTATTCTCTTCTTGCTGTTCTTGCTTGGCTTGCATTTACAACCTCAAAATCTTTTGCATTCATTACGCAAAATGAGCTGGATCACGATTGTCAGCTCCATTCTCTTTATGGGAACGGGATTTGGTATCGGTAAATATTTTGGCTTCAATATGAATGAGTGCATGATCATTGGGATTGCAACCATGTTCTCTAGCACTATTATTGGTTTGAAATTGCTGCCTACGACCGTGTTGCATCACCAGCATACCGGTGAACTCATGATCAGTGTGTTGCTGTTACAAGATTTAATCGCTATCGGGGTTTTGTTAATTCTTCAAGGTATTGCGGATAGAGCGTTTTCGTTTAACGATTTAGGGCTGATTATTAGCGCTTTTCCTACGCTGCTCATTGTGGCTTATCTATTTCAGCGCTATTTGCTTTCCAAACTTCTTACTCGCTTTGATAAAGTACATGAATATATTTTTATTCTTTCTATCGGCTGGTGTCTTTGCATGGCTGAGCTTAGCCATTTTATGCATCTCTCGGAGGAAATTGGCGCATTTATTGCGGGCGTGACTTTGGCATCGAATCCTATCTCGCTGTATGTGGCTGAAAGCTTGAAGCCATTGCGGGATTTCTTTTTGGTGATTTTCTTTTTCACTGTAGGTGCGGGATTTAATTTCGGTTATTTACCTGAGATCATTGTGCCGGCCATGTTATTAGCTGCTGTGATTTTAATCGGCAAGCCGCTAGTGTTTGGCTGGCTGTTGCATAAGTCGGGTGAGGCTAAACCGATTAGCTGGGAAATTGGCGTACGCCTCGGGCAGATCAGTGAGTTCTCTCTGCTAGTTATTTATCTGGCGCTGGATGCCAAGTTAATTCATCCGGCAGCTACTTACATGGTGCAAGCTGCCACCATGCTGACGTTTATTGGCTCTTGTTATTGGGTAACGATGCGTTATCCGACACCGCTAGCTTCTAGTGAAAAGTTGCGTCGGGATTAGGGGCTGTTGACAATTAATCCTACCCTTCGCCTACGTCCCGCGGCTTGTGTATAGACCGGGGACATAGGTAACAGTGTTCGGAGACATGGGTTACACTTTGAGCCTAAAAAATGTGGTCTTATTCAAGACCACATCGGTAAACCCTATGTTTACCAAAATATACTTCTAA
>JARLJO010000021.1 GCA_031291175.1 Gammaproteobacteria bacterium
TTCAATTTTTTAAAGAACGTAACTCGAAGGTTTCTCGCTTTTTTCTCAACCTTGTTCGTCACCAGAGATGCGCATTCTACATCCTCTAAGTTTATTGTCAACACTCTTTGTGAAAGTTTTTCTAAAAAGTTTTATGTGCTACTTTTCTGATCATTTTCAAAGCGTAATGCTGCAGAATTAATACAATAGCGCAGCCCTGTAGGCTTAGGACCATCAGGAAACACGTGGCCTAGATGGGCATCGCACTGTTTACACATCACTTCTATACGCAACATGCCGTGACTGGTGTCTTTTACTTCTTTTATTCCATTTACAATAGCAGGCTGCGTGAAACTGGGCCAACCCGTACCAGAATCGAATTTATCATCTGATCTGAATAACGCTGAATCGCAACAAACGCAATAATACGTGCCCGGTTCTTTGTTATCAAGTAACGCTCCAGTAAAGGGCGCCTCGGTTCCACCTAAGCGACATACATTATATTGCTCCGGTGTTAATTTCTCATCTCTGGGTTTTTTATTATTCCCTGCCATGCTCATTCTCCTTTAATATGTCCTTCGAATAAGTTAACCCTATGGAGTAAACCGACTGTGACTCGCAAAACAAAACAACAACCTGATTTAGAAACCGCTCTAACTGAAATTAACACCTTGATAGAACAAATGGAACATGACGATTTGAGCTTAGAGCAATCATTAGAAAAGTTTGAACGTGGCGTCTCTTTAATTAAGCACTGCCAGAAGGTTTTGCAAGAAGCTGAACAAAAAGTCCAAATTCTCATGCAGAACGGTGGCGAAGAAGAACTGAAACCTTACGAGAATAACGAAGAATGAGTATGTCTTTAGAAAATTTAATCGCCCTTTCTCAAGCCCGCACAGAAAGTCTATTCGATTTTTACCTTAAAAAGGCGGCAATGCCGGCTAAGTCTTTGCAAGAGTCGATGGCTTATGGGGTATTGAATGGGGGTAAACGCATTCGCCCTCTATTAGTCTATGCGGCTGGCACCGTAGTTGGCGCAGAAATGGAAAACCTGGATGCCGCTGCTTGCGCGGTAGAACTGATTCATTCTTACTCTTTAATTCACGATGACTTACCGGCGATGGATAATGCCGACTTGCGTCGGGGCAAGCCTGCCTGCCATAAAGCTTACGGTGAAGCGATGGCCATTTTGGCTGGCGATGCCTTGCAGGCTTTTGTTTTTCAGATACTGGCCTCTCACCCCAACCAGTTATCGGCCAACCAGCGTCTAGAAATGATCGCCGTATTAAGTGAAGCCAGTGGTCCCTTTGGTATGGCAGCCGGTCAAGCGCTCGACATTACTATTATGGATAAAAATATTTCAGCCGAAAAGCTCCTACACCTTTATCAGTTGAAAACCGGAGCGCTTTTGACGGCTAGCATCAAACTCGGGATGTTAGGCATAGCAGAATTACCACCCGAGACGCGAAGTGCATTGGAAAAATATGCGGCCTATATAGGTCTCGCTTTTCAAATTCAGGATGATTTATTGGATATAGAAAGTGAAACCGCTATTTTAGGCAAACCTCAGGGATTAGACATAGCCAACAATAAAATGACCTATCCTACCTTAATGGGGGTTGAAGCAACGCGGAAGAAAGTACAAAACCTGACCGATTTAGCATTGGACTCTATTATAGGGCTTGGAGCAAAGGGAGATATTTTAAAAAAACTGGCAGAATATTTATTAAGACGCAAACTCTAATGCCTCTTATCGTTGTTGCATAAAGAGTATTTATTTGGATATCAGCATAACTTTTCAAATGGATCCCCGCCTGCGCGCATAGGCGTCAACTTAAGAATATGTGCCCAAACCTCTTCGCCTGACGACATATCATTAACCCTGCCGTATCGCGACTTGTGTACAGACCGCGATACGACGAAGTTTTAGGCAAGTCGGGCCTTAATAACAGGGTCATCTGCTTGATATATATTCATTTCCCGCATGACAATAAGTACGACCGAAATAAGCTATCGGGAGGCAAATTGGAAATAACCCTGTTTTTTATTGCAAAATCAGCTAAACTGCTTGCGAAAAACACAGGCTAACGGGTTCTCTAACTTAAGTGAGAAACACATGTATTGCCCATTTTGCAATGCGATAGATACCAAAGTGACAGATTCACGCTTGATTCGCGAAAACAATCAAGTTCGTCGTCGACGGGAATGCTTGGACTGCAAAGAAAGGTTCACCACCTACGAAACAGCAGAACTAACTTTACCACGCGTGATTAAACGTGACGGTCGACGGGATGCCTTTAACGAAGCAAAACTTCGTGCTGGCATGGTACGAGCACTTGAAAAACGCCCTGTTAGCCTAGAACAAATTGAAACAGCCGTGAGCCGCATCCTTCATAAGGCTCGCGCGAGCGGGGAACGCGAAATTCCATCTGCTGAAATTGGCGAATGGGTCATGAGCGAGTTACATAGTTTAGATCAAGTGGCTTATGTGCGCTTTGCCTCGGTCTATCGCAGCTTTCAAGATATTAGTGAATTTCGTGAAGAAATCAGCCGCTTAGAACAAAATGCAAAAACGGATAAAACAAAATAATTCGAGAGGAGAAAACATGAACCCCACTGCAAGACGTAACGCTAGGCACTACGCATTACAAGCCATGTATCAATGGCAAATCTCT
Source organism: Gammaproteobacteria bacterium (assembly GCA_031291175.1). Classification (GTDB taxonomy): domain Bacteria; phylum Pseudomonadota; class Gammaproteobacteria; order DSM-16500; family DSM-16500; genus UBA5158. The sequence goes on from JARLJO010000021.1 coordinate 2,655, forward strand.
GGCGCGTCTTCTCGCGATATCGAAGCTCAGTTTATCGCACACCAAATTGTTAAAACGGTTGATCTCGATTATTTCAAAGAATTAATTCATTCTATTCCTGAGCAACAAGTGGCACTGGATAAAAACATCATTCCATTTTTAAGACGCCCTATTGATGAATTAGATCCTATCGAATTAGCCATTTTACGTCTTGCTACTTACGAATTGGATAGCCGTTTAGATATTCCTTATCGCGTCATTATCAATGAAGCATTAGAGCTCACCAAAAGATTCGGCTCTGTTGAAGGATATAAATTCGTCAACGGTGTCCTGGATCAAATCGCTCGCAGAATCAGAATTGATGAAGTGGCAGCAGGAGATGCAAAGAAAAAATGAATGAGTTTGAGCTAATCAAAAACTTTTGCTCTCATCAAACTGTTCACCGCACTGATGTCATTATAGAAACCGGGGACGACTGCGCCATCGTTGAAGTCCCCGTGAATCAACAACTTGCTATTACTACCGACACACTTGTCGCTGGCGTACACTTTCCGCTAAATACTTCTGCTTATGATATCGGCTATAAAGCATTGGCCGTCAATCTCAGTGATCTTGCTGCAATGGGTGCTACCCCTGCATGGATCACGATGGCATTAACACTACCTGAGATTCAAGAAAATTGGTTAACTGATTTTGCTCATGGCTTTTTTGCATTAGCAACTCGTTCCAATGTGCAGTTAATTGGCGGTGATTTAACCCATGGGCCTCTAACTATTACAATACAAGCCCAAGGGTTTATTCCAAAAGGCCAAGCAATAACGCGCAGTGGCGCCAAAGTAGGCGATCTCATTTATGTGACCCACACATTAGGTGATGCCGGGCTGGCATTAGCTGTACTACAAAATCAAATTAAGATCCCGACGTTATATGAAGAAGACATACTCAAACGATTAAATCGTCCCGAACCCAGATTAGAAGTAGGCGAAAAATTACGACAAATTGCTAATGCAGCCATTGATATTTCAGATGGACTTACCGGTGATTTGAATCACATACTGAAAAAAAGCGAAGTCGGCGCTGTCATTTATGTCGACGAACTACCCTTATCAGAAGCATTACGCACCTGCCTCCCTGAGGAAAAAGCCATTTTATTGGCTCTTGGCGCTGGTGATGACTATGAATTATGTTTTACTATCCCAAAAGAGCGTGAAAAACTACTACAAGATGCAATGAAAGACTGCCCGTGTGCTTATTCTTGTATTGGTGAAGTAATTGCAACCCCTGGACTTAGTTTACAATTTAAAGACGGAAGGAAATATCATGGCGACATCAAAGGATACCAGCACTTCTAAAGATGAGCATTTTAGAGATTACACGAATATTCCACCCATACCACCTACCGTTTGGACAAATCCACTGCATTTTGTAGCCTTTGGGTTTGGGACAGGCACAATACCTTTCGCACCGGGTACATTTGGCACACTGATCGCAATACCGTTTTATTTGGCGATGCAATCACTGTCTGCGACTAGCTATTTTGCTATTTTATTATTAGTCATCGCTGCAAGCATTTGGATTTGTCACAAAGTTACTGAAGAAATCGGCATCGAAGATCATCAAGGCATGTGCCTGGATGAGGTTGTCGGCTACCTGGTGACAATGTTCTGTGCTCCTCATGGCTGGAAATGGATTTGGATAGGATTTTTGCTGTTTCGAATTTTTGATATTTTGAAACCCTGGCCTATTCGTTATATTGACAGAAAGATGACCGGCGGCGTTGGCATTATTTTAGATGATGTTTTAGCTGGCGTTATGAGTTGTATCATTTTGCAAATTTTTGCACGCGTATTGTAATACACATAACGCTTATTTTTTTAAATTAAAAGGGTAAAGAAATATGAATTGGCTGACAGCTGCGTTTATAGCGCTTTTTAGCTTCGGGATTTGGGGGTTTTTTACCAAAATGGCCGTGCTGCATATCGACTCAAAAAGCGCATTGATCTATCAAACCGCAGGTGTCATGTTGGTTGGCGTCATTACCTTAGGTTTTATGAATTTTAAGCCAGCAACCGATATCCGGGGAATTAGCTATGCCACCATCACTGGCATTGCATACGGAGTAGGTTGTTTGTTTTATTTTGTTGCGGCTAGCAAAGGCAAAATTATAACAGTTGTCACTTTAACTGCTCTGTATCCTTTAATTGCGATACTGCTAGCCTATTGGTTACTCAATGAAATTGTCAGTATAAAACAATGCGCCGGGATTGCTCTCGCTTTGATTGCCATATTATTAATGTCGACTTAAGCCTCCACTTTGAGCGCGTAATATTTTTCTTTTAGGTATGGTAATAAATGAGGAAGAAGGCGCAACTTATCTTTTAACTCTAAATGCCGAAAAGAACTGACCTTGCCACGACAAGCCAAGGCACCACAGCCACAAGAGAAACCATCGAAATCCTCTTCATCAATTGCGGTACTGTAATCCCAGGTTATTTCATCATCGATAGCGATATCGCATAGCGCAACCAATGTTACGCCGTCTTTAAAACCACAATTGGGCGCACACGAATGATTAATGTAATCATCCAGCTTTCTGGAAGGGCCTAAATAAAAATCTTCGGCAACCTGCAAATGATAATCTTCGAAATCGACTTGAGAGCGATGCAATAAATCACCACCAAAAGTAATGACTTGCTCGCCTTTTTTAATGTGTCTTAGCGCAAAAATGCCTTTTTGATGCGTGGCACTGGATTTCAGCACGATATTTGGCATCATAAATTCCTTTTCTATGAATAATAAAAACAATTAAGCGACGAAAGGATCAACCACTTTAACTTCTGGAAAGTGAGACACAACCTGTTCGACATCCTGCTTACAAAACAACAATTTTAAATTTGGGCCCGCATCTTGCGTAAAATAAAGTGGCAACCCTTGTTCGCGTAGCGCCCAAACTTTTTGCATCGTCAGCAATGTTTCAGGGATCGCATACTGAATCGGCGGCCATGCGCTTAACATGGTCGCATGCATTGCCAATGCGTTTGACTCCGCCGTTTTGCCCAATGTTTGAAAATCGCGATCTGCAATCGCTTGTTTCAGCAAAAACAAATCACTACTGACCTTTGCAGGCCATGCAGAATAAAGTGAACCATTAGTGACTGTTCGTTGCATCGCTTCCCGTGAAGCCAAGCCTTTTTCCTTTGCACTGAGAATTAATAAACCGATACGCAGATCAGCCCAAACATCGGGGATCGCTTCAGCGAAACAATCCATGCCATCGTCTCTTAAGCCTCGATGCCATTCAACAAAACCTTGCCAGATAGAACGTGACGCACTGCCACTACCCAATCGCGCTAAAATGGATAACTCTTTGTTGCTTAACTCCCAACCAAAAAGCGCATCTAATGCTTTTACAATCGAGGCAAAACCACAGGCGGATGAAGCCAAGCCCGCCGCAATGGGTACATTGGTTTCAATAAAAATAGAAAAACGCTGTGTTGGATTCAACCGAAACAAATTTAAAAAATGGCTTAAACGTTGACTGAATGGAGCCGACACATCAACTGACTTGCCATTCAAAACGATTTCATCGTGCGCTCTATCATGGATAGTCAGTACAGCACTCGCACCTTGATCGCCTAGCGAAATCGATAAACTGGAAGTGACAGGCAGATTTAACTCTTGCTCGCGCTTACCCCAATATTTACAAAGAGCAATATTCGATGGGGCAAAAGCTTTGCCTGAAAGGTGACGCGCTGGCACCCGCCTGCGATCCCCAAGAATAAGATGTACCACATCAGCTTTTTTCACAATAAACTCCTTGCTGAGTGATTTCTACCGGAATCACTGCGACATTTTTATCTGCAAATTTGAATTTGGGGGCCGCTCCCAACCCGATTAAACAATCGCCAAAACCAGAACCGGAGATTTTTGCTCCCAGTACAGCAGACTGTTTACGTAGTGTCGTTACAATTTGAGAAAGCAAGGGTGTGCTCACCCCCAGACTTTCCATCAATCCTTGCTGAATATTCATCATTTTACCCAAATCGATCCAATCTGCTGCTCGTACAGCGCGAATACCTTGCACAGCACAAGAATCAATTGCCTGACAAATCTGTTTGAATAAGAGTGGGTTAAAAGCAAAGAAAGTTTTCACTCGTTTAACGGCTTCGACTGTTCCTGTTTTATATCCGGCATAGACAGCCGTCAATGGATGCTCGGCTGGGAGTTTTTCAGCAAGCAATGGATGCATCTTATAGGCAACTATTCCGCCTAATGTACAAGCGGCCACATCCGCCCCTGAACCTAAACCTTGAACCTGCCTTACAATAGCCCGCGCCTCACTAATGAACTCTTTTTCAGTGAAGCTAAGTTCCAGCCAGGTAGCAAGCGCAGTGAGCGTGGCGACAGTAACCGCGGCTGAGGAACCAAACCCTATTTTATCGGAAAATTCTGACTCAATCGTAATAGTACAACCCTTCTTCAATTTCAATCGATAGCGTTTTAACGTAGCTAATATAAATTGAAAAGGAGGTTCGATATAAAAATTCGATAAGTCTGTGAAAAACTGCCCTAATCTATCGGAGAAAATTTCAATACGAGTATCTGATCTAGGCTCAATCGTCACCGTCATGCGCTTATTAACAGCACAAACTAAAGCATGCTTACCATGCATGACGCCATATTCACCCAGTAACATTAAACTACCCGGGGCGGATGCTTTAAATAACATGCACGCCTCGTGCCTCACCGGCAATTGGCAGAAGAGAATAATGATGACGCTCACATAAAGCTGCTAATTCGGCTTCATCCTGTGTCACCACTAAAACCACCCCCGCAGCGTTACCAGCAATCGCGCCCGCGCCACAAATTTTGGCGGCACCACCCATCTCTCTCACTTCTGAAACAAAATCCTGCACCGCTTTGGGAACCACATTAATTCTGACTAGTAACAGATGATTGGCGTGGATCGCCTGCATGGCGGCTTGCATATCGTCCGCTACTAACGCCGCATCCATAGCATTCGTCACTGCCGCAAACTCATCACCAATTTGAGTATTTTTAAAAAAACTGGCGGCCGATTCTACACATTCACCCGTGGTGGATTCCGGTGAACCGGTATTAACTAAATACATAGGCATGCTTGGCAAAGCACGCTGAGACATTTGTCCATCTTTCACATACAAACAACCACCATATAAAGAAACTCGCAAATCTAGCCCGCTAGAGTAACCATGCTGCATGTTTTCCGCTTCAAGACCCAAGCGCAAAAACATTTCCGGTGTCAGATCCATTTTTAAATGATTGGCAATTGCATGCACTACACTCAATACCGTTGCAGCAGATGATCCCATCCCACAACCAATGGGAATATCGGAACGCACGTGGATTTTAATGCCTTGCGTGAGCTTGATGTTCAACGCTTCAAAAAACAGACTAAAAGCAATTTGCGCAAGTTCAACTGGCTTTTGTAGTACATCGCGTATCTTGAAGTCGCCACTCACAAAACGTTGGTACTTTCGCTTGATACGATCTTTTAAAGAATCCAACTTCGATAAACTGAGGCGTCTTTGATAAGACAGATCTGACAAGTCAAAAGAAATATGAGGTGCCATTTGGGGTGTTGTTACCGTCGTCACATAGCGATTAATTGCCATAGCAATCGCAGGATGGCCATACACCACAGAGTGTTCGCCCGATAAAATTAACTTACCCGGCGCTAATATTTTTTTCGACTTTGGCATAAATTCTTTTATGATCTTGGATACTTGCTAATCGAAACTGGCCTGTTTGGTGCTCTGGTATTTCACAAGAACTACCGTCTTCAGGATAAGGAAACGAGTAAAATGCTTCATACTCGGCATAACTTAATGCTGTGCGCTTAGCCAACATGGTTGCATGATTTTGAGTATCTAATGCATCCCGATAACCAGGCTGAATCACGCCGCTAAAATACTCTGCCACACAGCCTGAGCCATAACTGTAAAAACCCACTCGCTTACCGCTCAAATCTTCTTCGGCTAAATCCAGTAAAGCGGTTAAACCAACATACAATGAAGCGGTATAACTGTTACCAATCTGTCGCGAATATGCCAGTGAGTGGCCGATTTTGGCTGTTAACGCTTCTTCTGATAATTTCACGCATTGATTTATTTTCGCTAAATGCTGGTGCGCTTTTTCGACCAGACGTGGGACGGGTGAGTGATAACAATAATAAGCATGTTCATCAAAACCACGGCCTGATAAATCCCGGTATTGCTGCCAGGATTTTTCTAGCATGTTTAAATAGAGCTTGCTGGAGTATTTGCCTTCCACGAAAGCGCTGTCGGAATAATTTGGCCGCCAAAAGTCCATGACGTTTTCAGTGACAACACCGTACTCTGCGTCAAAAGCCATGATTGCTGGGTTAGCGGATAACACCATGGCCACAGCACCGGACCCTTGAGAAGATTCACCTGATGTGCCTAAACCGTAGCGTGCGATATCAGATGCTATTAACAGGACTTTTTTTTCTGGATGCTGGCGCAAAAAAGGAATCGCTAATTGAAGCGCGACCGTTGCGCTATAACAAGCTTGTTTTAGCTCAATGACACGGCATCGTTCTGGCAAACCTAATAAGTCATGTACGTAAATACCCGCCGCTTTTGATTGATCGATACCGGATTCGGTAGCAAACAATACCATCTCAATTGCACTCACATCAATTGACTGCAATGCGCGCGAAGCTGCATTAGCCGCCATCGTCACAATATCTTCATCCGGCGGTGGTACTGACATTTTTTGCTGGCCTAGACCTACAAAAAACTTATTTACATCAACCCCACGAACTTTAGCTAAGGCTTCTAAATCTAAAGCATAATGCGAAGTATAAAAAGCTATCCTTTCAATACCAACTTTAACCACTATTCTTATCCTCGCTTTGCTTTTTACGCTCTAATTGCAAATGACTTCTCATCAACTCGCCCGGGTTAGTTTGTGCCGCGAGCAATGATAGTTCGCCGCATAATACTGCGCAAGCTGCAATAATTGCTAGACGCCTTGCGTTTTGACCCGGTTCTCTTTCTTCAAGACAGCCTAAAATGCGGAGATTTTCACGCACGAAGTCGTAAGTTTTTCCGCTACCAATGGTGCCAACAATAATATTAGGCAAAGTCACGGTGAAATATAAATCTTCCCCATGCAAGTCGGCATGCACAATACCTTGCGAGCCTTCGATGATATTAGCAGCATCCTGGCCTGTGGCTAAATAAAAACCTAACAGCATATTAGCAAAATGCGCGTTCGCCGTACGTAAACCACCTGATAAAATATTGCCGATTAAATTCTTTTTAATGTTGAGCTGGACGATTTTTTCGGGTGTGGTTTTAAGAAAGCGCTGGCAGACAGCTCGGGGAATAGTGACCTCAGCCACCACGTATTTGCCCCGCCCTAAAATACCGTTCACGGCAGAAACTTTTTTGTCGCTACAGTAATTGCCGGAAATGGAGACGTAATCTAATTCAGGATAGCGAATCAACAGCCAATCCACTAGACGCTCAGAGGCGAGTGTCGCCATGTTATGGCCAGCCGCATCGGCGGTGTTGAACTCAAACCGGAGAAATATCAAATTGCCAACCACTTGTGTGTGCATATCGAGGAAACGAGCGAAACGGCTAGTTTCTTTAATAATGGCTTGCATCACATCTTTATGTTGCTGCAAGCTGGTGATGACTTCGTGTGCAATGGTGATATTCGGTGCTTCCAATACCACAGACCGGGTCATGCGCTCATCGAGGATAATGGCCTTTATGCCCCCCGATTGATTACAAGTCTTTGCGCCACGATGCGTTGAAGGCCAAAGCGGCGTTTCAAATGTGGCTAGCGGAATGAGGATATCTCCCTCCACTTCCGGCCCGCTGATTTTGACCGGCCCTACAAGCCGCATGGGGATAATAGCTACCTGCTCTGTTGTTTGCCAACGCATAAGGTTTGGATTTCCACTTGAATTCTATTGGTTGTAAGTATATAAAAAGCGTTCCATTTTACTGGATAATGATCGATGACAGCAACAGAACACGTCATTCTAGTTGACGAAAATGACAATCCCATTGGGGTGGCCGAAAAATTAAAGGCCCACCAAGACAATCTATGCCATCGAGCATTCTCTGTTTTTGTTTTCCGAAATACACCTAAGCCTCTGCTTTTATTACAGCAACGTGCTGATAATAAGTATCATTCTGGCGGCCTGTGGACCAACACTTGTTGTTCTCACCCAAGACCTGGTGAAGGCATTATCGAGGCAGGAGAGCGTCGATTGCAAGAGGAAATGGGATTATCGGCATCATTAGAATCTCATGGTTCGTTTCATTATATTGCCCATTTTGGAAATGGACTGGTCGAAAATGAGATAGATCATGTTTTGGTGGGGTATACGGAGCATGAAAAGATTGAGCTAAATCCGGCGGAAGCAAAGGATTATCGCTGGGTTAGTATTTTGGAGCTGGAGCAAGATTTAGCGATACACCCTGAGCAGTATACGCCATGGTTGAAACAAGCGTTGAGCTTGATTCACTTGTAGTTTGGAAAAAGCACCCTCATCAGCCCTTGGGGCAGCTTCTCCCACAAGAGGAGAAGCGACTACACTATAATTTTGGAATGGCAACAGACACAGAACTTAATGGACTCAATTCGCGTTGTTTGCGAGCTTCTGCAAATTTAAAAACCGTACCTAATGGTAACTGGTAATCATTTAGGAGAGTACTCTCAGCAACATTGCCACCGGCCGCCTCATATTTAAACAAGCTATCCATCAACTTTTGACTTAATTCGATAACGCTAGATACCGTATAAACAGAATGTGAATGCCTGATCTGAAAACCTAGACTTTTAATTTGCTGGAGATAATAAGTCTGTTTTGCCTGGTGAAAATCATCATGATTCTCAGGCTTATCAAAAAAATCTCCTAATAATTTGGATTCACACCCCTCGGCGGGACTATCGAGCTGCTGAGAAATTTGACTTAACTCAACATTTTGTGTGAGCGCATGGGCGATTTCTTTTTCCAGATGACTTTTCACAATGATTACAATACTTTCATGCTGCTCTTTCGTTTGATCTACACCGTTTGATAATTCCTCCTGGTAATTCCGGTGGTAAACCATCACACGCTTTAAAGCATCTATCTGAAGGAGTGAAAGTTTTGGCGGGGTAGCTTTAGGGCTATCATCGATAATGGCATCTTCTAAGGGTTGATAATAAGATCTTGTTGTTGTCATTGCAGCCACTCCTCGTTTATTGCTTATTTGATTTTATGGGTCTAGTTTAGAGGAGAAAGCTTAAGGGGGTATTAAATAAGGAATATTCGTAATAACAGCAAAAAATAGGAGTGTCAGGGTAGGTTTATTTTTTTTCGGGAGTCCGGCTCCGCGCGTAAAAACCTACCCTGTCACCGCACTTTGGTGAAAATCAGGCTTTCTCTAAAATATCAGCGCTGTAAACAGGAAAAAGACGGCAAATATCAACAACCTTTTCTTGCACCCCCGCGATCATTTGCTCATTGTGAATATCATCTAATATGTCACAAATCCAGTTAGCCAAGGTTTCGCATTCTTTTTCTTTAAAGCCGCGAGTCGTGACCGCAGGCGTTCCAAGACGAATACCACTGGTGATAAAAGGGGATTGAGGATCGTTCGGTACCGAGTTTTTATTCACAGTAATATGCGCACGCCCTAACGCAGCATCCGCATCTTTACCGGTTATGCCTTTTTTCGATAAATCAATTAAGAGTAAATGATTGTCGGTGCCGCCACTCACAACGTGATAACCACGACCCATAATCACTTTGGCCATGGTGCGCGAGTTATTCAAGATTTGTTGTTGATAGTCTTTGAACTCCGGCTGCAAAGCCTCCAGAAATGCAACGGCTTTTGCTGCAATCACGTGCATGAGTGGACCGCCTTGCGCCCCTGGAAATACCGCCGAATTTAATTTCTTTTCAAGATCAGGATTGGCTTTTGCCAAGATCAAACCACCGCGTGGACCACGCAATGTTTTGTGAGTCGTGGTGGTCGTGACATCTGCAATGTTAACAGGAGAAGGATAAAGTCCCGTTGCAATAAGACCTGCCACATGCGCTATGTCAGCCATCAAATAAGCACCAACGCTGTCTGCGATATCGCGCAAACGTTGCCAGTCCACTACCCGAGAATAGGCTGAAAAACCCGAAACAATCAATTTAGGCTTATGTTCTTTAGCAAGACGCTCCACTTGTTCATAATCGATAAAGCCGTTTGCATCCAATCCATACGAAAAAAAGTGATACAACTTGCCGGAAAAATTAACGGGGGAACCGTGGGTTAAATGCCCACCATCCGATAAAGACATTCCTAAAACCGTATCCCCCGCCTGAATCAGAGCAGAATAAGCAGCAACATTGGCTTGCGAACCTGAATGAGGTTGAACATTGGCATAAGCCGCGCCAAATAATTTTTTGACTCGGTCAATCGCTAATTGCTCGGCGACATCCACAAATTCACAACCACCGTAGTAACGCTTGCCAGGATAACCTTCCGCATATTTATTGGTGAGAACCGAACCTTGTACTTCTAATACAGCGGGACTGACATAATTTTCAGAAGCAATTAATTCAATATGATCTTCTTGACGATGCTGCTCATTTTTGATGGCTTCGAAGATGGCTGGATCAAAATCACGGAGAGAAGTTGTTTTAAACATCGCTATTATCCTTTTTTAATGACGCGGAAAATAATGCAGTGGCGAAACTTGCTGAACGTGGCCTTCTGCTATGTAGTCGTGCATGGAATGAAAAATCTTATCGCCGTAGCCGCCCATCTCAGGATGTGACAACATTGCCATCACATTGCCCACTTTATTGGATACCGCTGCAATATTATCTGAAATAATTGCCTCGCCCTGCGCGGTACAATACTGAAAAACGGTCAAGCCCTGGATGCGCATTTCGTATAAGAGTCCCGGCGGGATCACAAAAGACCCCAGATTATCCGACAATGGATTACATAAAATATCTTTAGGCATTAATTTTTGCGTAAAAGCATTGAACTGATAATCCTCGGAAAGACGCAAATAGACGCATTGATCGACAAGCACAGGCTCCCTATCATTCAGTGTAATTCCCACCCGGTAGTCTGGCAATCCAGGCACCAAACCAGACTCTATTAAGAATCTGGCTCCAAGACCGATGCCTAAAACTGGCTTGCCAGCTTCGATTTCTCGCTTCAATGTCTCTAATAAAGCATGATTTTGTTTTTCTGCTTCAATTACCACATAACCTTGGCAAGAGGGCAACGCAAGGTCTGACTGCCCTAAAACATAGTCAATCGGCTCCATCCCTGCGCGCAGCAAGGCTTCAGTCATTTTATTGTCGCAAGCTGAACTCTGGGAATTTTGTATGATAGCTATTTGCATGGTTTACCTTTAAATTAGGGTGGTAAGATAACATGAAATTCGGAAGGGGGGCAAAGACGTCTTTCCCCTATTTCAGCCTCTCGCTCAAACAGTAGCAAAGTGGGGAAACTAAAATGGGCGAACTCACCTTCCCTCTTCCATTTTTTTGCTACCCCGCACAGAAAAAATAAGAGAAAGGTGAGCTTGCTCGATTTGAAACATTTTAACTATTTTTGCAGAACATAAAGACGGTATGATCAGGGAGCAAGAATCAGGCTGGCAGGGGCTTTCAGCCACCCTCCGGCCGATTGAAAGATAGATGTTTTTATTGCTAGACATTGCCCCCTATACATACCATAATCTGCGCTTTTCTTATTCTCGAAGTGGGGACATAAGGGTACGTGACTAACAATATTATTGAGCTACGAGGTGTTTCCAAGTCCATTCATAATCATAGTATTTTGCATGGAATCAACCTTGAAGTACGCAACGGAGAATTTTTGACTTTGCTCGGCCCCTCTGGCTGCGGCAAAACCACGTTGTTGCGCCTAATTTCTGGATTTGAAGATCCTACAACCGGCTCCATCTATATTAATGGTAAAGATGTGAATGGTTTACCACCACACTTACGTCACGTACATACCGTTTTTCAAAGCTATGCTCTCTTCCCTCATATGACTGTTTATGAAAATGTCGCTTTTGGGTTACGTTGCCAGAAATTGCCAAAAGCCGAAATCGAGAGCCGCGTGTCTGAAGCGCTTAGAACGGTTAAGCTCGAAAAATTCGCTAACCGAAAACCAGATCAATTAAGCGGTGGCCAACAACAGCGAGTTGCCATTGCGCGCGCTGTCGTCAACCGTCCCTTGGTTTTATTGCTGGATGAACCACTGAGCTCTCTCGATTATCGCCTAAGAAAAACCATGCAAATTGAATTGAAGCAGCTGCAGCGCAAATTGGGCATTACTTTCATTTTCGTGACACACGATCAAGAAGAAGCGCTTTCCATGTCTGATCGCGTGGTTGTCATGCACGAAGGCTGTATTGAACAAGTAGGAACACCGCGCCAAGTATACGAAGCACCGCAAAATTTGACGGTCGCTCAGTTTATTGGCGAAGCAAATATTTTTGACAGCGAAATTCTGGCTGTGGATGGCAAACAACTGACAGTTGATATTCAGGGCAAGAAAAGAGAAATCAAAAGTAACGGCACATTTTTAGCCGGACAAAAAGTTCATATCCTCGTCAGACCTGAAGATTTACGCGTCTGGGGACAAGCTGAAGTCACTGATTCCAGTGATATGTACCCAGGGGTTGTTGAAGAAGTTATTTATAAAGGCACTACCGTTGATTTAATGGTGCGCCTGGCTAACAACCAACTCGTAGCTGCTACTGAATTTTTTGATGAAGACGATGAAAAGCTAGAATATTCTATTGGCGAACCCGTCTGGGCAACATGGCTTTCTGGTTGGGAGGTTATTTTACCCCATGAAGCATCATGACCGCGGCCTGAAACACTTCTCTCTTAGCGTCATCTGGTTGTGGCTGATTGTTTTCGCCCTGCTGCCTTTTTGCCTGGTCACATTAGCAAGCTTTGCCAGCCATGACGACACGCACCTCCTAAAGCTTCCCTTGACGCTCGCAAACTATTGGCAGCTGAATAATGCGATCTATGTCAAAATTTTCAAACAGTCGTTTTATATTGCTGGCACTTGCACACTGATTTGTCTCTTGCTGGGTTATCCTTTTGCTTATGCGATTGCACGCATGAAGCATCGCTTTAAAGGACTCTTGATTTTATTCATTATTATTCCTTTTTGGACCAGCTCACTGATTCGAACTTACTCCATGATTACAATGTTAAAACCCAAAGGCATTATCAGTTCAGCTTTGATGTGGTCTGGCATTATTAGCAAACCGCTGCCTCTTTTATTTACCGATACAGCCGTCATGATTGGTTTGGTTTATAATCTATTGCCATTCATGGTTTTGCCATTGCTGACCAACATTGAGCGCCTGGATAATCGGCTGATTGATGCGGCTCGTGATTTGGGCGCTAATCGAATCACGACTTTCCGTAAAATTATTTTGCCCTTGACGATGCCAGGCATCTTATCGGGTTGTATTTTAGTCTTTCTTCCCGCAATGACGATTTTCTACATTCCCGACTTGCTCGGTGGCTCAAAATCCATTTTGCTGGGTAACTTGATACAAAATCAATTCCTGATTGCACAAAACTGGCCGCTTGGGTCTGCTATCAGTGTTGTATTTACTTTGCTATTGGCGATTTTGCTTTTGATTTATTGGCGCAGCACACGCGACAAAGAAAACCGGGATTTATTATGAAGAATTTACCCGTCACCTCGTACCTTACGGGGATTTATCTTTTCTTTTACATTCCTATTATTGTGTTGGTTGCCTATTCATTTAACGATGCGCAATACTCGTTAGTCTGGCATGGCTTTTCCATGCGCTGGTACCATGAACTCTTTCAAGATGGCGACCTGTGGATTGCGGTAATGCATTCGTTAGTCTTAGGCGTTGCAGCAGCTACGATTGCAATGTGTGTAGGTGGACTCGCGGCTATTAGCTTATTTCGATATCAGTTCTTTGGCAAACGTCTACTGAATGGATTGATATTCATTCTGATTCTATCCCCTGACATTGTCATGGGCATTTCATTACTGATTTTATTTAGCTTATTGCAAGTGACTCTCGGTTTCTGGAGCTTGTTGCTCGCCCATATTACATTTTGCATTCCATTTGTGGTGGTTACTGTTAATAGCCGTATTGTCAGCTTTGATCAATACATCTTCGAAGCGGCCAAAGACCTTGGGGCGACTGACACCATTATTTTGAGCCGTATTATTTTACCACTACTGTGGCCTGCACTCTTTGCTGGCTGGTTGATGAGTTTCACTTTATCAATTGACGATGTCATCATCAGTTATTTTGTCGCAGGTCCCGACTTTGAAATTTTACCCCTGAAGATTTATTCCATGGTACGTCTGGGCGTAAAACCTGAAATCAATGCATTATGTACGGTCATGTTTTGTTTGACCTTATTGTTGATTCTTATTTCACAGTTCGCGCTAAGGAAAAAGCCATGATACGGATTGTATTAGCGGTTATTGTCGTCACCAGCTCGCTTATCGGAAGCGTAGCTTTCGCCAATGAAAACACATTGAATATCTACACCTGGTCTGGTGTCATCCCCGATTTTATCATTCGTCAATTTGAAAAAGAAACTGGCATTAAAGTCAATTTCTCAACTTATGATAGCAATGAAATCATGTACGCCAAACTGAAAGCAGACAAGAATCCCAGTTATGATATCGTTGAACCATCAAGCTATTATATTGACCGCATGCGTCGTCAAGATATGCTGGAAACATTAGATAAAACCAAACTCACGAATTATAAAAACTTAAATCCCGCCTTTATGCACCAAGCTTACGATCCCCAAAGCAGCTACAGCCTGCCTTTCATCTGGGGCATCACTGGGATTTTCCTGAATAAAGATTATTTTCCATCAAACAGCATCAAACGTTGGTCTGATCTCTGGAACACAAAATATGTGGATCAGATCATGTTGCTGGATGATTCTCGCGAAGTCTTTTCAATGGCCATGCGAGTGTTGGGCTATTCAGCCAATGATAGCGACCCAGAACACATTAAAGAAGCTTATTTAAAGCTCAAAACGCTACTGCCCAATATCAAAATTTTTAACAGTGCGCCTATCTCGATATTAATTGATGAAGATGCCGCGGTTGGAATGGTTTGGAATGGCGACTTATTCAAAGCGAAAAAAGAAAATTCACAATTAGAGTTCATTTACCCCAAAGATGGTTTTGTCATTTGGGTTGATAATTTTGCTATTCCCAAAAACGCACCCCACCGTGAGAATGCGTATAAATTCTTGGACTTTATGATGCGCGTTGATATTGCGAAAGCAGTAGCGCTAGACAATAACTTTCCTACCGCCAATTTAGCGGCACAGAAAACATTGCCTACTGAAATTAGAGACAATCCAACAGTTTATCCGTCGCAAGATGTATTACGTCTTGGCGAGTTTCAAACCGACATTGGTGATGCGGCTCTCGCTCTGTACGAGAAGTATTGGGAACGGCTAAAAATGGGAGGATAGTGTATTAGTACCTTCATGACCGTGCAAAGGGATGCGCAATGAAAAAGTTATCCCAGTTCATTCTTGCAATCGTAACGTCTTTTTCCATGCATTCGCTTTTTGCAGCGGAAAATATTGTCAACGTCTACACTTGGTCTCAAGAAATCCCACATTTTGTCATTGAGAAATTTGAAAAAGAAACCGGTATCAAAGTTCATTATTCTACTTTTGACAGCAATGAAGTCATGTATACCAAATTGCGAGCGGCCAAAAATCCCGGCTATGATTTAGTTGAACCCTCAAGCTATTACATCGATCGCATGCGCCATCAAGGTATGCTGCAAAAATTAGACCGTGCCAAACTGGACAATTATAAAAACCTGGATCCTTTGTTTTTAAATCAAGCCTATGATCCTCAAAGTGAATACAGTGTGCCCTTTATCTGGGGAATTACCGGCATCTTTGTGAACAAAAATTACTTTTCTCAAAATGGCGTCACCACCTGGAATAATTTATTAGATAAAAAATATCTTAGCCAATTGATGTTTTTAGATGATGCAAGAGAGGTTTTTTCAACGGCTTTACTGATGCTGGGTTATTCTATCAATGATAAGAACCCCGAACACATTAAAGAAGCTTATCTCAAATTAAAATCTCTGATGCCTAACGTCAAATTATTCAATACAGATGCGATTATTTCTTTACTGATTGATGAGGATGCAACGGCTGGTATGTCCTGGAATGCTGACCTTTACAAAGCCAGCAAAGAGAATCCTAACTTGCGTTTTATCTATCCCAGCAATGGTTTTGAAATCTGGGTGGATAATTTTGCACTACTAAAAAGTGCACCCCATACCGAAAATGCTTATCGGTTTCTGAACTTCTTGATGCGACCTGAGATTGCTATGGCCATCAGTTTAAACATTAACTACTCAACAGCAAACCTGGCTGCCAAAAATCTATTGCCCGCCGAAATCAAGAATAATCCAGCACTCTATCCTTCTGCCGATATATTGCGTCACGGTGAATTTGAAACAGATATCGGCGATACCGCTTTTGGGCTATTTGAAAAATATTGGGAACAACTCAAAATGGGTGCCTAGATACTAGTCACCTTCATCATCACATACGGATTATAACTTTCCGCTTTGAACCCATACTTCTGATAAAGACCATGCGCATCTTCCGTCATCAGGAACCAGCGGAAAATACCTTTCAAGCGTGGATGCTCTAATACATATTTCATTAATGCTTTACCGACGCCCTGCTTGCGATGAGGCTCATCAATAAAGACATCCCATAAAGAAGCGAATTCGGTGAAGTCAGTGATAACGCGGGCAAAACCCACTTGCTTACCTTCGTGATAAACACTAAAACACAATGAGTTTTCCACGATGAGAGCAAACCGCTCGGGTGGCAAACCGGTTGAATAACGCGAAGGGACACATAAAAGATCATAGAGATATTGCAAATCCAGTTTCGTTTTATCTGCACTCAATACGTAGTCACCAACGGTGATATCGGGGTAAGACGGTCTGTAAGTCATGATTATCCTCTCGCTTGGGTTTATTGACCTGCATTCAAAAACAGATCGCATTTTTATTATTATTGTTGTTGCTGATATTTTGAGCACAGCCTGTTAGTAAAGTTACTGCTGCTAGTATAAAATAACACGCTACCGAAGTAACCATGTTCTCGATAGGCTTAGCCTCTCAACACACCTAATCCTGACACAACTCCATTCTCTTTACTTTCCCACAAACCACTCCCACCCTATAATGGCTCATCGATGTATATCACTGATTAGAACAAGGAAACATTTTATGCAAAATATTGGTTATATTGGCCTCGGCATTATGGGCAAGCCCACAGCCCTCAACTTAATTCGCGCAGGTTACACACTGCATATCTATGCCCGCCGCCCTGAAATCATAGAGGAATTTAAAAAAGCCGGCGCCAAAACTTATGCCTCACCAAAAGAACTCGCTGCGGCAGTTGATGTTATTTTTACAAATGTGCCAACATCCGCCGACGTAGAAGATGCTTTACTAGGCAAGCAAGGCATCATCCATAGCGCGAAAGCGGGCACTATCGTCATCGACATGAGCACCATCGCAACCGCAGCGACCAAACGCATCGCCGAACAGCTCGAGAAAAACCACATTGAAATGTTAGATGCACCAGTCTCCGGTGGGGAAAAAGGCGCTATTGAAGGCACTTTATCAATTATGGTAGGCGGCAAAGCAGAAGTCTTAGAAAAAGTTCGCCCCCTATTAGAAAAATTGGGCAAGAGCATTACCCACATTGGTGGCCATGGCGCGGGTCAAGTCGCCAAAGCCTGCAATCAAATTATCATTGGTGAAACCATTGTCGCCGTCAGCGAAGCACTGCATTTAGCAAAAGCCTCAGGCGTTGATCCGGCCAAAGTCCGCGAAGCCTTACTCGGTGGATTTGCCAGCAGCAAAGTACTAGAAGTCCACGGTAAACGTATGCTAGATAATGACTACAAACCAGGATTTAAAGCCAAATTGCATCGAAAAGATATGCATCTTGCATTAGAACAAGCCCATTTTGCGAATGTGAATTTACCTTCAGCGACTTATGCCACAAAATGTATCGATCGCTTAGTGTTAAAAGGTCATAGTGAATTAGATTCTGCCGCCTTGTACTTGGTTACCGAGGAATAAATATGGTAAAAATTAAAAACGTTCATGCGTGTCAAGACTGCGGTGCGCAATATCCTAAATGGTCGGGTCAATGCCTCAGTTGCGGCGCGTGGAATACTTTAGTCGAAGAAACGCTTCAAAGCACCCCCCCCGTCAACCCACGCTATCAAGGTTATGCGACTGGAGAACCGGCCATTACCAACATGACCGATGTCACGCTGCAAGAGCAATCTCGTACGTTATCTGGACTTGACGAACTAGATCGAGTATTAGGTGGTGGCTTAATCACAGGTTCCGCTGTGCTGATTGGTGGTGACCCTGGTATAGGTAAATCTACCCTCCTCTTGCAAGCAGTCTGTAATCTCAGCCAAAAAATGCCTGTGCTGTATGTGACAGGTGAAGAATCTTTGCAACAGGTGACGCTGCGTGCAAGACGCCTGGGTTTGCCAGAAAAAAATCTGATGTTACTCGCTGACACTCAAGTTGAACGCATTTTAAAATTAGCCCAACAAGAAAAACCCGTGGTGTTAGTTGTCGATTCTATCCAAACCATGCATACCGATTTAATGCAATCTGCGCCAGGTTCTGTAGGACAAGTGCGAGAAAGCGCAGCGCAATTGGTAAAATTTGCGAAGCAAACAGACACAACCTTATTTTTAATTGGACATGTCACGAAAGAAGGCACGTTAGCAGGTCCTCGCGTGTTAGAGCATATGGTTGATACGGTGCTGTATTTTGAAGGCGAACAAGACAGTCGCTATCGTGTGATTCGCGCCATTAAAAATCGTTTTGGTGCAGTCAATGAATTAGGCATTTTTGCCATGACGGATAAAGGTTTACGAGAAGTCAGCAATCCTTCCGCCATCTTTTTATCGCGCTATGAAAAACCGGTTTCGGGCAGTGTCATCATGGCAACCCAGGAAGCCAGCCGTCCATTATTAGTCGAGATACAAGCCTTAGTAGACCAAAGTCACATGGGCAATCCGCGTCGCGTTTGTGTTGGCCTGGAGTCACCACGTTTGGCGATGTTGCTTGCTGTATTACATCGACATGCAGGCATTGCGACTTACGATCAAGATGTTTTTGTCAATGCGGTGGGCGGTGTACGCATTACGGAGACAGGGTCTGATCTTGCATTGCTACTCGCTGTTTTATCAAGTATGCGCAATCAACCGCTGCCACATGATGTGTTAGTGTTTGGTGAAGTAGGATTAGCTGGAGAAATTCGACCTGTGCAAGCAGGACAAGAACGCTTAAGAGAAGCTGCAAAACATGGCTTTAAAAAAGCAATTATTCCTGCGGGTAATGCACCCAAAGGGAATATCGGCGAATTAGAAATTTGTGCGGCGCAATCTTTGCAGCAAGCGGTAGATCATTTCAAAAATCTTTCTAGCAATCGCGTTGTAGCCACCTAATTACATTAGGCTTAACCACATAAACCATAGCGGTATGGCTAAATTACATATCGCTATTGATGGGAGTACCAAAGCTGATGGGCTCGTCATTTTTGACAACAACTCGTACGCGCTGGGTAATGCGAGTTAATAATTCGTAAGCCGTGGTTTCACTATAACCTGCCACCACTTCCACTGGCAAACCAGGGCCCCATAACAACACAGGATCGCCCACCGCCGCATTAGGTTGTGTGCGCAAATCGACTGTGATCATGTCCATTGCAACACGACCTGCCAAGGGACAAGGTCGGCCATTTACAAACACTGGCGTACCGTTTTTAGCATGTAAAGGGTATCCGTCACCATAGCCAATGCCAACCACGCCAATTCGCATGTCTTCAGGACAAGTCCAGGTGCCACCATAGCCAACTCTGGAATCTTTTGCGACATCATGTACTGCAATTAATTGTGAACTAAGCGTCATGACAGGATAAAGATGATGTTCTACCCCGCGATGTCCTGCCAGTGGTGAAGCCCCATATAATGTAATACCGGGGCGCACCAAATCTCGATGAGCAGACGGCCATGCAATGACCCCAGCGGAATTCGATAAGCTACGCGGGCCCACTAAACCCTCAGTCACCGAGTTAAATAATTCAATTTGTTGCAAAGTGTGAGCACGATCAACGGAGTCGGCTTGCGCAAAGTGCGTCATTAAACCGATAGGTTTGCGAACAGCAGCGCATTGCATCAAACGCTCATAAATCGCTAAGGTTTCGGTCGGTCTAAAACCCAGACGATGCATACCTGTATCGATTTTAAGCCAGATATTAAAAGGCTTTAGATTCGGATGCGCCTCTAACATTTCAACCTGATGCATATGATGCACAATCAAAGTAAAATCATTGGCTGTGGCTTCTGGGAGTTCACTGGCATCAAACAATCCTTCCATGAGAAAAATAGGATTGGTAACACCGGCATGGCGCAAATGCATCCCCTCTTCCAATGAAGCGACACCAAATGCATCAGCATCAGGCAATGCTAATGCAATGCGTTCTAAGCCATGACCGTAGGCATTGGATTTTACCATTGCTAAAATAGCTGATCCAACTGCCATCTGACGAACCTGTTGCAGGTTATGTCGAAGAGCAGCCAGGTTAATCGTAATTTGTGCGGGACGACTCATAGTTGTCTACGTAAAAATTAAAAGTTAATAAGGATTATGGTTATGAATAAAATTTTCAAACCGGGTGTATTGTCCCAAGAATGTCAGACGCGTTTTGCCGATAGGTCCGTTACGTTGTTTAGCAATAATGATTTCTGCAGTGCCTTTATCCGGCGTACCTTCGTTATAAACTTCATCACGATAAATGAAAATAATTAAATCCGCATCTTGCTCGATCGCGCCGGATTCACGTAAATCTGACATAACAGGACGCTTGTCTGCTCGCTGCTCAAGACCCCGATTTAACTGAGACAAAGCAATCACAGGCACTTTTAATTCTTTGGCTAAACTTTTTAATGAGCGCGAAATTTCAGAAATTTCCGCCGTACGGTTTTCGCTAAAGCCTTGCACTTGCATTAACTGCAAGTAATCGATAACGATCAAGCCAATTTGACCGTGTTCTTTTGCTAAACGTCGCGAACGGGCACGCAATTCTACGGGACTTAACGCTGGCGTATCATCGATGTATAGCGGCGCACTGGATAACATACTGACTGTGGATGCAATACGCGGCCAATCACTATCTTGAATTTTTCCGGTACGAATACTTTGTTGATCAATACGGCATAAGGATGAGAGCAAACGCATGACGAGTGCCTCACCTGGCATTTCCATACTGAAAATCAAAACTGGGGCGGTACTTTTGATCGCAACGTGTTCTGCAATATTCATCGCAAATGTCGTTTTACCCATGGATGGTCGTCCGGCAATAATGACAAGGTCTGATTGTTGCAGACCAGATGTCATCTCATCTAACTCATTGTAGCCTGTTGCCACCCCCGTAATGGGGTTCTTTAAATGCGACAACATCTCGATTTTTTCCATCGCTTTGGATAAAAATTCAGAGATATTAGTAGGGCCACCTTGACGTGTACCCTGCTCGGTAATAGCAAAAACATGACGCTCAGCCACATCCAATAATTCTGTGCTGCTACGACCCAACGGGTTAAAAGCGTTATTCGCTATATCATTGGCGGCTGCAATCAATTGACGTAAAACGGATCGCTCCCGGACGATATCCGCATAGGCTGCAATATTTGCTGCACTTGGTGTGTTATTGGCTAATTCAAATAAATAAACTTCACCGCCCGCATTATCGAGCTCTTTGAGTTCACGGAGTGATTCGGCGACGGTTAACACGTCTAGCGGGCTATTTTGAGCGGAGAGCTTGCTCATGACCCGATAAATTAAACGGTGGTCATGACGATAAAAATCATTTTCACGCACACGATCAGCAATATTATCCCAAGCGCGATTTTCTAACATCAAACCGCCTAAAACGGATTGCTCTGCTTCAATAGAATGCGGTGGGATTTTAACCGTGCCAGCGGAAGGTGTGTTTGATTTATACCGTTTTGTGGAGGCTGGATTATCCATCGTGACAAAGCACCTAAAGTGATCGCAAAAAGATAATGAATTTTCTCATTATCAAACAAAATTGTCCAAAACATAATTGGCAATCAAACGGGAAGAAACGCAGAAAAGAAGCGCAACCAATGCATGCTAAGCCACATGCCATTTTTCAAATAAAAAAGGCGAATACGTCAATGTATTCGCCTTTTGCAAAAGCCACAGACACATAGCTGTGAACTCTGCCAATTACTCTTGTGTTTCGTGTGTAGCAATGCTCAATTTAACTGTCGCGATGACGTCGCTATGCAATTCAATAACGATATCGTATTCACCCACTTGACGTAAAACACCGGTAGGCAAGTCGATTTCGCTTTTCGAAATTTCAACGCCTGCGTTAACAATAGCATCAGCAATGTCACGTGTTCCGATGGAACCGAACAATTTGCCTTCATCGCCCGCTTTGGTTTGAATAACAACAACGCCCAAGCCTTCTAATGCTGCTTTTCTGTCTTGTGCTGCTTTCAAGTGCCCAGCTTCAATTTTTTCTAGTTCGCTACGACGCGCTTCAAACTTAGCAACGCTTGCTGGTGTCGCATAAACTGCTTTGCCTTTAGGAACGAGATAGTTACGACCATAACCCGCTTTCACGTTAACTCTGTCGCCTAATGAGCCCAAATTACGAATTCTCTCAAGTAATATAACTTCCACTTTCTTCACCTCATTAACAAAATAATTTAAATTTGCTGTGCCATTCTTTTACGAAAATCAAACCATGTATCCAACAATGCCACTATCGCAATGGGAGTGAACCCAAAAATCATGACAATGATGTAAGCCAACACTAACCAAAACCAACCAAATTTCACTTTTGCAAATAAACAATGCATCAAGCTAAAACCAGCCAAACCAAACGTCAAATAAATGACGGGCATGACATCGACAACCACTTCATTTCCCCAGTAAGACAGCATCAAGCCAATGATAAATGTAGCGCCGGCGGTATAACCCATGCGTACACCCATTAACTCTTTGCGCAACCCGCCAGGATTAAACATAGCGGCTTGCCACCATCTTGCCAGCAATAATTGCAATAAAGCATTAAACGTGAGGAAAGCAATGACCATACCGGTTGCATACGGTTTTGCTATCGACACCAGCTGCACAATCATCGTGCTATCTGGCTTTACGTCATCAGGATTAACCTGACCTGTTGCTTGTAAAGTTTTTACAAAATAATTTGCTAGTTGTGTCGCCCACCAATTTTGGATATCGGGATAGATGACATGTACCACAGCAATCGCGACAATGCTGACAAAAGCGGTTAGCTGTAACACCAAACTCCAACTGGAATATTGGCGCAGCAATACAGCAAATAACCAAGTCAACACATTGCTCGCTAACAGGACCAAGATGATGGCAGCTAAACTGATGGGATAGTCCGGCAATGTATCTGCCTGTGAACCCATCATAAACCCAATTAAAATGGGCAAACTGGCTGCCAATACAACCAATGATCCTTCAAACGTTCCTTTGCGCAATGTGACCAGTGCTGCGATCACAATGCTAATGCTACCCAGGACGGGGATAAAAGCGCAAACAAATGCAACCCCCATCGCCTGTAGTCGGCTTTGCAGAATATAATCTGTAATTCGCCGTAATAGCATTAAAAATTAATGCTTATCGCAGTACGGAAGCAAAGACAAGTATCTAGCCAATTTAATCGCTTTAGATAACTGACGTTGAAAACGCGCTTTTGTTCCTGTAATACGGCTTGGTACGATCTTGCCGCTTTCTGTAACAAACTTTTTCAGCAGATTGATATCTTTGTAATCCACTTGTTCAATTTTGTTTGTTGTAAAGTAACAAAACTTTTTACGACGAAAATAAGTAGCCATAATAATGTAAACTCCTGAGATTATTCGTTAGTTGTGTCGGCGTCAGCTTCGATAGCATCAACGTCAGCGGCTGGGGCTTTCTTGTATTTGCTCTTGCCATCTGAGTCGTGTGATCCACCTTCTGAGCGATATTCTCTTTCTTTCAGAAGCGGAGAAGGATCTTTCGCTGCTGTATCAACATTCAAAATCAAGTTACGAATAACGGCATCGTTATAACGGAATGCGTTGCTGAGTTCGTCTATGGTTTCTTGGTCGCATTCAATGTTCATTAAAACATAGTGTGCTTTGAGAATTTTGTCGATTGGATAAGCTAATTGGCGACGGCCCCAATCTTCCATACGGTTAATTTTGCCTTTCTTTTGGGTAACCATGCCGGTGTAACGTTCGATCATGCCAGGAACTTGTTCGCTCTGGTCGGGATGAACTAAAAAAATGACTTCATAATGCTTCATATTTTGATCTCCTTACGGATAATAAAAGCCTTACCTGACTAGTCACGCCAGATGAAGGCAAGGAGAAAACCACTAATTGCTTAAATGATCTTCGAAAGGTTGTGGATTTTACGCAAGATCGGGATTAGATGCAACCTTTGACCGATAAATAGACGAAAGACGCTGGAGACAACGGGGGAACCATCGCGGGCAGAACAATTATTGCACTAAATAAGCTTGACCTTGGTCAAAACTCTATAATTTATCTGATTTTTTGCTTAACTTACCTTGACAAAGGGTACCCAAAGCTTCGAGAATAGGCGTCCCAAGAAATAGGGCTATGTAGCTCAGCTGGTTAGAGCGCGGCACTCATAATGCTGAGGTCGGTGGTTCGAGTCCACCCATAGCCACCAAATAACATTCCTAAAACTATTTAAAAACCCTATCAAAACTAAGCTTATCTTCGAGAACCACAAGCCGTTGAAGCCAAAAAATATACTATGTCACGCTCAGAAGTAATAAAATACTAGATAGATAATCGCTGCTGACATGAATGAACTTGTGCAAGTACACAAAGAAAGCTGGGCGACTACTATACGAGAACACCTCCTCAGCATAACTCCGACTGTCGTATCTCATAGCCAAGGCGAAGCATATAGCACTTAACAAGCAGCACACATACTTATTGCCGAGACAGCGAAACACGAGAAAAAACCGAGATTATTTACACGATCAAAATGTATAGACTTCCTAAGCATCAAGAAAGGGAGAAGCTTAGTCTCTTTAAGTCTGTAAACCGCCCACCCCTTGCGCTTGCAAAATGACCACCCCTATATAAAGGCTTAAAGATGCGAGCCAAGCTTTCTCCGAAATAAAATAGACCAATCTCCCACAGGCACAATTATCTTCTATGAATACCGATAGATAAAAAGTCAGATGTTAGACAAGGCATCCAATACCTTGTGAGCCTCTTCATAAAAATTAACAAGGTCTAAAAATGTCATACTTGAACCACTACCATGAGACGTCATATGTCGGTTATTAATAATATTCCCGTAGTAAATTTCCACCTGAAGAGTTAGAGAACTATCTTTTTTTATTTTATCTCGATGAGGTTTTCCGAATCTTCTTGCAACAAATTTTTTCAGCTCTTCCATCGATATTTTTTTTATTGCATCATCTACACTTGGTTCTATGTAGCTTTTAACTAACATATTGCATGTGCACGCCAATTTATCCGTAATTATTTCTTTAATTTTTTTCTCAAAATTAGCATAAATTAAAACGAGCAGATATTGCGTTAAATAAGCTTCAATATGCTCCTTCTGCGAACCACAGCACTGCAAATGCTCTCGACACCTATCAATAGCAGAATCAACTTCTAATATTCTCATATCCTTAACCAAATAAATATTTTTTTGCCGCAGAGAACCGGCTGCGAATTGTATTATTGTCTGTAGTACGAGAACGTGTATGAGCACGAAAATCCTCTGCCTCTAATAAATTCTTGTATCTATCTTTCATATCCATCAAAGGCTTATCAATATTTTCGGAAAATGCAACCATAACAGCATCATATATAGCTGTATTTAATAATTTGACATGAAATGGTTTTTGGCCAAGCTCAGTGATAACTTTATCGCACGTCTTCTGAAAAATATCTTTCATTTTTTCAATTTCAATAGCTGAAGAATTTCTATTTTTCTTCATCCACTTTGACATATGATCTTTAAGGGGTTTTTCATATTCGTCAACATTAATAAGAGAAAAAAATCGCAAGATTAACTCAACATCTTTTTGGTGACTATCAATAGCCTGCTTACCTACAATTGAACGCCATGCTGGATACTTATTAAGCTCGTGCAAGAGATCATTAAGCTTACCGTGGTAAACACAATTTCTTACTTCTTGATTTGTCAATAAAGAGCCGCCAGTATTTAATCTTTCAAATACATGATAAATACTAGTATCATCATCCGGATTAACCTGCTGGACTATGAATGCACGGAGAATACAATTCTTGAATTTTCTTTGATCCGCCTCACTCATCTCGCTAAAAGTTTTATTGTAATATTTACTTGTTTCATTAAGCCCCTTCAGTCGAAAAACAGGCTTCGTTTCTTTGTTTTCTCCAAAATATCCATCAAAAAAAGCAAAAATACTTTTTAATCTTTGCTGTCCATCAATTACCAAATATTTTTGCGACTGCCTCTCGACATATAAGAATATTGCTGGAACAGGCAATGAAACAAGAAATGATTCAATTAATTTGCTAGCCTGCACTTGCTTCCAAACAAATTGACGTTGAAATTTGGGAATATCTATATCTCCCCCCTTCCATTTTTGGTGTAAAACTTCTAGCGTAAAATCAGCAGGAAACGTATTAATTTCATATGTAGACGGGGAACTCTCATAATCCTCATCTTCTGATTCATTCGACTCGGTTTCAAGCTCGCCTCGCTCAGCTTCATGTATCTTCTCAAGCCGACTATCAATTTCAACAGGATCTTGGCTATCTTCGACCATTAGTTCCATTACTCCCTCTGACAATAGATTGATATTATTCACAATAAATTCAACTATAGCGCATCAACAAGAGGATAAGAAAGTGTCTTTTTATATAGATTTTAATTTAAACCCAAAAAAAGTTTGTATCCATTGGTTGACCGTATAGATACAAACATGCATACTTTGTATCTATTCATCTAGCTAACAGATACAAACTTATGAAAGCAGTGGAAATCGGGATTTTTAAAAAACAGCCAAAAGGCTTTAGTGCCTTTATTCCTCATCCTTTCCCCCCTAAAAATGGCTTAGCCTTTTCATCTAACATATTGATAAAAAATGAAACAGCCACACGACTAATTGGGAAGCTTGATGGAGTCACAAAACGCCTTCCCGACGTGGATTTTTTTCTCCTAATGTATCTAAGAAAAGATGCAGCATCCTCAAGTCAAATTGAAGGAACCATGGCAAACATGGTTGACGCTATTGAGGCAGAAGTACAAACAAATGCAGATATTCCAGAAGACGTAGATGATATCTTGCATTATATCCAGGCAGTTAACTATGGAATGACTCGAGTAATTGAAGATAATTTCCCAATCACGCTGCGTTTTATTCGGGAACTCCATGAAAAACTTATGGATAAAGCACGAGCAAC
The DNA here is from genome assembly GCA_031291175.1 of Gammaproteobacteria bacterium. Taxonomy (GTDB): domain Bacteria; phylum Pseudomonadota; class Gammaproteobacteria; order DSM-16500; family DSM-16500; genus UBA5158. Next base: position 30,284 of record JARLJO010000021.1, read on the forward strand.
GCATTTTAGTGATCCAGGAGAATTTAGAAGCAGCCAAAACTGGATTGGCGGCACGCGTCCTGATAACGCTCGATTCGTTCCACCCCCAGTTGCTGAAATGCATTCGGCTCTCAGTGATTTAGAGATTTTTTTGCACGCAGAGAACTCCATACCCACAGTGATAAAAGCCGGACTAATTCATGCACAATTTGAAACCATCCATCCCTTCCTTGATGGCAATGGCAGAACAGGAAGAATGCTAATCACATTTTACTTATGGAAAGTAGATTTTTTGGAATATCCGGTATTATTTTTATCATCTTATTTCAAAAAACATCAAGACCTCTATTATGAAAAACTCTCAAGCTATCATAATGGTAGAGTTTTTGAATGGATAGATTTCTTTCTTGATGGGGTTATTGAAATAGCTCACGAAGCAATTGATATTGTTGACAAGATTACCAAACTTCGCGAGAAAGACATGCAAAAAATACAAATGCTTGGCAAACGGGCGGCTGAAAGCGCAATGCCTGTTTTGCAAGAGCTATATAAGCAACCCATTGCGAACAATGCTCTCATTCAAAAATGGACTGGCTATACAAGAGCGGGAACCCAATCCGTCATTGATCGACTTATTGAAATAGAAATTCTTACTCCAAAAGACAAAGATAAAAAATATGGCCAGTCGTATGTTTATAGAGAGTATCTTGATATTTTTATCGGTGATGAAAAGTAATTTTATGAAAAATTTATTAGTATTTTTGTCGGTACATTTCAATAGTACCCATAGCCACTCATAATTCATTTCAGTCTTTTAAACATTTATTTAATCACGGCTGGAAAAATCGTCTTCCAATCATGCATCATACTGATCACTTGCCAGTGCTGATTATTCGCCTCATTCATTAATGCATCTGAAAATGTGCCGACCTTCGATTCCGGGCCATAAGCATATTCTCGCGCCGCATCATCGTGATGCACTAATAGCATCAAATGCGGACGGGCGTTTGACTGTGTCCACTCCAGCATTTCTTTATCGCCATCGGAATTTCCAAAAGCAATAATGGGCTTCTGGCCAATAAACAAGTTAATGGCTTCAGGTTTACCCGCCTTATCATCCACTAATAACACTTCAGGCAGCTTAATGAGAACGGGTTGTTTGTTCTGATAGGTATATTTTGTTTTACCTGCTGTGCCTATCACTTGCCGGGGTAAAATATGGTAAGTTTTGTCTGAAAAAGCCCGCACAAAATCTTGACCACCCCCAGTGACAATATAAATATTAAAATCATTCTGGCGTAAATAATTCATGACCTCCAACATAGGTTGGTAAATTAGTTGCGTATATAAACGATCATAACGCGGACTTTTCGCCTTCTGCAGCCAATCTTGCGCCAGCTTATTAAATACTTCAACAGACATGCCAGCATGCGTGACGGCCATGATGCGCTCCATATCCTGTACGTTTAACGCTGCCAGTGCTTTTTTATCTCCGCTTAAAATAAGGCTGTATGGCTTTTGTGTTTTCCATTCGGGGTGTTGGGCTGACATGGCTTTTAACCGATCTATAGCAAAGATAAATTGCGTGTAGATGGGCTGCTCCACCCAGAGAGTGCCATCATTATCAAATGTGGCAATGCGATCCATTGGTGGGACATAGTGAGAATTTGTCTTATCGGTTACTTGTTTGACAAAATCAATGATGTTCTTTTTGGTGGAACTCTCATTCCAAGAGGGTAGCGGATCGGTTTGATCGTTTGCCTTTGCATTTGCCGTGAACAAAATGGCAATGAGTGTGATCATAAACAAGATGACAGGAGAGAACTTTTGCATGAGTGATATCCTTATCATTCAAACTACTTAAATTGACCGGGCTTCTGTCAGACCAACTTGTCTTTTTTAATTCCCGCGCGTGCGCGGGAATTATTTGTACAAATTATCTAGAGTGATCTACGGAACAATGTGTTTCACGAATGAAGAACGTGATAATGAATGCAAGAAAAACACTGATGGGTAATACGCTTAATGCCATTTGATAAGCTGAAAGCGGATAAACACGAGCGCCATGCACTAAGACATCCGTCCATTGCGAATCCAATAGCTTACCAATAACAGGTTGGAATACGTTACCGCCGACCATCACAATCATATTCGTTAAAGCGATTGCTGTACCGGCAATTTTCATTTGGCTCGCTTCGTGACAAATAGCAAATACCAGTATTTGCACGCTGGAGAAAAATCCAAATAAGAATAATAAGACACAGACCATCGTTAAAGACATGCCAGGCATGTATAACAGGAAGGAAACCATGATAAACGCACCAAATGATCCAATGGTAATTGGCATGCAACGGCGCTTAATAAAATCAGAGAACCACCCCCAAACCGGGCCACCCACAGCCCAACCTAAAAAGATCATGGAGTTGGCATAAGCTGCATGGGTTTTAGTGAAACCATGTGCTTGCTCTAAGTAAGGAATTCCCCACAGCTCAGCAAAGGCAGAAAGAGATAAAAATAATAAAAAACCCACAAAAGCATTTAACCATATCTGAGGATTCTTAAGTGTTTGCACCAATCCTTTCAGAACACTTTTAAAGTCGACCACTTGCGCATGGTGATTCGCATGATCTGGGCTGGAATCCCGCACAATCGCCCATAGAACAACGGCTAATACGACACCAAGAGCCGCCGATACATAAATCGTCGTTCGCCAACCCATGGCATCGACTAAAGAGCGCAACAAGATATCGCCCATCATGCCACCGATCATCCCCAAGCATAAGATAATACCGGAAGCTAGGGCAAATCGATTAGGGGGTAACCAGATAGTCGCCAGTTTAAGCGCACCGACAAAAGCAAAGGCTGAACCAAAACCCACTAAGAAACGGCCAGCTTCGGCCATGCCCAGCCCTGCATTACCGGCAAACAAGTAAGTGCCAACAGCACAAAATAAACAGGCAATAGTTAATAAGCGGCGGGGACCAAATCGATCCATGAGCAAACCCACAATGATTTGCATGGGAACATAGGCATGGTAATAAAAAGCGGTAAGATTGCCGATTTCACTTCCATTTAAATCATAGGCACTCATTAACTCAGAGGTCATCACACTAGGAGTAATACGTAAAAAATACTCGTAGCAGTAAAACACCGCCCCTAATCCACAAATGACCCACGGCAGTAACATCGATCGCCTAAAGGTTGCTGTCATCATAACTTTGTCCTTCAGTCAGTATTTCGCTCCCACTTTGCGTCCTAACTTTTTCCCCGGAAGGACGCCTAGCAGACATTATAAACATACTATATTAAACTTTCTTTATCAGAAAACTCTAATGGAGCGACACCTGATGCAATTGCGGCTTTAGCAACGGCAGTTGACACTTTCTCACACAATCTTGGATCAACCAACTTGGGTAAAATATAATCAAACCCAAATTCTAGACTTTCTTGATGCGACGCCTCGAGTACCGCTTGCGGTACAGACTCTCTCGTTAAATCTTTCAGAGCATGCACAGCCGCTAACTTCATCGCTTCATTGATGCACGATGCTCGCACATCTAACGCGCCTTTAAAAATATAAGGAAAACAAAGTGCATTATTAACCTGGTTAGGAAAATCACTACGCCCTGTTGCCAAAATCAAATCATCACGCACCTTTTTAGCAATCTCGGGCATGATTTCAGGCACCGGATTTGACAAAGCAAATACGATTGGCTTTGGCGCCATGGCAAGCAGCATATCCGATGTCATCACACCTGGACCTGACACCCCAATAAAGACATCCGCGCCCACTAACGCATCATGCAAGGTGCGCTTATCGGTTTTCAGTGCGTAAGCTTGCTTATATTCATTCAAATCCTGGCGTTCGCTGTGTACCACACCAGTACGATCTACCATAAATAAATGATCAGGACGCGCACCTAAATGAATCAGAAGATCCATAGAAGCAATACCTGCCGCACCCGCACCCGCACAAACAATCGTCGCTTCTTCCAGCTTTTTACCCTGGAGAGTCAATGCGTTCAGCAAGCCTGCGGCAATCACAATGGCTGTGCCATGTTGATCATCATGAAAAACAGGGATATTCAATCTTTCACGTAAGGCTTTTTCAATAGCAAAACATTCTGGCGCCTTGATATCTTCAAGATTAATACCGCCAAAAGTGGGAGAGATACGGACAACTGTTTCGATAAAATCCGCTGGATCGTTACAATCAATTTCGATATCGAATACATCAATACCTGCAAAATGCTTAAATAAAGCAGCTTTACCTTCCATTACCGGCTTACTAGCTAATGCACCGACATTGCCTAATCCCAAGACTGCGGTACCATTGGTAATAACCGCCACTAAATTCCCTTTGCTCGTGTACTTGTAAGCCGCTTCACTGTGCTTTGCAATTTCTTTTACAGGTTCAGCGACACCAGGCGTATAAGCTAAAGATAAGTCTTGCTGGGTGTCTGTGGGTTTAGTGATGGTGATGCCAATCTTGCCTGGCTTAGGATAAGCGTGGTAATCCAAGGCCGCTTTGCGTAAATCTTCTGTCATAACTATCAACCTATTTATTTATATTTAATTATCACTAGCTGATGCTTTTATTAGAAGAGAGTGTTTCACCCCTATCAGCCTATTAAAAAACCAATACTAATAGCGCCATAGGCGCTATTAGTAGAGATAAGCTGGAGGTATTCTTGTGACAAAGCTCAACAAGTTGATTGATACGCTTATGAACTTTTTTGCTGCTCGTCGGTGGTGGTATCTTTTGGTTTGCCACGGCCACGAATACCATATTTCTGTTGGAAACGATCCACACGTCCTGCAGTATCAACGATTTTTTGCTTGCCTGTGTAGAAAGGATGGCACTTTGAGCACACATCTAATAACAAGTCTTTGCCTGAGGTTGAACGTGTTTTAAAGATCTCACCGCAGCTACAGGTAACTTTGATCTCGTTATATTCTGGATGAATACCTTCTTTCATAATAAAACCTCTTTTAACTGAATAAAATAACCGGCTTCCGTTATGCGTCACGCCGGACAATTTGAAAAATAGTGCGCCATCATAGCGGAGAGCAAGGCATGAATCAAGTCGGAAACTGACGCGTATAAACCACATTCTTTCGGAAATAGATCGAAAGGAGAGCGCCATCTGAATCAGTATAGCCTAAAAAATCGAATTTGCATCCATAATAGACCAAAAAACGATCAACACAGAGCTCTCTAATGTCAGCCTGCACATAAACCACCCACCCTAGACTTAATTAAATAAAAACAATGGGTTAAGCTTTAATGTGAACAGCTCATTGCGCTCCGCAACAACCCACCCCGAACGTCCAGGCACATTCGAACGCCCAAAAATAATCATTTAATTTTTAACTAACCGCAAACTCAGCAACAACCGGAGTGTGATCTGATGGTCGCTCCCAACCCCGAGGAACCTTATCAATGTGGCATCTAACCGCAGATGACACCAAAGCAGAACTTATTAATATATGATCTATGCGCAGACCGCGATTGCGCTTGAAAGCATTCATTCTGTAATCCCACCAGGAATAACTCTTTTCCGGCTGATCCTGCAGACGAAAACAATCCTGAAAACCCAAGGCAATCAGTGACTGAAAAGCAGCTCGCTCAGGCTCACTAAAGAGCACCTTGCCTTCCCACTCAGCGGGGTCATGGACATCCCTCTCTTCTGGCGCAATATTAAAATCACCCAGGATAATGACCTTGGTATGCATCTTAAGCTCTGCCTGAACGAAAGCATCTAATTTCTCAAGCCATCCTAATTTATACTGATACTTGTCAGAACCGACACTTTCCCCATTCGGAATATAAAGATTCAGTACGCGAATATCGCCAAAAGTCGCCGCCAACACACGTTTTTGTGGGTCATCTAAATCTGGCAACGCCATTACGACATCTGAAGCGGGCACCCGACTCAATATCGCCATGCCGTTATAGGTTTTTTGGCCGCTAAAAATAACTTGATAACCAGCCGCTTGAATTTCAGCCGCAGGGAAATCTGGATCGGTCAGCTTCGTTTCTTGCAGTGCTAATACATCAGGCTGCACGCTAGCTAACCAATCCAAAACTTGCGGCAAACGTACGCGCAAAGAATTGACATTCCATGTAGCAATTTTAAACGTCATACGCTTCACATTTCCTTCTACAAGCTGAAATACATATCATACTCAACGGGGTGCGTAGACATATTTAAACGTGCCACTTCTTCGCGCTTGATATGAATATAGGATTTTAAAAGATCTTCAGAGAACACATCCCCCTCTAATAAAAACGCATGATCCGCCTCCAAGCAATCTAATGCCTGCTCTAACGATGAGCAAAGACTGGTGAGCGAATGCGCTTTATCCGGCGACAAATCATACAAGTTTTCATCTACCGCTTCACCTGGGTGAATTTTATTTTTGATGCCATCAAGGCCTGCCATCAACATTGCCGCGAATGCCAAATAAGAATTGGAGGTAGCATCTGGAAAACGGACTTCGATACGCTTTTCCGGCGCACTAAAAACATACGGAATACGAATAGCCGCAGATCGATTGCTTTCAGAATAAACCATGGTCACTGGCGCTTCAAAACCCGGCACCAAACGCTTGTAGCTATTGGTACTAGGATTGGTTAATGCACACAGCGCGCGTGAGTGCTTAATAATACCGCCCACATAATATAAAGCTAACTCAGAAAGTCCGGCATATTTATCACCAGAAAATAAATTCTGCTTACCCTTGGCTAAGGATTGATGACAGTGCAAACCACTTCCATTATCACCAACTAATGGTTTTGGCATAAAGGTAACTGTCTTGCCGTAAGCATGCGCCACATTATGCAATACATACTTAAAAACCAGCATTTCATCTGCTTTGATTAACAAAGAATTGTATTTTGTGGTGATTTCATTTTGATTGGCGGTTGCCACTTCATGATGATGCACCTCAGGATGCAAGCCCACTTCCGCCAAACTAATGCACATGGCACTACGCAAATCATGTGAAGAATCAACAGGCGGCACAGGAAAATACCCGCCTTTCACTCTTGGTCTATGACCCATGTTGCCTTCGGGCATCACGGTGCCTGTATTCCAGGCTGCTTCTTTAGAATCCACCTCATAGAATGAGCCATTCATTTTGACGTCCCAACGCACATCATCAAAAATGAAAAACTCCACTTCCTGGCCAAAATAACAAACATCCGCAATACCGGTGGATTTTAAGTATTCCTCAGCACGTCTTGCCACACCGCGTGGATCACGAAGATAAGGCTGCTTGGTGATCGGATCAAAAATATCGCAGCGAATAATCAGTGTTGGCACTTCACAAAAAGGGTCTAAAATAGCGGTGGTTTCATCCGGACGCAAAACCAAATCGGATTTATTAATTATCGACCAACCCACAATGGATGAACCATCAAACACTTTGCCATGACGGAAAAAATTATCATCAACTTTATTTTGGGGAATGGTGACATGGTGTTCTTTCCCACGAAGATCGGTAAAACGTAAATCGACAAATTGAATATGATGCTCTTCTATGAGCTTTTTGATAATGGTAGACATAGCCTGCTCCCTAAAGGAATCCCTAGATTTAACGGGCTATTCTAGCCTATCAAATTTAAGCGTGGCTACGGTTTTATGAAGAGAAAGACTGACAACGATAATTATCGGACTGGTTTTGTTCAGATAGCTCCATACTCGCTGGCATAGCACTTCTCTGAGTGTCTGAAAAACTAAATAAAGTGTGAGACGTCGAAAAATAATCCGGCGAAACATCCCAAGCGGCGCATCGAGAAATCAATGGCGAAGAGACTGCCTCGAGTGATAAATCTTCCAATCTATCCGGAGCTACCACATCATTCATAGAGTCTATCCTTGCAACGCAGTCATCCTTCAAAGCGTCGCTAACTGATTGAGAAGAAGACGAGAGCTGATCTTTTTCTTCTACAGGATCAAACATGGCATTCTCACAGCCAGGCTTAAATGCTCGTGCCATTTTAGTCAATGGCAAATCATCTTGCGACACCAAAGAAGAGGAAGAATATGGGATTCCCTCTTCTAGTAACTGCGCCCATTTCTTATCAAGCGGAGGCGGACATAGGACAGTCACCTGATCACCGATTAAATGCAACCATTGTCGAAGCAACCTCAGCACTTCATCTTTCACATTGCAGACAAATAGCGTTTTCACTTCTGCTGGTAATGCCATCATTACATTCAACATTGTCTCGCTATCGACATCGTCTAATACTAGTGTACTCACTGAACTTCCAGAGATCGCAGCCAATACTATATCAGTAGGCTCAACCGCAAATTGAGTCAGGCAGACTACTTTAATCGGCAATCTGGTTAGGATCGGCGTTATGCTAATCGTCTTTTCTAGAGACAGCCCTATCATTCCAAGCGCTCGCAAATTCCAGACGAACGGCGGATTGGCAAATAACTTAGCGCCAAGTTGAGCAATATTTTCTATTACGACAGCACCTATTTTGAGCTGCGTCAGTCGTTGCGGCAGAGACTGCAGCAAATCAAGGCACGGACTAATCAATTTTATCGCTTTTAACGAATGCGCTGGGTGGCGGCTTATGATTTCAAACAATTTTTCGGCAGAGTGTGCTGGAATAGCAACCAGCGTCATCGCCTGTATGGCTGAATCTTGGCTAATTAATAGGGCTATTTCCTCGAAAACAGTCTCATCATTTGCGGTGGCTGCCATTGAGACTTCGATATCCAAACTGAAAACAGACGGCTGACTCGGCATTGCGGAAAGGGTGTATTTGATCATTATTATCTCAATTCTCGTCTTGATTTTAGCGATTATTAGCATAAGGAATAGGTTTTAGTCAAAGCAGTTAAAAACTACCCAGCCAATAGCTAAAATCCCTTATTTCCTGTAGTATATGCACTCTTTTAATAAGCCCAGGTGACTATTGTGTCAGAACAATTAAGAAATATTGCAATTATTGCTCACGTTGACCATGGCAAAACGACTTTGGTTGATAAATTATTACAACAAACTTCGAGCCTTACGAAAAAAACCAGCGGCACTGAGCGCATTATGGACAGCAATGACCTAGAGCGCGAGCGCGGCATTACCATTCTTGCGAAAAACACCGCAATCAAATGGCACGACTATCGTATTAACATCGTCGACACACCAGGCCATGCTGATTTTGGTGGTGAAGTGGAACGTATTTTATCGATGGTGGATTCCGTCTTGTTGTTGGTGGATGCTGTAGATGGTCCAATGCCACAAACACGCTTTGTGACTCAAAAAGCATTTGCTCAAGGTTTACATCCTATTGTTGTTATCAACAAAATTGACCGTCCAGGCGCACGTCCTGACTGGGTTGTTGATCAAGTGTTTGAATTATTTGACAAACTGGGCGCAACCGACGAGCAACTCGATTTCCCTATTATTTATACTTCCGCATTACTGGGCTATGCCACACTGGATCCAACACAAATCAGTGACAACATGGATCCTTTATTTGAATCCGTTGTGAAGCATGTGCCACCACCAAAAGTGGAATTAAACGGTGCATTCCAAATGCAAATCACGACTTTGGATTACTCAAGCTATGTGGGAACCATCGGGATTGGACGCATCACTCGCGGTCAAGCCAAGCCCAATATGCCTGTTTCTATTATTGATCGCGAAGGCAACGTACGCCAAGGGCGCATCTTGCAAGTCATGGAATACCTCGGTTTAGACCGTGCAGAAGTGCCTGTTTCAGAAGCGGGTAACATTGTTGCTATCACCGGTATTGAAGACTTGAAGATTTCCGATACCTTATGTGATCCATCCAATGTAGAAGCTTTAACACCATTAACAGTTGATGAACCAACTGTCACAATGACTTTCCAAGTTAACACGTCACCTTTCGCGGGCAAAGAAGGCAAGTTTGTAACAACCCGTAAGATTCGTGAACGTTTGGATCAAGAGTTACTGCATAACGTTGCATTACGCGTTGAAGACACTGCCGATCCAGATAAATTCAAAGTCTCCGGTCGTGGTGAATTGCATCTTTCTATCTTAATTGAAAACATGCGTCGTGAAGGTTACGAGTTAGCAGTATCCAGACCAGAAGTTATCACTAAGATGGTTGATGGCGAATTACAAGAACCGTACGAAACATTAGCCGTTGACATTGAAACACAAAACCAAGGCGCCATCATGGAGCAATTGGGATCTCGTCGTGGTGACTTGAAAGGGATGGTACAAGATGATACTGGTCGCGTGCGATTGGATTATGTTATCCCTGCGAGAGCATTGATTGGTTTCCATACTGATTTCTTAACGATGACCTCTGGCACCGGGATTTTACATCACGTATTCAGCCATTATGGACCTGCGTTCAAAGGTGAATTAGCACGCCGTCAAAATGGTGTATTGATTTCAAATCAACAAGGTGTTGCATTGTCTTTTGCTCTTTGGAACTTACAAGAACGTGGCCGCATGATTATTGGACCACAAACTGAAGTTTACGAAGGCATGATCGTGGGTATTCACTCCCGTGATAATGACTTGGTTGTTAACTGTTGCAAAGCAAAACAGCTTACCAACATGCGCGCATCCGGCTCAGACGAAAACATTTCTTTAACGCCATTTATCAATATGTCGTTAGAGCAAGCGTTGGAGTTTATTGACGATGATGAGCTCGTTGAAATTACACCGAAGACAATTCGCGTTCGTAAAAAGTTCTTAAAAGAACACGAACGTAAAAGATCCTCTAAGTAATTTCAGAAAAATCACGACTGGGCTTAGCTTTAATCGCTAAGCCCAACTTTTAAATGAGACGACTATGCTAGCGCTTATTCAACGCGTTACCTCTGCATCGGTTACCGTCAACTCCCAAACCATCGGCCAAATTGAACACGGCATACTTGCGCTTATCGGTATTGAAAAAACAGATACAGAACAAGTGGCTGACAAACTGCTCGAAAAAATGCTGAATTATCGGATTTTTTCTGATGATGCAGGCAAAATGAATTTAAATGTGAAAGAAACAAAAGGCGGCTTACTGCTGGTTTCGCAGTTTACCTTAGTGGCAAATACGCAATCGGGTACACGACCAGGCTTTTCCACAGCCATGGCACCACAATCTAGCAAAGTTTTGTTTGATTATCTTTGTCGAAAAGCAAAAAGCTTACATCAACCTTTAGCAACAGGTGAATTTGGTGCGCACATGCAGGTAACATTATGCAATGATGGCCCTGTCACCTTCCTTTTAAAAATTTAATTGTTTTGCTCGTGGGGTGCAAAGCCAAGAGAACAGTCTCCTGGCTTTGTTAAATAAGATAAAACTATATACCCAGGCCTGAGCGAGCTGCCATTAACTTTTCAGCTTCAGCTATCTCTCTTGCTGATTTTGCATAGACAGGTTGCGCAACTACCTGAGCAGCGGGTGGATGCAACGTAAATGCACTCTGACTTATTCTAACCGCCGGAAGAACAAATGGCTCAACCTTAATTTCTGGTATCTTAATTTCTGGTATCTTAATTTCTAGTTTCTTAATTTCTAGTTTCTTAATTTCTAGTTTCTTAATTTCTAGTTTCTTAATTTCAGGCTCCGGAATCCTTTTTAGCACTTTCAATTTCTTTTCTGACAGCAAATCATTTAAAACGAAGGAAGTACGACGTGCAAATGAAGAGTTCAGAAAATCTAATTTCAGAGTACCATTTTTAATAAGATCAGTGACCTGATCCATAACAATATCTTTTGCATCTTGAACCACTTTTCCAGGCTCCCCGAAGGCAGCTGGATTGGCTTCCCATGCTTTTAGCATAGCTGTTAATTCATTTACAATAGCGCGCGCAACATCTATATGATGACGATTAAAGTGACATATTCTATATAAACCACCAAAAAATCCTTTATCATCGCCTGCATAATCTTTAAAGATATCGATTGCCTGCTCCAATTGACGAGACAGTGGATCTTTGTCTTTGTACTTGTCTTTCACAAGACCTGCGTAAGATCTCACGTAAGATCTAGGCAAGAATTTTTCACTTTGGAAACGAGCCGTTTCTTTCATGACCGTGTCAAGTTGTTGCAATAAATCGCTGGAGCTTTCTGGCGCTGCTTCACCACGAACTTCCTGCAATAACGATTGATAAGCTCGATGAATTGAGGCTCTGCAGGATTGCTTGAAGTAAGGGGTTCCTACAAAGGCTTTTTCAGCAATTTGTTTATCTTTGCTATCCAAGGCCACGATGCGTAAATAGCTAGCCTTTAACAAAGCAACTTGTTGAGCGTTATCCGCGTTTTCATTTAACTTTTCTTGTATAGCCAGAAGTGTCGTGACACAAGCATTACTTCTTGCATAATTAGCCGCAATGATCTGAAGCTCTCCTTGCAACTGATCGCGCTGCTTATCCCACGCCTGTCTTTGCACTTCTTCTTCGTTATCATTGTCCAGGACTTCGTCTTTCTTCTCGTCCAGAGGCTTGGCTTGCTCTTCAATCTCACGAATTTCTTTATCTTTTGCGCGTAGTAAAGACTCATTCAATTTAACTTTGTCTTTCATTTGATCCAGTAAGATTGGCATCCACTCACTCAGCTCATTAGCTGAACCAGGCTCGCGAGTACGGAGAGCTTTTATTTGCTCTCTTCTCTTGTCGCTAGTGATGTCTCGCGCAACCGAAAGCGCTTCTTTTGAAACCAAATTATTTAGCAAACTGTCATGCGCTGCATTATTCGTCCAGAATTCTCTAAATAAATCAGCCAAATATTGATCGGCCATTTCTTTTACTTTTGGCAAAATACGCACCAAAAACGGAATTTCCTCATCGATATTACTTTTATCTTCTAAGACCTGCTGTTTGTTATAAAACTCATTATAGAAATTTTTCTGCAATAGCTTTTGTACGATGGGTTGAAGCACACATTCTAAGACACGATTTTTTGCGGCGGCAATTTCATCGGCTGTCAAAACTCGATTTAAGGCTTCACGTCTCTTGCCATCGGACAACCACAAAATACCGAATTTCTCCGTCATCATTTTGTCTGCTACAGCGATATCCATGAAGGCAGACAACGGTGCTGAAACTATTTGATCAAGCACAGCATTATCGATTTCCAAGTTGTCCTTGTAGACGTAACAACTTTTGATTTTAGCTTCCACTAAACTCGCAACATATTGCTCAAAGAAAGCAACCACACTGCCAATTTTGGCAATATCCAGATTTGCATCTTTTTGCTTATTCAAGCGATTTTGGGCAGCCAGGATTTCCGCATCAGAGGTTAGTTCTTCAATTGCGTCGCATGCTTCTTGCGACAACTCGCAAACAATACCAAATTTTTCAAAAAGAGCAGCATGCGCTTTTTCTCTTAACTGCTGATATTTCAAAGCAAATGGCGATGGGTCAGATTTTTCTTCAGCTAACGCATGATGATTAGGGTTACCTTTTTCGTCCTCTAATACTAAATACGCAGGATCGGCTTTCAATTCTGTCTCAAGAATGCTTGCTACATACGGTGCAAATAAGGTTTTATAATCAGCTGCCACATTCATATCCAGCGCTTTATCTTTTTCCTTATTTATCTCATTTTGTGCCATTAAAATGGCTTCTTGCGTAATGAGTTTTTCTAAAACTTTTTTGGCACCGTTCGGCCAAATATATTTTTTCTTCTCAAACTCTACTTTAAATGTCTTATCAGCTTCCTCAATCAGAGTTGCCCACAGAACCGCTATATCATTTGGCTTTGGCATGCCTCGTAATTGATTTTTCAAGAAAACTGGTATGTAAAGCGTAATGAATCCCTCAATGTCCTTCATCAACTCACTTTCTTCTTGACTAGGCTGGCCTTGTCTCTCGACTGCTTTTTTCACCGCCTCATCTGAGAATAAACGCGCCATCATTTCGGCTTTGTCGGTGCGTAACGCCCAAACAAGTTTGAATTTTTGGGTGAAAAGTTCATCTGCTGCTTCTATAAAACTGGGTGAAACCACATTGGACTCTTGCGCTACAGGTTCATCGTATTTTGATTCTCGCGCTTCATCATCCAAAGCTTCATTTTGGCCTAGTACTTCCGGATTTTGTAACTTCTTTAATTCTGTATCTAATAATTCTGACGCTAACACCTCTAACATATCTTCTAAGCTGGCATAACTTGAGACTGCAAGGTGTTTATCTTTCCCCGCGTTTAGCGTATTTTGTGTGGCAATCAATGCTTCAACTGAAATCAGATTATTCAGCGTTTTTTCTCGTTCTGGGTGCCACGTCCAAACAAGGCCTAATTGTTGGGTATATTTTTTGTCTACCAATTCTTGCAATCGCTTGATAGCACCTACAGGATTATTATAAAAATCATACAATACAACCGCTTTTTCTTTTCGGTTTTTATGTAACTTCTTTTTTAAAAAATCTTTGACGGAAGGCCCGACCAAATCTTCTAAATTAGTCACATTATAAAGATCTACATTTTTGTTTGGCATTCGCGCCACATTGAGGCGATTTTGTGATGCAATAATGACATGGACCGTGATCAACTTATCTAATATTTCAATACGATCGGCATGTAAAGCCCAAACAAATCCAAATTTATTTACGAGTTCATGGTCCGCTTTATTGCGTAGCTGGATAAGATTGGCGTCTACGTCTTTAGGATCCAGTAAGGCACGCTGCTCATTCTGAACCACTGAGTTAATCAAAGTGGTGATGTAAGGCGCAACTAAACTTTCAACATCTGACACACCTTCCATGCGTAAATTAACATCTGGATCAACACCATCAATAATGGAGCATAAAGACAACATCACTTCTATTGGATCAAGCTCAGCACCTTCATGACCAATCTCTTGCAATGCTGTTGATAGCTCTTCTTTGGCGGTGGCTTGTTGGTCTTGTGGAAGGTCCAAGATAGCAAACCAGACCAGGGCTAATAATTCTTTTAGGGTTGGACCATTATATAAGCGTGTTCTATTATTTTTGATAGCAACCAATGCTTCATGCTCACTGGGATAACTCACTGGAATGATACAAACACCTAAATCAGCCTCATCTAGCTCATTATCTTCATCCGCTTTTTTCTCTTCCTCGTCATTGACAGGAAAGATTGAAGCATCAGGATAACGTTTTGCCAAGTGCTTAAAGCTGTCGCCAAAGCTCATAGTTAAAGCATATTGACGCCAATCTTCTGCTGTTGGCTTGAATGAAGTGATATTTTGATTTTTTTCTGCCAACATTTCTTTTACAGCTTCTACAATATACATTGCGGGAACGGCCATGGCTGGCGCGGTAAAACCTTCTTGTGCTTGTGTATTAGAAAACTGCAGACGCAAATCTGAAAATCTATCAAGCAATTTTGTTACATGAAATTGGCCTGTTGTATCTAATGCTGTCTTACCAGAACACAATGGACTGAGCGTAAACAATATAGAATTAATGATGGTGACATCAGTGGATTGAATCAAACCGGCAGATTGAAGATACTTCACCAATGTTGTTAAATCACTTATTGCAAGCTGAACGGTAGATTGTGATAACACGATTTTGGCTTGATCAAAATCTTCCTTGTCTTCGTAACGAGCAGCAATGTCAGCGAGTTGCTGTTTGACTGGTATATTACTATTTTCCCTTTGAAAATGATCCACAATATGACTAGCTAGTGTATTCCAAGTTTCGTTTATCCAAGGCATATCCAATGCATTTAAGAATTCCTGACCTTTTTCTTCTTCTTGTGCTGCGTCAGGGTAAAGTCCTAGTGATGAAACTTCAGGCTTAGCGTAATTTTTAGATTCAATGATGTAATTAAAAATTGCCATTAACAAAGCATAGGAAATATATCGCGCGGGATTATTCATATTTTCTAACGATTTAACTGAATAAACTCGAGCTGAGGCATTTTCAAACTGGTTAAGCAATTTCCATAAATAGTTATATATGGCGAGGGGTTCAGCGTTAGCATCCAGTGCACCTAGATCTGTAATCAAAGAATTTAAATGGCCAACATCATCATTTCTTGCAATAAAGTTTCCCATTTCTGGGTAATTTTTAAGATGTTTTAAAATTTCTGATAATCTTGGTGAACTCATACATGCTCCTCTAGTGCGCTTATTTTCCTCAGGTCTTTCTAAAAACTCGTCATAAAAAGAGAGAGGTATCGTGATTTTGCATTCTGTTTAATATACCGATTTAAGCTTAAGATAAGATTAAGGTTTGCGCATAAGGCAAGATATTTTGCTTTTTTTGGCATGGGGATTTTATAGGCTATTGATTTTCTAGGTGAAGTTTTAGTAGCTAAGGAGGGTTAGCTGAATTGTGCATATCCATGTAACCTATTGAATAAGTCTTAAATTGCACTAAAAAGCAGAAATAAAAAACCCCCACCAGCGTTAGCTAGCAGGGGTCTAGGGATAAAAGCCTGGCAATGACCTACTTTCACATGAGTTATCTCACACTATCATCGGCGCGGAGCTGTTTCACTTCTGAGTTCGAGAA
>JARLJO010000022.1 GCA_031291175.1 Gammaproteobacteria bacterium
AAACCCCCTCGGTACGGTGGCTTGACCTCTGAAACCCGCGACTGACGCGTGGTTTGTGTTTACGGGGGACACGCCACGGTACGTAGGGGTTCTATGTGCTTGCATTGGAGCTCTATGTGCTACATCGGAGCTCTCTGTGCTATGAGTGAACGTTATACGGAATGTATGACATTCGTTACAACACCCCAGATATAAACTTCATTTTCTTCTGTGATTTCCAGAGGAGAATAATCCGGGTTTTCTGGCATCAAGAATAATTTGTCATTTTCTTTGTGTAGTCTTTTTACGGTTAATTGCCCATCCACTGCCGCGATGACGACTTTTCCGTGCTGCGGTTGCAGGCTGCGGTCGACAATGAGAATATCATTTTCATGGATGCCCGCATTGATCATTGAGTTCCCTGAGGCGCGGACAAAAAAAGTGGCGGTGGGATGTTTGATTAAATGCTCATTGAGATCGATGTGTCTATCAATGTCATCTTCTGCAGGGGAAGGGTGACCGGCTGAAATCTTTGATCCGTATAAAGGCAATTGATAGCCTTTGTTTTTGACGAACTTTAATACGGACTTAATGAGGCTTTCAGGTAGCCTGATTGGTTTGGTAGGTTCACCGTACTGCCCCTGACCTTTGGGTCGTCCTGCGCCTTTGCGCGCTCCGCCGTGACTCATTTTTTACCTCTTGTTTGCTTGTTATATTAATAGGTATAGTTGATTTCTGTACTTTAATCAACTGTATTTTCAATCTTATCCTGCGCCGTATTGATTTAAAGCGGTTAAAGTGCTGTTTTAAAAGAGTTTTTATGCGACCGTCATTATCTATTAATGGAGGAGTTATTCAAGTGTTGTTTTTAGGCGTTTGATTTTTAGTAGCGGCGGCTTTTCTAATGCAACTCATTGTTGCAATTATCCTTTACGTTCGCCATTATATGAAATTATTGTTTGTATTATGAGGAATGGAATCCGTGATCAAAAACACCAGCAGAAAAATCATCTTATTAGCCTTCACCAGTTTGCTTGCACAAGCAACACTCGCTTATCAAACAACAAATAACGATGCGTCCTGGAAAGCCATGAGTGCGTCCTCTCCTCATGAGTCTTTTTTTGCAAGATTTAATCCAAAGCGTGCCCACTTTACATTACAAGTTGGTGGTTTTGATACGACACAAGGTAATACACAAAACATCGGTATCGATGGCTTAATTGGCGACCATTTCACGGTGTCTCACAGTCATGACCAGAATGGGTTGGTAGGGGTAGGGTATTATGTTGACGGTATAAACCAAGAGCGTGTGAATTATTTGTTTGGGTTGAATGCGTTTTATTTAGGGCACACGCAAGTCAAAGGTAATATCATCCAGGAGCAAATGTTTACGAATCTTTCTTACCGGTATTCACTGACTAATTATCCTGTGTACTTAGCTGCAAAAGCACTTATCAAAAATAACAGTGATAAGTATAACGTGACTTTAGATTTTGGTATTGGCCCCAACTTTGTCCGCACTAGCGAATACAGAGAATACTCGTTAGATGGCGGCATTACGATACCGGACAATGCTTTTTCTGGGCGAACGAGAGCGGTTTTAAGTGCTACCGTTGGTATTGGTGTTAAATTCAATAATGTGTATAAACACATTCCTCTTGAATTAGGCTACCGCTTTTTCTATTTGGGGCAGGGTGATTTTAATAAGAAAACGAATCAGTTGCTTACTACACTGAATACGGGTTCTAACTATGCTCATGCACTGGTTCTGTCTGTCTCTATTTAATTATTTATTTTCACAAACGTGGAAGTAAATTAAAAAAACGAGGTAGCAGGGTAGGGTAGGTTTACTTTTTACGCGAGGAGCACCGCTCCCACGAAAAAAGTAAACCTACCCTGATAGCGCTCCAGTCAGCATAGGGAAATAAAATGAAGGCGATCTCAGCGAAAGTCAGTCTATTAGCTACTTTATTATTTTGTCCCGTGGCGTTTTCAGCCGGTAGCTTATTTAATGTTGTGACAACAGGCACCACTTTAAATATAAGCACAACGATCCCGAATCATTTATATCCTAATGCGGGAATTAAAGTTAACACGCCAGGATATAGTCTTGCTGGTGGTTGCAGACCAACAGCAAACGGCTATTGTTTGTTCCCGGCAAGCAATACGACACCTGCAAATCTATCGATAAATGGAGTAGCAGGTAATGTTGCTCTCACGTTATGTTTAAATGGATTAGGGCCGTTGTCTTGTCAAAATTACACGACAGTCATAGGTTCTGCAACGCCTCCAGTTATTCCGATGCACAATATCGCCTATGTTACCAATCCCGCAAATAATACAATATCGATTTGCCCGGTAAGTGCAGACGGTGCTTCATTGGGGACGTGCACATTGTCCACGGGTAGTGGAACGCTTAATCAACCTGGGTTTATTACTTTCAATGCAGCAAAAACTTACGCTTATATCACCAATTTGAATAATAATTCGGTGTCAGTGTGTCCGGTGAGTTCAACCGGCAGTTTGGGCACTTGTACTGTTACAACGGGTAATGGAACTTTTGTTAATCCAACAGGGATTGCAATTAATGCCGCGGCTAATTTTGCTTATGTCTCTAATGGTGGCAATGATACGGTATCGCTCTGTCCGGTTGACGCAAATGGTTTATTGGGTACATGCACTACCTCAATAGGGAATCATACGTTTGACGCATCCCAAGCGATTACTTTACATACCACTAGTAACCCGGCAGCGACTTATCTCTATGTGAGTAGTGGTGATGCTTACGTTTCCATTTGTCCCGTTAATGGAGATGGTTCATTGGGTACTTGCAATATCGTCACTGGTAATGGAACGATTTTTTTCCCTCAGGGTGTGAGTTTTAATGCGGCGGGTACTTATGCTTATATTGCAAGTCGCGCAGCGAATACCGTGTCTGTTTGTCCTTTAAATAATAATGACGGGACATTCGGTGTTTGCATAACGACAACGGGTAATGGGACTTTTGATTTTTCAGGAGGGGAGGCTGTTGGATTATTTACGTCTACCTCGACGAATTATGGTTATGTTCCTAATGATGGTACCAATACTATTTCTATTTGCCCTATCAGCACTATCGACGGGTCTTTAGGCACTTGTATTCCGACGAATGGTAACGGTACTTTTAATCAGTCATCCAGTGTGTCGATCAATAGCTTTCCGTTATCATTGAATGGGCTGCTCTAAATCGATTAAGGCTTATCTACGTGAATAATGAGATATTCACGTAGATAAGCCTTTTTGCTTTTTGATTTATTTATCGGCTGCCTGGCCGGGGGGCGGCTGATGAGCTGGCCTCATCTTTTACGCGAGGATTATTTTGCAGTTCACTGACGATTTTTTTTAATTTATCCGTATCACTTAGCACATCATTACAGAGCTTCACTTCATCGTCTGTTTTTTCTTCTTGCAAAAGAGTTCTGATTTTTTGTGTGAGAGGAATGAGTTTATCAAGTGTTAAGGGCAAGCCTATATTGATGACAGCTTTCTTTTCCATATTTTTGAGTTCTTTATGCAGCTCACTTCCGCCATCTTCGAAGGTGGTAGCACTTTTGATATGTGATTTCAGTATTCCGATTAAACCCATAACCGCTTCTGTGTCTCTCAGGTGATCGTTTCCATTACTATGTCTTTTTTGATAAGCGCCGACAATTGTTTTCAGCTTATCAAGGTTGGACCGCGCTTTCTCACTTAGCTCATCAATAGGCTTTACATCATCTCGTGTTATCATTTTTTCTCCTTAAATTTTTGAGGGGGATTCAGGTTGATATGCATGCATTTTATCCGCAATTTTATCCACGAGTACATTGGCTTTCTCATGGCCGAGATTCGATACGGCACCCTCTTCACTAAATTTTATAATGCATTTTTCACCGCCTTTAGCGTTTTTATTACTGGCGTCATGTGAGGGGTCTTGCTTATTTTCAGTATTGGCATTAATCATGAGTTCCACAATTTTATCAGGTTCTATTGGGTTCTTTTGATTTACCTCCACCCACTTATAATAAGGCGGATCGGGTGGTTTGTCGCCTGGTAGTGTAGGTGGCGCTACATCTGTTCCAATTTTTGCATAAACTTTCCAATCTTTTTCATGTTCTGTGGCAAGTCCGTTGATAGATTCTTTCAGGGCGTCAAATGACTTTATACTGGATGTTGGCTCATTTGCCAAATGCTTGACATGTAATTCCAATATTACTGGCGCGACATGAAAACCTTTTTCCAGGTTATCATTAACGCGCAGACTATTCTCGGCCGGATTTTTTTTATACCAGGCGGTGTTTAAATCAATGTCAACCGTTTTGATGTTTTTTAAGCCTATACTGAGGTCGACATTAATATTTTTTACCAAATTGCTTAAACCTTCAGGATCATCTTTAAATTGTTCTTTGACTTTGGCAATTTGATTATTTAACTGTATTGTAAAATAAGCTTCATAAGGGGTAATTGTACCTAAGGCATGAACATAACTATGAGAGGAATCCAGAAAGACCATGAAGTTATTGATGCTTTTTTGCATATCTTCTTTTGATATTTCGCCTGCCTCGCAATCTTGTTCTAAAACGGCCAGGTGAACTTGTTTCATTTTGTCGATTAAGTTTTCCACGCCGTCTATGCCGTGGGTTTCTACTTCATCATAGGTATCCACGACTTCGGTTGCCAGTGCGCCCAGGTCATATTTTTCTGATCTCGGAATGAAAAAGATATCTTGATCGCCTGAGAGGGGTAGTTTGCTACCGTCTTTGCCAAGGCGTGCATAGACTTCATAAGGTTTAAATTCGGCTTCGGGGGTTTTCTTATAGTCAACATGAAAGCCTTCGCGGGCTTTTTGGCTAAAATTACCGAAGAGATTTTCATCCCACCACTTCGGCGCTTTGGCTTCTGTCTCTTTAATATTAATAGGTTTAACGGTTGAATCATTGCTTTGTTTCAGATCGACGCGATAAACCGCTTGATCAATTCCACCTTCGGCACAATTTACTTTGAATTCCATAAAACCATTTTTCTTAATATCTTCAGGTGATGATAGCATGGTAAATTCAGGAGGATTTTTATCAAGACCAGTAATGATTTGCTCTAATGGTTTTGCCCATTGAACGGTCGTAATGTCTTTTTCATCTGCGCCTGGTCTGTGATCGCCGTTTTGTTTTAATGCGATGAGTTGGCCACCTGGGCCTTCGTTCGTTGTTGTGTCTATATCGACTGGTATGACACCACCGCTGATTCCTCCTTTGCCGGTTTTTAATTTTGTGGAAGGCGGTTTGGGTGCGCTAGGAATAGAATCTTGTGACCATAGAGTGACTCTGGATGTGAGCATTGAATTAGGGCCGCCCAGTTTCGCTGCGATGATGGCAGCTGCCGCTACGAATTCAAAAGGCAAGCTGGCATAGACGGTTTTATTATCTTGGGTAATTGCCCCTGATTTCATCAGGGGGCTGAAATCTTTATTATCATAATTGATGGCTTTGCCAAAAGCGTCTGTCTTTGAGCCCAGTGCGCTAATGCAGATAATGGCTAGCGCATCTACCGGTGCGACTATTTTTTCGTAAGGGTTGCGACTTTCCGCGCCGTGTTGGATGAAGTGTCTTGCATGATCATCGTTTATGATGCGTTGGTCAATGAGTTCGGGAGGTATTTCTGGTCTTCTCGTGCGGTTGACTTCGATGTCGGGTGAGGGAGTTGATTTAATGAAAGTCTCAGCGACGACGGCTTGATTTGGTTTTACCAGACTTGAGATGCTGCCTAAACCGTAAGATTGCGCTCTGGATTGGGAGCGCGCTCTTGACGGTGGGGCTGCTGCTGGCGCTTCATCTATTTCTATTGCAATATCTTCAGGTGATACGACACGATCCACGCGAGGTGGGGCTTCTGCTTCTGTAAGTGTGTCTCTACTTTTCACCATGAAAAAAACCACCTTAAAATTAGGATGGATGAATTTCAGTTGTGGGGTTACTACTTTATCTAATTATAGCAATTATTTGATTTTTTCGGGGGGAAACGAGGCGCATCTTTATGTATAGTAATGAAATCATGGGGTTGAAAGTTGGGTAAATAAGAGATATTTTTTTTAAATTTGAAGTGTTGGATAAGGATATTCTTTTAAAGCTCTTTATTTATGATGAATTTCAGAGAGTTATCACATCATTCTAGTGGAAATAACGCATCTAAGATAAAAGGCAATATCATGAATAAAATACCGAGCCCACCTAGTAGCCACACATTTCCCACAAAGTAGGGATACATCAATAAAATAACGCCAGAGATTCGGAAGTAGAGGCTTTCTTTTTTGCCGTACGAATAATATCCGATGCCAACCATGCTAAAAAAAATGGTAAAAAATAATTCCATAGGGCTGATGGTTAACATAAAGAGGAAGTCCTTAGTCGTAACAATAAAATAAATATTCTTTGGTACCTTTTCTGGAGCCTTTGCCGCCATAATGATTTTGATATTCGTATTCGAACGTTTTGACTTTTTTATGTTTTTCTATCATTTCAATCATGACATCTTTATTGGGATAGCTTTTACTATTATACGATATTAGCCAGTGTGGTATGTGTTGGCTGTTTTCAAATAACTTTTCAAAAGAAGGTTTGATTTCTGCCTTTTGTGTAAAGCCACTGTCTTTTTTGGGAAAATAAGCTTTTGTGCCATGGCGAAATTGTTTGTCTTGCCAGTATTCAACAAATGTTTCCAGAAAATGATAAAAAGCCTGATAGTCAGGATGGCAGCCACAGTATGGAGGATCGAAGTAGGCTACGTCTACATTTTCTAAAGTTTTGACTAAGGTTGTAGTATCTTCACAGAAGACAGCATGATTTTTTTTATTGTCAAAAACAGCATTGTTATAATCGGCTAATAAGTCGAGAAATAGTGTTTTTATCGGTTTGGCGATGGAAGGGTTTCTTTTGACTCTCGCTGCATCTTTGCTGTATCGGATGGCGCTTGTATGGGCAAAATGGCCGAGCAGAATCTTTCGTGTTAATGCTCTGTTCATGATGGTGAGAGCGAGAGATTGTTTGTAGGTATTATCTAAAAGTGAAACGTTGGCGCGGAAATTATCTAAAAAATTGGCTTGTTCTCTTTCAAAGAATACATCCGTAAATACTTCTTCGATAAGTGTGCCCGCGTTATTGTTTTTCTCAAATAAAAGTGCGAGGTCGCTATCCGTTAATATGACGGTATTATTTTCAATTAAAGCTTTGGCGATATGATAATTAAATTTGAGGAAATCATTACTAATAATTCTCGCGCCTTTGGTTTTGAAATAATAGCCTAAAACGGAGGTGCCGCTAAAGGCATCAAAGAATGTCTCGATTCCCTTGGGGGAGTTTTCGAATATCCACTGAACGAGTTTTTCTTTACTCCCTAAATATTGTGTTCGAGGGAATTTAATGGCGTTGGAAGTTGTGGTGTTCGGCAATTTTTGCTTGGTGGTGACTGCCATTGTTTGGGTGTCCGCTGTCATTTTTTAAAAATAGGTGCATGTTGTTTGTGCATTAAAACAGGTAATAATAATTGAATCAATGGAACAATATAAAGGATATTATTATTTTCTATCTCTGCCAATGTCCATTCACCACCACGTCCCGAATCCTCACTCCTATCACCACTACGTCCCGAACTCTTACTCCTATCACCACTACGTCCCGAACTCTTACTCCTATCACCACTACGTCCCTAACCCTCACCCCTATCACCACTACGTCCCGCGGCTTGTCCGCGGGATCCAGAGCGGACTTCCAAAGCCTAAAACTTAATGAGCTTATTAAACTAAACCATCCTTATTTTTTATTAACAGGATTTAATAAATCGTACTTTACTGGATCCCGCGGACAAGCCGCGGGACGTAGGGATAGGTGGGGTTAATTCGGGGCGTAGGGATAGGTGGGGTTAATTCGGGACGTAGGGATAGGTGGGGTTAATTCGGGGCGTAGGGATAGGTGGGGTTAATTCGGGGCGTAAGGATAGGTGGGGTTAATTCGGGGCGTAAGGATAGGTGGGGTTAATTCGGGGCGTGGGGGTAGGTGGGGGTTAATTCGGGACCTAGGGTAAGTGGAGTTAGCTGACAATAGGCAGGCCCTCATGTATTGTCTTTTGTTTGAAAAGTTTTTGGCCATTACATTAGGGGCATTAGGGCATTACATTAGGGCTGAATAAATTCAGCATATTAGTCCTACCAACAGGTTGTTTCTCGCGTATTTCAAAAAAATACTCAAGCTGCCATTTTTGTGTTTTTTTAGCTTGCTGATTTTGAGCAATATCCCAGGGAGGATATACCCGTATTGCTCGTTTTCCACCTTTTGTCTCTTTCGATATAATGCCATGTCGAAACAACACCGACTTTGGAAAAATAAACTGCCCAAAATGTTCAGCGCTGCGAGTGCTCACCACAAAAAAATCTATCGGATCAGCTAAATCATAAGGCATGATTGGCCCATTCCCGATGCGTTTCCATAATGTAACGAATTGCCCAATTTTAGTCGGTGTGATTTTGCTGGCTCGAAATTTAATCCGATGATCGTTTATTTCAAATTCATAGGCGCCATATTCATCACTTTCAGCTTCTTTTTTAATGTTTTTACAAATTAATCCATTGGGTTCATAGACAAGCTCTTTTGCTAATAGCAGATCGGGATGCAGGTTTTTTTCTTGCATAAGATTATCCTGGGTGAAATCTATGTTTGTCTGAAAGTCGCATTCTATATATTGTTATTGTGATTTGGTTATCTGTAACGATAGCCCCGCGTATTTTGAGGCGGAATTTTCAGCTAATCTTTTTCTTAAATTAGTCTCAGAACTTTTTTTACAGAAATGAAAGAATGTGCCAAATGTACTAACGGGATAGGAAGATTTATCGTTCTTAGCTTCACGACTATTGTGGCACAGTAATTGTGTAAATGAAGCAACGGATTCTTTTTTGGTAACAATTTTTTCAACAGCGATTTTAAAGGCTTCAGTGATAACGTTGTTGCTGGAGAAATGAATGCTTAACAATTGCTTTAAAAGAGTGGTGGTATCATCAATACTTAAAACAGTTAACAATTCCCGTGTATAAGCCAGGCATTCTGGATTAACGAGCAGCTTGCTTAGGATGCTATTTTTTTGCAGCATTTCCAATAAAAATTGCGACAACTTATACTCTATTTGGTGTGTAGGAAAGCCGTTAAAAGTATTTTTGGATAAAGGACAACGTTCCAAAGCTGTTTGTAGAGATGATCCTGACCAGGTTTTTAATAGTTGAAACCATACTTGTATTTCAATTTCATTTTCAATATTTTCTGTTATCTTAAAATGCTTTATTGTCGACTCAATATAATGATCAATAGAAGAAAACACCTCACCCCATTGCGCAAGATGATTTAGTCTAATGTTGTTCGGCAAAGCAAAAAATAAGTCCTGCAAAGAAGAGCAAAGGTGGTTTAATCTTGTGGTGGCGGGTGGCATCGTTTTTTGTGCGTGAGGCGCCTCTTTTTTTATTTGCCTATCGCTAACCACTTGTGGCATGGGTTGATCCGTTTTTTCGGCTACCGGTTTGATGGATACCTGTTCTTTTTCATCGCGATGAGTGGCAGCCGTAGATCCTGTCGTTAAAGTTGCCACAGTCTGAGACAGGTTTTCCAGGGTTGTCCTTTCTATGGCTGTGTCTAAATTGTGAGGCAAGCCAAATAAGCGATGATATCTTTTGAGATGTTCGCTATGACTGGTTCTAGCCATAATGCCTTTGGGCTGAGTAATACAAACCTGATGTCGCACTTGTAAAAATTGTAATAATCGGTGGCGGTGTTTGAGTGGCTCATAGGTTGGCAGTGCATGACGATTGTCGTTTAAGCTGATCTTGCCATTTATTAGTGTGTAATCTTTATCGCGTACTAACTTTTTTGCTCCAGTGGCGAAATGAACCCAAGGTTTTAAATGATTCTGATTTATGTTAAGCGTGGGGAAAAGTTTACCGAGATGAATTAACAAATTGCTTTCAAGATTATCGCCGGTAAAGTTATCTATAAATTCACACACTGCAGAGCAGAATCCATTTTTGGCAAAATCGCTTTTTAATGGATAATAAATTTTTGTAAAATTATCTTCTATACATAAGCTATCACTTTCTTGAAGTATTGCCAAATCTTGTTGTATATGGCCAACACTGCTCGACATATCATTATTTAGGCCTATTTGACCATATAAAAATGCCAGCTCAAAACTTTTAAGGGATCCATAAATAACCTGAGTATTGCTATGACTGACATTGGGTTCTTCGTTGGCATTAACATCGCATGTTATGCCAAATGCGGTATAGAAACATTTATATTTAACGCTGTTGGCCCTTGCTAATGGAATGCTCGTAATGATGTCAATGTTGCGGCCTAATAGTCCCATGTACACAGCAAGCATGGAAATAACAGCAGACCCCTGTTCGTTTAGCTTCACCTGAGCGAGGCGATCGCTGCTGGTGTTATATAAGAAAGCTAGTAGGTCAAGTATTTGTAACCTGTCGGGGCGTACTTTGGTAATCCGTTTCAGATATTCAAGCATGAGTGCAATCATGTGCAGTTTAATAATTTGATCCGATGGTTCTGATTTAAAAGCAGTGATTTGAACTTGGCGAAAAGCAGCCAATTCTGTATCCGAAATAAGTGCTAATTTTTCTTCTTGTTGTTTTAAGTGTGAGTATTGCTGAGTAATGAATTGAATTTCATTTTGACTTAATGAAAATTTTGTATCAAGGCCTGTTTGGGGGCGGGCTTGCAATAATGGATCTAATGGTGCGTCAGTCTGATCTTGCACTTGTTGTGAAAGTATTTGTTTTTGTATTTTATTTTTGAAGTTTTCCCAATTGCTTTCGATTTTTATCTCTTCAATGAAGATCAAAACACGGTCTTTGTTAAGTCGAACAGCGAAGGTATTAAGACTAAAAAAATGTTCTATCCAGTGAGGTTTTGAAA
Source organism: Gammaproteobacteria bacterium (assembly GCA_031291175.1). Classification (GTDB taxonomy): domain Bacteria; phylum Pseudomonadota; class Gammaproteobacteria; order DSM-16500; family DSM-16500; genus UBA5158. The sequence continues at coordinate 10,959 of JARLJO010000022.1, forward strand.
AAATCGTATTCCATAGTGTCTCAGCTTGTTCTTCGCCAAGCGTGCACACGACTTCTGTTAATAAGCTGTAGGTGAGTTCACTTTGAAATCCGGTCTCTGTGGCTGGGCTCTTTACCATGGCATCACAAATAAAATGAATTGATTTTAGGTGCATGCGGCCACGTTTGAGTGCCACATTGAGAATTTCTTCGGTATGTACTAACAGAGGTGAGTTAAAAAGCACGAGGCAGAGATTTTTTACTGCGGTAATTCCAAGCTTGCTAATCGCTTCTTTTACTATTTTACTTAAATCATTTTTTTGTAAATAAGCGGTGAGCTTTGGATTGGTTGCGCTGGCTTCCATCAAAAAAAACAACATTTCCCGGTTTTCTGGATTAAATTCAGTGAACTGTTTAGCGAATAAAACGAGCTGGTTTTTCGATGTGGGTTCTTTCTCGTGGCTTGATAAAAAGGGTTGTTCTGATTTCTCTTCTGTATTTGACATCCATTGAAACATTACAGATAAAAATGCTAAGGCATCTTCTATGTCTGTTAAAGGGAGCTCGGCTTTGTCTAATTCTTTTTTGCATTGTGGATCACGCAAAAAAGCTTCTATTCGTTGAAAAAAAAGATTTGTCCCGCCATCTTGTATTGATGCTCTTAAGTGTGCTGCCCCTTTTATTGCAGATTGTGTATTACCACGTCCTTGATCCAAAAAAATCGTTTCAATTTGGTTAAGTGCTGAAAAAATGGATTGTGGCAAAATTGAGGCGCTTGTTTCATCTCGATTAGAGTCTGGGAGACAGAGTATTCGCCGCAGCTTTATGAATTTTATTAGTAGCATCAGTAGCCTGCCTCATTCTGATAATTATGCCGCAAATGTTATCATATCCATGATCTGATTAAAAGTGGAACAGTCATGCTGGCGCGTGCGATGACAGAAAATTATATGGCGCGCGTAATTGGAAACTATTTTAAAGCCATAATTTTAACCAATGTTGAATTAAGTGGAATTTAAATGAAAAAACTCATGAAGACCATGCGCTAACCGGTTGAATTATAGTTATTTATAAATTCACTAAGTGACTGGAAAATAACCACATTTGAGCCTACACTTAATGTATACTATAAAAAGATCTCACGAATAATAATTCACCGCTGTTTTTCGTATCCGTAATTTTTTAATACTCATTTTTCAAGCAACTTGAATTTTCATCCAGAATTCGAGGTAGATAAATGATAAAGCTGCGCGATATCCCATTAGCAATAAAATTATTTGTTCGTTTTCGAGCAAATTTTTTAGTGGCGTTTATTACGACTTTCTTTACGACAGTAGCTATTGCTAATCCTGTCTTAAACAATGTCGCTGCAGGTAATGTGAGTGTCACGCAATCTCCAAACACGACGGTTGTCAATCAAGCCAGCCAACGCGCAATTCTCAATTGGCATACCTTTAATATCGCTGCTGGCGAAACAACACAATTCGTGCAACCCAATGCCAGTTCCGTTGCATTAAATCGTATTAATCCACAGCAAGGCGCATCTCAAATTTACGGTAATCTTTCCGCTAATGGGAAAATTATTCTTGTTAACGGTGCGGGTATTCACTTTGGACCTGGCGCCATGGTGAATGTCGGCGGAATCATTGCTACCACTTCTGATATATCAAACGCCAATTTTCTCAATGGAAAATACATTTTTGATGCGCCATCTTCATTAGGCGGACAAATCATTAATGAAGGTACCATCATTGCAGCACAACATGGATTGGTTGCTTTGCTGGGAAGCAGTGTGACAAATACTGGATTAATTCAAGCGAAGCTCGGTTCAATTGCATTAGGCTCGGGTGATAAATTCACCTTAGATTTTTACGGAGATCAGCTAATCAACTTTAGTGTCGACGCGCCTTCATCACATGGTGGCTCCATTAATAATTCCGGCAAACTTTTAGCTGACGGCGGACAAGTATTGGTGACGGCTCGTCAAGCTCAAGGTGTTTTAGATAATGCGATTAATATGAGTGGCGTCGCGCAAGCTAGCTCTGTGCATCAAACAGGTGGTGAGATTATATTAGATGGTGGTTCTGGCAATGTTGTTGTGTCAGGTAAGCTCGCGGCAAACAGTGCTAAAGGCAAGGGCGGCACAATTAAAGTCTTGGGTAATAATATTCTATTGAAATCGACAGCCACTATTGACGCCAACGGACAAACCGGTGGGGGAACCATATTGCTCGGTGGTAACAAACAAGGAATAGGCCCAGAACAAAATGCATTATCGACGCTCGCTGAAGCAGGTTCAGTGATTAATGCGAATGCGATAGCAAGTGGTAATGGTGGAAATGTCATTGTCTGGTCTAACAATAATACGCAATTCCTTGGCAGTATTTCGGTGACTGGTGGTGCTGAAGGTGGAAATGGTGGCTTAGTTGAAACATCGGGTCACTACCTGAATATTGCTGGCGCTAAAATTAATTTATCAGCTCCCAATGGAGTGGGTGGTACATGGTTGTTAGATCCTGCGGATTTAACGATTAGCACAGGCCCCACTGCTAATCCAGGCACATTTACACCGACTTATACCGCAGATAATAATTCCAATACTTCCGTTGTCAATGTCACGGACTTAACCAGTGCGCTGGCAACTGGTAATGTCATTATTCAGACTACCTCAGGTGGTACAGGAACAGGGTTAGGTGATATCACTGTCGCTACAGGCATTGGTTGGGGTAGCACAAACTCATTAACGTTGCTCTCCATACATGATATTGCGATTAATGCGCCTATCACGACGGGCGCTGCCGGTTCGGGTTTAATATTGAATGCGGGAGGTGCTATCACACAAACAGCGGCTATTGGTGGTTCAGGTAATTTAACCTTCCAAAGCGTAGGGACAACCATATTATCGCAAGCGAATACTTATACAGGTACCACCACCATCAATTCTGGCGTCTTATCATTGACGAACGTGAATGCGCTAGGTTCTGGTGCGAATCAATCGAGTGGTATTAATGTTTTATCTGGTGCGACATTAGATCTTAATTTTGGTTCGGGAACTTTAGCTAATAGTAGTCCAATAAGTTTGTCGTCGAGTACGATAACGAGTTCAAGTTCAAATACAATTTTAACCAATCCGATAACCTTGAGTAATGTAGGATCTTTCGGTAGCGCGGGTACGCTTACATTGACAGGTCAGCTAACGGGCAGTGGAAATTTTTCTAAGTTTGATTCAGGCACATTAGTGTTATCTAATAACACTAACAACTATTCAGGATCAACATTCCTTACGGATGGTACCCTTCAGGCTGGTATGGCTAACGCATTTTCACCCAACAGTGGGGTGTCATTTTCTTCTGCGCCAACCGCCGTGCTCGATTTAAATAATTTTAATAATAGCATTCTATTTTTGAGTGGCTTTAGTGCGACAGGCGCTGTGACTCTGGGCTCAGGAACGTTGACGTTGCTGGGCGATGCAAATATCGGGCAGTTCTATACGGGTAATATCAGCGGTGCCGGAAATTTAAATTTGGCGGGAGCTTACAGCCAAACATTGACGGGAAATAATTCGTATTTAGGTTCTACTACCATTGCAAATGGAGCAACATTACAAATTGGTGGCGGTGGCAGTACAGGTACTTTAAGCGCAAGTCAAAATATTACTGTTACGGGCTTTGGCACTTTGCTATTTTCTACAACAAGCAATATTAATGTGCTGGGTAATATTAGTGGTACGGGAAGGGTGCAACAGGGGGGATCTGGCACTACACAATTACTGGGAAATAATACCTATTCAGGAGCTACTTTCGTTGAAGACGGCACTCTTCAAGCTGGATCAGCAACTGCTATTTCACCCAATAGTTCATTTCAATTTGACCAAGGATCAATAAATGGTGGCACCTTAGATTTAAACGGATTTAATAGCACTATTTATGCTTTGTTTGGTAATACGGGTAAGATCTTACTAGGTTCTGCAACTTTAACCATTCAAAATGCTGAAAGTAATTTATCAAGCAGTTATGGTGGAGTAATCAGTGGTGGTGGAGGTCTCACTCTGAATACAGGAGCCAATGAATTTCTAACGCTAACAGGGGTGAATACTTATACCGGAGTAACAATGGTTAATGCTGGTATTTTGCAAATTGGTAATGGCGGTACTGCAGGTTCATTAGCAAGCGCGTCTATTGTTAATAATGGAGGTGGTTTAAGATTTTTTAAATCCGGCTTTAGTTCTTACTCAGGTAATATCAGTGGTACCGGAGAAGTGGATGTATTTGGAGGGGGTATAGCGCAGCTCTCTGGAAATAATACTTATTCCGGTAATACGTTTGTAGTGGATGGCACATTGCAAGCAGGATCAAGCACTGCTTTCTCTCCGAACAGTCGTGTGAGTATAAGCACGGGCGCCACACTGGATTTAAATGGGTTTAATAATACTATTTTGACGCTGGATAGTCCCGCAGGCACTTTTGTTACGTTGGGTTCCGGTACTCTCACGATTCAAAATAATATTGATGGTGCTTTTGACGTATTCCGTGGGGTGATAAGTGGTTCGGGTGGGGTAAAGTTTAATATGACCGGACCTGATTTTCCTTTCCAATTACTGTTAGGTGAAAACACATATTCGGGTCCTACGGAAGTAGTAGCAGGTCAATTACAAATTGGTGGTGGGCACACGGTTGGTTCATTAAATCCAAGTTCGAATATCATTGTTGATAGTGGTGCCGCGCTGGGATTTTTTAGATCGGATTCTTTTACGGTGGCTAATCATATTAGTGGGTCAGGAGAGGTCGATCTTGGCGGTAGTGGTACAACAACATTTTCCGGTAATAATTCTTACAGTGGTACCACTTTCATTGGTAGCGGTGGTAGTGTTATTGCGAATAGTAGTACAAGTTTTGGAACTAGCAATGTTATCGTTCAAGATAGTGCATCATTGATTTTAAATAATGGTATTACTCTCGCAAATGATTTATCGATTACGGGTACTGGCAACAATGGTATGGGTGCATTGGCGGCAACAGGTGGCCTAAGCTATCTTACAGGCGCTATTACTTTGGCTGGTAATGTTTCTATTAATCCCATGGCAAGTACGGATGGATTGTATATCAGTGGAACGGTGAGTGGCCCGTTCGGTCTTACCCAAAATGGCTTGGGTACTTTGTATTTAGCGAACACAGCAAACACTTATGAAGGGGTGACAACGATTAACTCAGGCACTTTAGTGGTGTCTCAACTTGCGAACAATGGTGTTGCAAGCTCGATTGGTCTGGGTTCACCTGATGCATCTATTCAATTAGGTAACGGGATACTGCGATATGATAACCAGATTAGCCCCTTCACTTCTGCTACAACCGATAGAGCGATACAACTGAATGGGAATGGCGCAATACAAGTTGTCTCTGGTCTTTTAACATTAAATGGTGCCATTGATGGTCCCTACAATTTAGCATTAACAGGTCCGGGTTCGCTACAACTGGGTGCGGCTGTGGGTGGCACGACAGCATTAAATAGTTTAACGATTAGTAATTTAGCTGGCTTCAATATTAATGGTGGGGCTATTACTACACTGCTCAATCAAACCTATAATAGTCTTATCTCAGGTAATCCAATTGGTATCGGCGCTAATACGGTGCTGACTAGTACAGGTAATGGCAATATTACTTTAGCCAGTGGTGTGACTGGTTCCAGTTTTAGCCTGACTTTAGCAGGTGGTTCAGGTAGTAATACATTTAACATCGGCGGCAATTTGGCGCTCAATAGTATTAACATCACAGGTGGTAGTGGAAATCAAAATACCATGAATTTTTCAGGTTATGTCGCGCCTTTTTCCGCTACATTAACTGCAAATTTTATAGGTACCCTAGCTAATTCTCAGGTAACACTCGGTAATTTCAGTAATATTCAAAATATTGTTGGTAACAGTCAAGGTGCGATTACGATTGCCGTATTTTCGAAAGTGAACAGTATTGATGTGACAGGTCCAATGCAAGGATTTATTAATGATCCTACTAATTTCAGCGCTTTTTCTACTATTGTTTCACCTAGCAACACTCAAGTGACATTTGCTAATCCAGGCTCGGTCGTTTTTGTGAATGGTGTGCCTTATGTGAATAATGTACCCTTGTTTTTTTTCAATAATAATGGCGATGGTGCAGCGTCTACGCCGCGCTTATTTGGAGGTTCTAATCCGCCACCTCCAACGCCTGATAATGGTTCCATTACGGCTCAACAGCAATCGAGTATTGTTCAGGCAATAACGGCTCAATCACAAAATAATAAATCGGATGACTCACTGAGTGATTCTTCCTTAAATAGTTCTGTGAACAGTGCACTGAGCTTTACTATTTCGCTAATGCAGCTTCAGCAACAGATGGATTTTGAAAGTCTGAGTATTCAGATTACAGACGGTAGCAGTTGTTCATAATGATTTAAATAAACGGGGTGGCAGGGTAGGGTTACTTTTACGTGCGAAGTCAAGTTGCTACGAAAAAAGTAATCTTGCCCTGACAGGACCCTAGCCAATATTTAACTTTAAAGACAATAATATTGTGTCATTAAGTCACGTAAAAAAGATTCACATTTTTCTAATTGTTCTAAGCTGATGTATTCATTTGCGCCGTGAGCTTGTTCAATGCTACCGGGGCCGCAGAGTATGGTAGGGATGCCAGCTTGCTGAAATAAACCTGCTTCAGTCGCATAAGCCACTTTAGAAATTTGAGTATGTCCTGTCAATTTGCGCAGTATTTGCGTGATGTGGGCATCTTCCGCTGCTTCAAAGCTTGGAACGGCTGCCAGTGCATCCAATTCTATTTTGGCCTCTGGGTATTCTGATCGCATCTTTGGCAGCAAATCATTTTGAATATATTCATTGATAGCATCTGTGATCGATGCGCGATGCGTTGTTGGCAGGTTGCGAAACTCAAAGAAAAATTCACATAATGCGGGGATTGTGTTGAAGGCATTGCCTCCCTGGATCAGGTTGGTTGACAGGGTTGTGAAAGGCACGTCAAAATGATTATCTTTAGGGCCTTTTTCTCTGACTTTATCTGCGAATTGACGAATCCAGCCAATCAACAGTGCGGCGTATTCAATAGCATTACAGCCCTCACTAGTCAAAGATGAATGCTTCGCATTACCATGAATGCGGCAGCGAAATAAATTAATTCCTTTATGAGCGACAATCAACTGCATGCTGGTGGGCTCACCAACAATGCATGCATCAGGTTCTATACCTTGCATGAGAATATCTTCGATCAGATGGACAGCGCCATGACAGCCAACTTCTTCATCATAAGAAAAAGCAAAGTGCAGTGGTTTTGATAAACGCATTTTTTTAAATTCAGGAAGCAGTGCCAGGGTCGTTGCAATAAATCCTTTCATGTCTGTGGTGCCGCGACCATAAATACGATCATTAATGGTTGTCGCAACAAAAGGATCTGTATTCCATACTTGTCCGTCGACTGGGACAACATCGGTATGGCCTGATAAAATCAAGCCGCCATGCGTGTTGCCATCAAAAGCGGGTAGGGTCGCAAATAAATTCGCTTTTTTATCTTTTGTATTGTGAGTGAGTCTGGGTGTCAGACCATTTGCGACAAACCAGTCTTGTAGGTTTAAAATCAATTCCAGGTTGGAATTGCGCGATGTCGTATCAAAAGAAACGAGTTTTGCTAGCCATGCCCGGCTGGTAGTTGGGTGCTTCAAAGGGTGTCTCCCGAATGTGATTAGGCTAATTATCCTGGATAGTCGGTTAGCAAAGCAACTATCATTCGCCTCCATTGAGCGCTGTTGACTGGGGTCCTGTCAGGGTAGGTTTACTTTTTTCGTGCTCGCCAGCTCCGCGCGTAAAAAGTAAACCTACCCTGACACCCCGTTTTTTTGATTCGCTTCCACTTCGTGGAAGCGAAAAGAGCATTTACAAAGAACCACGACGTAGCACAAAGTAGCACGGACTAAGACCCCCACGCTTTTTGTGGGGGTTGTGTCCGCAAACCCCTGCTAAATCACACACACATTTACCCTCAGGCATGCTTGAAACAATGTATCTAAAAAAATGATTTTCATTTATCGCCAAAGTGAGCGCTTTCTCGTAAGTTCTGTCACTTTGTCCCAATCACCAAATAGAACAATGCCATAATAAACCAGATTTTCATCTTTGACTTGTTGCGTTCTTTCAATTTGTTCCTGGTAGGTGCCTACTGTCATGGTATCGGTAAAATCGTTAAAAATAATGCGATTGGCAATCGCTTCCGTCCGTAGTTTTCGAATTTTATTGGAATTCTCTGACAGTCGGATGAAAAGATTCGCGTCATGTCGCTCTTTCCATTTGACGCACAATTAAATTTTGAGATTTTTGTCATCGAATTATTGCCTGCTTGTGAACATTTATCGCCGCCGCATAAAGCAGGTGTGATAGAACACGTTGTTGTCGTTGAGGGGGAAATGGAGGTATTGGTTAATGGTGAATGGCAACACTTGCGTAAAGGAGAGGGGTTGCGTTTTAACGCAAATCAACCTCACGGTTATCGCAATACCACATCAAGCATTATCTGTTTTCACGATATGATACATTACTCTCAGCCTGATATGTCTCATTGACCGGATGAAGAAGAATCTTTCTAAGAAAGCGCCATTGCCATGACAAAATGCGAATGGGGCGACTTATATTATGGGTTATCTCTATTCAATTTATTATCTTCCAGGTTTTTCAATTGTCTTTGAACGTTAGTTCCCATTAAAGCAAATAGTTGTTGTGTCTCGTCCCATTCTTTGAGACCGCCTGTTGAAATATCATAATACCAACCGTGCAATTCCACTTCGCCGGATTTTAATTTTTCTTGCACTATGGGGTAGGATTTAATATTTTCCATTTGCATTAATATATTCAATTTGATGATGTCTTCGACGGATGCGTCTTCTGGCAGATTATTTTTTGCAGCACTTGCTACATCGAGCCAACTTTTTAAATTGGGGTATATGTTTAAAGAAGGATTGTTTTCTAAGACGGCAGTCATGGCGCCACAATAGGAGTGGCCACATACAATGATATGATCAACATGCAAAATACCGAGGGCGTATTCGATAGCAGCACCTTCAGCGGGTAAAGAATCCGTGCCATATACAGGGATCATATTGCCGACGTTTCGGATCGTAAAAACTTCTCCCAGATCTGCATTAACCATCAAATGCGTATTAACGCGACTATCGGAGCACGCAATTAATAAGGTATGAGGCACCTGACCTTTTGCCAGTTCTGTTAACTTGGCTTTGTTATTTCGCTTGGATTCGAGCTTAAATTTATGTGCGCCGTCAACCAATTTAACCATGCTATAAATTTTATGATCCGGAAAAAATTGTTGTAATTCGTTGTCGTCACAGATTAAATGTTTATTTAAAATATGATCTTCGTCTAAGGGCGTTAATATTTCAGTGACCGCAGGCGAAAGATTCTTTAACGAAAAAGTGATTTTATTTTCTACCAGTTGATTTAAATAATTCAGGACCAAGGCCGCTCCTGAGCTATCAATAAAAGTCACTCCAGCAAAATCAAATATCAAACCACGTGACAGATCCTTTCGTAAAACTTTTTTACGTATTTGGGACAGTTTGTTCGCCGATAAAAAGGTAATAGAACCTTGTAGTGAAATGGCAGCGGGCCCGACAGTCGAAGGTTGTCTAATATGGGCGTGCGTGCGACTCAGACGAAATAGCCCAGCTGCCATCGCAATCAAAATACCCGTTTTGATACCATTGATTAAATCAAAGCTAACAATGGTCATAAAAGTCCCTAAAAACACCAGGGCTTCTGCTTTGTCTGTGCGCCAGAGAATAACAAGCTCAGTCGGATTTAACATTCTCAGTGCTACGGAAACCAATACACCGGCTAAAACCGCAATAGGGATTTCACTTATTTGAGGGCTAATCAAATAAATGGCGGCGATCAATACGATGGCATGAAAAATCGCAGCACGTCGGGTTTTTGCTCCAGCTTGAACGTTAAGCGCTGAGCGTGCAATAACACCGGTTACGGGTATGCCACCAAAGAAAGAAACCGCCACATTTCCTAATCCCTGACCGATTAATTCTTGATTAGGATCGTGACCACGACTACGAGAAATTTTATCGACAGCGCTTGAGGATAATAATGTTTCTACAGAAGCTAATAAATAAACGACAAAAGCGGTACCCAGCAAATCCCAAAGGCCTTCTTTGGGTAGGTGAGGCAATTGTGGTAAAGGCAGTGAGCTGGGTATTTTACCAATGGTTTCTAGGGGGATTTTTAAGTAATGCACAGCCACCGTGGGTACTATGACGGCGATGACTACCGCCGGGATGCGTGAAAAGAAACGCGGTAAAATAAATATGATGCCGACTGTGCAGATAACAGTGAATAATGTGGCTAAATCAATGTTATGTACTTGTTTCATTACATGCAGAAACACTTTTAAAACGTAAGTATCGGTGGTGGCTTCAATGCCGAGAACACGCGGCAATTGTCCGATAAGAATGATAGCACCGATACCAGCGGTAAAGCCGGCAATAACAGGATAAGGCATGTAGCGAATCATTTGGCCGAGTCTCACCACGCCCGAGATGATCTGCATAATGCCTGCTGAGAGACAGACAACTAATAGTCCTTCAAACCCAGATTCATAAACAACATCAGCAATCAATACTGACATGGCGGCGGCGGGCCCTGATACGGCGAGCGGGGTGCCACCAAAAAGAGCGCAGACAATGCTCCCGACAATCGCGGTTAAGAGACCAACGGAAGGTGGTACGCCACTGGCCAGGGCAATGGCCAGTGAGAGTGGGATAGCAACAAATGCGACAGACATACCTGCAAAAATATCTTCTTTCAGAAAATTGAGTGAAAACAGTGATCGCCATTCAGGGAGTAGATTACGTAAGCCTAAATCAAATTTAAATTTCAAATTCATTACAGTGCCCTTTTATTTTTATTGGTGATGGTCCATGTTGCTTGATGTCTTTTGCGACAAATAATCATACTATTTATAGTTTATAAAAACATTACTTAATCCTCAGAAGAGCGCCGCCTGTTAGAGCAATAAATGATTTAAAGTCTAATATTCTATCAAGCTTGTTTTTTTCGGTTTTTAGTTTTTCGATAATTGGTAGTCAGTTTTTTCTGGGAGTCTGGAAGTAATATTGAATTTAACATTAACCAGTTTTAAAAAGTTTTCTTGCATGATGCAGTAGAAGCATTGATCGCATCAACAATGAAAGGTGATGCGGTCATGCCAGAATGTTCATTAGCAAGCTCCTCTGCCATCTGTGCGATCACAGAAAAATTTTCTTTCGAAAAAGCACACTTAAATTCCGTGCTTTTACCCTTCATAGGATGCATTGCAAGTTTCATCACGCATTTGTTATTTTGTCATCCTATAATAGTTAAATCATTATGAGAATTTTGAAAGTAATGATTTATTTTGTCTTGTTCAGTCGGCTCAACCGCCATGCTGATGGCGGCTTCTAAAAAAGAGATTTCATTTAAATTTGGCAGGACTAAAGCGGTAGGGGAGCACTGGGCAATGCTATTTGCGTAAGGATGCCAGTTACCATTAGCGCTCGCATTTGTTTTTGCTACGGCTAAAGTGATAAAATTCAAGCTGAGTATCAGTGCTAATAACTTCTTCATAATGAATATCCAGTTAAAATTGATTCGATAATACCATTCAATTATGGCAATATTTTGCATGCGAGTTTATGATCACTGCTTTCAGCTAATTATCTCTGCGAGATACGCAGAAGGCAAGGTTATCATCCGGTTTAAGCAAGAATAAACTAACAGATGGTCGTTTAATTACCCATAAAGCGTTGCCCATTCCCCTTATTAAAAAAATAGGCGATTGCCCCGCTTTTTGCTAACAAAATTGGAGTACAAATATGTCTTATTGCAATGCATTAGAGAATTTAGAAGGAGATAAGCGTGACCTGCATAAAGCCTATCACGATAAACTGTATGGTTTTCCTATTAACGACGATAATGAACTTTTTTGTCGATTAGTTCTTGAGATCAATCAGGCCGGTTTAAGTTGGGAGACGATTCTAAAAAAAGAATCGAATTTCCGCAAAGCTTATCATAATTTTAATATAAAAAAAGTCGCAGCATACACTGAGGCTGATCACACCAGGTTAATGAATGATGCCGGTATTATACGAAACCGTTTAAAAATAAATGCGGCTATTGAAAATGCAAAAACCATTCTTCAATTACAAAAAGAATTCAGTTCATTTCAGGAATGGTTGAATCACCACCATCCTAAAACCAAAGCAGAATGGGTTAAGTTGTTTAAAAAGACATTTCGATTCACGGGCGGTGAAATTGTAAATGAATTTTTAATGAGCATCGGATTTTTGCCGGGTGCGCATGATGATCAGTGTCCCATTTATAAAAAAACACTGCGTGAAAAACCGATGTGGGCGAAGAAAGTTAAAGTTAAAAAAGCAAAATAAATATTAAAAAAAGAGGCTGGATGATTCGGTGAGTTTTTCGTGCGGAGCCCTGCAAGCACGAAGAATTCGCTATACAAGGACCACACGTCAGTATCCTCTATCCGAAGCGCATGCTACTAGGTTCAGAATCATAGACTCTATTCTTGCAAGACGAGGTCTCCTCTTTCATGAATGCGCTAACAATTTTGTCTTCTGTATCCATCGCATTCTCATCTCTTGTGTCTGTCGGTCTTTCTTTTGAATAAGACCCTAAGATCTCTTTGAATGATGGTGAAGCTGGAGTGAAATTTAAGAGAGCGGCAACCTGAGTCGATGAGCTTCTTACTGTAGGCACGGCTGCTGCCACAGTCGTGGACGGATCACTTAATAACCTCGAAGGGGTGCTTGTAACCATCTCAATATTAACATCGTCCATCCTCGGGTTTGGTAGCGTTAAAAATGGCTTAATAGAATTTAAATATGCCATTTCAATACGATTGCTTAGCAATAATAAATGCTCGGTTGCAGACTGACGTTGCGATTCAGGTTGAAACAGATGCATGTTCGCGATGATTTTTTCAAAATAATCTTTAATTTCATTTATGGTTTTATTGCCAATGTAATCATTTATCACCAATTGCTTGTCATCGATTTCCTGCATAAAGACCGTCACTTGTTGAGGTAATTGAGCGAGGGACCATGAAATTTTATCTGATAGAGTTTTTTTATCACTTTGTAGCAAAGCATCTGCGGTGGCACATATTGCTGCCTTTTTGTTCTCTGGTGTTAATGAATCTACCGATGCAGGCCTATGATTGGTTATTGCAGCTATTAGCAATGAATGGTTATCTAACAAGTCATATATTTCAGTCAGCATTCCTCGTCGAAGTATCGTCAAAGCTGCTTCTGTTGTTTCCTCCTTATCTAACGCTGCCTCATAAGCAGTTACGCTGTTTAAATTAAAGGAAAAATGAAATTCAAATTCTAAAATTTCTATAAAATCTAATTCAAGCACATTGAGTTCTTGTAAGCTTATCCCCCCTAGCTCAGTATAATATTTATTATTCCAATGTTTATCTTGGTGAAATTTAGCAGTAACCATTGCGGCAGTACAAAAAAGACGATGAAAATTGCAGGTATTCAGCAAGTCTGAAATGCCGGAAGGATGCTTATTTTTTGAGAGAAACATTTGCATATAAATGTATATATATGCCAATTGCATTTCATCTAGCCGCAGATATTTTATGAACCGATGAATATAATCCTCTACTGTGATTACATTCCTTGTTCCGTCTGTATAAAATCTACCGCTTTTTAGTTCAGTCAGATTGCTATACAAGAAATTTAACTGCTTTAAGTTAGGTGATGATTGTGATGATTGTATTAACTTATTGATAGATAATATGAATCTTTTGATGAAGAAAGATAAGTCTTTATGCGGTGGACTAGCCATCGTTGCGGCACTGCTTGCTGCCTGTCCTCGTGTGATCATAGGTCACCTTTATTATAGATATAATGATCGAAAATCATACATTTGGGTGTGTTTTTTTGCAAGATTTTAAGAAAAAAAGCGCTAATCTTTTTATTAATTTAGAATATTTCTTTCAGGTAAAAGCTTGATTACAGGTTTTTTATGCGCTTATTGTTTTAGCGGTCATTTATTGTTAAGTATTTTTCTCAATTTGTCTCATAGACAGCCCGAGTTATGAGGTTGCTTGACGCTTCAGATAATCTGAATAATACTGAATGAAATCTATCAAAAAGGAAGTTGATATGTTGCAAAAATGGATTACCTCTATGACCGCATTTGCATCCATTATTTTTCCTGTGTTGGAAGCCATTAAACCTCATCGAATAGGGGAAATTGGTGCGGCGGAAGGCGGTAATACGCAGCTCTTGTATCAATTTGTCGAAAAACACAATGGCACCCTGATTACTATCGATCCTTCGCCCAGAGGTACATTCTTACAGTGGGTGGCTAGCTGCAGCAATCACGTTCAACACATACCTGAATGCAGTTTTAATGCGATACCGCAGGCTGGGGACGTCGATGTGTGGTTTGTTGATGGGGATCATAACTGGTATACCGTTTATCACGAGTTATTGCTGATTCATGAACTCGCCAAACAGCACCAAAAACCCTTGATGATTTTTATGCATGATGTGGGTTGGCCATGTGGTCGTAGAGATATGTATTATGATCCATCGCGTATTCCTGCCGAATATTTACAACCTTATGCACCTGCTGAACAAGGCATCACTTTGCAATCGCCTGTTCCAATCACTGGATTTTTGAAAGGGCCTTGTTGGGCTTTGCAAGAAGGTGGCCCCAAAAATGGTGTATTAACAGCAGTAGAAGATTTCTTAAAAACAACGGCAAACGAATATGAATGGATCTTTATTCCAGCAATATTAGGATTGGGTATTTTAATTGACAAGACTCACCCAGCAGCCAAGGAAGTCATTCAGTTCTATGCGGCTTTTCATCATAACCCAGTCATGGCTCTCATGGAAAATGATCGAATTAACCATTATATTGCTTCAACTGCCCTGCAACACAAGATTTCAATGATAGCTGATTGATGTCAGAATGGATCACGTTGAAAGGCGCGCGAAAGAGCAGAGCTATTGTATGTCGTATCTTGATACGTTTGACTTTTAAATCAAAGATTTTATATTGGCACGGTTATGAAGGGTTTGTGTTTTAGATGATCCTTCCACCGATGAGCATTCGATGAGAAGTCATGCCTTTTAGAGTGCTTATTTGATGATACCAAGATTTTAACAAATCCCCGATGCCAGGAAGGCGACGAACATGACCTACAGTGATGCCGTTCTCAAGCTACTATTGCAGCTCTGCGTTATTTTAAAAATTGGCGTGACTCTTGTACCATCGGTGCGCTGATGAATGCGCGAGGTTTATATGAATTTAAAATATCTGAGAAATGGAAGATAAGCGATGCACTGCATTACATTAACTTAAGGAGCAGTCAATGCCAAAGATCATTCACTGGCTCAAACAAGAGATCATTCATCTCATTCCAATAATTATTTATTTTGCAATTTGTTTTAATCTATTTCATTTTGCCCAAAGCCTTATATTGCCTCCCGATAGTATTCGATTTACCAGTTATTGGGGCGCAACATTAGGCGCGATTCTGGCGGGTAAGGTCATTCTTATTGCCGACAGTCTTCCATTCATTAATGCTTTTCCAGAAAAGCCCATTGTGTATAACATCACGTGGAAGTTTGTGATTTACAGTTTTTTTGTATTTTTAGTGCAGGTCATTGATAATATCATTCGAAGCCTTTATTCTTTCAAAGATTGGTCAATTGCTTGTGCGCATCTCAAAGCCGATATCAGTCAATCCATGTTTTGGGGAATTCAAATATCCGTATTGATGTTTTTTCTGGGGTTTATTGTGTTTTCAGAGCTGACGCGCGTGATTGGTAAGTCGAAGATAGACAAAATATTTTTTGGTTAAAATAGCGGTGAGTTTTTATATCTGACAGTAACCACCATGACTAAATTTTTAAATGCCATATTGCCGATAATACAAGCGCCGATGCACACCTGAGCTAGTAGTAGCAGTATCTAATGCGGGAGGATTGGGTTCGTTGGGTGCAGGTTATATGCCGCCCGCTGAAATCACTCTTTATGTCAAGATTTACCCGTGACCCAATTCATTCAAGAATTAAATAATGAAGTTATTTTGCTATTCCAACGCTCCCTGACAGTCGCTCATTATTATCTTCTTTATAAATGATAAGATGCGTAGGTTGGGCTGAGCGTTCTTCGCGAAGCCCAACATCATTAAAGCCCACCGGTGCACACTAAAATAAAGGCTTCAAGAAATAGTTTCCCGCCTGCGCGAAAATGACAATTATTCAAATTTTGGTTTATTCAGTAAAGCTCTCCGCAGAGCATTATTAACTTCTTTATAAATGACAAGAACAATGTTATAAATCGAATCGAGTGGTTTCATGGAACTTTCTTAACAAAGGGAATTAATATGTTTAAATCAACACAGATTTTTTTAACTATTAGCTTATCCAGTCTAATATTGAGTTATCCAAACATCGGGGCAGCGGCGCACGCAACTAACGTACAAAAACCTTCTGACACGTCACCTACTGCGCAATTAGTAAAAGAATCCTTCAATAATAAAAACCCAACTTCTTTTTCTGTCGGATTGTTATATATCCAACCCTATAGTAGTAACTTAAAATACGCGACTTTTGTTTCAGGTGTACAGCCTTACTATCAAAGCTGGCATTATCAGGAAATCAAGCCCAGCTATCATCCCGCATTTGAATTAGCATTTAACTTGGCTGTTCCAAACACACTTTATAGTGCAGGTGTGAATTGGGTTCATTTAAATTCAAATGACACCTCCTCTAAACGAGCTGCAACTAGTACTAATTTGATGACGGTCGAGTTTGTTGCGCCGCCTTATGAAATGAGCCCGCCAGTTTTTGGGATAAAAACAGTCAACAGTAAAGTCAATTTTGAATTTGACAATGTTTTGCTAAATGCAGGCAGATTGGTTGAATTTGATTCTCATGTGCGAGCTAAATTTTTTGGTGGTCTCAGCTTGTTAAAGCTCAACCAAAATGTCACCACAACTTTTAGCAACTACGCCGGTAGCCCACCAACCGCATACAGCTATGCGCTTCCACCAGATCCTTCATTTTCATTTAGAACTGAAAATGTTTCAAAATATTTAGGTGTGGGCCCAGATCTCGGACTTTCCGTTCAATATAAAATGGATTCAGGTTTTGGATTCATGGGTGAATTTTTAGGAATGCTGACCACCGGAACTATTCAGGCGCAGGATAATTTTACGTCTACATCCGCTCGTCTGACTACACTGGGAATTGGTACCAGTCATCAAAACATTACTACCCCAAATGCAACACAAGTTGTATTGGGTCTCGATGGCAAGCTTGGCGTATTTTACAATTATCGCAACTTCACCATTGAGGCAGGCTATCGCATGGTTTCCTATCTGAATGCGATATCAACTATTAACCCAAGCACACTGGTTCAACCAGGAACGGTCTTCGTCACGCCTGAATTCTCGACAGGCACCATGGCTATTGTCTCGACCGATGCCAGAAATCGACCATTTAGTTTTAGCGGTCCTTTTGTCAACGTAAAACTAGCCATTGCTTAGTTTGATAAGCTTTCAGTTAATGATATGAAAACAAATCGCGTGTAATACTGCATGCGATTTGAAGGAGAATATGGGCATGTTCAGACCTGTTATTATTTTATCCGGTATCATACTCTCAAGTAGCGTATTAGCTGCTACTGTGAGCGATACAGTTCCTGCCAGTCAATATGTCATCGGCTTAAGTCCGGGCCTAAATTGGGTATCAGGCAATAAAACACAAACACTCAATTTAGAACCTGACGTTCAAAAAACCTATACAGCGAATAACAATTCACCTTCTGTTGCAAGTGGCGAGCTTTTTATTGGTATGCAGAAACTATTGCCTGTACATCCAATGCAACATAATCTCATCGGGCAAGTGGGAATTGTGGTTGCCGGGGTAGGGGATACAAAGTTGAAAGGTAATATCTGGGAAGATGCGGATCCCGCTTTTAATAATTTTACCTACAACTACAAAGTCCAGCACACACACGTGGCAATCAAGGGCAGACTGATCGGCAATTGTGGTTGGATATTTGAGCCTTACGTCAGTGGCAGCATCGGTGTTGGATTTAATCGTGCTTATGATTTTACCGTGAATCCCATCGTTTCTTCTGCCGTTTCAGCGCCGTTATTTGGTTCTAACACCACCACTACTTTTGTTTACACATTAGGTATTGGATTGCAGAAATCATTCAATACGCATCTGCAAGCGGCTTTAGGTTATGAGTTTGCGGATTGGGGAAAAACCCAATTATCGCGTGCCACAGGCCAAACACTGAATCACGGGCTAACACAAAACCATCTGTATGCGAATCAAATACAGTTATCTCTGTATTATATTTTTTAAGGATGAGACATGAAACGACAAAAAAACAGCGTAGTCTTTATCACTGGCATGCTACTGCTCGGTTCATCCATAGCTTATGCAGCACAAGCGACGTTTAGCATTATCCCTGTTGCCGGTACTGTGACTTCTTTATTATTACCTAGCAACTTCACGGAAACGGTAAGTTATCAGGTGACCAATCAAACTAAGGTCACTCGCACTTTAACCATGACACCAATGGCGGGCGTTACCCAAGTGACTGGCAATGGATCTTGTCCCAATCCATTTACCTTGTCATCCAAACAATCATGCACTTTAACGTTAGTGATTAATGGTAGCCAGGTGCCAGCCTCCGGGATCAGCGGCGGCCCTGTCATCTGCAAAATAAAAGGACCCAGCGATCCAAGTCCAGATCCTTTTCTCTGTTCTAGACCCGATGTTGGAAGCACGTTAGC
This sequence comes from Gammaproteobacteria bacterium, assembly GCA_031291175.1. Taxonomy (GTDB): domain Bacteria; phylum Pseudomonadota; class Gammaproteobacteria; order DSM-16500; family DSM-16500; genus UBA5158. The sequence continues at coordinate 29,830 of JARLJO010000022.1, forward strand.
AGTGTCTGTCACCTCTACTGGCCAACATGTTTATATCGCCAATCAATTGGGTAATAGTGTTTCGTTTTGCCAGGCTAATCCGGCAACGAGTGCACTCAGTCAATGTGCTATTACGGCGACAGGACTGGGTGGAGTCGAGGGGATTGGGTTTAATCCATCTGGCAATTTGTTCTATAGTGCCAATCCACTTACAAATTCCATCTCGGTTTGTCAGGTAAACAAACAAACGGGAGCATTAAGTGGATGCATTGACGCTGGAGGAGCCGGATTTAATTTGCCAAATGCCATCGCATTTAGTCCTGATGGCAGTATACTCTACACGGCAAATTTAGGTGGCGCGCAAAGCGTATCGGCTTGTTTAGTGAACGCGACAACCGGCCTGCTAAGTTCATGTATTAATAACACCAGCCCTACTTTTGGGGCGCCATCGGATATGACAATCAATGCCGCCGGTACTTTAGCTTATGTTGTTAATCGTTCTAACAGCACGACATCTGTCTGCAATGTATTCGGGCAAGTTGTTACTTCATGCAATGATCTTTCCGGGAGTCTTTTCAATGAACCAGAAGGTGTTATTTTAAGTCCACTAGGCCTGCATGCCTATATCTCTAACGCCGGGGATAAAAAAGTGATTGCATGTGATGTTCGCCAGGATGGTACGGGCTTGTTAGATAATTGTTCTGCTACGCGTGGACAGTTTGATGGCACTGGCAATGTGGGACTAAATAGCCTTGGCTCAGTGGCTTATGTGCCAAATGAACTTCTTAGCACGGTATTTGTGTGTGATGTGAGTGGAGTGAGTGGTGCATTATCGGATTGTCGGCCATCTGGCGGTACCGGATTTTTTGGCCCAGCGGGTATAGTGCTAAATTAAGATCTTAGGATCAAGCAACCTCAATCAACATGCGTTACTCGTTGTGAGGTTGCTTTATTGTTTACTTGCATTTTATTAAATATTTTCTGTTCTTTCCTTTTTCGTTCATGGCTTGAGAATAATGCGTAATGAAATAGTTGGCCTAAACAGCAACTTAAAAATTACCAGAAAATAGGCATCCATATGAAAAATACCACCGAAAACACACTAAGCAAGGTTCCCGAAATAACATTAATCTTCTGGATCATCAAAATTGCTGCTACCACACTGGGAGAGACCGGTGGTGATGTCGTGTCAATGTCAATGAATCTCGGATATCTGATTGGAACAGCCATTTTTGCCGTGTTTTTCTTAATTGCTGTAGTTGCTCAAATTAAAATTGATGGCTTTCACCCATTTCTCTACTGGGCAACCATTATTGCAACGACAACTGTTGGGACAACCTTGGCTGACTTTGCTGATCGTTCTCTGGGAATAGGCTATGCAGGCGGATCATTATTATTGTTTTCCTTATTGATGCTCTCTTTGTTTGTCTGGTATCGCTCATTGGGTACGGTATCGGTTAATACAGTAAGCACACCTAAAGCCGAAATGTTTTATTGGGTGACCATTATGTTTTCTCAAACTCTGGGCACGGCGCTAGGTGATTGGACGGCGGATACTGCAGGTTTTGGCTATGTGGGCAGTGCGATAGTATTCGGTGTGCTATTAGCGCTGATAGGCGCAGCGTATTATTGGACAGCTTTGTCCCGGACTATGTTATTTTGGGCGGCTTTTATTCTCACGCGTCCCTTGGGGGCGGTTGTGGGTGATTTTCTTGATAAGCCGACGACGGCCGGTGGCCTGGCATTGAGTCGATATTCTGCTTCGATAATTCTGTTAGTGTTTATTCTTATTTGTATTTTGACCTTCAAACAAAAGGCAGCAAAACAGAGCCATTGATTTTGCTATCCGCTTATTTCATTTAAGAAAAAGCTCGTGGCGGGTACTCTGATTTTGTCTCTGTTGTCGTCTCATCCAGAGCGGGCAATACTTCTGTCACCAATAAAGCTGTGGGCTCAGCAGGCGCTATCTCTCTTACAGTTGAAGATGCAGCAGCCGAAAGGGATGCTAATTGTGCTGGTGCTTCATTGGAATAGGCGCTTACCCATTCCGTCATTTTTTCTTTATAGTATTTAGCAATCAAAGCAATTTGCAGGGCTTGCCAGTCTTTGTTATTGATATGGGATGGTTTGGTTCCAAGCCGCGGATCATAAGCTGTCTTGAAAAAACTGTGTTGTTGAGTATTACCATTAGCGAGGCTATTCAGAGAAATTAAAAGTGTTATAAGGGATTTGTAAGCTTGTATAGCTGCTTGTTTAGGATGAAAAAGAGTACCAAGTTGATTGCAATAAGAGGGTACCGATTGTTCTGCCGCCTCTTTTAATAGGATCAATCCTCTGCTTTTGTCTGCCTCAGTCGTTTGGCAGCTCATAAACTGGTTCATTTTAGGTTTAATGTAGTCTTCGAAATACTCCGCTAACAAACTACGTTGCGTAGTAGAAAGTTCGTAACTTGATGGTGTGGATGGTGTGCTTGTGCTAAACATTTAAATTTCTCGCTTCAATGAGTATCACTCTCTTAACCTTAAATAGTCTTTTTTTATTGAGCCTATAAAAGGCTGTGCGATATTTAATATCCTAAGAGAAGGATGGTATCACAAAAAACTGATCAAAAACTAGTCGCATAAATGACCCCCAGCCTCTTGCTCACGAGTTGTTTTCAATGTTCTTTTATTTATCCATGCAGCATGATAAAATGGACACACTTTGCCCAATTAAAACATAATGGGTTGATAAGTAACCCTTTTTTGGATTAAAAGTATCACACTCCTTAACGAGAGAGCAGCTTACCATGAATAGTTCCGCTGAGATCAAGCAAAATCTGTGTAAAGAATATCAAAAAGTTCTCGAAAAATCGCAGCGCGATCAAGCAGATGAGACACCTTGCGGAAGTGTAGGCAGAGGATATGCTGCGGTATTACTCAGTCTGTTAAATTACGGATACAACGTAGCGACTCGTCGACCATTACCAACCACAGAGCCTGTTCTCGCTCGTAAAGAAACGGGGATCGTCTGTCCCTTAGAAAAAGAAGGTCGCTATTCAAGAAGCGAAATACAGCATCCCGGTTATGATGTTGTAAAAACACTTTTTAAGTCTATTAATAATAGCAAACTCAATGAAAGATCAAAATTAATCATCAAGGACCATTACGCCAGATACGAGAAAGGGGTCAAGGATAGAGGTGGTGCGTGGCTAGGACAAATGAAATCACCTGAAGAACTGCTTCAGGATGTTTTTGCAGAATTAGCTTTCAGTGAAGTGGTAACGGCATCTCTTGAACTACTAGAACCTAAGTCAGAAAAAAAATTAAATCAGGAACAAGGACAAGAAGAAAAGTCAGATTACCCAGACGAATTAGTGGCGAGTGAACCATCTTCCGCAGAAAAAAAAGAGGATGAGAAAGAAAAGTTTAATTTAAATCCGCTCAGTTTTGACAATGTCATGCAATCTCGAATGCAGGCTCTTCAACGCATCACAGAAAATTTAGATAAAGATAATAAGCTAAGCGCTATTCTACCTTTTGAAGCACCCCAAACAGATTATCCGTGCTTGATGTTTGATTTACGCAATTTTGCTGCAAAGCTGGGTTTAAATCATCAGGAAGGCCAAAAAGCCGATAAAAATCTGGAAAATCTCGTCAAATTAATCATGTGTTATTTTTGTGGTCTGGTAAATTCACATAGCATAAGATTCTACCAAGGCAATTTTATTTGGACACAGACTCAATCCAGTTTTGGTAATCTCCGTCCTTCGCTTGCGGATACGCCTCCCTCTTTTCGATTTTCTCTGGGACTGGTTCCAGACAATTTTTCCGCTGTTGTTAAAGCTGCTTATAAAGATCTTTGTGAGGTTTTAAACGATAGCAGTATACAAGGCATTCTTAAACAGCTGATCGCCAGTTTAAATTCAGCTTCGGCAGCAGCTGCCTCTCACTCTTCTCCAATAAAAAAAGATAAAGCGTTATTTTCTTTTCTGAGTAATGCCTGGGCAGATGAAGATGCACAACAGTATGCACTTTTTATTACAGAAACTTCAGACTCACCACAAGCCGCCTTCAGTGCCTATTTAAATCAAATTACTATACTTAGCAATCAACCCCAGTCGAAACAGAAAAGAGTGAGAGCGGATGCGAACCATCAGCTCACCCTTAAAAAAATAATCAATGACGAACAAGAGGCCGCTGTCGCGCTTGCGCCAAATGAGCTCACCATGTTGCTAACTAACATGGTTTTGCTCGCTAAAAATAGAATGGCTGAAAATCAAAAACCTTATCCATTAAGAGATTTTGAAAACAGACTAGACGAACAAACCACAGCAATCATTCATGAAGCGGAGCGTGCGCTGGAATCAAAAGATTTTAGCGAGACAACAAGCTGCATAGAAACCCTATCGCGTTTACTGCTTTTAAAATACGAACTGATATTGACACATGAGCGTTTAAAACGACTTAAAAAACAGAATGGGCAAAATGACAGGCGATCTCTTGAAGCGTCGGGTTTCATGTCTTTGAGTTTATCAGCCTCTGCTAACTCAGGGATTTTTGGTTTAGCGCCGCTTTCAAATGCGAATTCTCTTACAGAAAGTCGGTTCGACATGACTTTAAGCAAGGATACTTTCCCAGCGCGCAGTGGCATGAGTGCTTTCGTGAGCGTAATCAAAGCCATATTAAAAGTATGCAATAAAGAAGCTTCTTATCAATTTAATGATCTTGTTTATTTTGAGCTGACCCCCGATATTTTTGGAGAAATCCAAGAACGAGCAGTTGCAGGCGATACGCCAATTGGTAGCCCTCTTGCTGGGCCTGTTTCTGTTGCTATTGCCGATCAAAGTTCTTTCCCAAGCAGACCTAACGGAGAAAGTACCAAGACACGATGGGCAGGTGATTGGGAAAAAATAGACGATAAAGATCGTCCACAAATTTTAATCGTGGATGTCACCTCCTGTCCCAAGTCGGATGTCGCTAAATTAGTTACGGAATTTAACAAACAACCTGATCGCGCACCTTTCTTTCTGATGACTTTTTCCAGTGATAATAAATTCAAACAAATGGGCGTTGATTTGGTGTCTATGGGTGAAATGAGACTCTTTAAGAAAGAGGGGCGAGCGAGTGATGAAAGTCTGAATCAGAAGAATCTTGCCATTTTTTCGAAATTACAGGAAATCTTGGCAAAGTCTCAGGAAAACAATTCGACAGCAAAAGCCTACCGGAAGTTGATCGCTGACATCGGCCAAAGAATGAGTTTAAAACCCGACTCTGCTGAAGAGCTTTACTATTCAATTATTTCTGAAGAAGACATACTCCTTATGGCAGAGGCGATTACAGAGGAAGGTGGCGTTGATATTTTCAGAAATCCGGAAAGCTCAGCCAATCTGTCTTTAAGTCAATTTTTACTAGAAGATCCTAACGCTGCTTCTTTGATGATGGCACCTGGCAGCGTATTTCATTCATTAGCGAATTCTCCGTTACTTTTAGCAGCATCTGCCAATGCAGCAAGTTTTCAAGTCGGTCCCTCACCTGAGGAGCTACTCTTTTCGGCGCAAGAAAAACAATTGGCAGAGATGACAGCTGAAAATAAAAAATTGCGAGAGACAATTAAGCAACAGCTAGCTTCTCTTTCTGAACATGAAGTTCAGAAAGAACGTTCTGATTTCACTTTGGAGCAAAAAAGCCAGGAAATCTTGAGCTTGGCAAAGCAGCTTGCTACATTTGAAACAGTTGAAAAAGAGCATATAAAAACAAATGGTGATTTAAATAAAGATCTGGCTTTATCAAAGCAGCGGATGAAAACACAGGAAGAGCTTATTAGCAGTTTGCTTGCGGAGCAAGATGAATTAAAGCCTAAAATCCAGGCGCTGACACAAAAACTGGGGCAGGTTGAACAGGCGGCGCTTTCTCAGGTTGCTACGTTGAGTGAAGAAAATAAGCAATTAAAAGAAGTAGCAAAAGAAGTTCAACATTTCAGGGAAACCAGCCTGGCTTTAAGCGCTGAAAAGCAAAAGCTCGTAACACAGCTACTTGAGCACGAAAAAAAATTAATGTCTCAGCAAAAACAACTTGTTGAATTGCAGGCTAGTCTGAAGGAAAAAGCAGAAGAGAGTATTGCCCATCAGTCTCAAAAACAGACGATGGAGGCACAAAGGCTAGAGCAGGAAAAAAGGTTACAGCTTCAGCAAACGCAGCTTTCTAATTTGTCTCTGAACCTGCGAGGAAAAACACAAGAAAGTGTTGCTCTCCTTTCTGAAAATGGAACGATGAAGGCTAAGCTGCTTGAAGCAAATAGAGCGCAGTATCTACTGCAAGCACAACAAGCTGAGCAAGCAGCAGAAATCAGTGCTCTTTCTTCGGAAAATCAAGAAATAAAAGCTCAGCGAATTGAAAGTGAAGCACAAAACCGAATTGATAGAGAGAAATTGCAGGCTGTCAGAAATAAGGCGCTAGCTATTCAACAATTAGTACGCGCTCACCCCGTAGCACCGGTAAAAACAGCCTGGTGGAAATACGCTATGGCAACAGTTGGCTGTCTGGTCGGTGGTGTCGCTCTTGCTACTGGTATTGGCACGGCTCTTGGCCTACCTTTGATAGCACTGAGTATAAGTTCTGTTGTTGGCATTGGCATGGCCGCGGGTGGCGGCGTCTCCCTAATCAGCGGCTTTGCTTACATGGGTTTAAGTGCAAGTGCAGATGCTGTAGCGCAAAAGCAATACGAAGATCAGGTTGCTGTACAAATTGCTAATTTGAATGCTGTGCAGCTAGATAATCACAACGAAGACGAAGAGAGAAACCCAGGCCCAGATGCAGACGAACAAAAACATGAGGGCCATAGAGTAGCCGATCCCATTGTTGATGTTCTTGCTAATGAATTAAATCCCCAACGCGAAATTTTACCGCCAGCGAATTTTCAACATGACAGATCTGCATCCTATTCACCGCCTTCGGTATTGAATCATTCAATATATAGGCCTAATCCTGTTGCAAGGGCGCCTCAGCCGCAGCCTCCAGAGCAAAAACTGGGACGTCAATCGCCAAGCCATTTATAAGCTGTTGTATTGATATGGTGTGATTAACACTCCCACCATATATTGTCTTGGTCTTTCGTAGTCGTCTAATGCAATTTAGGGGATGCAGCTGAGAGTTCTGGCTCTTTTTCCTTGCACTCTTGTTGTCGCTCTAAGTGTTGAGCTGAAAAATTATTACAAATTAACTCAAGCTTTCTCATGATTTCTTCGGGCGTTGAAAATATATAACGCTCTAAGTTTTTTTCCTTAAACATGTTGTGCGCTTGAATAATGCGTTGGGCAAAATGCTGGAAATCGGTTAAAGGGTTTTCACTGCGATCAAAATCGCGCTCAAGAAATTCATTTCTGATAGCTAATAATCGTATTTCAAATTTCTTAACATTAAATGCTCTACGAACCGCTATATCGGCCAATGAGCTTTCAACATAAAAATTGATAATCCAAAGATCAGGATCTTTAGTAAAATGGCTGTTCTTCGTCTCTAAGATCCGTCGTCTTGCCGACTCTGCTAATTCTTTTGAAAGCTTATTCATTGATGATCCGCCCATTAGGCCAAGAAGTGATGACGCAGGGTCTGGATTTGCAAGTCTAGCGTCTCTGTTAGTAGTAACCTCGGCAAATAAACGATCATATTCTTTTTTATCAGAGATCAATTTGCCCTGTGGCTCTAAAAAATCAATGGCTTTTTTAAGTTCGATTTTGCAAAGATCATGTATTTCCTTCCAAAATGCTTTAAGTTCTTCTTTGTAACTTCTACTAGCAGCCATGTTTTACCTCGTAATCTTTAAATAAAGTTTAAGCTTTAAAAGAATTTATTTCATAATTTTTCGGTGTCTAATATTATGCTTTTTATGCATTCAATTCAATCGAAAAGATTTTTTATTGGTATTAAGGCTTAATGCATTAATCATAGCAGTAAGGGTAGGGTAGCTCGATTATCTGTTTGACTTTATCCCAAGATGTTCAGGCATTTCTCATGTTTAGAGCGCGTGGTTCGCCAGTGGTAATCACTAATCTAAATCTTTTATTCGGCACAGATTTTTTTGAGAGTATTTTCCAAGGTGGTGGGGTCAGCCAGCTTGTAATCATGCGAAGAGATATATCCCTCATATCTTTCAAAAAATTTATCTACATTAGAATGAATAGGTTTCCACTCTTCCTTTTTTGCCGTTCCATGCATTGGAAAAAGTTTAGCATGCACATGATCCACGCCAAATCCTTCAAAAACCATTGCTGTTCTACCGACATCTTCTAGTTTTTCATCAAGCAATTTTGCGACCTTTTTAGTTGCTAATATAAGATCTGTTAAAACATTATCATCTAAGTCAAACGCATAACTTGAATAATGCGATTTTGGAATGACAACTGTAACCCCTTCAGTGTTTGGAAAAATAGAAAGAAATGCGATGTGTGACGCATCTTCCCACACGAGATAGGATTTTTCTTCTTTTTTCGCAATTTTACAAAAGATACAATCACTCATTTTAGCCTCATTAATTTATTAGTTAAAAAACTATGATTAGCAAAAAATCATTTACAAAAGATTACTGGATAAATGCGCAGAAAATTAATTATATGAGGATTAGAGCAATGAGTCATTTGAAAATTAAAGCTGCTTAATCGGTGCTATAACACAATTTTGAGTGGTTATGACTTTAATCAGCAAGATGATATCTTTTGTGCAAGAGTGCAATGTACACAGAAGGATGTGCTCGTAGAACTGTTTTCTAGTCAGCCTGTCGTCAAAAAATATGTACGCCGCTATGTTCAGTCGAGAACAGTTGCTGATATTCCTGAAGGCTATACCCAGGCAGGTTATGATGGAGTCGCCCAGATTTGGTTTGATGATATTGCTGGCTTCAATGGAGTTTTCGCATCTCAAAATTACAGAAATGTCATTCACCCCGATGAAGAAAGGTTCGTTGATGGAAAGCGATGTGAGCTCCTATTTTCTGAAGAGACTCCTATCATCGATTGATAAAGAAAAAACATCATTTTGGCTATGTGGATTCTGCGACGTAAGAGCTCTATATGAGACGCAGCATTTTGCTGCCACTGGCTTGCATCAAACAAAGCTCATTGCAATTAACTTACTTTAGACGCATTTTCAACTTAACAATAGGAGAAAAACATGACATTTTCTCATATCAGTAAACCGTCAATCGTCTTTGTTCACGGCGGGTTCGTCGATGATTTCGCCTGGAGCCATATTAGATTGACTAACATCAACAGCCAGCTTAGGAAAATTAGTAATCTCTATTGTCATTGAAGCAAATTCTACCTTGCCGTCTGTTTGTGAGAATGCATCAACAATATTTTGAAATAATTTATCTTTTATATTTCGTCTAGCGGTATGAGGCACCAAATAGCGAGCTGTAAATTCTAGCCAATTATCATTTGCGATTAATGTGACGGCGGGGTCGAAATTTGATGTGTCAATCATGTATCGATCTTTTACGTCCAACCATTTTTCATTTGCCATTGTTTTGAATGGGCTAACAATAGGCTCGACAATATTTAAAAGAATTTGGCGAGCTGCATGTTGATCGCTACCATATCTAACAGGAACGACTATCTCATCCCAAACAAAAGGAAATGCACCTGAATAATTGACTACGCTTTCTTTCAAAATAATAGCATTTGTCAGATGAATAATTCGACCGCTATGTTGATCGGCCTTTACCCAATTACCAATTTCCATCAGTGACGTTCGCATAAATCCAATGCTAATTACATCTCCTTGTATTTCGCCAACTTGAATCCGATCGCCGACTTGAAAAAGACCTGTTGTCACGATGATAATTCTTCCCGCTATGCTGGCAATAACTTCTTGTAATGAAAAAGCAATGCCTGCACCAATCACACTAAATGGTATAGCAAATTCCTTGATTTCGGTTGCAAACACAATTGCAGTGATAATCAGAAAAAAAACACCACACACCAAAGCGGTGATGTCTTGAATATGATATAAAATTTTATTTTGCTTGATTGTTGAGTGCTGTAAAAAGAGTTTTAAAATTTTAAGGAGTAATTTAATTATTACGGCTAATACAATAAGCGCCGTAATTTTGAGTAGAGGCGTTGAATAGGGTATGGACTCTAGTAAACTTTCCATGTCTACCTCATGCGGTGATAATTTACTCGTAAGAGTTAGTATTAGGTTTGTATAGGTTAGTTGCAATGCTTTTCTTTGTCGGTGATCATGTATGGCTAATTAATAGCAAGAAGTCGGCCATCTGTGAAATATTTCCCAGTTTTCTTTAGTGATTACAATGCTAATTGAGTAGAAAGATCAAGGGCGGATAGACACATTTATGCATTCTTTTGCTGCAGTTGTGATGTTTTTGAATTTAATTTTAATTAATAATCAGTCGATTATGTAATTTTTTGACCCTTGCCTATATTATTTGCATTATCAACTATAATGAATATATAACTCTTTATTTAGAGATTGTGGGGTTTTATGCCATCTATTTTTGACCGTGTCACTGGAATCTTTGGCGGTATAGCCCGGGGCTTTGTATCTGGGTTAAAGAGTGGGTATTTTGCCGCTACAAGTCAATATCGAGAGTTAAAAGTGGATCCTCGTACAAACATCGTTGCCAACGTTATTGTATCTGGTGTTGTGGGCCTTTTAAGTAGCATCATTAATCCTTTTGTTTTTGCGGTACAAGGTATTTATCAAGGTGCCACAAAAGGTTTAAAAGAAATATCCGAACGTTATTTTTTAGGTCATTATTCGTCTTGGTCAGCTAGTAGCACATTTATTCAAAATGAAAAAAGAAATAAGAATAATAATCATTTTATAAAATCTCTAGATAAAATCTCTCAAAAGTCCTATGTTTCTCTATTAAGTGAAAATGAGTTAATACAGCTCAATGCCTATATCAAAAAATTACCCAGCGATGAAAAAGAAGCTTATGAAAAAAAGTTGCAATTATATTTAGAGGCTATAAAAGAAAAATGCCCATTGTCCGCCTATGAGATAGATGAACTTGATAACCCAATAACAATTAGTGGAAGTTATACGGATACGGGGAAAAAAGTGAATTTTTCTTCTACTTACGATTTTGAATATTTATATACCTATGCAGCCACCCTTCAATCAGAAAAGAAAGCCATTATTGATCCTCGCAATCAAATTGATTTAACAAATAAAAGTAATAATATTTTAATTCAAAATGGCTTTCCTGCTTTTATTTCAGATTTTATTCGTTCCGTGAGAAAGATTTTTTCAAATACGCCGTCTACGATGAAAATAAATGACATGATCGGAGGCGGTGCAAGTGCAGAAACTCAATTAAGAGCTGAGTCTCCAACGTTACTCAGTTCCTCAGGAAATAATTCACCCAAAGAAATAGATAGTGATTATTATTTTAGTTCAACTAATAAGGAAGATAGCATAACTTTTACCTCAGATGAGGAGTCACCTAATACTAAGCGTCAGCGACCAGCAGGATAGTCAGTCGCTATAAATCTTTCTTCAGAAATAAAAATGAAATTTTTAAAACCCAAGCGTGTTAAATTCAATCTAATATTCAACAGATTTTTCATTCAGAAAGACATCCCAAACCAAGCAGAGTGCAAATTTCACTACAGAAATGTATAGTAATTTACCCTATAAAATTTTTCGGTTATACTTCCTTACAATTAACACACGCCGAGATATGACTCCAATAAAACTATTACAAATTGAGTAAATTATGCCAAAACAATTATATTCCAACATCATGAATGGCTACACCGCCAAGGCGTGTAACGCGGTGGAACAAAATCCAGATTTTGCCAATGCTCATTTTATCCATCTAGCTTCCGGTATTACTGCCTTATCAACTGCGTGTAGATTTAGACGGCATGATATTGCCGCTTTTTTACTGGCACATAAAGCCAAAATAAATGATACCGATAATCAAGGTAAAACAGCTTTGTTTTATGCTGTTGCACATTTTGACGCGCACTCAGGTAGCACAGCGCTTTTGCAAATGTTGCTTGATCATGGCGCTGATACTTCACTTCTTTTTGAAATACCCATACCTGAAAAACCCAGTAAAGATTATTTTTGTTTCAACTGCACAGGTGTTGCCGATGATGGGACAAATGAACCTAGCAGAGACCTCACCAATCGTTATAGCTTGGTTGTCTATAGACAAAAAAAATTGACTGCCTTAGAAATAGCAGAAACATTTAAGCTTCAAGCCGCTGTTGAAATCTTACAGTCACATGCCTTAAAAAAGGCAAGTGCTGCATCGTGTTCCATACAGGTTGAAGAACTCAGCCCTGGTTTAAAAATATAGTGATGTGCTTTTGCTGGGAATTAAATTAGTGCTTGATGAATATAATCTTCAATAATCTATCAATACAAAAATTCTCTCATCGAGCGCAAAATCTTAAAGATAAAATTGAGCGAGTGACGCGGCTTTCACGATCGCATACTCTTTTTTTCATACCAATATTTAGTTGCGTTAACAATCTTAACAATCGAAAGCATGACAGGAACTTCAACTAAGACCCCTACAACTGTCGCAAGCGCGGCGCCTGATTTAAACCCAAATAAAATAATGGCTGTGGCTACAGCAAGCTCAAAGAAATTACTTGCTCCAATAAGTGCCGAGGGACCAGCCACACAAAATGCTTCGCCTGTTATTTTATTTAAGTAATAGGCTAGCATAGAGTTAAAATAGACTTGTATCAAGATAGGTACGGCTATGATAAATACGACCAGAGGTTCTTTGAGAAGTGCATCTCCTTGAAAACTAAATAGTAAAATTAACATCGAAAGTAGGGCGATTAATGATACAGGATGGAGAGTTTTCAAGACTGTATTCAACAATTCGCTGTTCTTTCCAATTAACAGCGATCGAATGAATTGAGCAATACAAAACGGGATAATGATATAAATTAAAACGGAATAAAAAAGCGTCGCCCACGGAACGCTGATATTTGCAATACCTAACAACAATCCCACAATGGGTGCAAATGCGAATATCATAATAAGATCATTTAAAGCAACTTGAGTAAGTGTAAAATGTGGTTCACCCTTACAGAGATTGCTCCAGACAAACACCATTGCAGTACAAGGAGCTGCAGCTAAAATTATAAGACCGGCTATATAACTATCGATCTGATCAGAGGGTAATAAATCTGAAAATACATGTTTTAGAAAAAACCAACCTAAAAATGCCATTGAAAATGGCTTAACAAGCCAATTTATTATTAATGTTATATAAATTCCGCGCCAATATTGTTTGACGTGCACAAGCTCTTTTAGATCAATACTAATCAGCATGGGGATGATCATCAGCCAAATTAATATAGCGACAGGAATGTTAACTTTCGCTATTTCTATAGCTTCCAATGAATGAATCACTGCAGGAATAAAATGTCCAACGCTGACACCCACGACCATGCATAATAGAACCCACAGGGTTAGCCAGCGCTCAAATATTCCCAAAGGAGATGGTTGTTCCGTCACTTTAAACCTCACAGAGTTAATTTATTTTAAGAAGCTCAATATGAACCTTAAGTGAATCACGAATTTCGCGAAATAATGCTAATTGTTCTGATTCATTTATAGCTTTAGCGGGGTCGGGCATTGGCCAGTGATGCTTTTTAATATCACCGGCTACATACGGGCACACCTCTTCTGCGCATAAGGTGATGATCATATCGATATGCGATAAATCAATGTCATTGATTGATTTTGATGTTTGCTTGCTAATATCGATACCAATTTCAGACATGACTTTAATTGCTACAGGATGCACATAAGAAGAAAATGACCCCGCGCTCATAATACTGAAGTCTTTGCCCAGCATGTTTTTTGCTAATCCTTCAGCCATTTGACTTCTTGCCGAATTGGCTACACAGAGAAATAATATGTTCATATCAATCCTTGTACTTTATTTTGGTGGGCTCCCTAAAAGTACTCATATGATACAGTATAATCAAAAATTATTAACAATATAGATGAGTAGGATTCTGCAAAGTGAAAGATAGTTTCCGGTCCTGATTGGGAGATTTCATTCGAGAACAAGGAGCGCTGTGATGATTCAGATACCTTCGAAAACAAAAGTCGTGATCATCGGTGGTGGCCAAGCGGGGCTGGCTGTTGGCTATTTTTTACGGCGAACTGACCTTGGTTTTGTGATTCTTGATAATCAGGTTGAGCCTGGTGGCGCATGGCTTCATGCGTGGCGCTCGCTCCAGCTCTTTTCGCCAGGCGATTATAGCTCGCTGCCTGGCTGGGGTTTCCCTAAAACCAAGAAGAGCTATCCAGAAAGAGAGGAAGTCATTGAGTATTTACGAGAGTATGAGAAAAGATACGATTTTCCCGTAAAGCGTTCTGTATCTGTTCAGTCTGTCACTCGAATGAGCTCTGGCCTTTTGATTGAAACAAATCACGGCTCAATTGAGGCTTCGACTGTAGTCAGTTGTACAGGAACCTGGGGAAATCCCTATATCCCGTCTTATCCTAGCAAAAATGAGTTTCTGGGTACACAGATCCACTCTGCTCAGTACTGCGTGCCTACGGACTTTATCAGCAAGAAAGTCTTAATCGTGGGAGGTGGAAATTCTGGTGCTCAGATTTTTGCGGAAGTCTCAAGGGTAACTGATGCGACGTGGGTGACTGAGCGTGACCCCAAGTTTTTGCCGGATGACGTCGATGGCCGCGTATTATTCCAAGTCGCGACTCAGCGTTATCAAGCCCGCCTAGAAGGACGGTCAGATAAAGCGATCCCAAGTCTCGGAGACATTGTTATGGTCGATTCAGTCAAGGAAGCCAGATCACGAGGTATCTTAAAACCGAAACGGCCATTTTCGAAATTTACAAATAGCGGAGTTGTTTGGTCCAATGGAACAGAAGAAACTTTTGATGTAATAATTTGGTGTACGGGTTTCCGCCCAGCCTTAGAGCATTTGAAAACACTTGGAATTGAGAATGCAGATGAGCAAATTGAAATGAATGGAACTAGAACTGTAAGCGAGCCAAGGTTGTGGCTTGTTGGTTATGGCGAATGGACGGGGTTTGGGTCTGCTACACTTATCGGTGTTCAGAGATATGCTCGTTCGACTGTTGTTGAGATTCAGGACTACTTAGGCAGTATGAGATAATTAATTTTGTATACGTTTAGGATGATCGTTCGGGTTAATGCATTACCTCGAACACTTACGGTAAAAATGCTCATATCAGCAATTTATTAGCG
Organism: Gammaproteobacteria bacterium; assembly: GCA_031291175.1. Classification (GTDB taxonomy): domain Bacteria; phylum Pseudomonadota; class Gammaproteobacteria; order DSM-16500; family DSM-16500; genus UBA5158. The sequence continues at coordinate 45,028 of JARLJO010000022.1, forward strand.
GCGTAGCTGCTCCTGGTCAAATCCGTTTCCCGTCTAGTATGAGCAAGCTAAACACTTGCGATATAGCTCAAAAATATCTCGTATAATCAATCAAGTGTGCTCTCATTACTCCCTCATGATAAAATGTTTGGACCGTTCAAAGAGATATTAATTCGTTTGCTATTCATTTTATTTATCCATTTATTGCTAATACAGCAAAAATAGCAATTAGCTATCGATAGAGGGGGGATGCATGCTTCGACATTATCTGCGAATGAATTCAATGCGTAGTACTGTAGCCACTGCGGTGATGAGCGAGATGATGAGTGCAAGGGCGCAAAATACAGCCCAGCAAATTCAAGCTCTTGCAGCGGAGGCTGTTAGCCAGCAAGCCGCTGAAAGAAGTGTATTCCTGCCCGTTTCTCAATTGGTCACCGTGAATCCCAGCTTTGCGACTCAAGCACTGAGAGACCGAGAGATGAGAAATTACATACAGACAACATATGAGGAGTACGCGAAGCAGAATGGCATAGACCTTGAAAATCCGCTCCAAAAGACCACTTTTCTCGATACGCTGACTAGCTGTACCCAGGCAATACGCGAGGTGATACCAGTCTATGATCCTGCTGCGAATATCCAGGATGCCCACAAGCTGTTAATGATGATGACACGCATGAGTAGTCAGCAGTCCTTTCTGCCGAGAGGCGGTGATTCAGCTCATCCGCATGGGGAGGGTCCGCAAGGAGAAGGCCCAGGTGGTTCACAGTCGGGAGAAAAAAAACAACGCTTCTGGGATGGTTTTAGTGCCAAGCACTTACTCATGGGAGGAGGGGCCATTGGAGTCGGAATCGGGGCGTTGGTATTCAAAGAACTTACAGAAGATCCCATGGTTCCAGCTGATCGACTCTCAAGCCTTTTAGGTATCGATGCTAAACAGGCCAACGCTATGGTGGAAGATACGCGTATAGGAAGGACATCTTCTAGCCGGTTACGAGAAAGCGATGTCGTGGAACTAGAAAAGGTTTGCACTAGTGATGCAAAAATTAAAGCCGCGATAGAACAATTTTGCCCTGAGCGTCAGCCAAGCGAAATTCTAGTGCAGTTCGCGGGATCTGGACAACAAACAGAAAAAGATTTTATAAAACTTGAGGGTGCGATAGAGCTTGCTCAAGGTGTGCGAATAGGAAAAATTCCAGGATCAGATCAAGTGGTAGTTGCCATTGATGGTCCCGGTACGAGAGCGGGTTTGACGACCGCACTGATGGGAACACAGCCTACACCTACCGGAATGGCTGCATGCGCAAACGAGGTCGTTAAAAGAATTCAAGCCTTGAGAGACGAGCGAGATCCGCCATTGAAAGTGAATATTGAAACTTTTAGTCGAGGAGGTTCAGCCGGTGCCATTTATACTCAATTGAATACGAATAACAAAGACATTGGCATCGATAAGATAGTTATGTTCGATCCTGAGCAAGGACCTAATGTTAGCAATTGTGATCGCTTAATTGCAGCGGGTAAATCAGTAGACGTCGTTCGTTCCGGAGCAAACCAATACAACTTATTTAGCGCTATGCCCGCAACGCAGCTAGTGACAACGATTCCGTTGACTGAGCACCATGTGCTAACCGACCACGGCGGTACAAAAGATTGCGCGGGGCCTATGGAGGAATTTCAGCATATGCTAATGACGAAGAGTAGTAGCGAGATATCCGCACATCTCCAAAGTGGCGCAATGAAGATAAATATGCAGGCCGTTGCTGAACATCGGTTGCAAGACTCTATCGAACCTCGTGATGTTGATCATCCGGTGGGTCTACTGAGTGAAACAAGCCAGCGTATGGGGTATCAGATGTTTAACAGTGTCGCCAGAATGGAATACGCTCAAAAGGCGGTGGAACAGGTTAACGCAGCAATGAAAGTAACTATGTTAGCAATGGTGTCAGTCGCAGCAATATTGCCTGAATCAGTGGTGGCGCCACCGCCTTCGAGCCATGAATTGAGGTGAGATTGAAGTCAAATACTATGGCTATCTACGGATAAGTCTCCGCACAAAATTACACACGAATGAGGTTGTCTATGATGTCTACCACTGAGCAGATGATAAGAGTGCAAGCTATATCAACTATGCCTTGCAGTCTTTTAATTCTGAAACCAAATCCACTCTTCAAAGATTGGGTTTCTGAGCTTTGTTCACGTGAGAGCAGTATGGCCTCTCATGGTAAAGTGCTAACATTGGATGAAGTCAGTCAAGATAGTGTTGTGTTCTGTACCCCACAATTTTTAGAGGCAGATAAGTATCAACAATATCTCAAGAAAAATTATAAAAATCTACTTAACCTAACTTTTTCGAGTTGGTGCTCTGTCACTGAATGGTGGCCAACGATAGAGAGTTATGAGAATTTTTTACAGTATTTCACACCCGAATTTCATTCCCACGTTTATGATTCATTTTCATCGGTGGATTTATCTGCTGTTTCGCGCTTACTTACGCAAGGAGCAGCGTCACCGCCTGAGATTATGGCAAAATTAAATTGCATGGTATTGTTGTTACGCCCACTACGTGAATTTTGGGCGTGGATAAAAAAGGTAGAGCACGAGCTGCCTAGTGAATTACAAGCCGTATTTTTAAAGGGCGGACATATTGACGGGCTAGATATGAATTGTAATGCGTACTGCATTCCTGAATATACAGAAGAGGCGGCAATTGATAAATTCATGCTGCAAATGACCCCGGCTTTTTTAATGGAAGAATTAACGCGATGGGGTGTTCCGCTGGAGCATGCTAAAACTTTTCACGCATCAGCTTTAATAGAAAAATATTTTTCTATTGATATACATAGGGTAGTTATTTTTATTTCCTGAGCTGGAAAGAAAATTGGAATTTAGGCTCTACCTTACATTTTGAATTTTGAAAATAGGTAACTCATTTTTATTATTCAAACAATAAGGCCATACTGATATGATTCTCATATTCAGTGCCAATCCGGACAGCATTTCGGTGTAGTCCCTCTATTACAAAGCCAAGCTTTTTATATAACATGATAGCGGTTTTATTATTTTCTCGTACTGTCAGCTCAACCCTGGTCAATCCAATAGACTTTGCTTGATCGAGAGCAGTGCGTATTAACGCTTCGCCAATTCCTTGCCCGCGGTAAGAAGCCAATACACCAATGCCTAAAGTACCCGAATGAACAAAGACAGGGCGATCAAGTGGTGCAATGTCGCACCATCCAATCACTTTCCCTTCGCTGATTGCAACGAAGTGAGGCGAGTTATTCTGAAGATTCTCCAAAACATATGCGCGTGACATTTCCAGGGGTGGCCCCTCTAAAAATGCCAGATATTTATGTTCTCTGGCTACGCTATCTACAGCAGCACGGAAGCCTTCAATGTGTTTTTCAGTAATGGGAATTATTTCGTAATTATGCATGGGGGTTATCACTAAAAATTCAAAGAGTAATTATAACAAAAAGAAGAGCAACTTTATTGTAATTTGTTGCTATTTATTCTAAGTGTCGATGTGTGAAATATAAGCATTTTTATTTTGCTGTTACTCTATATCTTTGAAACTGAAAAATACTTTAGGTATCAAAAAATTGGGTTAAAAATTTTATAAAAACCTCCGTTTTTTTGCTTAGGAATTTATTTGTCGGATAAACAGCATATATTCCAAGTGAAGGTAATTGATATTGGCTTAAAATAGAAATTAATTTTTTATTTTTTAACTCACTTGAAATTGTGAAATCAGGTAAATAAGCAACGCCTATATGATTTACCGCTAAATTTTTTAAATCCATACTGCTATTTGTTAAAATATTTCCCTTTATTTGTAGTTCGTTTATTGTTCCTTTTTCTGAAAATTTCCAAGTGCGATTAATGTTATCGTAATGATCTAAACAGTTATGACCTTGAAGATCTTGAGGAATTTTAGGTGTATTATATTTTTTTAAATATTCTGACGAGGCGCAAGTAATTTTTTTCCAAGTTCCAATTTTTTTATAATGATAACTGGAGTTTGGCAGCTCTCCACAATAAATCACTAGATCGAATCCATTATTAAGTAAATCAAATAAGTGGTTTCCGTTTACTATTTGTATTTTAAGATTGGGGTACTCAGTAATAAATTTATTTATGAACTGCGTGAGATATAGATTGCTGATAGAGGCGGGTGCTCCAATTTTCAAAGTGCCAGAAACTTCTTTATTCAAGCTTTTTATGTTCTTTTTGCTGGTTTCCAATGCCAATAAAATTTCGCTAACTTCTTTATAATATAAATCACCTTCTTCTGTAAGAGCTACTTTTCGTGTCGTTCTCTGCAGCAAGCGCGTATCTAGCTGTTTTTCTAACCGCATAATTCTGCGAGATATCACAGGTTTAGAAATACCTAGTTCTTTAGCGGCTTTTGAAAAACTTTTAAATTTAACAATTGCGCAGAATGCACTTATATCTTCAAGCATGTGATTATCCTATTGTTCCTAATTTAGAAACAGTCTATTAATTTTTATGGATATTGTATACCAAACTAGCAATAGTTAAAATGCTTTCATCTTAATCACATACAGCGAGGACAACTCAATGAAAAATAATGAACGTTACGAGTTAGGTTTAAAAACCCTAGAGGAATTGCATGGTGGTCATGTCGGAATTCAAATGGTTAAAGACCTTCAGGACGTCTGCCCTGATTTTGTAACGATGATAATCGAATGGTCTTTTGGAGAGGTGGCCAGCCGAAAAGGAATTGATTTTAAAACTCGAGAACTTGTCATTATTGCTTCCTGTGTGACGCTGGGACATGTGCCTGCGCAGCTGAAGGCTCACATCGAATCGGCCATTAAAATAGGAGTAACTAAACAACAGATAGTTGAAGTGATTTTACAAATGAGTATTTATGCCGGAATGGCATTAACTAGCAATGCTTTTAGAGTTGCAAAAGAAGTGTTTATAGAAATGAAAGTTATAAACTGAATTTTTAACTTTAACTATAATTTTATAAATAAACATTCGGAATTAGGTAGGTTTTAATATGGCTATTCTCAATATTAACAGCAGCAAATTTTATTATGAGCTACATGGAAATGGCATTCCATTAGTTTTGATCGCTGGCCTTAAAGGCGAGCATGCTAATTGGGTTCCAATTTTAGATGCATTGACTAAGCGGTATCAAGTATTAATTTTTGATAACCGAGGCGTAGGTCAAACAATTGATTCTGGTGAGCCGTTTAGCGTTGAAACAATGGCAGATGATATTATGGGGTTAATTAATAAGCTCGATCTTAAAAAACCACATTTAGTTGGTCATTCATTAGGTGGTGCTATAGCTCAAAAAGTAGCGCATAAGTACGCAGGTGAGATTGGCTCAATCGCTCTATGCAATACTTTTGCAAAATTTAATGACACTGGTAGGAAAGTGTTTTTTGATATTCTGATGTTGCATCAAGCTAATGCGTCTCCCGCTGATATTATGGATGGCATTATACCGTGGGCATTTTCTAAGAAGTTTCTTAGTCCCGAGCTTATTAAAATCATTCAAAAAGCCTCTAATGAAAATCTTTATTCCCAATCTTTATCTGATTATTCTAGGCAGCTACAGGCACTTTATGATTTTGACTCACGGCATTGGGTAAGCACGATTGATATTCCAACTTTAATTATAGGCTCAGAAGACGATATGCTTGCTACTTCGAAAGAATCACAAGAGCTTGCTAGAAAGATTTCTGAGGCTAGATTAGTCATAATGCCAACAAGCCATGCGAGTTACATTGAGCAGCCTAGTGATTTTGTTAAACATTTAGATAATTTTTATAATGGTTTAGCACGTCAAGGAGGGCCAATCTGATGTTGGTGCAGCCTGCTGAGCCAAGACTACTTGCTAAGCCGCTATCCGTGTAGCGTCCCCGATAATACACTGCGTAAGGGGCATATGTGATTTGGCCTTGTTCCGAAAAGTTTGTGATGATACATTATTGACCAGAAAAAATGTCTCTTATGGGATCCGTCAAGATGGGCTTTACTTTCATACAATGGGAAAAAGGCTATGGATGTTATTAATGCCCTCAATTTTATATTTCATCACATTGTTTTATAAGGATAAATAATGGAAGCTTATGTAATAAATGAGTTTGGTGCTCATGATATTTTTGAATTAATGGACTTACCCATTCCAGAAATTAATGCTGAGGAAAAATTATCAATTTTAATTGATCGTAATGTATTTAAAATACATGAAATTAGTGATGCACACTTATTAGCAGAAAGTGGTAAGAATATTGGTAAAGTTTGTTTAGAGTGGTAATTATAGGAAAGTAGTCAGCAAAGAGGAGAAGTAAATTGATTTACAGTTTCTTGTATGTGTTAGTTTTTAGCGTTGCTTTGATATTAATCCAAAAATTAGATGTGAGCATTCCTCCTCTTTTTTCGCTTCTTGTTACCGCCAGTATAGCCAGTTTATATTTCAATATTATTAACAAAAATGATCTAAAAAAAACATATGCCGATTGTTTTGAAAATAAAAAACAATGGATTCTAGTCATGTTAATAGTCCTAGTTATGTGGGGTACAACGATGATAGGCCCTGGAGAAATTGGAGCATCGCTTTTTAATTTTATTTATTTCGCTTGGCTTGGAATGCTAGGATTTAAGTTGCTTAGTTTTCAAGATTGGAAAAAGCATCAAATAAAATTTTATTTTGGCTTATGCTTGTTACTGTTAATCTTTGCCAATGTTTTCTTTGAGCTACAATCCTCTTTTTCATATAAATCTATCTATGGAATATCTCTGGCATTGTTAGGCGGGACATTTTCATTCGTTTATTTTAGACAAAGCCAAGCTTTAGCTAAAAATGCGCGACTATCGGCAACACAGGTCTTGGCTGTAAGATTTTATTTAGCAATTGCGGTGCTTATGCTTATTTTGCCGAAACATAGTGTGGCAAGTTATTTTACAGCATCTAGCCTGTTTAGTTTGGTTTTACTCGCTTTTTGTAGCCTCATTATTCCGCTTTATTTTTCCCAAAAAGCATTAGAAAAAATTACCTCAGAGCAACATGCCATCATTAACAGTTTATGTCCTATTATCACTGGTATATTGCAGGAAATATTTTTTAACGACCTTAGAATAGAACAAATGGCAATTTATTTTTTATATGCATTAGCCATTTCTTGTTTTTATTTTATAAATAAATACAATCAAAAGCTGGCAATGATTACCTGAAAATTATTGAGTCACTTATGATATGGCTATTTATTTTTTTCACTTTCGTTTCATGTGCTATGGTTAATTCCTAAATCGTTAGGCTTTGGTCTTATAAGAGGCGTCAGACTGACGCCTAAATTAGGTTTGCTAATAAGTTAATTGAAAAATGTAGAGATAAACGCTAAAGCGGCACTTGACCAAGGTTCTTCTTATATCACGAGCGAACTTAGAAGAAAGCCAAACCATTTAATGACAGAAATCAACATATTTGGTACAATTATCACCAATCCCAAATATTCTGTGTAGAGTCACCCATGCCCATTAGCACCGATAAGTTAATTGAACTTTATATTTTACAAAAAGATTATCATCTAAAAAAACCAAGCGCTATGGTTCGCTTTGAACAAGACTTCCGCGCCATCATTGAGGCCTACGGCGTTGAAGTATCTGATCTTTTCGCTCCCGCGCATCCATCGGTGCCCGAACAGCCATTAATTCCTTATGTTCTTTACAAGCCAGCCTCAGCCACTGCACAATCTCCCAAGCCACTTATCATCCATACACATGGCGGCCCTCATGTTTATATCGATAAAAATAAACCACATGCAGAAATCGCCTATTATTTATCGCACGGATTAGTAGTTGCCTGTCCTAATTATCGGGGTAGTGCTTTATATCCTAATGCATCTAAAGACCCGGAGGAATGGTTGCAATGGATTGAGCGCTCTAAAGGTAAGCATCATATTACAGGTCCTGAGGATGTTTATGCTGTAACGAGCTTTGTGCGAAATTTTTCGTTTATTAAAAAAGATAAAGTTTTTTTACGAGGGTTGAGTTTCGGATCGCATATTAACTCTCACCTTTTAACCATGATACAAAAGGGTAGATTTGAAAATATTTATAGCGGAGTGCAATTTGCTGGTGGAGTGAAATACCCTGTACCAGAAAGCATGCTTAACCATTTCCCTATGATGATCGCCCATGCGGTTTCAGATGGTATCGCAGATTTTTCTGATGCGCGTTTATTTATGGAAAAAATGTTGCTTAAGGAGATGAGCACCAAGCAAAACAAAGCACAGCCTAATCAAGTGCAAACTTTTGTATCGTATAAAGGTGATCACCATCTCATTGATCCTGAATTAAGTTGCGACGATAAAAGTAGTGATTCCTATATTGAGCTTAAGCGCTATATTGAAATGTCTACGAGTTTTATTCATGAGATTGTGCAAAATCATGAATTCAAAGCACAAGATTCATCAGCTCAATTACAACACTTACTTCAACTCGAAGAAAATATAAGCAAGATTGAAAATGTTGATCAACTTGTTAAAGTTAATTCACATCTTCGGTCATCACAAAGTATAAGCCCAGAAGCTGTAAGCAGCGCGTCGTCATCCTCCTCGTCAAGTAGCGCCGCACAAGAAGATGAGGCTAACTTTTTAAGCCCTACCATGGCGCATCTAAAGCTGAATTTAGATAGTGAGTATACCGGAGAGCCTAGAATTGATCTTGTGAACTATTTGCAAAAACATTTTAAGCCTCTTGAATGGGAAAAACCTCGCCATATTTTAGAAAAAGCTGGCGACGAGATGTTAAAAGACAGTCGATTTATGGAGCAACTTTTTGCTGTGATTGAGCAGGAAAAAACTTTTCTCGCCTCCCATCCAGACCATATGGTTCTTTATCACGCTGCCGAAAATTCAGCATTACAGCTTTATAGCGTAATTACTTTATGGAAAAAAATGCTCAAAGGAGATTTTAGTAACAAGCTTGAAGTGATTAATGAAATGCGTTTTTTTGATTTTATGAGTGAGACATTTGATAATATTGATATTTTCTTACATAAAATGAGAGAAAAAAGAAGAGACGAAGAAAGGCGATCTAGGCCACAACCAGCATTTTCTTTCGAAGAAGACGAAGAAGAAGATGATGTTACTGTTAATCCGTCCCCATTTAATCACCTCTCGGGCTTTGCTGAACGCGCTTTGGCTTGGAATCCTGCATTAACGACTAATCAGCATACAACAGCATCTTGCACGCTCTGGTGGTATTTTCAATCTGCTTTGAAAAGTACAATGGTAGAAGCACCTTACGAAAGAGTGATAGGTGAGACCCTAATGGCATTAGGCATCAACAGTAAAAGCCGGGCTAATCGCTATCTTCAGTTATTCGATCGCACAAAACACACTTTGGCTCATCAAGGAAAAAATCAAGGTGTGCTGCAGCAAGTTTTTCTGCCAATTCCATTAGCAGATAGAACAGCTTATGTTTGTCAGATTTGGGGGGAGGAATTCAAGCTGGCTGGCAGCGGAATGAAACTTTCGCGTCCTTCTATGTTAAAAGCATTTAGACAAAACCCACAAGCTTTTGAAGCTAAGTTGCGACATCATTCTAGAGCATTTTCAAACTACGAGAATGACAGTAATTTCGGTTCTGACGATTTTAAATATGGAAACTTACCACAAGTACGATATTTATTTAAAAATAATTCGCAAACAACAATATTTTCCCATTTTAGATACGCAGATCAATTTCAAGATTTTTCTCTCGCCTTAATGCAAATTGTAAAAGAGGATTTTGCTGACTATATTGTACGCGGCACAATCATTCCAAGAGGTGTGGTTCAGGATGCTCATGCGGTAAGACTTAAGCTAGAAGCTGATTTACAACTTGCCACTCATGGCTCAGTTGCAGAAGGCGTTCTCTATTTGCAGCAAAAAGAATTGTGTGATGGTTTAGTGGAAAATCCCCGCAAAGAATTGTATGCAGATGTTGTCACTGCTTCAAAAAAAACTAAAGTCAGCATTCAAACACAACTGGGAAACTTAAGATTCTTTTCACCAAGAAGAGTGCATCTATATGCATTATGTCGATATCTAAAAGGTTACACCTACTACGAATTACTGAAAGAAGCAGCGGATGCTACTTTTCCTGGTCGCTCAACTGATAGTGCTATGATCCAAAGATATAATAAAGAAAATTACGAATTTTTAATGCTACATATCCACAAATTTACTGTACCAGGCGCAGCAACTACAGAATACATTTGCGGTAATGATTATCTAAGGTTGCGTGAAATTATAAATAATAGCATCAGAAAATATGAATACGATCCTCAAAAAAACTATGAATTTTTTCAAATGAGTGGTCCAGAAGTTTTTGAAGAGACATTATTTTATAATGAACTGAATAATGCTATTGAGGGCTTTCTTGTCAACGCGCGCTTATCGAAAGAAGCAGGATATGGACATGATATCAGCGAGCAGCAATTGCGATATTATTAATTATCACTAGATTGAAGGTATTAAGTATTTGGGAAATGGCTCATTTTTTCTTATAAATTAGTCATTTTTTGAGGTATTAAATAAGGTAAATTAGTTTATACCTTATGCTTCAAGTCAAGATGCCTGAAGGGCGCGGAGCATTTCGTTTAAGTTTGTGCGTTATTGCAAAAGGTATAGCTCCAGAAACGCTTACGATGGAACCACTGGTCTAGGGCCTCCTGGATACTACAGACATGTTTGGTAATTTATGGGGAGTGGTTGGTTAGTACTTGACACTGTTTATCTTTGCATTGCAAAAAGTCGTTTTGTTAAATTCATTTTTTCCTATGCATTTAAGTGCTATTTGCGTACTAAAAATTTGATCCATAATCTTTAAAGATGACTGCAGTGTAAGAGGGGTGGTTCCAGGGTTCTCTCTATTGCACGCACCAAAATTTTTAGCTTTATAGATATTTGTAATAAGAGTGCTTGCTGTCATATAAGGCTTGATTGCCCCTACAAATAACGTATGATCTGCATAAAGTTTATCTGTTGAGAGGGCTGAGCTTAGGTTCAGCGAGACAGTTTTATCATCTAGTACGTATCCTTTCTTTAAGTTTTCTGGCAATTCAGTTGGTGCATTTGGATTTAATTCGTTTATAGATAGCTCCATAAAAGAATTAAAAAAATCTAAACCTTCGTCGTCGGCGTTATTCAATATTCCTGCTTTCTTTTTTGAAAATATACTGCCTGTTAATATAGAGTTAATAATGAGTACGGCGTTTAAAATAAAAATAGTATTAAATTGTATATAACGTGCATTCCATAATAGCAGTGAAATTAAACATAAAATAATTAATAGGTTTTGTAACGTATCTGTTTTTTCCTCGGAATACTTATTTGTTAATAATTCTATATGTAGTTTTATTCTGCTTAAACGGTTACTTAAGGACTGGCCTTTCATGGGAATGGGAATAAGATATATAACAGCCAAAGCATCTATTGATAATTCAAATACTACGCACCCAATAGAGATAAATGTTAAGTAAGTTATAAAGCTATTATTTTCTATCGAAAAATTCATCTGATATATCGTAAATAATAGCAAAATACATGCCATGAGCAGATACCAGACATAAAAAATCAGCTTTATGAAGAAAGGGGTTGTCATTTCCACAAGTGCATTTATAAAAACGATTACACTAAATATGCAGATTAAATTTAAAAAAATACTATCATTAATGCCCTGGCGATTTAATTCTCCATGTATAGTAAAGAAATATTGAAAAATAAAGATAGTATTGAATAGCGCTAAAGATAACTCATTAATAGCGGGTAATATTTTTTTTCTAAATATCATCAGATAAAAGAAAATAAAAGTGCCAGCCGCAAAAATTAATTCGACTCGGAGGGAGTAACCAAAAGCTAGAAAGCCTGCAAGAAAGCCTACAACACTTGAACCCATGGTTGAAATCCATAATGCGAGTACAAGTTTACTTTTTAGAGACTCACCTAACAGCAAGCCAGATTCGATAATAAATCCTAAACCAAGGCATAAGCATAATGAGATTGGAAGCATCAACCCCTCGCTCTTTCTGAGCATTAAAACCTATAGATTAATATAATTATAGCATTGATTTTAATGGATAGTAGTTGCTCATCCTATTGTCGAAATCTCAGGTTTAAATCCGAACATTAGACACTTAAAAGCACACTAAACACCCCGCTTCATATCATCACCCACAAGTAGGTCTTTAAACGGCTTCAAAAGCCTCTCTGGCCATTTTAAAACTCAGACTGCAATAAGTGGGCACTTGCCCCTCGGGATCTTAGGTAAGTCCACGAATGTTTTCCAAAATGCAGTGACGATTATATTCCTAAGGAATAATATTACTCCAAAAAACGTAGGGATTTAAATGATAAATGATCTTTCGTCACTATTATTCCCGAATATAGATGAAACAATAGTGTTAATTAGGCTCATGACATATGAAAAAGTGGATTGAAGCAAATTATATTCTATTAAATATTTTTTTTATTTTTGTTGAAAAATTAAGTGAAAAATATATTATTCTCTTAGTTAAAGATGTTTTTTTAATCTTTTTATCTTTTTATCTGTTTCTCCAAGAACAAGTGATTCCGCATCTGAAACATAATTTTCATAACTTCTATATAAAGAAGAATAATATGGGAATAAATATTTATGTAGTTTTTCTTTTTTTTCAGGATTAATTTTCAGTGAAATAAGAAATTTCTCATCAAAATAAATTTGCGATTTTTTATGCTGTTTATTTTTTATATTTAATTTTATTGTTGCATCGATAGAAAACAGGTTGGCGAATGCTGATCCGCTGCAATTAAGATCAATGCAGTTATTGTTTTTCCCAACCGAGATCAGATCATTCGTTGAGGTGTAATTAACCCCCTGAATAAAAATTCCGTAACATTCGCAATGTAATTTTCTTTTGTAAAAATCTTTTATCTCTTTGAAAATTCCAACCATTAATTCAGGCGTATATGTAGCTTCGTATTGATCTAATGACCAAGGTAGTTTTAATAAGACTGAATCTGAAAATATTACAAATGATATTTGCGGATACTCATTTGCTATTTTTTCAATTCCACTTTTGCGCTTTAATGAATAGTCATTCAAATCTGGATTTATTAAATAAGTTTCTTTGAAATCGACTTCATCGATAAGTCCGTAGCAACAATATTTTGTTTCTAAAAATTTTTTAAACCAGGTATCTTTAACAAAAACACATGGGTATTTACTATCTTGATGTTCTAAGCATTGGATATATTCACTTTTGGGCAACTCAAAACTCATTTCATGGAATCGATCATTTGAGTACGTGAGAAATATGCTTAATTGCAAATTACTACTGCGTATCTTATTTACTATGATTGATTTGCTTACATAGCCAGTGTATGGATTTTTATTTTGATCTTTAAAGAAAGCAATCCATCTTTGTTTATATTCCAATATGTTAATATCGCTAACAAGCAACATATCCGTATTTAGCGGCAATTCATAGTAATCAACTACAATAAATCCACCGTCAAGTACATTGCCAATTCAGGAATCAGGGCGCCATATAATAAAATTACCTGATAGTCCTTTATCAAATGCCTCCGTCCAATAAGTCCATTTCTCATAGAATTGTTCATCAAGGTTATATTTTATTTTACCTTCAATGTTCGAATACTCTTCATCTTCAACGAGCCGATCAATAATGGCTTGGCCTGTTAATCTTGGGTTTGAATGGAAATCCATGTGGTGATTTCTATACGCTTCAATAAATAAATTAAATAAGCCGGAATCATATTGACCTAGCGCGCCTCCATGCTGCCTAATTAATATCAGGCTTCTCTTTATATCATCAAAAATCTCTCGAGAGCTTCTCATAATCTATCCCTCAAAGTGGCTAATCCATTTATTATCTCATTTTCGAATCAATATTTGTTTCAGAGTATTGCTTTATTTTTATTTAAAACGAAGGGGGGGATATAAGTAAAAGGTGGCACCTGTGCAGCACAAAAACATCTTGTATATATTTCGGTCTTTATTGTTTGCTGTAGATAATTGATTTACATGATTTTATTGGTGCCAACGCGCAGAATCGAACTGCGGACCTACTGATTACGAATCAGTTGCTCTACCAACTGAGCTACGTTGGCTTGGAGAATTTCCAAGAGGAATTGCTACAGGGTTCAAGTACATTCCCCCGACAGATAATCAAAAACAACCTGCGGTGGAATCTTAGGCGAAAGTGCAGGGCGGTGCAATAGGATCTGATGGATTCTTCTAAGGTTTTTTCAATGTTGGCTTTTAATAGGCCAATGTGATCTCAAATAGCACAGTTTAAATTTATTTCCCATATACCCGCTATTTTAAATCTTTGTTATACTTATAAATACCACCTTTAGAGTTCAAATTTTGTCCGCTCGGCGTGTCAAAAAAAGAACCTACTCTAGGTGGCATTTTTTTAATTGAAATGAAGGTATGCAAGCATGGCAGATCGTGAAAGCGGAACCGTAAAATGGTTTAACAATAGCAAAGGTTATGGGTTTATTCAAAGAGATCAAGGTGGGGATGTATTCGTACACTTCCGCGCTATTCGTGGTGATGGTTACCGTTCTCTTGAAGAAGGACAACGCGTAGAATTCTCTGTCGCTGACGGCCAAAAAGGCCTGCAAGCAGAAGACGTCTCCGTCGTCGAGTAAGCTGGATATTGTTACTGCAACACGTTGCCATGGATTGGGTGACCAATACCAACGCAACGTGTTGATAATTTTCTTTGTGATATCAATTCTTCGCTTTTCTCCTAAAATTCTTTTGTATTCATCTATCTTTTAAACGATTAAGCGCCTCACTAATCAATCTATCTCTATCCTAAACACGTATTTCTCTAAAAAATAAGTCATTACAAAAGGTTAGCTAGTATTCTTAAAGTCGTTTCACGACACATTAAAACCGGATGTATTTATTATAATCTCCCAAAAGCCACTAATTATGCTTTGAAAAATACCTAATGAATTATACAATTTCGCAACATTTTAGGTTTAAAAAAGGCGATGCGGTTGTGAGTAGCGAATCCAAGATAGAAAAAAAATTATTACATTACACCGGCAAGGCAATTGGTGATTTCAAAATGATCCAGGCGGGTGACCGCGTCATGGTCTGTCTTTCTGGCGGTAAGGATTCTTATACTTTGCTACGCATGTTGATGCTCCTACGTCGTCGCTATAACAAGTTTGAAATTTTTGCTTTCACCCTGGATCAATCCCATCCCGGCTGGAACGATACCGGCATGCGCCAATGGCTAGAAGCCAACAAGGTGTCCTATAAAATCCTGACCGAAGACACCTACTCAATCGTCAAAGAAAAAATCCCCGAAGGTAACACTTACTGCTCATTATGCTCGCGTCTTCGTCGCGGCATTATTTATCGGTATGCAGAAGAAAACGGCTTTAACAAAATCGCACTAGGCCACCATCGCGATGATTTAATCACAACACTGTTAATGTCGATTTTTTACAGCGGCGAAATTCGTTCCATGCCGCCGAAATTATTGAGCGATAATAAGCGTCATATCGTGATTCGTCCCTTAGCCTATTGCCAGGAAAATGACATCATCACGTACGCCAACGAACAAAGATTCCCCATTATTCCCTGCAACCTTTGTGGCTCACAAGAAACCCTCATGCGTCAACGCGTTAAAATGCTAATTCAACAGTTAGCAAAAGAAAATCCAAAAGTCCCAAGCAACATGCTGCATGCTTTAACTAGCGTCAAGCTAAGTCAACTAATGGATAAAAAACATTGGGATTTTAGAGGGCTTGAAAACTTCCAGGAAATCAACAAAGCAGCAGGGGAAGACATGGATTTTGATATCGCCTCAGCAGAACTTGGATTTTAAATATTCTAAAATTTGAATGAGGTGTAGTGTAATTCCTGTGTGGTTTCAGGCGCTGCACTCTGAGGGCTCTTTTCGGATGATTTCTTTTGATTGGGGTCGGTAAATAATACGCCAGAATACAGCAAGCTTAAGCGACGTGTTTCAATAGTGAGACACGGCTCAGCATCGACGCTCTCTAAGTCTGTCAGAAAAGTTTCGTAATGAGACCAAGCAGACGTTTGCTCTTCTTGCGAGCATAAATTAATAGCTTCTATCAATTCCCATATCAAGCTCACTTTGGTTTGTAGCACAACAGAAAGTCTATAGGTTTGTTCAGAGGTTAAATCATTTTTAAGCAAGCTATCAAAAAAAATTTTCAGGTCGTTACCATAACGAAATTGAGTATAATCAATTTTGCGAAACATAAAAAAATCCTCTAAATTTCTAGCCAAACAGGCATATATTTTTCGGCGTGCTTGATGTCACGACTATTTTCTTTCCATGCAGAATCAAAAGACGCTACTAATCGCCAAAACTTGCCTGAATGATTCATGTGAACGGTATGACACAGTTCATGAATAATAATATGATCCAAAAGATGCGCCGGTAAAAAAAGTAATTTGTAATTCAAGCTGATTGCTTTGTCCGAGGAGCAGCTTCCCCAACGGCTACGCTGACTGCGAATACTGACACGACTGTAAGGTAAGTTTGTGAGAGCACTTAATTCATCCAGCCGTTTTGTTAAAATCACGCGCGCTTGATTCTTGGCCCATGCCCCCAGAATTTTTTTAACGGTTTCTTTGTTATCTGTTTTACCTAGCAATGCTAACTCTTGATTGGGACGTTTAAACAATCTTAATTTAGCGTTATCCGTTTTGATATAATCAATTTTCCAGATTTGGTTTGCTGCGAGTAAAGCAATCTCGGTGGGCAGTGTGTGTGAGTCAGTGGATTGCCGTTGGCTTTGAATTTGATTTAAATGTTTTAAAATCCAACTTTTATTGGTCTCTAATATTTCCGGAATATTTTTTTGATTAAAACGCATGGGCACCACAAGCTCCAAACCATTTCGGACTGAGGCTTTTAACTTAACATGGCGTGCGCGAGGGCTTTTTTTCAGTGTAAAAGCGGGTGGCCAAGCGAGTGTGACAATTGAGTTATCCATGAGCGAGAATTTATTACTCCGTGATGCGACCAATGCGGTCTAGCGCTAAAACCACTTCATTTTCAAATTCAGCGAAACAAGAGGTTAGATTTTTGGTTTTATTTTTCTTAACGTCTTTTTCAAATGCGATAATGGTTTTTTTTAAGCGGGGCAGGCCACAATAACTGACACCGCCACGCAATTTATGTAAGTGTAACAAGAGCTCGACCGTATTGTGCGTATGAGTCGCTTGAATGATGGCATTCATTTCATCGGGCAGACTTTTGGCAAATATTTTTAGCATATCAATCGCAAGCACACGATTATTTCCTGCTAATTTAATACCGAGCTCCCAGTCAATCACGGGAGTAGGGTCGGCGTCAGAATATGTCTTCATGATAGGTACTTCAGCATTATTATGCTCTCATTATCTAGCTTACGAGAATAGGATAAAAGTTGAGAGTAATATTATTCCAAAATGAAGAGGAAATACACAAGCTTAATATTATGCGCTCAACCGTTTTGCTTCGATTACCCCTTTCAAATGATGTATTTGTCCCAATAATTCAGTCAGTTGCGGCAGAGACTTAATCTGGACGGTGATGGTAATCATCATCATATTATTGCGATTAACCGTGGAATTGAGATTCACCAAGTCCATTTTGGCATTGGCAAGCAGGGTCGTCACTTCCTTCAAGAGGGTATCTTGCGTATGCGCGCGAATCAGAACATCCACATAATATGCCCCAATATGTTGATTGTCCCAATTGACTTGCAAAAGGCGCTTAGTATCCGTGGGGTCAAGATGCGTCACATTGTTGCAGGTTTTTTTATGAATCGAAACACCGCGACCTTGCGTAATAAAACCTACGACCTCATCACCAGGAATGGGTTTGCAGCAACGTGCGATACGCGTCAATAAATCCGTAATCCCGGCAATATTCATGCCTTTGCTTTCTTGCTTTTTATTAGCAAGGTGGATGACGTTATCTTTATTTTGCGAATGATCAGTCTCAATCAAATGGGTTATTTGAGAAAGGCGCAAATTGCCACGACCGAGAGCGGCTAGCAGTGTGTCTTCATCTTTTAATTGAAAGTGACTCGCCAGTTTTTGCAAATTGATTTGCACGCCAACACGGGCAAATTCTCGATCTAAAATCCGTTTACCACTTTCAATATGCTGATTTAAATCCAGCTGCCTGAACCAGTGCGCGACTTTAGCGCGAGAGCGTGAAGTGGTGATGTAACCAAATTCTGCGTTTAACCAATCGCGACTTGGAGTGCCATTGGGATTCGTCAAGATTTCAATTTGATCGCCTGTTTTCAACTTATAGGTAAGGGGCACAATGTGGCCGTTAATTTTTGCGCCACGACAATGGTTGCCCACTTCGCTATGAATTTGGTATGCGCAATCAAGCGGTGTTGCGCCTTCTTGCAAATCTAAAATATCGCCCGTCGGTGTAAAAACATAAACACGGTCTGTCAAAATCTGATCGTAAGCTGGATTGATTTCTTCATCTTGGGTTGCGACATCACGATGCCAATCCAACAATTGACGTAAGAACACGATTTTGGCTTCATACGCGCCGTGAGAGGATTTAGCCTCTTTATATAACCAATGTGCCGCCACGCCGCGTTCAGCTTCTTCATGCATGGTATGCGTGCGTATTTGGATTTCCAGATTTTTATCATCGGGCCCAACAACGGCAGTGTGAATGGATCGATAACCATTTGGTTTAGGCGTTGTAATATAATCGTCAAATTCTTCAGGAATATGTTCCCACATGGTATGCACAATACTCAGTGCTGAATAACAATCTTCAATCGTAGGCACTAAAATACGAACAGCACTACTGTCATAAATATCTTTGTAGTCGACATTCTTGCGTTTGGTTTTAGAAAAAATACTATAAATATGTTTTGCACGTCCCGTGACGCTCGCTTTGATCCCGGACTCGTGCATTTTATCTTTGATTTGCGTAATCGTTAAGTGAATACGCTCCTCTCTGTCGGTGCGACGTTCAGCAAGAAATTTAGCGATTTTTTTATAGGTATCGGGATCACTGTAGTGAAAGGCGATATCCTCAAGTTCCCATTTTAGTTGCCCGATACCCAATCGATTAGCAAGCGGTGCATAAATATCCATGGTTTCTTGCGCTATACGTTTTCGTTCCAGAGGGCTGATCCCTTTGATGCCTCGCATAATGCAGGTACGTTCTGCTAATTTAATAAGTACCACGCGAATATCCGATACCATCGCGAGCAATAGTTTGCGCATTCTATCGATTTGAATTTGATCGCGAGCTTTTTCAGCATTTTGCAAATTGTGAATGGCGTCCATCTGTTGCACGCCAAGAATTAATTTAGTCGGGCCATCGCCGAGGCGTTCTTGTACTTTTTCGATAGGTAATTTGGTATGGCGCATACTGCTCATCATGATAGCAGCGGCAACGGCTTCTTGATCGAGCTTTAAGCTCTCGATTATTTCACCCATCTCTAAGCTTTGCTCTATGCAAGTTTGGCCATAAAAAGTTGAGAGGCCTTTGCTGGATTCTTTGGCAAGCAGACAGGCTTTTTCAATGATGCCGGTATTTTGAAGTGGGTAGGCAGCATTAGTTTTTGCGAGCCAGCTCTCAAGATCAATGTCACCATTTTCAAGATATTGAAATTTTTGTTTCACTGAGACCATAACGGATTGTCCATGTGAGAAAGTAACGGTTGGCAAAACGCCTCTGCCAACCTTACATATTATTATAATCCTTTAGATGTAACCGTGCTGCTTTTGTCTTTTTATTTTTTCTCAAATAAAGCAATGGCTTCAATATGGCTGGTATGAGGAAACATATTGATTACACCAACTTTTTTTAATTTATAGCCTTGTTCTTTCACCAGAATACCCGCATCTCTTGCCAAGGTAGCAGGATTACATGAAACATAGACGATGCGTTTGGCACCCAGCTTCGGGAAGAGAGCAATAATTTCCTTAGCGCCAGTACGCGGTGGATCCAGCAAAATTTTATCGTATTTTTTTTGCATCCAGGCAGGTTGTGCTGCGGGGATCTCAGCTAAATTGGCTGCATAAAATGCGGTGTTATGAATATCATTTAGCGTTGCATTGTCTTTAGCGCGGTCAACCATCTCTTGGCTTCCTTCAACACCGACCACTTCTTCTGCGAATCGTGCTAATGGTAGTGTGAAATTTCCCAAGCCACAAAAGAGATCCAGCACTTTATCAGTTGGTTGTGTATCCAATAATGCTAGCGCTTGCTGAATCATCAAGGGATTTACTTCACCGTTAACTTGCGTAAAATCCAACGGATGAAATTGCATTTGTAATTGATAATCGGCTAATGCGTAAGTCAGACGATAATTTTGGTCATTAGGATAAAGCTTTGAAAAAGGTGCGGGTGAGTTGGGCTGTAAAAAAATCTGGAACTGATATTTTTCACCAAACGCGGCCAATTTTTTTAAGTCTTCATCATCAAGATCCACCATGTGGCGAATAACTAACGCGGTGGCATTGTCACCCACAGCCACTTCAATTTGAGGGATTTGCTCAAACTGCTTCAAACTCAATATCAGCTGACTGATCTCGGGTAGACGTTCACCAACACTGGGATGCAAGACAGGGCAGGTAACAATCTCGGCAAGATAGCGGCTGGATTTTTCTCGAAAACCGACAAACATTTTTTCTTTTTTCTGTACCCAGCGCACACCTAAGCGTGCTTTGCGTCGATAACCCCAAATGTTGCCTGATAAAGGTGGCAAAATGGTTTCTGGCTCAACATGACCGAAATGTTTTAGTTGTTCTAGTAATGTTTTTTGTTTTAGCTCAATTTGTGCGGACATCGCGAGATGTTGCATGCTGCAACCCCCGCAAATGCCAAAATGCTCACATCCAGGCTTAACACGTTCAGCGGATGGGCTCATTATCTCCAAAATTTCCCCTTCGTTGTATCGGGGATGTCTTTTGGTGAGCTTGAAGCTCACTTCTTCTCCGGTGAGCGCGCCACTGATGAAAGTGGTTTTACCATTGAGTGAGGCAATACCGCGACCATCATGGCTCAGGGAATTGATTGTAGTTGTAATCGGATCAGCAGATAATACACGTTTTCTTTTCATAGTTATGATTTCATTAGTGAGTTAATGTGACTTTTCGTTTAAAATGCAGCGCTTATACATCGAAGGAGCGTTATTATACAAGGAAGGACATCATGAGCCAATTTTTTGTTATTCATCCAGACAATCCGCAATCTCGTCTTATCAAGCAAGCGGCGACCATCGTGCAAGAAGGTGGGGTAATCGTCTATCCAACGGACTCAGCTTACGCGATTGGGTGCCAGTTAGCGAATAAAGACGCGCTTGAACGCATACGCAGCCTGCGTCAATTGGACGAAAAACACAACTTCACCCTCGTTTGTCGTGATTTATCGGAATTGTCGACTTATGCCATCGTGAATAATCCGGCCTTTCGACTGTTGAAAGCGCATACCCCGGGCCCTTATACCTTTATTTTAAATGCAACGCGTGAAGTGCCTCGCCGCCTATTGCAGCCTAAGCGTAATACCATCGGTTTGCGCGTGCCAGACAGCAAAATTGTGCGAGCGCTGCTAAATGAATTGAACGAGCCTTTAATGAGTGTGACGCTCTCTTTGCCTGAGCAGGAATATCCATTTATTGATGCACAAGACATTTACGAGACCCTCGGCAAACGCGTTGATCTTGTCATTGATGGTGGCCCATGTGGAATGACGCCGACGACCGTTGTGGATTTAGTGAGTGATACCCCGACGATTTTAAGGGTAGGGAAGGGCGATCCAAGAACTTTTATATAAAAAAAACCCTCTGCCACTCATCGTGGTAGAGGGAGTATTATAGGTTCTAACGCTTTTTCACAGGGATATAACAGTAAATCACGGAAGGACAATAACGATATCCTATTATTAATGCCCACAAATCACCCATTAGCTAGACATAAGATCATTAATGGCGGCAAATTACTGACAACTCGCCCGCTACGCGGCGCCGCACGGTCATTTTAGCGTGACGAAAAAGCTATCCCCGCACTAAGGCTATTCCTGTGCCACTGAAAGCTATTTCAAAGAGTTCTTTAGCTGGCGCTGTGAAATAAAATATCTTTTATCTGTGTAATCAGTCAGATTAACGCTATTTAGGCTTTCCGTATTTGCAATTAATTAGATCCTTTCTATACTTAACTATGAGTGTTTTAGTAGGGGTTTTGTCCGGAACCGTTCAATAATGATATTAGGAAGCTGTCTTGTGATATGGTGCGCGAATACCCTTGAAAAAGGGACTGCCTAAAATCTCACACATGCTTCCACTATAAATTTCTCACAGGGTCTCACGAGACACGCTTACGAAAACACTCTCTCACTTTTATCTCTCTCAAACTCTCTGAGAGAATTTTTTCTCCTCCTTCCTTCTTGTTATGCTCTTTCTAAAGAGTTATAAATTATGTTACACAATTCTTAGGAAGCCTTTATGAATAAAACAATCGAATCAGAACGTTTATATGGCGCGAATAATTATCACCCATTACCAGTCGTTCTTGTTCGAGGTGAGGGCATCTATGTTTGGGATGATGCGGGCAATCGTTATACGGACATGATGAGTGCTTATTCTGCGGTGAGTCATGGTCATTGTCATCCTCGCTTGGTGAAAGCATTAACCGATCAAGCACACACCCTCGCTATTGTTTCCCGCGCTTTCTACACAGATAAACTCGGTCTTTTTCTCAAAAAAATATGCGAAGTCACAGGGCTTTCAAAAGCGCTTCCCATGAATACAGGTGCCGAAGCGGTTGAAACGGCGCTGAAAGCGGCACGCAAATGGGCTTACACCGTCAAAAAAGTCCCTAGCGATCAAGCGGAAATTATTATTTGCCGAGGTAATTTTCATGGCAGAACTATTGCTATTGTGGGTATGTCAAGCGAGCCTCAATATCGATCAGGCTTCGGGCCTTTTCCACCTGGATTTAAGCAGATTCCCTATGGTGATATTAAAGCACTCGCAGAAGCCATCACGCCCAATACAGCAGCTTTTTTAGTAGAGCCCATTCAAGGTGAAAACGGTATCATTGTGCCGCCAGCCGGTTATTTAAAAGCCTGTGCTGAGCTGTGTCAGAAAAATAATGTGCTTTTAATCACCGATGAAATTCAAACCGGCATGGGAAGAACCGGAAAGTTTTTAGCCTCGGAACACGATGGTATAACGCCAGACTGTGTCGTACTCGGCAAAGCCTTAGGTGGTGGCTTATTGCCTGTCTCATTGTTTCTCAGTAAAAAAGAAGTAATGGACGTTTTTACACCAGGTGATCATGGCAGTACATTTGGTGGCAACCAGTTGGCAGCGGTTGTTGGGTTAACGGCTATTGATGTTTTGTTAGAAGAAAACCTGATCGAGCAGGCAGCTAAATTAGGTGACTATTTAATGAAACGTTTGCGTGAACTGAAGTCACCTTTAATCACTGAGATCCGAGGTAAGGGGTTACTAGTTGGCTTGGAGATTAATCCAAGTTATTATTCCGCACGTGAACTTTGCCTGAAGCTGATGAAGCAGGGCGTTTTAACAAAAGAGACACACGGCACAGTGATTCGATTAGCGCCGCCCCTGATCATTACTCAGGAACAACTTGATGTGGTTATTGATGCAATTTCTCACGTTTTAACCGAAGCGGAGCAGGAAAAGAAAAGTGCGCTTGGTGAAGCATAAATTTTTTAGGGTTATTTTTTTACAGGGAGTTAGGGTATGAAAGGTTTTTTTAGAGCGGCGGCGATTGCCATTGTGTTAGGCGTGAGTGTCAATTCCATGGCCGACACAGATCCCAATCCTTCTATTCAGTACTACCATGATAAAGTGACCCTCGAAAAACTCCAACAAGCCGAAGCTGCGATGCAAAACAAAGATTACGGCGTTGCTTTTGAACTTTATAAAGCTTTGGCTCAACAAGGCCAGGCGATTGCGCAATATCAGTTGGGGTATCTCTATCAAAAAGGCTTAGGCACCCCAGAAGATAATCATATGGCGGTCGCATGGTATATGAAAGCCAGCAAACAAGGTTCACCTTATGCGCAATATGCTTTAGGTATTATGTATTACAACGGTATGACTGTGTCACAAGCAACAGAACAAGCCATCTCTTTATTTAAACAAGCCGCTGTCAGCAATTTTGCACCTGCACAATATATGCTAGGTGTCGCGTACTCTACGGGCTTTGGAGTGACACAAGATTTTTCGTTGGCTCGTTTCTGGTATGACAAAGCGGCTATGCAAGGCATGGCGAAAGCCCAGTATAATTTAGGATTATTGTATTACAGCGGCGAGCCTAGTATCGCTCGTGATCCTGCGCGAGCTTTTGCCATGTTTACCGCTGCTGCACAACAAGGTTTACCGCAAGCTGAGTCTATGCTCGGCTTGATGTATACTTTTGGCGAAGGCGTGCAACTGGATAAAGCAAAAGCGCTAACTTGGTTTACGGCAGCGGCCCAGCAAGGGTTGCCTGTCGCAGAATATAATTTAGGCGTGCTGTATTACAATGGTTGGGGCACACCGCCAAACTTAAAAGTGGCAATGGATTGGATCAATAAAGCCGCCGCCGAAAATTTCCCTAGAGCGCAATATTTTCTGGGTTACCTGGCTTCTAATGGTATTGGTATGCCAAAGAGTGACCAAATCGCAATGGATCAATACCTGAAGGCAGCAGAACAAGGCTTTCCTGAAGCGGAATTTGCAGTGGCTTATCTCTATCATAATGGACAAGGCACACCACAAGATGATACTAAGGCTTTTTCCTGGTACCAGGTTGCAGCCAAGCATGGCTTAGCGAAAGCGCAATACATGCTGGGTTCTTTCTATCAAAAAGGGTTGGGCGTGCCAGCAGATCCACAGATGGCAGCGATGTGGTATATCAAGGCCGCCGAGCAAGGTATGGATAATGCACAATTATTATTAGGCGCCATGTACGCAGAAGGCCAAGGGGTAGCAATTGATAATAAATCGGCTTATGTGTGGCTGGATCTCGCATCCACCTCAAGCGATCCTCAAATTCGTGACACAGCCATCAAATACCGCGATACTGTAGCAAAATTAATGAAGCCAAATGAAATTAGCGCTGCAAAACAGTTGGCACAAATGTATTACAGCAAGTACGCTACGCAGTTGTAACAGGCAATGACTTTAATTGTGGTTCTCCCCTAACGGGGAGGCTGCTTAAAAAATAGCAGGTATCAATGCAAAACGATAACAAGCAAAACAAACTTATTCTCTGGATTGCAGGTTTAGTGAGTGTGGGTGGGATTTTGTATGGCTATGACATGGGTGTTATTTCTGGCGCATTATTATTTATAAAAGACGCCATTCCCATGACAGATACCCAGGTAGGCTTGATTGTAGGGGCCGTATTAGGTGGTGGTTTGTTTGGTACGCTTTTAGCTGGCCCCTTGGGGGATTGGTATGGAAGGCGTTTCTTGATTGCAGCGTCAGCTATTATTTTCATTATTGGCATCGCCTTGGTCTTGTTTGCGAATACGTTTTTGCTGATGTTCAGTGCTCGATTATTCTTGGGCGTTGGCGTTGGGATGGTGGCTGTTGCTGTTCCGCTCTATGTTGCTGAGATTGTCCCGAGCAAAGATCGCGGCAAGTTCATTACTTTCTTTCAGTTGCTTCTCACTTTCGGCATTGTGTTGGCGTATGTTGTCGATCTTATTTTTACGCCCACCGGTAATTGGCGCGCCATGTTTGCCGTTATTTTAATTCCGGCGTTTATTTTATTATTTGGTATTTTACGGTTGCCCGAAACACCGCGCTGGTTAATGGCAAATAATCAGGCAGAAAAAGCACGAAAGATTTTAGCGCTCATTCGTAATCATGAATCTGAAGTCGAAGAAGACATGCGCGCGATTGAGGCCAGTCTGCACAAGGTTCAAGGTTCATGGCAGGAATTTTTTTCACATCAATTCTGGGGGCCTTGCATTATTGCCGTGTTGGTAGCTGTTTTTAATCAGCTCACTGGTATTAATTCATTTCTGCAATATGCACCACTCATCTTGAAAGACGCGGGCATGAGTTCTAACTTTGTGACGATGGTGGGCTCCGTTGGCATAGGTTTGCTGAATTTTGTCTTTACGATTGTAGCGATTACTTTGATTGATACGTTAGGTCGCCGACCATTGCTGCTGATAGGTGTGTTTGGCGTCATGGCATCTGAGATTTATTTAGGTGCAATTAGTTATTTTCTCCCTGTGTCGCCCCATGTTGGTACGTTAGCTCTGATTGGGCTCTTCTTTTTCATTATGTTTTTTGCGATTGGACCGGGTGTTGTGGTTTGGCTTGCTATCTCTGAGCTTTTCCCAACGCGGGTGCGAGGAAAAGGGATTGCGATATGTTTATTCTTTAATTCTTTAGCAGCGACGGCTTTATCAGTTTATTTTCTGCCAATAGTGAAATACCTTGGTATGGGTCAAACTTATTGGGCTTTTGCATTCTTATCGGCTTGTTATTTTTTAATTGTGCTTTATTTACTGCCGGAGACCAAAGCACGCTCTTTAGAAGAAATTCAGCAGAATTTTGAAGACAAGCGTAACGACAAACTCAATAAAAAATTACATCTTGAAAATAGGCAATGTGAGAAAGCGTAAAATCAATTTTATTCCTGAAGACTATTTTTTGATTTATTCAGCAAAGCCGTAGGAGCATGAGACACACCTCCCTTTGAAAAAAGGGAGGAGGGCTAAAAACAGACTAATAGATTACTTCTTTTTTTCGCCAAGTAGCCAGGTAGGTTCCACTTCCAGTTCCGTCGCAATTCGTTGCAATAACTCATCATCAGGAACCATGTGTCCTTCAAGCATGCTATTAGCCTGAGGCTTAGGAATATCCAGCATCTTACTAAAGGCCGCGGCTCTTTCGCGCGTGGCAATAGGGACGTCTAAATCATCTAATGCTTTATTTAATTGTTCTGCAAAATGTTTCGCTAGCTGCTGCACAAAGTCTCTCCATGACAATTTATAATAACGAGTATACTGATCTAACGGATGAGGTCAATGGGGCGTAATACTAAACTCTATTGGTGGAAGGGGAAATGACTGGGGCCCTGTCAGAGTATGTTCTATTTTTTCGTGCTCGCTAGCTTCGCGCATAAAAATAGAACATTCACTTCAACTTCGTTGAAGTGAAAAGAGCCTTTACAAAGAACATTTTTACATTAGCGCATTGCACAAAGATTAGTAGCACGGACTAAGACCCCCACGTTTTTTGTGGGGGTTGTGTCCGCGAACCCCTGCTAAATCACAGAACATTCACTCGGCACATACGAATCAAAAATCCCCACCGTAATCATTAAAGCCCACTGATGTCACATTTTTGTCGCATAGCTATAAAGTAATGCTGGGTATCGTTAATATATTCCTGCTGCGGCGTCTTTCGCTTGCGCCGCAATTAAGGTGTTCTTGAGTAACGTAGCAACTGTCATAGGACCAACACCACCCGGTACAGGTGTAATCCACGCTGCTCTCTCTGACGCTGCCTGAAATTCCACATCACCCGCCAGTTTGCCATCCGCTAGTCTTGTGATGCCAATATCAATCACTGTCGCTCCAGGCTTTATCCAGTTGCCTTTAATAATGCCTGGGCTACCCACTGCTGAAACCAATATATCTGCCTTTTTCACGTGCTCTTCAATATTTTCTGTCAAGCGATGGCACACTGTAATAGTGCAACCAGCAGAAAGTAACTCTAACGCCATGGGTAAACCAACAATATTAGATGCCCCAATGACAACCGCCTCTCGGCCTTTGTAAACGGTTTGTATGCTATCAAGCAATGTCATGACACCGTAAGGCGTACAAGGGCGTAGCAACGGCCTACGTTGCGCCAGACGACCCAGATTATAAGGATGAAAGCCGTCAACATCTTTGTTAGGGTCGATGTGTTCTATTACATTGTCACTGTCAATGTGAGAGGGGAGAGGAAGCTGCACCAATATTCCATCAATGCTCGCGTCTTGATTCAGTGTTTGAATTAAAGTATTCAGTTCATCTTGAGTTGTCGCCGCCGGAAGCTGGTGATAAACCGACTTAAATCCGACTTCCTCGCAAGCTTGACGCTTGTTTCGTACGTAAATTTCCGAGGCAGGATCATCACCTACCAAAATAACAGCAAGTCCCGGTTGGCGAATATCTTGCTTATTTCTTGCCATAATTTTGTCCGCAATTTCCTTGCGAAGCGTGGTTGCAATTGCTTTGCCGTCGATTATTTGAGCTACCATAGAGTGTTAACCAAAAAGTTGAGTCATAAATATTTGAATTATACAATAAATTCTCACCTATAACGGGATAAATAAAGCTGCAAATTTCGCATTTTAAGAATTGACGAAAGCCCAAACGCCGAGTATTATGCCAACCCATCGCATCAGTGATGATCGATAGGAACGGGGTATAGCGCAGTCTGGTAGCGCGCCTGCTTTGGGAGCAGGATGTCGGGGGTTCGAATCCCTCTACCCCGACCAATATTTGATATGCGCCTGTAGCTCATCCGGATAGAGCATCGCCCTTCTAAGGCGAGGGTAACAGGTTCGAGTCCTGTCAGGCGCGCCATTCTAAAGTGAGCCGTCTTACAGTTTAGACTCTCAGTTATGCAATGGTGGATGTAGCTCAGTTGGTAGAGCCCCGGATTGTGATTCCGGTTGTCGCGGGTTCGAGCCCCGTCATTCACCCCACTTTTAAGCAAGGAAGACTCTAGGTACAGAAGCCATTTCTTATCCTTTAGAGAGTAACAAATCTTCCTAGCTCAGAAAGCGTTTCGAAAGGGCCGTTAGCTCAGTTGGTAGAGCAGTTGACTCTTAATCAATAGGTCGTTGGTTCGATCCCAACACGGCCCACCATTTTATTAATAACTTATCTTGTACCAATAAAATGCTCAAAAAAAACAGCCAATTCCATTCTCATCAAATTAGCTCTAAACAACCGAGTAGAAGGCCATGCCTAAAGATATTCTGGTCACGGACGTAGATAATTGCGCACATATTGCTAACAGAAAAATCGAACGCGACGTTTTTTTATCGCCAGTCGTGCCGCAGTTTATTGCGCCAGAGATGCTCGAGTTTGCAAAACAAGAAACAATCTGTGGTTATTATCTTATAACACATAGAAGTATAGGCACGTATGCTAACGTTCTTGCAAAACAAGTTTACCATATTGAATACATCCAAAATTACATCCGGCAAGAGCTCGCCAAAGATCCTGAACTCAAGGCGGCTAAAAATGATAAGGATTTCAAAACATTTCCTGATACAAGAAATAGCGATATAGATGATGTTTTTTTATGTCGATTCATTGACAATTTTACTAAAGCAACTGGAAAGCCTTGTTTTAGCGTTTCAACACCTGATGATGCTTTACATTCGCAGTGTGGTGCCTCCTATCAGAAGCTTCTCAAGCCTTACGAAATAGCCTCGCTTAAAAGCAAGAAAAGAACGACAAAAAAAGATTCAAAAAGCGGAGCAGAGTTTACTTGGACAAGCTATGCTTTTGCTTCTGTCGCGAATTACCCGCTTGCGAAGGGCATCGATTTAAACTTCAAGAATCTTCAATTATTGCAAGTTATTGCAGATGCTATTGCTAACAATCCCGACGAAGATTTGGTGTTGCATGTGTGCGATGATAAATCCGATATTATAAAAAATTATCTAACATTGTTACCAGCAGCGATTGATCACCGCGTTAAACTTGAATTTTATGAATACGATGCTTTTGATATAGAGAAGCCGGCGAAAATGATTCATCGAGGTTCTATTCAGGGTGCAAAACCAAGAGTAACAGTTTCTGTTTCTGCTTCTGATTCTAGTAGTCATTATGGTGCTACTTCTTCTGCGTTATATCACGCTGCGGCAGCTTCATCGCAAACAGGTGAGGCACAAGCGAAATCTGCAATAGTAGAAAATCGTATGGCGCATGTGACGAATCCTTAATTTCAGCTATAAATTAGTTTGTTACAAATATGGCTTAAAACAGCCATTTTCGTATAATTCTTGCCGAGCAGAGGGTTCATTTTAAGTTAAGATCGCCAATTCCTTAGTTAGTTTTTTATAGATTTTTTATCCTTTTCACCCACGGAAATTTCTAGCTCAGGATGACCAGGCTAGAACTTCGCGAGGTATGAGTTCCGCGATGATTGAAGGTAACGCAATCCAAAAATTTTCTAAATAGCAGTTGCTCCATGTGAACGCTTTGCTCATTGAATAATTTTTTTTAAAGCCTTATGATCCCAAAGAAATGGAATGGCGGATTTTCTCATGGACAAGTTCAAGTACTGCATTATTCTTCTTTTCGTCTCACAGTCTTTGTATGCCTTAACAACGCTCAACGTCACAATAAGCTCAGATAATAATCCGGGCGGCATAGGAGAGATAGGCGACTTGAGGTATGCCTTGAATTCAATGAATCAAGGTTTGAACACGACGCCTGATGATTATGCGATTGTTTTTGCTTTTCCGATGACTATTCAGCTCAACGGTATTCTGCCGATTATTAACAACTCCTCAAATCCTGTGAATATCACCGTTGGCAATCCAGGCGCAACGAATACGGTCATCATTGACGGTAACAATGGCACTTACAGCGGATTTTTCATCCCAATGGGGAATGTGACGATCCAAAACATGACTTTTCAAAACCTGAGCGCGAAAGGTGGCAATGGCGGAAGCGGAATTGCGGCTGGCGGCGGTGGTATGGGGGCCGGAGGAGCCATTTACGCACCTCAATCCTTTTTAAATGGCTCGAATCCTTCAGTCACCTTGATGAATGTATCAATAAACAACTGCTCTGCAGTAGGTGGAAATGGAGGAGGTTATTTAGGCCTTTCTTCTACAGGCAACGAGGGTGGCGGTGGTGGTGGCGGTTTTAGCGGAAACGGAGGCTCTATCATAACCACTGGAAGCACCGGGGGCGCTGGAGGGGGCGGTTTTGGTGGTGATGGTGGGGATGTCACTCTTTCTTCAGATTTGCTCGGCGGAGGAGGCGGTGGAGGTGGTGGCTTGGGATCTCGCGCTACCATAGGAACACTCACAAATCTGGGGAATGGAGGATCGGATCAGAGCTTCGGCCTCGATGGAAGCGGTTATGGCCTATCAATTACCGCGGGTTCAGGTGGCGGTGGTAATAGCGGAGGAAATAATGCGGGCGGCGGTGGTGGTGGAAACGCCATAGGAAGTTCAGGCGGCGGCGGAGGAGGAGGAAGCGCTGGATCGCCTGGAGCGTTGCCTCAAGGAAATATGGCACCACTCAGATATAGTGCCCTACCTATCAGAGGCAAACTACTGCAAAGCAAGGCAGTACATGTAAGTGCCGTACATTCCAAAGACAAGCCTAAAAACGTCACCCACGGAGGAAGCGCTGCACCTTCAGGAGGCAATGGGGGAGATGGTGCAGGAGCCGGTGGAGGCGGAATTGTCACAGCGAACATTACAAATGGATTTGACGGACAAGCTGGGAGCGGTGGCTATGGCGGCGGCGGAGGTGGCGGTGCAGGCACTGGTGCTTATGATGCAGCTTATACTGTGCAAGGTGGGTCAGGAGGACTAGGTGGTGGTGGCGGAGGTGGTGGGGTTAACCAATCCGGTATGACGCCTGCGGAAGGCGGAAATTCTCTAGGCGGTGGAGGCGGCGGCGGAGGCGGACCTTCTAGTGGCTTTAATGCATTAGGTGGAAGTGATATAGGAAATCTCGGTGGCGGATCAGGAGGCATTGGCGCTAATACCTACGGTTTTGGGGGCGGAGGTGGAGGAGGAGGGAGTGGTCTCGGAGGCGCTATTTTTGTGGATAGCAATTTGAATTTCACCATACAGGCACTCTCGGGGATTCCAACCATCTTCAACACAACAAACAATACGACTCAAGCAGGAACGCATGGAACTGGCGGCCCTGAAGGTTCAGACGGCTCAGATGGATCAGCATTGGGAAATAGTATTTTCCTGCGCACAGGAGCTTCTTTAACATTGCTGGCGCAAAATACGGGGGATCTTTTGACACTCGGTTCGCAAGTCGATTTTACTGACGATACGACTTTCGGTACAGAAGGAACCAATGTCAATGTTAAAGGAAATGGCACTGTTATTTATAACGGAACAACCAGTTATCAAGGGACCATCAGAGTCAGCGATGCGAATTTCAAAGTGAATGGGCAGATCACTGGAGCATCTATTCTTGTCTGTAGAGATAATGTTAGCTCGCAAAGAGGTACGCTCAGTGGGACTGGGACCTTGACCGGAAATACCTTTGTCAATTCAGGAACGATTTCTCCAGACACAGGAGGAACGCTCAACCTTGGCAGTTTGATTCTCAATTCAGCAAATTCAGGTGCTAGCTCTCTCGGAAGTCTTGTCCATATCGATATCAATTCCGGCGGCACATCTTCAGTTGCTGTTACTGGGACTGCTTCGCTGGCGGGTATCCTGGAAATCAACCTGAGCCCAGATGCCAGTGTTGGACAATATACCCTGCTCAGTTCATCTGGCATTACAGGTACCTTTGATTCCATCACATTTACGGGAAAAACGCCGAAGTATTCGCTCTCCTATCTGCCGGCGGGAGCACCTACGTATGTGCAACTTAATTTCTTAGGTTACCCTTCGCCTCCACCACCACCTCCTACTCCACCTTCGCCGTCCGTTGATATACCTGCTACAGTCAATGGATTACCTATCTTGAACCCTGCCGTTGTTTGTTGTGGTAGACCTGTTATCCTGGGACCTTTGCCAGTACCGGGATCTGGTCCCACCACGTATACCGTCAGCAGCCAGACTGGTAATGTTACTTGTCAAATTGGGCAGACCCGGTCTCAAACCTATTTGAAGATGCATGGTACAAGCGGTTCCTGCACTATTATTGGCACAAAAAACGGTGTCACCTCTAATCCTTTAACGGTATCAGTACCATGAATAAACTTTCGATTATGGCTAAGACTGTTATCATAACAATGAGTATGGTTGGGATAGCTTATGCTGATAAAGATTTCGCCCATCATTCATTATTAAATAGTTGGACGGGATTTTATGTTGGTGCGAATGCGGGAGTTATGTTTAACAATGCCCAATTAAAATCACAACAGTTAGGTTTTACTGACCCGAATGACACTTGCAATGCCAGTTCAAATTTGTCAAGTTTCTTTCCGGGTATACAATTGGGGTATATGCATCAATTTTCTAGCTACTTTGTTTCAGGCATAGAAGCTAATATCACCCTTAACACTAAACAAAAAGATACGTTAGGTTGTACGAGCGCCTATAGTAATACCATTTATGATCGGTTCTCATTTAGGAATCAGTTACAAAGTTCTATCAAGGGTAGACTGGGTCGTGCTCTGAATTGGAATAAAAGCGTTATTCTTCCATATTTAACCGCTGGAGTTAGCTTTGCCAATGTAGGATTGACATACAGAAACGAAGGAGGCGATTATTATTCCAAAAATACTACTTCGCCGGGTTGGCTAATAGGCGCAGGTATTGAATGGGCTTTTAGCCAAAATTGGTCATTACGCGCAGAATATTCTTATGCAGATTATGGAAATGCTATCAACCTGAACATACCTGGTGTTTATGGTTTATTAGATCCTAATGGTAGTGCTCATGCTAATCTGAGTTCCAATAACGTCGTTGTGTCGATTAATTATTGGATTTAATAATTAGAGCGGCAATTTTGTTTAGCCTCTTTATTCTTTTTATCTCGTAAAAATCCGCCAGCCTGCATTATATTCTTAGAAGTGTTATGCCGTTGGGCTCGTGGATTTTTCAGAATACTTGGATAAGGCTCTAAAAATATAAATTCATTATTGTTAAACTGTATGAAAACATTATCCACGTTAATATTTGACACCAAACCTTAATTTAGCCATGACCGAAAAAATATTAACAGCTCTTCTTTTGTTTATCGCAATCGCTTTCTTTGCGCCTGCCTGGGCTAATGACCGTCGGGATATGATTGCCTATTTGATTCCAATTAGTGTTACACCCTCGGCTGTTCCAAACGCCTCATTATTAGAAAATGATCCTGGCGACTGGCATGAGGATGTCCCCGGGCTCATGCACCATATCACGATTGCAGATCTGCCGCCGCCGTATAGCACAACCTCAGCAGGCAATGCCCCTAATATCATCAAAAGACCAAAGAGTACCAGCCTTTCGGTATTACCTGGATTTACGGTTAAATTGTTTGCCAAAGGCTTACAGAATCCGCGCATCATCAGGGTGGCGCCCAACGGCGATATATTCGTCGCTGAAACGCGCATGAAACGTATCCGGGTCTTGCGGGCTGCTGATGGCGCCGATACACCGTCCATTGATAAAATTTTTGCTGATGGCTTAGACCGTCCCTTTGGTATTGCCTTTTATCCGTTAGGGAATGATCCGCAATGGATTTATATTGCTAATAATAATTCAGTGGTGCGTTATCCTTACCATAATGGTGACCTTCAAGCCCAAGGCTCACCGCAAATTATCGTGCCAACACTTTGCGACAGTCGCAGCGGGCATTCGACGCGTGATATCGCTTTTTCATTGGATGGCCAGCGCTTGTTTATTCAAGTGGGTTCTGGTTCGAATGTAGCGGAAGGCTTGAGCCGCAAAAATCCTCAAGAAATTCAAGCGTGGGAGTCTGCTCATGGAAAGGGAGCGGCTTGGGATAATGAAACCAATCGTGCTGATATCTTGGTGACCGACCCTGAAGGCAAAACACCTTTACATGCCTTTGCCACTGGCATCCGCAATGGCGCAGGCATTGCCATTGATCCCGGCACCGGCGAGTTATGGGCATCCACTAATGAGCGCGATGGGCTAGGTGATGACTTGGTTCCAGATTATGTCACCCATGTGAAAGAAGGCGGCTTTTATGGCTGGCCTTGGTATTACATGGGAGGCAACATCGATCCACTGCATCTCGGCGAGCGCCCGGATTTGGCCCATCATGTGATTGATCCAGACGTTCCTTTCCAATCCCATTCCGTGCCTTTGGAAATGGTTTTTTATAAGGCCACAAGTGGTTCAGCCACTTTCCCATTGGACTATCAAGGAGATGTTTTTGTGGCTATGCACGGTTCATGGAATAAAACCCATCGCACGGGCTACAAGGTAGTGCGTGTTCATCTTAATCATGGTGTGGCTGATGGCACATATGAGGATTTTTTAACAGGTTTTGTTGTGGATAATGAGCGTGTATGGGGTAGACCTGTAGGTGTGGCTGTTGCCCACGATGGCGCCTTACTTGTTAGCGAAGACGGCAATGACACCATTTGGCGTATTGCCTACCATGTTAAGTAACAAGCCCTATGTGCATTTCAAATAACGTACTATGAACGCTGCCGCTGGAGCTTCTCTGAACCTTCATGGCAAGAACGTTTCCATTCGGCAAAAAATCTGGAAACACAATGTATTCGTTCTTTGCCTCTGAAACAGTCATCAATAGAGTCAATGATTTGGTTTTCAGATTATAGACATAAGCGTTGATGGCATCACCGTCTTTCGTTACAAAGGCAACTTGATCTCCATCATGACTAAAGGCCACTTTACCCGTTTTGAATCCCAAGTCTTGAACAAGCTTGCATTCAGCGCCTGAGGCACCGATGGAAACAATTTTCGTAAACGCATCCCCATTAGAATGGCCCCCAAGCATTAAACCATTTTTAGAAAGCATGGGAAGTGAAAGAGGAAAGCCCTTACAAACAGTTTTAGGTTGGTTTTCAGGAGTGATATCTCCAGTTTCTTTATTAAGAGAATAATCTCGAAAACCAACCGCTGCAATCCATGCTGTTGCAACCCTATAGGTTCGTATGCTTTGGGAGTCATTCACAATTCCAATGGATTGATATTCATCTTTCATATTGGGATCTGAAAAATCAGGCTGTAAGTTCGTGGCATTATGGGGATCAGCCCAGATTTTTGCTAAAGAGAAGAATCTTAGAGGAGCGGGAATAGTTAAAAACTGGGCGTCAGGAGTTGGAACACTGTCGAACTGCCCGGGCGTCATAAATTCGGTTCCAGTTTTGCGATTGAAAAAATAAACTTGTTTGGATGCATGATAGGTAACCCAGTCATTATTGATGGGTTTAAAATAATATGCGATATTTTCCCTCGGAATAGGCGTTTCCAGTATTATATTCGCGGTGTGAAAATGATGTACTACAAGTTGCGATTGAATTGTTTTCCTTGAGCTTTCGCACTGTTGGTCATAGAGGGAAATAATCTCTTGGTATCCTTTTAAACTTTTGTAGCCGGGGATTGCCGGCCCACAAGGATGGCCATTTTTATAGACAAGAATAATAGGAAAATGCAAAGGGACTCCAGCTGCCGAAGTATAAGATGCTGGAACCGCAATAGGAATGGATTGACCTCCCCAGCTTCTTATAGGTTCTACAGGATCATTTAGCGGTTGCACCTCATAGCCCATGATTTTTGCCACTTCCAGAGTGTTTTTTAATCCTGGCATGGAAAGTGGCATACCTCCAGACACAAAGTAAAAAATAATTTTGGGATGTGTTGTAATGTCATGCTGAAAATCGCGGGAAGTATAGAGTGTATCTGCTATAGCCAGACGTGTTAAAAACAATAAAGCGATAATTGCGATTCTCATTATTTCCCCTGGCTCTACTGGTGGTCAAATTTGTTGGATTCGATCATGATTGACAAAAGTAAAGTTACCATTTGATCAATTAGGAGATATTTTAAAGGCGGAGCACTTTCTACTTAGTGTTAGAGCATATATTCAATGGGGCCTTGAATATATAGATAAAATGATAACAATAGCAACATTTCCAGAATTCCAGTTCCCATAAAATACCTTAGGGCCGGATATTAAATTTGACACCCATCGTTACTGTGTGTGCAATTTTATGCTACCCTTACCGTGTGGGTTTCTAGTGGCAATACGCAATCCCGAAGTAACATGAAAAAGAAATAGGATTAAATCTGAACTTGGTGCATTCAATTATAATGTGTTAAATTCAGACCGGTGCGGAAACAATCATTTTAAAATTGATTGTGTGCTGTAATTATAAAAAACAAACAAAGAAGAGAACTTATGAGCGCTACAATTGACGGCCTTACAATTAATTACGAAGAAGATGGTGTTCTCAAGTCTAAAGAACTAGCCAAAGAAGTTTTAACAAAGGGTGCTTGGACCACGATAATTTTTCAATATCAAGATTGGGACCAAAAGCTAAATGATTACGGCCCAGTCAAATATTCCGTTCGCCGTTATCAAAAAAGTGCAGGGGAATATAAATTTCGCTCCAAGTTTAATATCAGCAATGACAAACAGGCACTACAAATAGCTGAGATTCTTACAGGGTGGGCTAAACAATCTTAATGGAAAAAACGAGCCAAGCCTGATTCCGTGCTCATCTCTCTATTAATTAAGTGTTTATAGAAAAAATAAAAAACCAGGGTCAAACCCCAACCATATCATTCTCCGTTCCAAGCTCTGTCGTACTACAGTATCCAGAGCTCTCTCGAGCCAGGTGTTTCTATTGCTTGTCATCGCGGACACGGCCTCCGGCCTTAGTCCGCGCTACTTCACTTTGGTACTTGCAATATGAGCCAATGGTAGCGCGGACTAAGGCCAAAGGCCGTGTCCGCGTTTCTATTGCTAGTATCCCGTCTCGAAAATAATCAATAGCTCTATCAATAAAGCCCTTCAACTTTTGTTCTGCAAAGAAGAGGGTAATGAAGTATATTGCTCGACATCATTATCTGCATCTCTGAAGTTGTCTCTAGCGGCACTTGCTAATTGACTAATACAGTGCGCCGAACCGGTATAAAAGCTATATCTATTATCGCTTATTTTTCGTATACCGTAGTCAAGAAGGCTCATTAATAGCAACAATACCGCTATAGGGTCAGGTTGAGGCTCTTTATCTGATGCATCAGAGGGTAGTTTTATTATCAGGACAGACAGGGTCATCATAAGCAGGAGAGATTGAATCGATGGCGGAAATCCATTCCACACCCTGGGCATTTTATTTAAAGTATTTGCTGTGACTGAATAGGTGGCACGTACAGCACTCCCTGGCAAAGACATTGTTGCATTTGCAAGCCTTGTTGCGGTTGCAATGAATGCCTGCTGGGCGTTTGACATTTTAGTTTTTGAATATTGATAAACTTTGTTTGGCACGCGAGAAATATCTTCTTGTGTAATGTTTTGTAAAACATTAAAGGCTTTACATATTTCTAATTCATCAATCGCTTGTTTTGTAGCTTGCA
Organism: Gammaproteobacteria bacterium; assembly: GCA_031291175.1. Classification (GTDB taxonomy): domain Bacteria; phylum Pseudomonadota; class Gammaproteobacteria; order DSM-16500; family DSM-16500; genus UBA5158. Next base: position 83,269 of record JARLJO010000022.1, read on the forward strand.
CACCCAAGCTCAAAGATATGTAATTACCAGTCATAGAACCATAGATTCCAGCAATTGGCACCGCCAAAATGGGTGTAAGCATTAAATCAGATATTTTTCCTTTAAAACCGATATAAATATTTTTTAATACAATAAATAATGTTAAAAAATGAATAGCGGCATCTTTATTGTCTATTGGATCAATATATCCAATAGCTTTTGCAAGAGATAACATTAAATTGAGTTCGAGGCTTACATTACAAGCAATAACCATAGGATGGAAAATATAATTTTGCAGTTTCTTACTTGCAAAAAAGACATCATCTATCAGGCCGCAATCGATTGCCCAGTGTAGGGCGCCAATTTCTGGTATAAACATCAATGATGCTCTAGCCGTATTATTTGTCACATCAAGAGATTGATCTTCACCATTGATACAAGACTTGATTAGCTTATAAGCGGATTCTATGCTAGACGGCAACGTAGAAAGATAAAGAGCGCCATAAGTTATTACCATGGCTGAAAATGCAATTTTAGATCGTGATTTTAAAATATTTTCTACATGTCGGTTTCTTTGAAACATGTTGTTTTACTCGGCTAATGGGTGCAATGAAGCAAAAGATTATACTTATTAAATCTTAAGATATCGTTAAATGACGTAATATTTATTCTGAAATAACCGCCAATCTTGGCTCACCCTTCTTATCTCAAGGCGCTGATTTTTAATAAATTTTTATAGCACCTGAATTGACCTTTTAAGCGTTTCACCATTTAATTCTTTTGTTAGCTAGTAGCGCGGACTAAGGCCGAAGGCCGTGTCCGCGTTTCCGTTGCTTGTCATCGCGGACACGGCCTCCGGCCTTAGTCCGCGCTACTTGTACACTGCCTGCAAGTCTCACAGTTTAAGCAATTACCATTTAATTTCTTCAATAAGATATTTCTCTGTGACATAATAATAACAATTAACTATACTAATCTTATCTAGATACTTTTCCCTGTCTCACTCATCCCTGCATAACATAGACAATATCTGTCTATGTCAATTCTTCCTGCTTAAATCAATTTCTTCATAAATAAACATAGCCGTTCGAATACTAATTCCAAGGAGTTGAAAATCATGACGATCAAAGAACTGATAAACCCAAATGATTACGGGTTTAATTCCGCGCAAAAACCAGCGCCTGACATGCTGACGGTTGAGCAATCTCGCGTGATGCACGAAGTGCAGGCCGCATTTATCATAGCTAAAAAGTTTCCGCGTAATGAGAGCGAAGTATTCGCTAAAATTATTAAAGCTTGCGAACGTCCCTTTCTTGCTGAACAAGCCATCTATGCATACCCTAAGGGCGGAAAAAATGTGGAAGGTTGTAGCATTCGGCTCGCCGAAGTGCTTTTGCAATGTTGGGGTAATTCAGATGCTGGGATAGAAGAAATTTCTCAGGCCAATGGTGTTTCTATTGCGAAAGCGTATGCGATTGATTATGAAACAAATACCCGCATTACAAAGATTTTTCATGTGCCTCACGTTGTTGGAACGAGGCAAGGTGCAAAAAAGCTGGTTGATCCGCGCGATATTTATGAGCTGGTTGCAAGCCAGGGCGCTAGAAGAATGCGAGCTTGTATTCTGGCTATTATTCCAGGCGACATTGTGGATGCGGCCGTTGCCAAATGTAAGCTCACCATGGTTCACGGCGGCGAACCACTTACAGATAAATTACGCAAATTGGTCCTAAAGTTTGAAGAAGTGGGAGTGAGAGTGCCTCACCTTGAAAAACGCCTAAAACATTCTTTTGACATTACAACAGCTCAAGAAGCATCGGATCTTCAGGTGATATATAGATCGATTCGTGACGGTATGATGAGTCGGGGCGAATTTTTTGACCTTGGAAATACAACTGAAATAAATTCCAATGCGAATGAACTAACCTCAATTAAGTCATAGTAGAGTTAAGTCTCCCTGATTAACTTTTTACTTTATTGTACTTATTGAAAATTTAAGAATTTTAACTTGCCAATGTTCATATGACAGGGCAGAATACACCCCAGCTGGAATGTGGAGACGATTGTAACCAATCTAGATCAGTCTTGCCTAGGTGTAAGATAGGTTCTAGTACGGTCGGCTCATCACAAGGTGCTGATTTAAATGATTTTTAGTTTGCCTACTGATTTTTGATCAATAGGTCGTTGGTTTGATCCCAACACAGCCCACCATAAGTTTTTATCCTGATTTGCGAAAGTGGCGGAATTGGTAGACGCGCTGGATTTAGGTTCCAGTAGGGTAACCTGTGAGAGTTCGAGTCTCTCCTTTCGCACCATTCATTTGTAACTAGTTGAACTTGTTACGCAATAAGTCTTTATTTATAGTTTCATTACAGGGCAATTTTCATTATAATGCCACAAAAGGGACATCCTCAACGAGGAAGCCCCTTATTTTTTATGTGGAATTTTAAAGAAAAATTCATTTCTAGAATTATTTAAGTTATTTATTGAGGGTTACTATGCAAGTATCTGTTGAGAGTCCTAGCAAACTTGAGCGACGTATAACAGTTGTTGTTCCCGTGCAGCAATTAGATGAAGCATTTGATAAGCGCATCGCTAAATTTGCTAAAACCGCTAATGTGAAAGGCTTTCGCCCAGGTAAAGTGCCTGTGGCTCATATCAAAGAATTATACGGCGATGCAGCAAGACAAGAAGCATTAAGCGAAGTGATTCAATCCTCACTCTACGCCGCCATCAACCAAGAAAAATTAAATCCAATTAACACACCAACTGTTGAACCAAAAACAATTGAAGTAGGCAAGCCTTTAGAATTCACAGCTACATTTGAAGTACTACCTGAGCTTGATAAAGTGACTTTCAAGACAGCTTCGATCGATAAAGAATTGGCGAAAGTGGAAGACGCTGACATCGAAAAAGTCATTGAGCGTCTTTGTGAACAGCACATCGTCTGGAACGAAGTTAATCGTTCAGCACAAGACAAAGACCAAGTGGTTATTGATTTCCGTGGCTCTATTGACGGTAAATTGTTCCCAGGCGGCGAAGCGCATGAATATCCTATTGTGCTAGGTAGCAAATCCATGATTCCTGGTTTTGAAGAAGGCGTGATCGGCATGAAGAAAGGCGAAGAAAAAGTGATTCATATCACTTTCCCAGCCGATTACTTTGCAAAAGAAGTGGCTGGCAAAGTCGCTGAGTTTGCATTGCATGCTCACAGAATTTCTGAGCCAAAAGCACCCGCTTTAGATGAAGCGCTCGTTAAAAAGTTTGGCGTGAAAAGCGGCAATGTTGACGAACTGCGCGGCGAAATTAAAAAGAATTTGGATCGCGAAGTAGAGCGTTTGATTTCATCTAAGCTCAAAGCAAAAGTATTTGATTTATTAGTCGAGCAAAATCCAATTGAAATACCACAATCTTTGATTCAACAAGAATCCAAGCGCATTCATGACGAAATGCATCCGCATCATGGTCATGAACATCATCATTCCGCTGACGAAATGGCAGAGTTTGATGTCGCAGCGAAGCGTAACGTAACCTTAGGTTTGTTGATTGGCGAGTTCGTTAAACAAGAAGAACTGAAGCCCGATACAAAGCGTGTTGAAGAGCATTTGAACAAAATGGCTTCTGCCTACGAAAAACCAAGCGAAGTTGTCAAATGGTATACAGGTGACAAGCGCCGCATGGCAGAAATCGAAATGTTAGTATTAGAAGACCAAGTCATTGAAAAATTGCTTGAAGGTGTTGCTATCAAAGAAAAAATGCTGAACTATAGTGAATTAATGAAGAGTTAATTTGCCTGATATCCCGCTGATCACTTTTTGATTAGCGGGTGTTTGACTGAAACCCGATTGGCAAGGAAATCCGACTACATTTTAAATAAGGAATACATCCCAATGTCTAAAAGTGAAATTATGAATTCAAATTTAGTGCCCATCGTTGTTGAACAAACCGCTAGAGGCGAGCGTTCTTTTGATATTTTTTCACGATTATTAAAAGACCGCGTTATTTTTCTTGTCGGCCCGATTGATGATTATGTATCCAATCTAGTTGTCGCTCAGTTATTGTTCTTAGAATCTGAAAATCCAGATAAAGATATTTCCATTTACATTAATTCTCCAGGCGGCGTTGTTACTGCAGGCTTGGCAATTTATGATACAATGCAGTTCATTAAACCAGCAGTTAGCACCATGTGTATTGGTCAAGCAGCTAGCATGGGTGCGTTTTTATTAGCAGCGGGTCACGAAGGTAAGCGTTTCTGTCTACCTAACGCTCGCGTCATGATTCACCAACCTCTAGGTGGTGTACAAGGCCAAGCTTCTGATATCGCCATCCACGCAGAAGAAACACTTAAGATTAAAAATCGTCTGAATCGTCTTTTGGCGCATCATACCGGCCAGGCAGAAGAAGTTATTGCTAAAGATACAGACAGAGATAATTTTATGAGCGCAGAACGCGCGAAGGAATACGGTATTGTGGACGAAGTTTTAGGACACCGTAAGGCTGGACGCAAAGAAAAACCGGTAGACGCTTGAATTTTAAAATAACGCCCATATCTAATAGGTATGAGCGTTAATCCAGTCAATGTTTAGATGAGGTTTTGTTGTCATGAGTGCAGACCAAAAAGGTAGTGGGGGAGGAGACAAAGTGTTGCATTGCTCTTTTTGCAGTAAGAGTCAACATGAGGTTCGTAAACTCATTGCAGGCCCTTCCGTCTATGTTTGCGACGAATGCGTTGCATTATGCAATGAAATCATCAATGAACAAGGACAGGAAGCGAAAGGCACAGCCGATGTATTGCCTAAACTACCTACGCCTACTGAAATCAAGCGTACGCTTGATGAGTATGTCGTAGGTCAGTCTTATGCTAAAAAAACCTTGTCTGTTGCTGTTTACAATCACTATAAGCGATTAAACAGTAACTCTAAAAAAGACGATATCGAACTCAACAAAAGTAATATTTTGCTAGTGGGCCCAACCGGTAGTGGTAAAACATTGCTGGCAGAAACGTTAGCCAGATTGCTAAATGTGCCATTTGCTATTGCTGATGCTACGACATTAACCGAAGCAGGTTACGTAGGGGAAGATGTTGAAAACATCCTCCAAAAACTCCTACAAAAATGCGAGTACGATGTTGCAAAAGCACAAACGGGTATCATTTATATTGACGAAATTGACAAAATTTCGCGCAAATCTGAAAATCCATCGATTACACGCGATGTGTCTGGCGAAGGCGTACAACAAGCATTACTTAAGCTAATTGAAGGCACAGTGGCATCCGTTCCGCCACAAGGTGGGCGTAAACACCCGCAACAAGAGTTTATTCAAGTAGATACGCGTAACATCTTGTTTATTTGTGGTGGTGCATTTGCGGGCTTAGATAAAGTGGTTCGTGATCGCTCAGAAAAAGCGGGCATTGGTTTTCACGCCGAGATTCATGGCAAAGATGATGCCAAAACCGCGGATCAATTGCTGCGTGAAGTGGAACCGGGCGATTTAATTAAATACGGTTTGATTCCAGAATTAATTGGACGCTTACCTGTTTTAGCAACATTAGAAGAACTTGATAAAAATGCTTTAGTTAGCATTTTGACCGAGCCAAAAAATGCCCTTGTTAAGCAATATCGTAAGCTTTTTGAGATGGAAGGCGTAGCCTTAGAATTCCGCGAGGCGGCTTTGCAGCTGATTGCAGAACGTTGTGTCGAGAAAAAAACCGGCGCGCGCGGTCTCAGATCTATCCTGGAAAAAGTCCTCTTAGACATTATGTATGAGCTTCCCTCATTAAATAATGTTTCTAAAGTCATTATTGATGAAGCAACCGTTAAAGGCGAATCGCAACCCATTATTATGTATGAAAATCATGAGCAAAGTTTCGCGGCTGAATAACCGCTGCTTATTGAATTCGTATGCTATTATTAAAGAGAGAGTTAAGAGTTTTTTGGCTTAACCAAATAGCTAACTGGATTGATCTCCCATTAGACGCTGACTTTCAGAGGAACCGACTATGACAAGCAAAAATGAAAAAAATCTTTTGGGAGTCCCCGTATTACCTTTAAGGGATGTTGTTGTTTATCCTTACATGGTGATACCACTATTTGTGGGTCGTGAACGATCCATCAAAGCACTTGAAATTGCAATGGCGGCTGACAAACAAATTTTTCTGTCCACACAGAAAAGTGCTGCAGAAGATCAACCAACAGAAGATGATATTCATACTTCTGGAACACTCGCTACAGTATTGCAATTATTGAAACTACCTGATGGTACAGTAAAAGTCTTAATCGAAGGGATTAAACGCGCTAAGGTTGTGCGCTTTCTTCCTAATGAGGCTTACTTTCTCGCGGATGTCGAACTGATTGAAGATAAAAATATTAATGCGCGTGATATCGAAATTCTTATCCGCTCACTCAAATCGCAATTTGAGCAATACGTTAAATTAAATCGTAAAATTCCAACTGAAATTTTATCCTCAGTCTTAGCGATTGAAGATGGCAGTCGCCTTGCGGATACCATCGGCGCGCATCTTTCTTTAAAATTGGAAGAAAAACAAAAACTGCTTGAGATCATTGATCTTTCCAAGCGCCTCGAAAAACTCGTCGGCATTATGGAATCTGAAATTGACTTACTTCAAGTAGAAAAGCGTATCCGTGGCCGTGTCAAACGCCAAATGGAAAAAACGCAACGTGAATATTATTTAAATGAGCAAATGAAAGCGATTCAAAAAGAATTAGGCGACCTGGAAGAGGTTCCTAATGAACTTGAATCACTCACGAAGAAAATTGAAAAAGCTGGGATGAGCAAAGAAGCAAAAGAAAAGTGCGTCATTGAGCTGAATAAATTAAAAATGATGTCACCCATGTCGGCGGAAGCGACAGTGTCACGCAACTACTTAGACTGGATGTTGTCCTTACCTTGGGACAAGCGTTCCAAGCTTCGTGATAGCTTGGCTGAAGCGGAAAAGATTCTTGAGGCTGAACATTACGGCTTAAAAGAAGTGAAAGAAAGAATTCTTGAGTATCTCGCTGTGCAAAAACGCGTGAAAAAACTCAAGGGTCCTATTCTTTGCTTAGTCGGCCCTCCAGGCGTAGGTAAAACTTCTTTAGGCGAATCGATTGCGAATGCAACGGGACGTAAGTTTGTGCGCATGTCACTTGGTGGCGTCCGTGATGAGGCGGAAATTCGTGGCCACAGACGTACCTACATCGGTGCTATGCCAGGCAAAATCATACAGAAAATTTCGAAAACCGATGCTAACAATCCGTTCTTTTTGTTAGACGAAATTGACAAAATGGCGATGGATTTTCGTGGTGATCCAGCATCAGCATTATTGGAAGTATTAGATCCAGAACAAAATCATGCTTTCAACGATCACTATCTGGAAGTCGACTACGATCTATCAGACGTGATGTTTGTTGCGACGGCTAACTCATTAGAGATTCCGCCAGCACTGCGTGATCGTATGGAGATTATTCGTATTCCAGGCTACACAGAAGACGAAAAAATCAATATTGCTATGCGTCACCTAGTGCCTAAACAAATGAAGGCCAATGGCGTTAAGCCAAAAGAAGTAGAGATTTCACACGATACAATTCAATACATCGTGCGCCACTATACACGTGAAGCGGGTGTGAGAAGTTTAGAGCGTGAAATTTCGAAAATTTTCCGCAAAGTCATCAAAGAAGTTTTACTGAAGACACGCGGTAAAAAAGTTAGCATCGACATCAGTGATCTTGAGCATTACCTCGGTGTGCGCCGATATCGTTATGATACAGCTGCACTGAAAGATCAAATCGGACAAGTAAAAGGTTTAGCCTGGACAGAAGTGGGTGGTGAACTACTGGAGATTGAAGCAGTGACCTTGCCAGGCAAGGGCAAAGCAATCTACACCGGTCAATTAGGTGAAGTGATGCAAGAATCCATCACGGCCGCTTTAACCGTAGTGAGATCGCGTGCTTCGATGTTAGGGATACCTAAACATTTCTTTGAAAAGCATGATATCCACATTCACGTGCCAGAAGGTGCAACACCAAAAGATGGTCCTAGCGCGGGTATTAGTATGTGTACTGCATTAGTATCGGTGATTACACATATTCCAGTACGCGCAGACTATGCGATGACAGGTGAAATCACTTTACGTGGCGAAGTATTACCTGTCGGTGGTATCAAAGAAAAATTGTTGGCAGCACATCGAGGTGGCATTAAGAGCGTTATTATTCCATCTGAGAATGTGAAAGACTTAAAAGAAATTCCAGACAACATCAAGAAGGACTTGGATATCAAACCAGTACGTTGGATTGATGAAGTGCTGACTTATGCATTGAATGGTTTTCCGGCAAGTTTGCCTGCGAAATCGAAAAATAAAAAGTTAAAAATAGTTAGTAGTCCTGCAAAAAAAATACGTAAAGGTGATAGAGATCGCGCACATTAAAATAACTGCACACCCATCACACAATTGTGATGGGTGTGATAGCAAATAGTTATTTCATTGCTTGACACGAGTTTCCCACAGTTGGTATAAATCACTTCCTGAAATATCAAGTTAACAGCGGACTGTGCTTGATAGCATGGAACAGGATTCAATTATTTTAAACTATGGATAGAAGAGAGTAAGCGACATATGAATAGAGCAGAAATTATTGAAATGATTGCTGAGAAAGCGGAATTAACTAAAGCAGCTGCAGCACGTGCATTGGATGCGCTCTTAGAAGGTGTGACACTATCCTTAAGAGAAGGTGACCCAGTTGTATTAGTCAATTTTGGTACGTTTGTTGTGAAGCAAAGAGCAGCTCGTGAGGGTCGTAATCCTCAAACCGGACAAAAGATCAATATTAAAGCAGCTAAAATTGTTGGCTTTAAAGCTGGCAAGGCATTAAAAGAAGCTGTGAAAGAAAAAGAAAAGGCGTAATTGTTAAGTTTAGTGTCAAACGAGTAAATAGTTTCATTTTTTTAAAAAAATCTTTTGCTTTTTGATTTAAAAACGAATACTTTACTCCACCTAGTCTAGTCCACCTTAAACAGGTAAACGAAACGAAGGTAAAGCAGGAAAAGATTCAAAAGTTTGACGAAGAAGAACAGAGTAGTTGTTCTGGTTTTTCGGGTGCTTAGCTCAGCTGGGAGAGCATCGCCCTTACAAGGCGAGGGTCGTGGGTTCGATCCCCTCAGCACCCACCATTTTAAGTGGTAAGCTAGAAGTAGGAAGTGACACCTTCTAGTGCAAGTGTAAAAGAGCATGGAGTGGTAGTTCAGTTGGTTAGAATATCGGCCTGTCACGCCGAGGGTCGCGGGTTCGAGTCCCGTCCACTCCGCCAAATATCAGAGGTGTGTCTTAGAGCGATTTCATTAGGGCTCAATCCAAGATACGCCTTTTTTTATATCTAGCGAAAGTGAGAGCGCCTATATGCTTCAAAGCATCCGTGATCGTACCCAAGGTTGGATAGCGGGAGTCATTATCTCTCTCGTCATTCTTTCATTCGCATTGTGGGGCATTCATAGCTATTTAGTGGGTGGAGCCAATACCTCAGTGATTGCTAAGGTCAATGGCGTTGAAATCACTAAGACGCAATATGCGGCTGCCTATGAACGTCTACGTCGCCAGATGCAAGTCAATATGGGTTCAAGCGCATTACCTCCTTCCGTGGAATCTGAATTAAAGCAGCGCGCACTACAAGCCCTAGTTAACATGCAAGTACTTGAGCAAGGCTCAACTTCACAGAATTTTAGAGTCTCATCTCATCAGATTGATAATTTCCTGGAAAGCATGCCAGAATTTCAAGTGAATGGTCAGTTTTCATTAGCACGCTTTCAGCAGCTATTGGCGACCACTTTATTATCAGCGGGTGATTTCTTAAATTTGATTAAAACCACGCTGTTAATTGATCAGCCTCGTTTAGGCATTATATTCAGCGCCTTTGCTTTACCTAACGAAGTGGACAATACGATTGCCCTGGTTAACCAGGAACGCGATGTCGCTTATCTGACGCTGCCACAAGCTAGCTTTTTAAATGCATCTATCGTTGTCAGTGATGATGAAGCAAAAGCTTATTACGACCAGCATATCAACGACTTTAAAACACCAGAACAAGTGAGCGTTGAGTATCTCGAATTATCAGTCAAAGATATTATGGCTTCATTCAAAATTAGCGATGAAGCATTGAAGACGTTCTATAACGAAAACATTAACTCTTATACTCAGCCAATGCAGTGGAATTTAGAATCTATTGTTATTCCATTGGCACCCGGCACAACTGAAGAAGATGCTAAAAAAGCAATGGCAAAAGCCGTTGAACAACGCCAAAAATATTTAAATGGCGAAAAATTTACTGGCGTGGGCGGTGGTAAAGTTATCACACTCAATCAATTGCCTTCGGAACTGCAAAAGCCTGTTTCTAATTTGACGAAAGCGGATCAAATCAGTGATCCAGTGAGAACAGAGAAAGGTATCATACTGATCAAAGCCGTTGCGATTAAAGATGCGCAGGTACAGCCTTATGCTCAAGTGGTCGATAAGGTAAAAGAAGCTTTAACGCGTCAACAGGCAGAAGAAAAGTATGCTGAATTGCGTGAGAAGTTAGCGAATGTCTCGTATGAATCGCCAGAATCACTACAGGCTGCTGCAAAAGCACTTAACTTAAACGTTAAAACAACCGATCTCTTTACCCAAGAGAAAGGTACTGCTGATGTCTCTGCCAATAAAAAAATTCGTGATGCGGCTTTTAGCGGCGATGTTTTAAACTCTCAAAATAATAGTGATGTGATTCAAATCAATCCGGATACAGCGATTGTTTTACGTATTAAATCTCATATTGCGGCGGCTGCTTTGTCCTTTGCTGCGGTGAAAAACCAGATTGTTGATATTATCAAGGCGAAAAAAGCAGAAGATCAATCAGCACAAGTGGCGAATGAAATTAAACAAAAGTTACAAAACGGTGGGTCGCCAGAACAAATTGAGCAGCAGTATCATTATGCTTGGAATAAGTTGGGTTATATTGGTCGTTATTCCACTAAAGTCGACTCTGCTATCTTGTACACGGCATTTCGTCTACCAAGACCGGATAAAGCCAATCAGCAGCCATCATTTGCTACGGTTAAAATTCCTAGTGGTTATGCGGTTGTTGCGCTGCGAGCGGTTCGTAATGGCACTGCGGGCAAGAATAACGAGCAGTACGAGGTTTTTGCTGATCAGGTGCAAACTAGCGAAGGGACGCTCGAATATAAGCTGTATGAAACCAGCCTTACGAATAACGCTAAAATTGTTTCTTATGTAGATACTCAAGCTAAGTAGGTTGCCTTATTTTAAAAATCCAGCTGATGCTGGATTTTTTTTGTGTCTGAATTTGTTGCTACCGAGGCGACGGTCTGTTGATGGTTGACTGAAGTCCTATCTTTGCCACCGTCAGTTCTCAATCCCTATTTACCGCTCTTAACCGCTACGTACCGTGGGGTGTGCCCCGGTATCACAAAAAAAAAGTAACACAATTTAAAACCTGGTTAACCTGGCCAAACCCCCGGAGCGAGGGGGTTTCAATTGTATTTATAAAATGAGTT
>JARLJO010000023.1 GCA_031291175.1 Gammaproteobacteria bacterium
GGAGGGGTTCAAGGCCGCTGCAGGACGCAACATAAACGTGCCCCCCCACGCCATCAGAGAGTACGGGAGACCCGCCGACCCGCCGGACCCACCGGACGACCTGGCCCCGCGCCACACCCCCCCCCCCCCCCCCCCCCCCCGGGACGTAGGCGGAGTTGGAAGAGTTGTAGGCGGAGTTAGAGGGTTAATTGACGGCAGCCCCTTAATTGGGGTTGCTACCCCACTACTCTACGTCCCGCGGCTTGTCCGCGGGATCCAGATCAAGCTGTCAATTCTTCATGTAAGTCATGTTACTGAAGATTTTTTTTCTTCAATTAAATTTAACTTTCCTTGTGAAACTGGATTCCGCGGACAAGCCGCGGGACGTAGGCGGAGGGGGCGAGAAACTATTAATAAAAACCCAACAACAATGATCAATATCAAACTGATTGTCGTGCGATTTGCCGGTTTATGGTATGCCAGTTGCAAGAAAGGTTGCAGAGGTAGAAGAAGGTCCATTCACCGTGCAAGTGATGGTGTTTGAGACCGATACAGCGCCTGATACGATAGTGTAGCCAGAAGGTAGACCATTTTGAAGCAGTGTTCCAAGATCCGTGCAATTGGCCACCGCGCCTCCTTTAGTGGCGTTTATAGTTCTTGCAGCATAGTTTTCACCATTGACTGAGCCAAGCGCACCGGCTACGGCTTTGGTCGCGGCGGTTTGCGCATCAGGTGTGATGTTAAATAATTTTGGAACAGCAACAGCGGCAAGAATGCCAAGGATAGTGATAACAATGACTAATTCAATGATGGTAAAACCATGCAATTTTATTTTCATGTGTTGTCGTTCCTATTGAAAAATAAAAAGGGAGTTAAACTCCCTTTTTATTTTAAGTATAACTAAAGCTTAGGATATGCCGGTTGCGCTAAAAGTCGCTGTTGTGCTGCTAGGTCCGCTCACTGTGCAAGAGATAGTAGAACCCGCGCTGATCGTTGCTGAAGTAATGCTGTAGCCGGTAGGTAATGTACCACCTTGGAGTAATGTGCCAACGTCTGTACAGTTAGCAACTGTGCCGCCGTTGGTGGATTTTTCTGTTCTAACGGCGTAGTTTTCTGCAGCGGCTGAACCTAATGCGCCCGCCACACCACTGGTAGCTGCTGTTTGAGCATCGGAAGTAATATTGAATAACTTAGGAATAGCAACCGCAGCTAGAATACCTAAGATTGCAATAACAATGACAAGTTCGATGATAGTAAAACCCAAAGACTTTTTTTGCTGAATTGACATATGATCATCCCTTATGCTGTTAATTGTCCCTAAAAAGAAGTCAAATTTTAACATTAAAATGTGCTAGTTTAAATTAATTTCATCAAGCTATCCTAATTTAGCGGCTTTAGCGATATTCCAAATTGGCAAGTAAACCGCTAAGGCCAATACTAAGACGACCACACCCAAAAAGAGGATTAAAATAGGCTCAATAATATCATTCAAGCGTTTAAGATCGTATTCCACTTCGCGTTTATAAAAAGAAGAAATTTGATCCAGCATCGCGCTTAATTCGCCAGTCTCTTCACTGACATTTAACATTTGTAATTCTAATCCAGAAAATAATTCTGTTGCCGCCGCGGCTTGTGTCAGTGATTTGCCTCGCTCAATCGCATCTCGCATTAATAATATTTTGGATTGGGCGTATTTGTTTTCGATGGATTGCGCCACCAGTTCGATGCCTTCAATGAGCGGCACGCCGGATTCAATGGTAATGGAAAAGGATTGTGCGAATCTCAGCATGATAATGCGTCTTAACATTTTACCAATTAAAGGTATTTTTAATAAAAAATAATCCCATCGGTAACGGCCTTTCGAGGTTTTTAAATAATATTTAAATCCGACATAACTACCCAGCAATAGCACTAAAAGAAAAGGCCAATACTTCAACATGAAATTCGACATGCCAATAAAAATCAAAGTGGCTAAAGGCAGTTCCACATTCGCTTGTTCAAAGACATGTGCGAAAGCGGGAATCACAAACATATTAATAACAATGATTGCCCCAACCATCGTTACGATAACAAAAAGAGGATAACGCAAGGCGGTGCTTAAGCTTTTTTGTGAAGCCGCTTGCGCTTCTAAATGTTGATTAATTCGCAAAAAAGATTCCGGTAATCGGCCGCTGTTTTGCCCTACTCTTACCATGCTGATAATCATGGGAATAAAAACATCAGGGTAATGTTGCATGGAAGCAGCTAAATCTTGTCCGCCTTCTAAATGTTCAACGATGCCATAGAGGGCATGCGCCATTTTTTGATTTTTAGTGTTGTCTGCTAAGCTTCTAAGCGCTCCTGCGAGTGGAACGCTAGTCTTTGTTAAGGTGTACATCTGTCTTGCAAACATGCCTAATTCATCCGTGGTTGGCAAAGGCTCTATCATCTTTGATAGCTTGGTCCAGAGATTATTTTTCGTTTGTTCTTCTGTGATCGAAATTGGAATAATGCCTTCTTGTATCAGTTGCGTGCTTAGTATGCCGGATGAAACAGACATGCGTTTTCCTGACTTCAGTGTGCCTGCATCATCTCGACCTTTGTAAAGAAATATTGGCATGATTATTTAGCACTTGGATTGGTTGAAGGTTCAGAGGATGTTATTTCTGATTCTGCAATGCCTTCCCCTGCTATTCGCATAACCTCGCTGATGGTTGTCAGCCCTCGTAAGGCAAGATCGATGCCGCTCAGGGCAAGCGGGCGAAATGTAGGTTGTCTGTGAGCGGCACGAACAAATTCATCCGTGTCTTTTTTGCGAAGCGCTTCTGCAAGCTCAGTTGACCATTCTAAATATTCGAATACACCGACTTGTCCTTTGTAGCCCGTATGGTGGCAATAATTGCAACCTGCGCCAATTTTAAAAGGTTGTGATGCGGTTGCGCTATCTGCTGTTGATGTCACCCAGGTTTTTTCTTGTGCGGAAAGCTCGGTGTCTTTCATGCAATTTTTGCATATCCGTCGTACTAAGCGTTGTGCGATGATGCCACGCAAAACGGAGGCAACCAGGTAAGGTTCAGCGCCCATGTCAATTAAACGCAAGGTGCTGCTGATCGCATCATTGGTATGTAATGTGGATAAGACCATGTGACCCGTCATTGCCGCCCGTAAAGCAATCGCTACCGTTTCTTGATCGCGTAACTCACCTACCATGATGATGTCTGGATCTTGACGCAATATGGCACGTAAAGCACGGGCAAACGTTAAGTCGATATTCGCTTGAATCTGTACTTGGCTGATGCGGGGTAATCGATATTCAACGGGGTCTTCTACCGTGACAATCTTTTTTTCGGGTTTATTGAGTTCGCTCAATGCCCCGTATAACGTGGTTGTTTTTCCGCTACCGGTGGGGCCTGTGATGAGTAACAATCCATTAGGCAAAGAAATAATTTGTCGCAAGCGCGCCAAAATATTTTCTGGCATACCGATTTGGCCTAGATTTAATAAATTTCCTGATTGATTGAGTAGGCGCATGACGACAGATTCACCAAACTGCACAGGGAGAGTGGATAAACGTACGTCAAAGCGTTTGCCTTTGATCTTCATACTGAAGCGACCATCTTGTGGTAAGCGTTTTTCAGTAATATTAATACCAGCAATGAGCTTTAATCGTAAAGTCAGTGCCTGTACTACATTTTTTTCTTTGATGATATGTTCTTGTAATACACCATCAATACGTTGTCGAATTCTTAATTCAAATTCATCGGGTTCGATATGCACGTCTGAAGCGTTGACTTGGACTGCGTCTTCAAAGATAGATTGCAATAGCTTAATAACGGGAGCGTCGGATGCGGATAATCCTTCTCCTAGTTGTGCAACGGTAAATTCATTGCCACCAACTTCTTGAGACAGTTCTTCTGCGTAAGTACTAATTTCAGAGGTGCGTCGATAAAGTGCATCAATGGATTGCATTAACTCGTCTTCTCGTACCAAGGCAACCTGGATGCCTGTTTTTAAGATACGTGATAATTCATCGATGGCCATGATGTCTTGCGGGTCGACCATGCCCACGAGAAATCCGTTGTCATCTTTTTTTAATACCATGGCGCGAAAATGTCGCGCATAGAACTCGGGAAGTGAACTGACTATTTCGGGCTTCAGTGGATAGTTTTTTAAATGGATAAAGGGAATGGCTAGTTGCTCTGAGAGTAGATTCAATAATTCGTCTTCTTTGACAAATTGCATGTCTACTAAGACATGACCTAGCTTTTGCCCGGTTGCGTTATGCTGTGCAATCGCTTGATCTAGCTGGTCTGGTGTGATGAAATTTTTTTCTAGCAATAATTTGCCAATGTGAATTTTTCTTGTTTGCATCGATTATCCACCCTCTTAGTCAGTCTGAAGACGTGATTGGATATAGGCTTTGAGTTCAGGATTTAAGCCACCTATGTTATCGGCTTTTGCAAAAGCTTCTAAGCTTTCAGCTTGTCGCCCTGTTCCTTCAAGAGCGATACCTAAGCCTAACCACCATTTCGCATTGGTAGGTTGTAGGGTTAAAAGTTGTTTATAGAGGTTGGCTGCGAGTGAGTTTTTACCTTGACGCTCATAAAGTGCTGCCATCAAAGCATGGTAGTCAGCATGTTGTGTGATTGACGGTGCGGATTTTTCAAGAAGACGGACGGCTTGATCAATTTTTTTATCTTCGACCAGTAGTCTCGCTGCTAATTCAGTTAACTCAGGATCATTAGGCTGTAACTTTAAACCTGTATCGAGTGTTTTGTGGGCTTCTGCATTTTTACCTTGCAACAGCAAAAGTGTCACTAACTGTTTGCGGGCACTAAGGTAGGTAGGTGTGGTAGCTAATAAATTTTCTAAGGCCTGAATGGCTTCATCCGATTGACCGCTGCTAGCTAATGCAATTGCTTCTTGATAAAGCTGTTCAGTACGGCTTTCTAATACAGGCTTTTTGATGGTGACAGGAATTGTGTGCGGCTCGGCTGATTGACTGATAGGCGTATTCGCATCACCAGAGAAAAGAATATCTAATTGTAACTCGGGCGCGCTACCCTCTTTATTTAATTCCAGGCGCTTTAAGTCAGCGGCTGTATTGAGTTGCAAGACTAGCTTTAAATTGCCTTCATTGTCGTTGTAAGCGCTGATGTTTTCAATGCCGCTACCGGCGTAATTTATTTTTGGCAGCGCTGCTGTTAAGGTTGTATGTTCAAAAATAATAATGAGCTCATTATGCTCCATGTTAGTGCTTAATCGATACATGGCATTTTGATTTAATAAAAAGCGTAAGAAAGTATTGTTTTGTTGAATCTGCATCGCTATGCCCGTTAACAGGGTTGAGCTAATTGGAATGTCGGTGCCTGCGTTTTCTGCGACGATAGGCTTTAATAGCGGAGATGGCTTTGGTGTCGATGCAATAACCTCGGTAGACATAGCGTGTGCGCGATGTTTAAGAGAGGTTGTAAAAGTTAAAAAAAGTGCCAGGACGCTTAGTAGTGAGGCAATAATGAAGTATGAATTTCTATTTTTGCTAAGTTCAATGGACAAGGTAGATGTCAGATCTGAAAAAGAATAATCCGGAGAGCTCTGCCTTTTCCCCTTACGTTCTAAATTTTTCAGCATATCATTGATTAAGCTCATTAAATGATTCCTTCAGAAATGTAAAATGTCAGAATCAGAGCGATTAATGAAATAAGACCCACGATAATCCATTTTAAAAATTTATCTGGAATGTGGGTTGCTTCAGTATCCTTTACGGCAACTCGTATGATTTTGTGAGTGATTTTATTTTCTCCCTGGCCATAGGCGGCCAGTAAAGCTTTATGGCATAAAATATTCACGAGTCTTGGCACGCCATTGCTAGCGCGATACAGTGCTTTGCGTGCTTTATTTGTAAAGAGAGTTCCATACGTGTAGCCTGCTGTCGCCAAGCGATGAAAAAGATAGCTATCTAAATCTTCGCGCGACATGAGAGGTAAATAGTAAGAGAAACTGATTCTTTGTTTGAGCTGGCGGAAGTTGGTTTGATTTAACCGTTCATCCAGTTCTGGTTGACCGAATAAAACCACCTGCAATAATTTAGTGGTTTCAGTTTCGAGATTGGTTAACAGACGCAATGTTTCAAGACTTTCTGGCGGCAACGCTTGTGCTTCATCAATCAATAATACAATTTGCTTGCCTGCGGCATGCAATTCTAGCAGGCGATTATTAATGACGGTTAA
Organism: Gammaproteobacteria bacterium; assembly: GCA_031291175.1. Lineage (GTDB taxonomy): Bacteria > Pseudomonadota > Gammaproteobacteria > DSM-16500 > DSM-16500 > UBA5158. The sequence continues at coordinate 6,189 of JARLJO010000023.1, forward strand.
TAATTCATGCTGATCTTGCAGCGCGGTAGGTTCAATACCAAGTTCTCTGGCCAGTGCTTTACGTAATTCCACTGGGTTTAAATCAGGATTAGGGATATAGGCAGTGAAGTAATGACTATCTAAACTGCTTAGCACTTTTCGGCAGAGTAATGTCTTGCCTGCACCAACTTCGCCGATGATTTTGATGAATCCTTCGCCGCTGCGCAAGCTAAATAAAAGTGTATTTAGCGCTTCATGATGCCCTTTTAGATTACAAAAAAAATCAACATTAGGCGTAATGGTAAATGGCAACTCTGTGAATTTAAAATGTTCTAAATACATATCAAATTCCTCTTATTAACTGTCTGTTCTTTCAGCTTCATCACCGAACACATCGGGTAAGCCACCAATATGAAACCCTCGTCTGACATCTTGTATGTTTTGATCTGCGCGTTCTAAACTTTCAGTCCAGGTATGATTATCGACAATGACAGGTCTTAGCAAAATGACGAGTTCTGATTTGGAAGCGACTTGACTTGTGCGTCGGAAAAAAGCACCAATAAATGGGATGCGTGATAACCCTGGTGTGCCAGCCGTATTTTCGGCCGTGGCATTTTGCATGAGACCACCAATAACGACCACTTGCCCGCTTTTAGCGCGGACAATATTGTCTGATTCGCGAATCGTGCTAAGTGCTAACGGTAAGGATAATGTATTGGGCGTTGAGGTACCTGATGAGCCCAGCGTAATGTTTTTTTGTTGTTCCCTGACTTGGCTGACGGATGGATGAATATGCAATATGATATTGCCGTTTTTACCAATTTGAGGAGTGACATCTAGCGTCACACCGGAGAAAAAAGGCGTTAAATTCACGTTTTGTGAGGGCAATGTGTTGGAGCCAATAATGGTATTGGTAGTAGAAACCCCAGTCACAAAGAATTCGTCCTGCCCTACTTTAATCACGGCTTTTTGATTATTAACGGTTGAAATGCGTGGGCTTGAAAGGGTTTGCACATTACCTTGTGTTTGCAAGAACTTCATGAGTAATCTGAAACTACCTTTCAGATTAACTGTAAAGATAGGATTAAAGTCTTGTAATAACGTATTGGCAAAGGCACCACTGCCAGAGACGCCACTGGTATTCGGGCCATTACCGCTTTGACTTAATGAAGCATCATCTTGTAGTGGATTGCCCAATAAGCTCCAATCGATACCCGAATCAAAACCGTCGCCGAGCTGTACCTCAAGAACTTTTGCTTCAATAATGACTTGGCGCTGTAGATTGGATTGTATGCGATCGAGATACCGCGCTATGCGATGAAGCTCAATAGGATATGCATGCACTGTCACAACACCTGCCTGAGGGTTAATGATAATAGAGCGTCCTTTATCGGCGGGTACCATGCTTTTTAAAGTGGAATCTAAATCGTGCCAAAAGTTGGTTTCAGACGTTGTGTTCACACTACTACTAGAAACCGGAGATCCATCGCCGCCCGATGTTCCTGTGGTGGTGGGTGAATTTGTGCTGTTTCCTCCGCCGACACTGATTGTGCCGACTTTATCGCTAACTTGACCAGAAATCATTTCTGTCGTGGATTTGCCGCTTCTTTTGACATCAAGATAGTTGACGTTAAATATTTCGCTTTCCAGTTCTGCTGGTAACACTTCGAAGCCATAAGAGGTTTTACGATAATCATATCCATAGATGTCTCGTACAGCTGCCATCGCTTCTTCCACGGTGACATTTTTAAGATTCAATGTGATGGTGCCTTCAATCTCAGGACTGACAACCATATTGTAAGGTGTGCCATCGACTAATCCTGTAAAAAATGCTTTTGCAGGCACTTTTTCGGCCGCAACGTTAAAGTGACGTTGTGTGAGTTGATCATCTGAGTGCGAGTGTGATGAGACGGAAGGAAGCAAGGCTTCACGCACCGCTCTTGGTACTTGATGGTGTCTTTTTTCGATGGCTCGGTCGCCGCGAATGCCATCGCTCAGAGAGGCCTGCATTTGGTCAATGGACGTAGGGTATTTTGATGGATGGGTTTTGCAGCCGCTTATGCCAATACTGGTTACGCAGATGAAGACTAATGCGACTTTTATATTTTTTTTAAAACTATCCATGTTAACTTGGATCCTTATTGATTTAATGGTGCTTTGCTATTTTCTTCCTGCACAACGGGATTGATCATTAGCGTCAGGGTAAGATTGCCATTGGGCGCTTCAAGTTCAACGGTATTTGAATTGATCGCCGTGACTTTAGCATTATCAATTTCATCCCCTATGTGAACCACTTTGCCGTTAATCACGGCAACTGTTTTATCTTTTGAAATCATAATGGCTGTTAATACATAGCCATTGTGTACGCCAACCGGTATAAGCTGCTGTAATGGCGGCTTAGTTGGATCTTGCATTTCTGCTTGCGTCATCGATGATAGGATGAGGCCAATAGTGCAAATAAACATTGTGATATATCGACGATTTATCACCATTTTCTTTATGCCGCCTTCACAATATGTAATTTAATAATAACGGTAGCATTGGGATAATTAACCACATTGTATTCTAAACTATCCCAAGACAAACACCATGGAAGATTTTCCAGTTGTTTTAGATAAGCAATGGTATCAAAATAATCACTTTGAAATTCTAGCTGCATGCTACTTTTATCGACGTGCTTTTGGGGTGTGGTATCTTCCACCACTGGCGTGCTGGCTGCCATGATTTTCTTGTTTATTGGTGCCAGCGCCGGTTTTTCATCCGGGGCAATACTTTTTAATCCAGTGATTTTTATGTTTTGATTGGGCGATAGAATCGCTGTCATCAAGTTATCAAGATCTTGAGGGGAGGCTAATTTTAATGTCGCTAATTGCTTGGCCTCTAAGTTTTTTTGCGAAGCATTCAAATGTGACTCCGCTAGAATTTTTTTGGCTTGGTCATCAAATATTTTAATCTGAGGGACGATATTGGCTATTTGCATTTTCAATACGGCTAAGCGTTTGCTTAAAGGTCGGTCGAGTAAAAGATACCAGACAAAATAAATCACGGCGCAGCTAAGCGCTAATACCATCAAGCGCTCTCTGTGGGTGCGAGCATTAATCCAGGTTTCCAATGATTCAATTTGATTGCGAATATTCATTGCGGCACCTCAGTGGTCAAGTAGAAACTTAACACGTTACTAATTGAGGAGGGTTTAGCCGATATCGGTTCGATTGGTTGCGAGAGATCTTGCATCACAAATGGCCGAGTAGTGAAAGTCGATTGCTTGTTGATCCGCTCTAAAAATTCTTGTGCTTCTATCCCGCGTGTTGCATAGCCTTTCAAGCTGATCAGCGTGCCGTTGTTTGCAATGCTGATATTGGTCAGCCAGGCACCTGGTACGACTGCCTTGGCAAAGCCCTCTAAAAAAGGAGAAAACTTGATTTTACAAGCGGCAATTTTACTGGCGTTCATGGCGAATTGTGAAATATCAAGTTCAGGATATTCGGCGGCTATTTGTTGCAAGTGTTGTCGTGAATCGGCTAAAGAAGTATTTATTTTATTTAAATGAGATAAGAGATATTGCTCATGAATCAAGCCAAACAGATAAAAGAGCATTAAAAATCCTGCAAATCCGCCCGATAATAGGGCGAGTATCTTCAGATCAAGAAAAGACTTAATCGGATGCGGCAGATAGCGGTATAAATTAATCTGCTGTTGCATGGGTATTTGTCTCTTCACGAAGTGCGCCGCCAATCAGAGGCAAAAATTGCCCTTGCTGGTTTTTATCTAATAACGGTTGGCAGTCTAAAAGATTGTTAAGATCTAAGTCTTGCACCACTGTTGTTAGACGCTTGATTAAATAACTTTTGATATCAATAGCGGGTGAGGTTTCTGGCGCTAATAGAATTTTTGTCGGTGCAGGTAGACGCCACTGACTCTGAAAGTAATCGAATGAACGTTGTATCTCAAGTGAGAGCTTATCAATATTGCGATCAGTGATATCAGGATCTTGTGAGGCATCAGAGACTAGCTGGGTTCCCCAGTCCAGTCGGCGTGAGAAATAAAATGTTTTTTGACGTGTGACGATAATTTTGCTGCTTTTTTCTTGCAGATAAATTAAGGCCACACTGTTGTCATCTTGTTCGTAGAGTGACGAAATATTACGGAGCGCTAATTCATTGATGTCAATGGTTGTTAGATTTAAGCCGCTATCATTAATGATCTCAGCTAGAGGTTGTAAGTAACTCAGTGATGACACAGCCACCATGATATTTTTTTTAGCGGAAGAGATATTGGATGATGGCAAATCAAAACTATCAATGACAGTGTCTTCTATGGGAAATGTGATTAAATCTTTAATTTTCCAGCGAACGGCTGCTTGAAATTCCGCATCAGGCACAGGCAGTTTTTCTATTAAAAGTAATTGGTAATTTTCAGGCGGTAATATCCAGGTACAATTAATGCCATCGAGTTTATGCTTTGCCACTTCAGCGGCTAATGCTTCTGCTAAATTGGTTCGATTGCAAGCGATGTATTCACGCAAGCTCAATTTGATTTTTTCGCCATTCGTTGCAGGATCGGTTTTTACAATCGAAAACCCAGAGGGTAAGATGCTGACACAACAGAAATCGTCACGCACTGTTTTACTGTGAGTAGAAAACAGGGCATCCAAGCCTAATTTTTCTTTGATATACCTCAGTCTATCCATAGCTCGCTTCAGTATAATAAATTAAATTTTCTTATTCTCTAATAAATATAAAAATTTTGCTACAATAACCTCTGTTGGCAGCGAGAATTCGAGTGAGTTAACCGTTTTTAAAATTTTCCTAGGGTTTACCCTTACCTAATGTTTCTTTAGACCAAGGATTTTTATGCAACACAAGCAATTTATCGAACAAGTTTGGGAGGAGTCGATTATTCCTACTCTCAAAGACTATATTCATATTCCCAATAAGTCGCCGCTCTTTGACCCGCAATGGGAAACGAATGGGCACATGAATCGAGCGGTTGATCTTGCTACCGATTGGTGCAAAAAACAAAACATCAAGGATATGTATCTTGAAGTGGTTCGCCTGCATAATCGCACGCCTGTTATTTTTATCGAAATTCCAGGCGATAGTCCAGAGACCATACTCTTATATGGTCATCTTGATAAACAGCCCGAGATGAGCGGCTGGGATTCCGATTTAGGCCCCTGGAAGCCTGTATTAAAAGACGATAAACTCTATGGTCGTGGTGGTGCTGATGATGGCTATGCGATATTTGCTTCTCTCACTGCCATTGCTGCTTTACAAAAACAACAAATCCCTCACGCCCGCTGCGTGATTTTAATTGAATGCTGCGAAGAAAGTGGCAGCTACGATTTGCCATTCTATATGGATGCTTTAGCGGATCGCATCATGAATCCCAATCTCGTTATTTGCCTGGATTCAGGTTGTGGTAACTACGATCAATTTTGGTTAACCACTTCACTTCGTGGTTTGGTCAATGGGTCATTGTATATTAATGTTTTGAAAGAAGGCGTCCATTCTGGCAATGCGAGTGGTATCGTGCCATCTTGTTTTATGATTTTACGGCAGCTATTAGAGCGTATCGAAGACAAAACCGATAGCAAAATTCTTTTGCAGGACTTACAGGTTGAGATACCGGCTGCGCGTTTAACCCAAGCCAAGCTCGCTGCTTCTGTGCTGCAGAAAACATTGCATGAGAGCTACCCTTTTGTCCCTGGCGCTAAAGCGGTAACGCCCGATACATTCGAGCAAATTTTAAATCGTACCTGGCGCTCTGCCTTATCTATTACGGGAGCCGATGGTTTACCTGAATTGCAAGATGCTGGCAATGTCACGCTTCCTCACTTGACGATGAAATTATCCATGCGTCTTCCGCCAACATGTGATGCTGAAAAAGCCGCTGCCGCGCTGAAAAAAACCTTGGAATCGAATCCTCCTTTTGATGCACGGATTCAATTTGAACTGGATAGTGCCACCTCGGGTTGGGATTCGCCGGAACTCAGTGATTGGCTAGTCACGTCAGTTAATAACGCTTCCACTGCCTATTTTGGCAAAAAGGCGATGTACATGGGTGAAGGGGGTTCCATCCCTTTTATGGGCATGTTAGGCAAACAATTTCCTAAGGCGCAATTTGTTATTACCGGATTGCTTGGGCCAGGTTCTAATGCCCATGGGCCTAATGAATTTTTGCATATTCCAACAGGAAAAAAATTAACGTGCTGCATCGCTGAAATTATTGCTGATCATTATAAGCATAGTTAACTTATTCACTGTAACCCTACGTACTGATCTTAAGCTCTACGTACTGTTCCCAAACCCCTACGTACCGTGGACAAGCCACGGTACGTAGGAGTTCTTTGTGCTACCTAATGACACTAACTTAAGAAATGGCCCCGGAGCATTCTTGTTCTTGTCATTTATTCAAATGCGATCAGAGCAACTGACGACCCAAACGCCGACTAAAGCAACGAGCCCTCCGATCAAAGCCATTAAAGCGGGTACTTCCCCTAAAAAGATCCAGCCCATAATCGTTGTCATAAGCGGCATAACATAAATAAAATTCATTGTGCGTGAAGCAGACAATTTGGATAGCGCATAAGACCAGGCAAGATACGCTATTCCTGCAGGAAAAATGCCTAAATAAACGGTAGCAATCGTGGCCTTAGTCGAAGCAAGAGGCATTTCGTGAATCAGGCGAGGTAAATAAAACAGCATGCCTATTGCGCCACCCAATACCACATAAGCCGTGACCTCAATAGAGTGGTATTTTTTTAAAAAATGTTTTTGCAAAACCGAAAAAACACTGCCTGAGACAGTAGATGCGAGAACAAATAAGCAGCCGGTTTCAAACTTTAATGCCCCGCTCTGCCCCAGCATAATTAACGTCACGCCAAATACGCTGATTAAAAGTCCCAATATGCCATATACGTTGATGCGTTCACCTAAAAAAAGGATGGCCAATAGCGTGGTTATAACAGGTGATTGGCTGATAATGAAGCTAGCAATGCCTGAAGAGACCGTCAGTTCGCCATAATTCAAACAAACATGGTAGATGCTCAATGTGATAGCGCCAATCACTAATAGCCAGCACAGATCTTTCCCATTAATTTTTTGTCGGTTTTTTGGCAGGCGAATACAAAGTATCAGCAGACAAAAAGAAGCAATGATAAATCGAAAGAGAGCAAGCGGCCCTGGCGAATAGCTGACTAAACCATAGCGAATGCCAACAAAGGCAGATGCCCACAGTGTGAGAGCTAAGCCTAAGGCAAATTTGGTTTTAAGTGTAATAGGGGTCGTATTCATTAAGTGTTATCGCGATTCAGTTCACTGGTAAAATAATCTGTAGATTGCATCTCAAGTAATCTTGAATGCGTACGCGTATACTCCATCACCATATAACCTCGGTTATAAAGTTGTTCTACAGGTTCAGCAGCCGATATCACCAGTTTGACGCGTGCGTCATAAAGCACGTCGACTAAGCTAATGAACAGGCAGATCTTGTCTTTTTCGTTGGGTTCAATCACGGGGATATCGCTGATAAAAACAATTTTATATTTTTCTGCAATGACCAAATAATCTTTTTGGCTGCGCGGGATGGCGCAAATATCAGAAAATTCAAACCAAACAATATCACTGGTTTTTTTCTTAACGGCAATAGGTCGGTCATTGATGATCACTTGGGTGCTATCAATTTTTTCCCCTAACGATAGGGTCTCAAAATTTTGATCCATTTTCTTTTGTGTGTCTAAACCGAGAGGGGTATAAAAAACCCCGGCTTGCTGGAGGTGGCGCAACCGGTAATCAATGGCGGATGCCATATGGATGACTTCGGTGTCTTGTTTCAACAAGGCTATCGCGGGTAAAAAATTCAGTCGCTGTAAGCCGTTTTTGTAGAGATCATCTGGCGCCACATTGGAGGTTGCGACTAAGCAAACCCCGCGCGAGAATAAAGCTTTAAAAAGTCGCCCCAAGAGCATGGCATCGGTAATATCAGAGACAAAGAGTTCGTCAAAGCATAACACCAAGGTTTGCGCAGCCAGTTCTTTAGCAATAGCCTGAAGTGGGTCAGCCTCACCTTGATGAACGGTCAGTTTGTTGTGTATCAGTTGCATGAATTGGTGAAAATGCATACGCATTTTTTGGGTGAATGGTAGCGTATGGTAAAAACAATCCATAATAAAGGTTTTGCCTATCCCGACGCCACCCCACAAATAAATACCTTTGACTAGTTGGGGGGTATGCAGCAAACGAAAAAAACCGTTACGCTTGTTAAGTTCCGTCACGAGATTGTTTTGGAGTGTTTGCAACTTTTCTACAACAGTAAGCTGCATGGCATCACTGGTAATGTTGCCCATTTCAACTTGTTGATGATAGTAATCCAGTGGGGTCATGAAGTTGTTCACTTTGCGCTTTATTTGAGATCAGGAATTATACGGCAATAACAGCCGCCTAGGAAGGCGTTGTTCTAGATTAGATTGAGGGATGAAATGAAAAGCGTAATAAACCCGGCATAGGAAAGCAGCCGGGCCACTCGATAAGTATAAGCATAATAAAAGATTATGCTTATACCTATCTATTAATTAGCTTGTGCTAATTAATAGTCATCATCACCCGTTGCAGTATCAGCGCTCATGTCATCTGTACTATTAGAAGGGTTGGTGCCAGCGGTTGAGTCTGGAGCACTAGCGCCGACATTGGGAGCCGCGTTTGGGTTTTGTGAAGAGGACATGTCGTTGTTTTGCATGCCAGGAGCGCCACTCATTGAACCACTCATTGAGCCTGCGTTCATGCCAGTATCGTCTGCTGTCATAATAGCGGGTGAGGCAGCATAAGCAAATGATGCGGCAAACATCCCTGAGATTGCCATCACAGCTAGGGTCTTAAATTTCATGTTCATTCTCCTTGAGAATTATCTAAAAATCGCCGTTATAATCTAATACTAAATTACGGTTTGTGCTATTATTTTTTTTAAAATAACTGGACATCCTTCTCTTATGAAAAAAATCATCGTCCTCACCTCCGGCGGCGACGCACCCGGAATGAACGCAGCGATTCGCGCTGTGGTTAGAACAGGCCATTATTACGGCTTAAAAGTCTATGGTTGCCAATTTGGATTTCAAGGTTTGGTGGATCAGACTATTTTTCCGATGGAGCCCAATAGTGTCGCCAATATGATTCAAAACGGCGGCACTATTTTGAAAACAGCCCGCTGTCTGTCTTTTTTGCAAAAAGAAACACGCGATGCCTGCCGTGCTTTTCTGAAAAAAGAAGAGATCGATGGCATTGTTGTCATCGGCGGCAACGGTAGTTTTAAAGGCGCATCCCTTCTCACTGCCGAAGGCGGTCCTGCCACCATTGGGATTCCGGGCACAATAGACAATGATATCCATGGTACGGAATATACGATTGGGTTTGATACGGCGCGTAACACTGCCCTACAAGCCATCGATAAAATTCGGGATACCGCCTCAAGTCATAATCACAATTTTTTGGTCGAGGTCATGGGACGAAGCTCAGGGTTCCTGGCCCTGGATGTCGGTATTGCGGGCGGCGCTGAGTTTATTCTCACGCCAGAGTTCCCAGTCTCACATGAAGTATTGGCGAGTAAGATCACTACACCCAGACGTCATAAGTTGAGTTCTATTATAGTCATAGCGGAAGCGGACAAGTCTGGCAGAAGCTTTGATATAGCCAAGCAGCTTGCCGTGATTACCGGGCTACAATATCGGGTTTGTATTTTAGGCCATACCCAGCGTGGTGGCTCCCCCACTGCCATGGATCGCAAAATGGCATCCGAGATGGGATATCTTGCGGTCAGAGGGTTATTGGAAGGTCAATCCCATCAAATGACCGCGTTTAACCAAGGTAGGCTAGAATTAGTCAGAATTCCAGATCCGGATCTCGGCCCTAGGATTTTGAATCAAAAGGATTTAATCGAGCTAAATGACATATTATGTACTTAAATTGGAGGGCACTACCCATGAAAAACTGGCATTTGGTCTCTTATTCTGGTATAAATTTCCCCCTCACTGTTAATAAATAATACCGAATAATATTCTGACGATAATAGATAGCAATTCACTACGACCGCACAAAAAAGGGTAAGACGATTAAGCTATATTTAACTCAATTCAAAAAGAGCTAATCGTTTGTTCAATAATAACTTTTCAACGGGAAAAGATGCATGATAGCTGATAATCGCACTAAGGTTAGTTTCTTCGATAAAGCAGTTCTACCTTGGTTTGTTTGTGGCATTGGTATTTTATTTTATTGTTACAACTACTTCCTCCGTGTTTCCCCTAGTGTCATGCAGAATGACCTAACACAAACATTTCATATCACCGCAACGCAATTTGGTACCTTGGCTGGTTTCTACTACTTCGCCTATACAGCGATGCAAGTGCCTGCTGGTATGATTTATGACAAATTTGGCGCCCGCTTTGTTTTATTTCTAGCTTGCTTGACGGCAGTTGTGGGATTAGCCATTTTTATTGCTGCGGATAGTTTTGCTGTGGCGGGTGCTGGCCGTTTCTTAATCGGTATTGGTACGGCTTTTTCTTATATTGGGGTTTTAAAGCTCGCATCCATTTGGTTACCACCTAATCGATTTGCGACGGTAGCCGGTATTACCACTGCGGTTGGTATGGCTTGTGGCGCTTTATCTCAAAAATATCTCTCTAAAGTGGTTGAAGTGATAGGCTACAAGCATGCTTTGCATACTGCTTTATTGTTAGGTTTAGCATTAAGCGTTGCGATCTTGTTCATTATTAGAAGTCGTCCAAAACAAGTTTTCACGAAAACGAATAAAGCGCCTGTTCCTTTGACGTTGAACCAATTGATGTCAGCGGTTCGTATTATTGCCTTAAATCCTCAAATGTGGTTAATCGGTATTGTGGGTTGTTTGCTCTACCTGCCTGCTTCTGTGTTCCTGGATTTGTGGGGTATTCCTTATCTAAAGACAGTTTATATGCTGACCTCGCAACAAGCGGCGACTGTTTCTGAGCTGACCTTCTTGGGTTGGATCATTTCAGGCCCGGTTGTAGGTATTATCTCTGACAAAATCAAACGTCGTCGCATGCCACTCATTATCTCGGGAGCATTAGCAGCTACCTTGTTGTGCGTCATCTTTTACGTACCAGGCATTACTGTGTCTGAGTTGTATGTGATCTTTTTTGCTGCGGGTTTTAGCTGTGGCGCGCATCCATTGTGTTTTGCCTTGAGTAAAGAAAATAATCCAGCACAAGCTTCCGGTACTGCTGTGGCGGTGACTAATATGTTAATCATGGCCGGTGGCGCAATCTTCCAGCCTGTGGTCGGCAAATTATTGGATATGCATAGCTCAACGATTGGTGCGAATGGCTTGCCCGTTTACGCTGCCAGTGATTATACCTTTGCGCTCAGTGTTATACCTTTAGGTGTTGCGCTAGGCATTATCGTTTCGGCCTTCTTGAAAGAAACGCATTGTGAATCACATGAGTCAGTTAACGAACGCAAAGCTGAAGAAGCCGTTAAAGAAACGTATTCCAATGTTATCCCTATGACACGCAAAGCTGGCGCTACACTCTAGTATCGCTATCATAGCTATAAGTATCCCATCCCCTAGCTCTAATTCCCTCCTTTGAAAAAGGAGGGTTGGGGAGGATTTATATAAAATCCTTTCCTAAACTTCTTGAACAGGATACCTCAAGCCATTTCCAATAATATCGCTATCGTAGACATAAATATCGATACAAGTGCTTATGGTTCTGATCCCCTCCTTTTTCAACAGAGGGGATCAGATTTTTTCAGATCCAATCTTTAGGCATCAAAAAGTTTTTATATAACTTTTCTTCTTCACTATTGGGTTCTGGCTGCCAATTGTATTTCCACTCAACCTGCGGCGGTAAAGACATCAAAATCGATTCTGTGCGACCACCCGATTGCAAACCAAACAAAGTGCCTCGGTCATAAAGCAAATTGAATTCCACATAGCGTCCGCGTCGATAGCATTGAAATTGACGTTCTCTTTCGCCATACGCATGGGTTTTGCGTTTTTCTACAATGGGTTGGTAGGCCTTGATATAATGATCCCCTACGTTGCGCATAAACGCGAAAGAATGCTGAAATCCCCATTCATTAAGATCATCAAAAAATAAACCGCCAATGCCTCGAGGTTCTTCACGGTGTTTTAAATAAAAGTATTCATCACACTGCTTTTTATAGTGTGGATACACAGCTTCACCGTATGGCTCACAAGCTTCTTTTGCCATTTGGTGCCAATGCACGCAGTCTTCTTCAAAGCCGTAGTACGGGGTCAGATCAAAGCCGCCGCCAAACCACCATATGGGTTCTGCCCCCGGTTTTTCTGCCATGAGAAAGCGAACATTCATGTGTGATGTCGGGATATAGGGATTTAAAGGATGGATAACAGTAGAAACCCCTATTGCTTGAAAGTGACAACCCGCCAAAGCTGGGCGTTTGGCGGTTGCCGATGGTGGTAATTGTATTCCCTGAACATGTGAAAAATTAACACCGGCTTTTTCTAATATTCGGCCCCCGACTAAAACACGGGATCTGCCTCCTCCACCGGTTTGATGTTGCCATTGGTCTTCCTCAAAGGTAGCTTCGCCGTCTTCCACTTCAAGAAAAGCACAAATACGGTTTTGTAAATTGTGTAAATAATCTTTTATGAGGATAATGGATGCGCCTATATCTATTTTTTCTGGAGTCATGTGATTACCTAATCGAAAATTAAGTTATAATAAATTACAAATTTTGCCACACATTCTATTGAGAGCCTACTATGACCACGACCGACACATTAAAAACCCGTCGCACCCTAACAGTGAATGGCATCGACTATGACTACTTTAGTTTGCCAATCGCAGAGCAAGCCGGATTAACAGGGCTATCTACACTCCCCTTTTCATTAAAAATCTTATTAGAAAATCTGCTACGCAATGAAGATGGTATTACGGTAACGCTAGATGATATTAAAGCGATTCCGCTCTGGTTGCAAAAAAAATCGTCGGATCGTGAAATCGCTTATCGCCCAGCCCGTGTTTTAATGCAAGACTTTACCGGTGTGCCAGCGGTTGTGGATTTGGCTGCTATGCGCAATGCCATTAAAAAAATGGGTGGTGATCCAGAACGTATCAATCCCTTGTCTCCTGTTGATTTAGTCATTGATCACTCTGTACAGGTTGATAAATATGGCACAAACGACGCTTTGCAAGTGAACGCACACATTGAAATGGACCGTAACCGCGAGCGCTATGAGTTTTTACGCTGGGGACAAAAAGCATTCGAAAATTTCCGTGTCGTCCCACCTGACACCGGAATCTGTCATCAAATCAATTTAGAGTTTTTAGCGAAGACCATTTGGTCTCAACAAGTCGACGGCAAAAATATGGCTTATCCGGATACTTTAGTCGGTACCGATAGTCACACCACTATGATTAATGGTTTAGGCGTGTTGGGTTGGGGCGTTGGTGGTATTGAAGCCGAAGCTGCCATGCTAGGCCAGCCAATCTCGATGTTGATTCCTGAAGTGGTTGGGATGAAGCTGGTTGGTAAATTACGTGAAGGTGTGACGGCTACCGATTTGGTATTAACGATCACTAATATTTTACGTAAAAAAGGCGTAGTCGGTAAATTTGTTGAATTTTATGGTTCCGGCTTGCAGGATTTGCCACTGGCTGATCGTGCCACGATCGCTAACATGGCGCCAGAATACGGTGCAACATGTGGCTTCTTCCCTATCGATCAAATCACCATTAATTATTTGCGTTTAACAGGCCGTGATGAGCAAAACATTGGATTAGTGGAAGCTTATGCCAAAGCTCAGGGCATGTGGCACGATGCGAAGAGCGTGGATCCTGTCTTCACTGATACATTGGAGCTGGATTTGGCGACAGTTGAACCGAGCTTGGCAGGCCCTAAACGTCCTCAAGATCGCGTTGCCTTAGCTCAAATTCAAGGTTCATTTGATAAGTTGTTATCAGAGGCTAATCGCTCATCTGAAAAAAATACCGCATTTAAAACCACCAATGGTTTTGACTTAAATCATGGTGACGTGGTGATTGCCGCTATCACTAGCTGCACGAACACATCCAATCCCAGTGTGCTGATGGCTGCTGGCCTCGTTGCGAAAAAAGCGGTTGAAAAAGGCATGCAGCCAAAACCGTGGGTCAAGTCCTCTCTTGCACCGGGCTCTCAAGTGGTGACACGTTATTTGGAAGAAGCTGGCCTGCAAACCTATTTAGACCAAATTGGTTTTGACCTCGTGGGATACGGTTGTACGACTTGTATCGGAAATTCCGGGCCGCTACCGGATGCGGTTGCAAAAACGGTTGCTGAAAATGATTTAATTGTCTCTGCTGTGTTGTCAGGCAATCGAAATTTTGAAGGTCGGGTCCATCCGCAAGTCAAAGCCAATTGGTTAGCCTCGCCTCCACTGGTGGTTGCCTTTGCCTTGGCAGGTACAACGCAAATTGATTTATCAATTGATGCGATTGGCGAAGATGCGTCAGGTAATCCCGTTTATCTCAAAGACATTTGGCCTACGAATGCGGAAGTGGCTCTGGAAGTAGCAAAAGTAAGTAGCAAGATGTTCAGCGAACAATACTCCGATGTGTTCTTGGGGACGGAAGAATGGCAAGCCATGAAAATTCCTAGCAGTCAAACTTATGCTTGGCAGATGGATTCTACTTACATTCAGCATCCTCCTTTCTTTGATAACATGTTGCCACAACCGGAAAAAGTGCATGATATTAAAGGCGCACGTATTTTAGCGCTTTTGGGTGATAGCATTACTACCGACCATATCTCACCAGCCGGTTCGATTAAAGCGGATAGTCCAGCAGGTATTTATTTGATGGCACAAGGTGTTGCCGCGAAAGATTTTAACTCTCTCGGCGCACGTCGTGGTAATCATGAGGTCATGATGCGAGGTACTTTCGCTAATATCCGTATTAAGAATGAAATGGTTCCAGGTGTTGAAGGTGGTTTTACTAAATTCATACCTTCTGGCGCTGTCATGCCAATTTTTGATGCTGCCATGTTGTATCAAAAAGACAAAACGCCGTTGGTTGTCATTGCAGGTAAAGAATACGGTACAGGCTCTTCACGTGATTGGGCAGCAAAAGGACCTAAATTGCTGGGTGTGAGTGTTGTGATCGCGGAAAGCTTCGAGCGTATTCACCGTTCAAATTTAATTGGGATGGGTATCTTGCCATTAGAATTTAAAAATGGCGCGACACGCAAGTCGTTAAATCTAGTGGGTGATGAAGTAATCGATATCGTGGGTATTTCGGGTGATATTACACCACGCATGAATATTAAAGCAGTGATTCATCGTGCGGACGAATCAACAACGGACCTCGATTTACTTTGCAGAATTGATACCGTGAACGAAGTTGAATATTATTCTAACGGTGGTATTTTGCAGTATGTGTTGCGCAACATGCTAAAAAATACTTAAACCAATCTCGTTATGAAAAATCCCGGGGAGCGTTACCTCATCCGGGATTTTTCTTATCTTCGATGTAAAAAAATCTAAATAGAGGTATAGGAAATGCCGCCGTTGTCAGATGGAAAAAGCAACTCAGATTACTTTAGACGTTATGATGGTGCATTTAAAGATGCTGATGAGTCACCTGCTGATACATTAAGTCAACCATTACTAGAAGAATCCAAATCTGCATCCGTAGAAAACGCGTTACCGAATACAAATGATCGGAATCGTGATGTTGAATTATCGACTATTTCAGGGGGATTATTAGATGCGCCAGCGCGAACTGCTGTTGTAACCCCTCATCGCCCACTGTTGGCTTTAGCACAAACGCCTCTGGATTTGCAGCGTGAGAGGATAAGGTTGGAGCGTCTTAATTCACGCATAGATAAAATGATAGCGCTAATCAAAGAAGAGGCGAAAAGTAATAAGTCTTGCGCTAAAAAGTTATACCCTTGTACGGTTCTAATGTTTTTGTTAGGCGAGGTGCTGTTGCTCTTGAAATTTTTGCAAGCCAGCGCGCCAGATGAATCTCCTGATGCATTACTGAGAGATCGGAATTTAGATATCGCTTGCAAAGAGCAGTCAAATTATACTTTTACTTTCCGTGAAGAATTTCTTTGCGAAACGGCTTTGTATTTAAATTCTGTCGTGAAAATGGATGAAATTGAATTTTTTAATATCGATAAGCTGAGTAATGTATTGCCTTCAGTCTTGCTAATATTGCTAACATTGGTTGGGTCTATCACTGCATATGTCTTCATTCAAAATGGTGACAGTGAGGAGTCTTTCAGAAATTTCTCTGAGTTACTTCAATGCAGAGCGCAGATTTTATTTGTTGATATGGATCTCTTTTTCGATTTGGATATGCCTGTCTCTCAAGGTATTCATATTCTCAGCGCACTAAAAGAAAACAATTTGCGTAAGTATAAAGAATTATCCCCTAACTCTTCATTGTCAGTAGCACCTTTCTACGTGCCTCCTGTTGCACGAGATTCACAAAGTGCGGCAGTAGATGACGGTGAAAGAAAAGAAACTGAAGTGGCTATCTCCATGCGGCAGGGTCGCTGAAGCTGAAGGTGGTTTTACTAAATAAATGAATCGATCTACGTCGCGCTCTACCTACATCGCCGCTCCACCTGCATCACCGTTCCACCTGCATCACCGTTCCACCTACGTCTACGTCGCCGCTCCACCTACGTCCCGCGGCTTGTCCGCGGGATCCAGATTAACCTAGCAATTCTTCGTGTAAATCACCGTGG
The DNA here is from genome assembly GCA_031291175.1 of Gammaproteobacteria bacterium. Lineage (GTDB taxonomy): Bacteria > Pseudomonadota > Gammaproteobacteria > DSM-16500 > DSM-16500 > UBA5158. Next base: position 22,913 of record JARLJO010000023.1, read on the forward strand.
AGTTTCGGCAACGCCGCGTGACACCAACCCCTGTTAACCAATACCCTATCAGCCTTGTCAGTTCGTGACTTATCTATTACTTTTGGCAGTTCATTGCCATGGTTCATGCGGGCTATCCGTACAAAAGAGGCGGCAAGATTATCGAATATATTTATATAAATCAATAGAGTAAGTTAAAAATTCGATCTGATTGAATTATGCGTACAAAAAGTCTAATATGCATTCCTATTGAAAATCCACGTATAATGCGTCTCATCAATATTCCTATCTTATTTTAATAATTTTTTATATTTTTTGAAGTGATTTTTATGTTATCTCATCAAGCGGTTAAATATTCCATAGAGCAAACTATCCCTCTTTCCAACCAAAAGACATTTGCAAACAAAGTAGTTTGTTCTGAAGATGAATTTATATTTTCACAAGATAAAGAAATCCATCTGTTTAGCGTAAATGCGAATGCTGTTGTTAAAACTAAATTGTTAGAAAACCGGATTGCAAATATAAAAAAAATATCTGCTACACAAATTGCAGTTTCTGTAAAAGAAACGAAAGAAATTAAAATCTTTGTTCTTGATAGCAAGACTTTGGAATTTCAATTTGGTCCCTTTGATGCAAGCACACATCATGTAGATGTTTTGCCTTCTTCTGAAATATTTTTATTAAATTATAAAGATGATTTAAAAAATTTTGGTGATGAAAATTTTCTAGATCATGAAATACAAGCAGGAAGTGTGATTAAACTTGGTGACGGGCGTATAGCTTTTATCTCAAAGCCATGTGAAAAAGTTAAAAAACACACTACAGAACAAACTGTAAATCCAAAGCCAGTAAAACAAGTAGAAAAAAAAGATTCTTCATCTTGTGGTGAATCTTCTGATGATGACGATGTGGATTTCGATGTGCCATATTTGACTTCGTCAGAACCTATAAAGATCAGGATAAGTGTATGGCAACACGGTGGTCATGCATTTAATAATATTTTTTCTGTGGATTTAAATGAAAACATTAAATTTTTATATAGCTTACCCGATGGAAGTTTGTTGAGTTTCTCATATACAGGAATGCATCGGTGGGATATCGGGAAAAAAGAATGTATCGGATTTTTAAAATTACCTGTAACTGATACTATAGCCGAAGATATATTTACTCAGGCTGAATTGCTTGATAAAGATACTTTAATTTTATATAAAAAACCTAAGTTTGATGATTGGCATCATGAATTGACTAATCGAATTTTATTATTGAATTTTACTGGTTTATTCTACAGCAATTTACAGACAGAAAGTTTTACCTATCTTCAAGTTCTTCCTGAAAATCATGTTGCATTAAGCATTGGTGGGGATTCTGCAAAGTATCTTTATGGCCGACCTGAGGCTTATGAGATTACTATCAAGTCAGATTACAAATTAGCATATGTACCCTCTTTGCTGCACGAACTAGATGAATCGACCAACATGATTGACGTTTTGGTTGATATGGTTGGAGACTATGTGGCTTTAGATTTTGATGTCACGCTCACTATAGCGGATAAGATTGTTTATGAAGCTAAAGTTTTGCAACAAGCTACAATGCCATTTACTGGGTTGCCACGTTTTATTAATGATGGTCATCAAATAACGGAAATTCGCACTTTTGGTAGGAGCCAAAAATACGATGTAGATTGGAAGCAATTCAGTGTTTCAAGGAACGATAATTTAAGTTTGCGCCACATCCATGAAATAGACTATAAAACCGTGCAGGTTGCAAAGAACAGATGGATTCACTATCACTTTGGTTTGCAGCTCATTAATTCAAATAATAAAGTTTATCGCAAATTGGATTTGGAAGATGCACAGCAACCGCTTCCCTGTATCGGTTTTTCTGTAAGGCTTACGCCTTGTAATGGTCGTTTTGTTATTGGTTATGGCTATTCCAAAATTATTTCAATCTTAGATTTGCAAACACTTTCATGTAGTTTGCTTGAGTTACCATTGCGGGCTTCATCGGTGGTTGCTTTTAAAGATGGAAGCTTTGGTGCAATTGGTTCTGAATCTGTGCCTTCCAACCGATTTGATGCGCGCGAGAAATCGACTTTATTTAAATTCTCAATTTTTGTAGCGGGCAAGAAAACTTACGCAGAAATTATGAAAGAATATTCAGATAAGCTTACTGCAAAAAGTGAAGATGAAGTACCAAGTCGTTTATCAGCTAAATGAAGTTTATTGTGCATGGAAAAACGTAATGACATATTGTGTGAAGGAAAAACATGGAGAAAGTTTGGCGTCATAGGAAGCCCTCTGGGTCAAAGGCCAACACCCACGCCTGCGGCAGCCAGCACCTACGTGCAGCCACATACCGCCTACGTACCGCAGCTTGTCCGTAGTATTCATTAGTGTTAATAAATACCGCGGACAAGTTATCTTTTTTCTTACTGAGGTTGCACCTTTTTGGATGTTTGCGCAGGGGTTGGATTTGTGAGGCGTGGCTTCTCAGCAGGATGCTGTGCTTTTTGTTGGTTAAGTTGCAAGTTCATCTGTTTCAACGCAGCGCGGTCATTTTCTAATTTTCTTTGATCTTCTCTGAGGGCTTCTCGCAGTCGCCAGGTAGATTCATTTAATTGTTTAATTTGTTCGCGATATTGCCAAGTTTCTCTTTCTATTCTTCTCTGCTCTTCATCGCGCTGTCTTATCTGATCACGATAGGGTTGTTCGGCAAGTTGTCGTTGTTGGTTTAATTTATTAATTTGATCCTGATAAGGCTGACTCACTTGTCTTAGCGCCTCGTCTAATCCTCTGTATTTGTCTTGAAAGGGTTTTTCTCTAGCTTGAATTTGTAGATTCAGTTGATTGATTTGATCTTGTATTGGTTTTAGAACCATTTGATCTTTTTTATATTGATCTTCATCTTGATGCATGGAAGCAGCTACTCTCATCTCATCTGAAAACGCGTTACTTACACCGAACAGGAAAACGATTACACTCATTGCCAACAACGTTTTGTTCGCCATGATTCGCGCTCCAATGAAGAATGTTATTCTACAATTTTATCGCATTTTATGGGTTTGTGCGGGCAAATATGCCTTCTCATCAGTAGAAAAAATATTAGTATAATGTTATCAAGGTGATATAAGTCAGCGCTGCCTTAAAGTAAATGACTCAGAAACAGAAACGTTGATATAGAATGCTCTGGATCCTGCGGACAAGCCGCAGGACGTAGGCGGGGTGGATGAGCGTAAGCGCTAACCTAAGGATTTTTCTTTAAAAAGCATACGATAGGCTAACTGATTTTCCAAGTCGTTCCATTAGAGCCATCTTCTAATACAACAGACATGGCGGCTAGTTCGTCACGGATGCGGTCAGCCTCAGCCCACTCCTTGTCTTCACGTGCTTGATTGCGCGCAACTATGAGCTTTTCAATGTGTGCGGGATCAATAGTTAATTTTTCATTACCCGATTGCAAAAACGCCATGGGATCATCTTGCAAGATGCCAAGTACACCGCCCAGTTGACGTAATAACGCACCGTGACTCGCTGCGGCAGCAATATCTTTTTCTCGTAAACGTTGGATCTCGTGTGCGAGTTCGAATAAAACAGAAAAAGCAATGGGTGTATTAAAGTCATCATTCATGGCTTGAATGAATTTGCTTTCATACGTTGTTTCTTTGGCAGGAGATGCTGTCGGCAAATCTCGTAGCGCCGTATAGAAGCGTTCTAATGCACTGCGTGACTGGGTGATAGCGCTTTCTGAAAATTGTAAAGGACTACGATAATGGCTGGTAATTAAAAAATATCGCATGACCTCAGGCGCGTGATTTTTCAATAAGTCACGTATGGTGGAGAAGTTGCCTAAGGATTTTGACATTTTTTCTTTTTCGATTTGCAAGTAGCCTGCGTGCATCCAGAGGTTTACAAACTTTTCACCTGTGGCGGATTCAGATTGTGCTACTTCATTTTCATGATGCGGAAAAATTAAATCTTTGCCGCCACCGTGAATATCGAAAGTGTTGCCTAGCATGGAGGTTGCCATGGCGGAGCATTCAATGTGCCAGCCTGGTCGTCCTTCGCCCCAAGGTGATTGCCATTTTGGTTCATTTGGCTTAGCCAGTTTCCACAGAACAAAATCCAACGGATCGCGTTTCACGTCATTGATTTCAACGCGTGCTCCACTTTCCAGTTTGTCTATGTCACGATGCGCAAGGCAACCATAATTTTTGAAGCTGCGAACATCAAAGTACACATCGCCATTAGAAGCCACATACGCATTGCCATTACTGAGCAATTTTTCGATTAAGCTTATGATTTGCGGTATGAATTCGGTGGCGCGTGGTTCATGATCAGGCATTAGCAAGCCAATGGCGGTGAAGTCTTCATGCATGGCTTGCGTAAAACGCTCAACTAATTGCAAAAAATCTTCTTTGTTTTCATTTGAGCGCTTAATGATTTTGTCATCAATGTCAGTGATATTGCGGATGTAGGTCACATCCATTCCTTGCCATCTGAGATAACGAATCGCGACATCAAACGCAGTATAGGTTCTCGCGTGACCCAAATGGCAATAATCATAAACAGTGACGCCACAGACGTAAATTTTCACTTTACCCTGCTCTATTGGTTTAAAAACCTCTTTTTTTCGCGTCAAACTATTATAAATCGTCAGCATTGTTTTTCCTCACTAGGTCGAGTGCGTAGTCAAAACGCAGTTGCATTTTTTCTTTGCCAAGCAGGCCTACTACTTGGAGTAACTCAGGACCATGTTCTTGGCCGGTTAGTGCAACTCGTACGGGCATAAATAATTTTTTGCCTGAAACATGCAGTTCGGTTTTGAGATCCTCTAAGACACGTTTTAAATCAGCGCCATGAGCTTCGACGGATTTTAGAACGGCTATAAAAAAGGGTTCACCCGCTTCTTTAAGAATCGCCAATTGCGCATCGTTAAATTGCAGTTGATTACCGAATAAAATGTCAACCCATTCGTTGGCTTCTTTTGGAAAACAAATGTTAGGTACAATGGCTTCAACAAATAAATCGCGTAATGATTCAGGGATAGCCTTTTTGATATCTTTGCCTAGCCATTCCCAAGAGGCATCTTTGTCTTGCGCCATGACAGCTTCTTTTTGCCAATGTAGCAATTGCGCTTTATCAAAGCGCGCTGATGCCTTGCTGATTTTTTCGAGGTGAAAGTTTTTTGCGAGGTCACTGAAGCAAAGTAATTTTTGGCTGTCATAGGTGTGACTGAGTCTTGCCAGGTAATTTAATACGGCGCGAGCTAGGTAACCTTGCTCATGAAGGTCGTGCAAGCTAAAGCTACCATGACGTTTCGATAATGGTGTGCCGTCATCACCTGTAATCAATGAAAGGTGGCCATACTGTGGTGTATGTAATTGTAGTGCATCTAAAATCATTAATTGTCGAGGCGTGTTAGCCAGGTGATCTTCGCCGCGTAATACGTGCGTCACTTTCATTAATGCATCATCTATTGCATTGCAAAACATAAATGAAGCTGTGCCTTCAGCGCGTCGAATAATAAAATCGCCGATGTCGTCACTATTAAAATGTTGCGGGCCTTTTACTGTGTCTTCAAAATTTATCGCTTTTTTTAAAGGCACTAAAAAGCGTAGCGCAGGTTTTTTGCCTTCCGCTATTTTTGCTTCAATTTGTTCTAGGGTCAAATTGCGACAAGTCCCAGGATAGCGTGGCGGTTGTCCGCGGGATAATTGAATTTTGCGATTGAGAGCAAGCTCTTGATCGCTGCAAAAGCAAGGGTACGCTAAATTGCGTTCTTCTAATTCTAAATAATATTTCGCATAAATATCGGCGCGCTTGGACTGCCAGTAAGGGCCATTAGGGCCTTCAATGCCAGGGCCTTCCTGCCAGTGGATGCCTAACCACTTAAGATCTTCTTGTAAAATTTCTGCGTACTTAAGTTCAGAACGCGCGGCATCTGTATCTTCAATACGTAAAATAAAATGACCGTCAGATTTTTTAGCGAATAAAGCGCTAAATAAAGCAGCGCGTACGTTGCCTAGATGTAACATACCGGTTGGGCTAGGGGAAAAACGGGTTCTAATCATTGTCTGGATTCCATCATTAAGCGTTTCATTTCGTGCACGGCATTTTCAAGACCAATAAAAATGGCTCTTGCTACAATGCCATGCCCTATGTTCAATTCATTGATTTCTGGGATGCGTGCAATGGCTTGTACATTTTGATAATTCAAACCATGGCCAGCATTCACAACCAAGCCGGCTTGATGAGCGAATTCAACGGCGGTGATTATGCGATGTAGTTCTGCTTTGCGTTCTGCTGGTGTTCTGGCATCAGCATATTGCCCTGTGTGGATTTCGATGGTAGGAGCCTCCGCCCGAATGGCGGCCTCTATTTGTTTAAAATCAGGGTCGATAAAGAGTGATACATCAATTCCACGTGAGGCTAATTGTTTGCATGCGTCCGTGATTTGACTTTCTTGTGCTAGTACGTCAAGACCGCCTTCTGTGGTGAGCTCTTCTCTTTTTTCGGGGACAAGGCAGCAATGAATGGGCTGAATTTTTTCAGCGTAACGGATCATTGTGTCTGTCACTGCCATTTCGAGATTTAAACGGGTTAAGAGTATCGCCTGAATGAGTTCGATATCGCGTTCTTGGATGTGCCTACGGTCTTCACGCAAGTGCACCGTGATACCATCCGCGCCGCCCTGCTCTGATGCATAGACCGCTTCCACTGGATCCGGGTAGCGTGTGTGACGCGCTTGGCGTAACGTTGCAACATGATCAATGTTGACGCCTAATAAAATATTTTCTGGGATTTTCATTCTGGCTTTGCCTCTTCCTTATCTTTTCGCATAAACAATTGTCGACTACGTAATTGATATTGCCCCAGTATCGGAGCCATGACGATGCGCATTAATCTTTTTGCATCACGTAGGCTGTCTTCGTCACTTAATTCTTCTGTTGCAAGCTGCAATAGGCTCTTGCCTGAAAAAATCATGGCAGTGAGCGGTTCGTTTTCCTGACAAAGCTCAAAACCGTATTCGGGATGAAACCGATAATACCGGTCTTCGATAAAGCCTTGTTGGCTGCTAGCATCGTGCTGAAGTTGTAATCCATACCCTAACTCATCGAGCAGTTTCATTTCAAATAATCGCAGGGTTTTTTGTTGTAAATCGGCACTCTGTAATTCTAACAGCGTATTTTGATAAATGGTATAAAGCTCTGGGTGTGGGTCATGTTTGTGCAGTACCCGTGTGAGTAATTCGTTTAAATATAGGCCGCTTAATAAACAATCCCCGACTAGTCTATTGGGATAACCATCGGATTCTATGGTTTGTAATGTCATGATCTCTCCCCTGCCTTGCCAGGATATCAATATTGGCACAAAAGGCTGTAACAAGGAGCGGGTGCGTGAGCGGTTTTGTCTTACTCCTTTGGCCACGGCTGTGATTCGACCGTATTCTTTCGTAAAAAGGTCTAGCAAAACGCTGGTTTCGCGGTAAGGACGATGGTGCAATACAAAAGCGGGCTGAAGGGCGATGCGCATAGGGAATTTAATGATTCCTTAGTAATAAATGGACTGGGGTCTTGTCAGGGTAGGTTTGCTTTTTTCGTGCTCACTGGCGTTCCGCGTGTAAAAAGCAAACCTACCCTGCCACCCCGTTTTTTTAACTCGCTTCCACTTACGTGGAAGCGAAAAAAACATATTTATCGGGCAATAATGCGAATCTATTGTTTGCGTAGGTTGGGCTGAGCGCTTTTCGCGAAGCCCAACATCGTTAAAGCCCGCCAGTATCGCAGAGCCATAAGGTAATGTTGGGTTTCGTACCTCAACCCAACCTACATTTTTTGTTGAATAACGGCTCTGTCATTTCCGCGAAGGCGCGAAACTATTTCTGAAAGCCTCTATTAGCGTAGGTTGGGCTGAGCGCTTTTCGCGAAGCCCAACATCATTAAAGCCCACCGGTGTCGCTCAGTCATAGGTAATGTTGAGTTTCGCACCTCAACTCCTACGTTTCTTGTTGAATAATGGCTCTGTCATTCCTGCCTTCTGCGCAAGAATGACAATTATTCAAAGTTTGATTTATTCTCTACCTAGCCCTATTCAAAACCCAACGATTTCAACGCGCGCTCATCATCAGTCCACTTGTCTTTAACTTTCACCCAAAGGCGCAGAAAGACTTTTTGATTTAATAATCTTTCAATGTCTTTGCGAGCCTTTGTGCCAATCAACTTCAAACGTTCGCCATTTTTGCCAATAACAATAGGCTTTTGGCCATCGCGCTCAACCCAAATGATCGCACTGATTTCAACGAGCTTGTCTTTTTCTTCGTAATTTTCAATTTCAACCGTGGTGCTATAGGGTACTTCTTGCTCTGTCGCATGAATTAATTTTTCACGAATTAATTCTGAAATTTGAAAACGAAGGTTCTTATCCGTCACTTGCTCATCAGGATAAAGATGCGGGCCTTCTGGCAAGTATTCAGCAATTTTGGCTTCCAGTGCAGAAACATTATCGGCATAGCTCGCTGATAATGGAATGATGTCAGCAAAATCAAATTTGTTTTGTAACTTATTAATTAAAGGTAGTAACAAGCTTTTTGGTTTTAATTCGTCGATTTTGTTAATGGCTAAAATAACAGGCGCTTTTGCTTCTTTTAAGTGTGTCAGCACTAGCTCATCTTCTTTGTTCCAATGATCCGCTTCAACCATAAATACAACCACGTCGGCATCCGCGATCACGGAGGTCGCTAGTTTATTCATGAAGCGATTCATCGCAAATTTTTCAATTTCGTGCATGCCAGGCGTATCAATATAAATGGCTTGATCTTGCTCATTTGACTTGATGCCTAAAATTTGGCTGCGCGTTGTTTGCGGTTTGGGGGAGGTAATACTGATTTTTTGCCCCAGAATGCAGTTAAGCAAGGTGGATTTGCCTACATTCGGACGGCCTACAATTGCGATATATCCACAGCGTGTTTTATCATTCATTTTTTAATTGTTCCTAACATGGCTTCAGCGGCGTCTTGTTCTGCACGTCGACGACTCGTACCTTTACCTATAATTTTTTCGTCTAAGCCTTCAATTTGACAGCTTACCACAAAAACTTGTTGATGAGCCTCGCCTTCTACGTCGACAACGGTGTAGACAGGCAGGGGTTTTCGCAGTCCTTGCAAGTATTCTTGTAAAATTGTTTTGGGATCTTTGTGACTTGCGGCATTGGATAAGTTTTGGAGTAATGGCTCATACCATCTTAAAACGCACTCACGGACTTTTTCAAAGCCGCCATCTAAATAAATGGCGCCAATCAGCGCTTCCATCGCGCAAGAGAGTATCGATTGGCGTTCATTGCCGCCGCTTTTCAGCTCACCTGGGCCAAGGTGCATGTAGCGGCCAAGTGAAAAGCTTCGCGCGACATCCGCTAGTGTATCCCGATTGATTAACGTGGCGCGCCATCGGCTTAATTCCCCTTCTTGTGAGCGGGGAAATTGTATATACAGTGCTTCGGCAATGATTAAATTGACAATGGAATCGCCTAGAAATTCCAGGCGTTCATTGTTGTCATTGTGACTGCTACGATGCGTCAGTGCAGTTGTTAATAATTTGGGTGTCGTAAACTGGTATTTTAGTTTGCGGCATAATTCATCACTCATTGCGTACTACTCTTCTCTTAATGAATTTGGTTAACTAATCGATCCCATCGCACGGTATGTTTGATTGAGTCCCAGCTCATCCAAACCATCACGGCTTTGCCAACGATATTTTTATCTGGCACAAAACCCCAGAATCGACTGTCTGCACTGTCATCACGATTGTCACCCATGACGAAGTACATGCCTGCTGGCACGACAATGTCATTAAAGTTATAAGGTGGTTGGCCTGGATTTTGATAAATAGCGTGTTTGATTCCTAGCAGGTCTTCCTGCTTTTTAACCACATCAATGGTGTTACCTTGCGCATCAATTCGGCTCGACGGCTCATTCGTATCTTGTTTGATTTCCTGGCCATTGATGTATAGCACTTTGTTAATATATTTAATGTGGTCGCCAGGTACCCCAATAATACGTTTGATGAAATCCACGGAAGGATTCGGCGGCCAGCGGAATACCATGATGTCGCCACGTTTAGGTTCACCCGTTTTAAACACGGTTTTGTGAGCAACGGGTAGGCGAATGCCATAGTCAAATTTATTCACGACGATAAAATCACCGACTAATAATGTAGGTTCGAGTGAGCTTGATGGAATACGAAATGGTTCATATAAAAAGGAACGGAGTAAAAACACAATAATGAGTACGGGGAAAAATGATATGGCGTAATCAATAATGATTGGCAATTTCATTTCAGGTGGGTTGCTTACCCCTTGGGTGGCTTTTTCATAAGCGGCTTTGCGTTTTTTAGCCAGGAAAAGCTTATCATAAAGTGCGATTAGCCCTGTTACCACGACGGCGTAAAACAATATTAATTCAAAATTAAAATTCATTTAGTTGCTCCAGAGCATGCATGAAGATTATCTTGTCTTCTTTCTTTGTTTATTTAAATAAAGAGAAAGATGACTGGGGTCCTGTCATGGTAGGTTTACTTTTTTCGTGCTCGCCAGAGGCTCCGCGCGTAAAAAGTAAACCTACCCTGCCACCCCGTTTTTTTTAATTTATTTCCACTATCATGGAAATAAATTAAAGATAAATTATTTTTTATCTACTTTTAAAATAGCTAAAAACGCTTCTTGTGGTATTTCAACACTACCCACTTGTTTCATGCGTTTTTTACCTTCTTTTTGTTTTTCCAGCAATTTACGTTTACGTGAGACGTCACCACCATAACATTTAGCAATAACGTTTTTGCGTAGTGCTTTAACTGTGGTGCGCGAGATAATGTTCGCGCCAATGGTGGCTTGAATTGCAACGTCATACATTTGACGTGGAATGAGCTCTTGCATTTTTTCCGCGATTTGGCGGCCTTTAAATGTCGCTTGGTCGCGATGCACAATGAAAGTTAATGCGTCAACTTTTTCGCCATTAATCAATAAATCTAATTTAACCAAATCCGATTCTTGAAAATACGAGAAAGTATAATCCAATGACGCATAGCCACGGCTTACCGATTTTAGTCTGTCAAAAAAATCTAACACAACTTCATTCATCGGTATTTCGTAGGTAAGCGAAACTTGATTGCCAAGATAAAGCATGTTTTTTTGCACGCCGCGTTTTTCAATGCAGAGTGTCATGACATTGCCAAGATATTGTTGTGGTACCAAAATGTTGGCTTTGCAAATTGGCTCACGAATTTCATCAATGTGATTCACGGGCGGCAGTTTTGCAGGGTTATCGACATGCAGGATTTCACCTTTTGTCGTTAACACTTCATAGATTACCGTGGGTGCCGTGGTGATTAAATCGAGGTTATATTCACGTTCCAGGCGCTCTTGGACGATTTCCATGTGAAGCATGCCTAAGAAGCCACAACGAAAACCAAAACCTAGTGCTTCAGAAGATTCAGGTTCAAAAAACAAGGCCGCATCGTTTAAGCAGAGCTTTGCTAACGCTTCACGAAAAGCAGGAAAATCATCAGAGCTAATCGGGAATAATCCAGCATACACTTGGGGCTGGACTTTTTTAAAGCCCGGTAACATTTCAGTGGCAGCTTTGTGCGTGTGCGTTAAGGTATCACCCACTGGCGCGCCATTAATTTCTTTGATGCCCGCGACCACGTAGCCTACTTCGCCTGCGCGTAATATGCCGGTGGGTTCGCGTTTGGGAGTAAAAATACCAATGCCGCCTACTTCATGGCTTCTGCCGGTAGACATGACCAGCATTTTTTCGCCGACTTTCAGCGTGCCGTTTTTAACGCGCACTAGCGAGACAACGCCAAGATAGCTGTCAAACCACGAGTCAATAATTAATGCTTGGAGTGGCGCATTCGGATCGCCTACGGGTGGTGGAATGTCAGCAATTAATCTTTCCAAAAGATCCGTGATGCCAATACCGGTTTTTGCGCTTACACGAATGGCGTTTTGTGCTTCTAAACCGATAATTTCTTCGATTTCTTTAATAACGCGATCGGGGTCAGCTTGTGGCAAGTCAATTTTATTTAAGACAGGCAGGACTTCCAGGCCTTGTTCTAAGGCGGTGTAGCAGACAGCCAATGTTTGGGCTTCTACCCCTTGTCCGGCGTCCACTACCAGCAATGCGCCTTCACAGGCCGCCAGTGAGCGTGAAACCTCATAGGCAAAATCCACGTGCCCTGGTGTGTCAATAAAATTCAGTTGATAGGTTTGACCATCGAGCGCCTTGTAATTCAAGGTCACACTATGGGCCTTGATGGTGATGCCACGCTCGCGCTCCAGATCCATGGAATCTAGCACTTGTGCGGACATTTCGCGGTCAGCAAGGCCACCACAAATTTGAATAAGGCGATCGGCTAGGGTCGATTTGCCATGATCAATATGAGCAATAATAGAAAAGTTACGAATATGTTGCATAATTCTCACAAACACTAAAATAAAGCTGCTGATAGTAGCGCATTTTCATGGGATATACTACCGATAACAGAGATCAAAATCAGAGGCTTAGTGGCGCGCTTTTTCTGCTTCATAGGCTTGGTTCGTGCGCAGCTGCACCAATAATTGCCTGTAGGTGTCTGCCGCCAGGGAATCACGAAAGATGAGACAGGTGCGTTTTTGCTTTTGCCCGGTAATCTGAAAGCGCAAAATACATAACCAGGTGGTTATCGTGCTGTCAGGGCAGAGTTCAGCCGATGAAGTTCGCAAGCGGTCATGCAAAAGCCAACCTGATGCATCGAATGTCAGTTTAGAAATCGCAGGACCTCCAGTTAGGAGGCCATAATTTCGAATGATAGATATCCCATACCGCATCGTAACAGCGAGGAGAAACGCCCTTGCCCATCGATTTAAGTTTAAAGAAATGATCAAGACTAGCGTCAGAATTAGGGTCAGTGACGCCAGCACAATAAAAAATTTAGACGGTTTAAGCTTTATGTCGAGTTTCTGCATGGTGACGGATCATCTCAATCATTTTCGCGGAATCAGGATTGGCGCAGATTTCTTTGCCCGTTAACCACATAAACAGATCTTGGTCATTATTGGTTAAAAAATGCTCAAATAAGTCCTGTTCGTTCTTCGGTAACTTGGAATAGGCTTCTGTTAAAAAATTACCCAATAAAACATCAAGTTCTAACATGCCACGACGACAGGCCCATCGCAATTGGGGAGGAACTTCGGTCATATTCATTTAACCTCGTTAAACTGTTATATAATTAAGAGTATGAGGAGAGATTAGCCTAAAAAGGAAAAACAGCAAAACGATAAATGGTGGCACTATGCAAGATTTACAAAGTCGGTTGGTTAACGCTTTGCTTGTGATTAAGCCCTATATTGACACAGAACGAACTGAACGTGTCATCAATGTCATCGATACTGTCACGATTCCCCCTAATGACTATGAGAAAGTAGCTGGTTTTATTTGTTTATTTGTCAATGAAGAGCCTGGCATACTGACTGCCCAACCTTTTGATCAGCCATTGAAAGAGTTATGTCTGGATTGCTTTGCAAAAATGCCAGATTCACCTAAACCCCGCGCTAAACCTTAAAGTCTACAATTCACTAATAAGCTGGAATATTCAAAAAAACTATTTCATAATCCTTTCCCATTGGATTTAATGCTGCCATTCTGCGGAAAAGCTGCGGCAATAGGTAATCCCCATGATTTTTTTGCTAAGGACGAATGTATATGCGAAATGAATTTCTTTCCCACCTTGCTCTGGAAATTGAAGCCCTCAAGCAATCGGGTTTGTTTAAAGGTGAGAGAATCATTACTTCTCAACAACAAGCCGATATTACGGTGAAAGATGGTTCACATGTTTTAAATTTTTGCGCGAACAATTATTTAGGATTAGCCAATAATAAAACTTTAATTGAAACCGCACAAAAAAGTTTAGATCATTATGGATTTGGTATGTCATCTGTGCGCTTTATTTGTGGCACTCAAGACGTTCACAAAGAATTGGAATCACGCTTAAGTCATTTTTTAAGAATGGAGGATACTATCCTCTACTCTTCCTGCTTTGACGCGAATGGTGGTTTGTTTGAAACATTGATGAGTGAAGCAGATGCGATTATCAGTGACGCCTTAAACCATGCCAGCATTATTGACGGTATTCGTTTATCCAAAGCCAAGCGTTTTCGTTATGCCAATAACAACATGGCGGAGCTGGAGCAACATCTGAAAGATTCGCAAGATTGTCGTTTTCGATTGATTGCAACCGATGGTGTTTTTTCCATGGATGGTATTGTTGCTAATCTACCGGCAATTTGTGATTTGGCAGAACGTTATAACGCTATTGTGATGGTAGATGATTCTCATGCCGTGGGTTTTATGGGCGAGAATGGACGTGGGACACACGAATATCATCAGGTGATGGATAGAGTGGATATTATCACGGGAACACTGGGCAAAGCTTTAGGTGGCGCATCGGGTGGCTACACTAGCGGTAAGCGAGAAATCATTGCTTGGTTGCGTGAAAGATCTCGCCCTTATTTGTTTTCTAACACGCTTGCGCCAGTGATTGCGGCTACCTCAATCAAAGTGCTGGATATGTTAGAAACAAATCATGACTTACCAAAAAAATTGCATGAAAACAGTGCCTATTTCCGCAAAGGATTGGAGCAATTAGGATTTACTTTGGTTCCCGGCGAGCATCCCATTATTCCGGTAATGCTGGGCGATGCCAAGGTTGCAAAAAGTATGGCGGATGCTCTGTTGAAAGAAGGTATTTATGTGATTGCATTCTCATACCCTGTCGTGCCGTTAAATCAAGCGCGTATTCGCACGCAAATGTCAGCAGCCCATACTAAAGCACAACTGGATAAAGCATTAGCAGCATTTGCAAGCGTAGGTAAACAAATGGGTATTATTAACAAAATTTAGGAATTCCAACATGAAAGCGTTAGTCAAATCGAAAGCCGAGCGTGGACTGTGGATGGCGGATGTACCAAAGCCTGAAATGGGACCGAACGATGTTTTAATCAAAATAAAAAAAACGGCAATTTGTGGAACGGATATTCACATTTATGATTGGGATAATTGGGCACAAGTGAATGTCCCTGTGCCTTTGACAATAGGCCATGAATTCGTTGGTGAAATTGTGGATATGGGCAAAGAAGTCCAGGGCTTTAAAATAGGTGATCGCGTTTCTGGCGAAGGTCATATTGCATGCGGGTTTTGTCGCAATTGTCGCGCAGGCCGTCGTCACGTTTGTCGAGTCAATATCAGTGTAGGCGTCACAAGGACGGGTTGTTTCGCTGAGTATTTTGTTCTACCCGCAGTGAATGCTTATCCCATCCCAAAGTCGATTGAAGATAAGTACGCTGCGATATTAGATCCGCTAGGTAATGCAGCGCATACAGCGCTTTCATATGACTTGGTGGGTGAAGATGTATTGATCACAGGCGCAGGCCCAGTAGGCATCATGGCGGCAGCCATTGCCCGTCATGCGGGGGCTCGTCATGTAGTGATTACAGATGTGAATCCTTACCGATTAGAACTGGCAAAATCCATGGGCGTTTCGCTGGCCATTAATAGCTCCAAAAACACACTGACTGAAGCCATGGAAATTTTGAGTATGCGCGAAGGTTTTGACGTGGGACTTGAGATGTCTGGCAATCCGACTGCATTTGGTGAGTTATTGAAGCACATGAATCATGCAGGAAAAGTCGCGCTCTTAGGTTTCTTGCCGCGCGAAACACAAATTGATTGGAATCAGATCATCATGAAAGGCCTAAATGTGAAAGGCATTTATGGTCGTGAAATGTTTGAGACTTGGTACAAAATGATTAGCATGTTGCAAAGTGGACTGGATATTTCCGCTGTGATCACGCATGAGTTTTCCGTAAATGATTTTGAAAAAGCATTTGAGATGATGCACTCTGGCCAGAGTGGTAAAATTATTTTAAATTGGGATTGAGCAAGCGAAGCAGTGAGCTGAGAAAAAATGCATTTCAAAAATTCTCAGCTCACATTCGCTGACCACACCTACATTCGGTGACTATACCTTCATCCAGCACTCACACTTATCGTCCCCTGCCTACACTACGTCCCGCGGCTTGTCCGCGGGATCCAGATCAACCTAGCAGTTCTTCGTATAAGTTTTATTTCCTCAGTACCAGCGGTCGAAAAATAATATGATAGTAATGCGGAATGGCTTGCTGCAAAGATAAAGGTTTAATCATAACTAAACTGCTCCGCGATTGACATTGCAAAAGCGATCCATGGTTCGTTATTTCATTGAAAATTAAATGATCTTTCATATCATCTGCCACAACACTTATTTGATTCAGTAATTTAATTTTTTCAATTTGCACCCACTCGTAATGTTCGCCAAAAACCAGCCCCATGCTAAGACCATTAGCATAAGGCAACACTAATGAAAAATATTCATCATGCATGTGTCGGGCATTTTGCGTTTGCTGGGTCATTTCTTGATTGTTTGCAATAATAATTTTGATGGGCGAAACTCGTACGCTCATTTCATGAGGGGCGAGGTCCAATTGAAATGTACGCTGCAGCATTGCACTCAAGGTCAGATCCAAGCTTGCTGCACGCGCCTCATAAGGATTTAATCGAAAAGGCGAATGCGATTTTTTTATGATTTCTTGAGCGTTATTCACATTGTAGACCGTTTTTTTAAGATCAAAACCCATGTCTTTGTCATGTTGGAAATCTTTAAAATAATTCAGCTCTTCTTCCAGTGGCAAATAAACATGTCGCATTAATGCCGCATGCGCCACCGCTTGTAGCATGGTTGCATCGTGTGTCAAATTGGATTCAGTAAAAAATGTTTTAGCCTCACGAATAAATCGAATACATTCGGATTGTATCGCATCAACTTTTTTATATTGTTCATGGCTTAATTTAATTTTATCGAAAAGTGGATCACCGTTTTCCTGATAATCCAGGACCGCCCCTTCTTTGAAAGTGCAGCTCTGCTCAAACAAGCTGTGATCGCACCATGTTGTGGTGATCAGTGACTTGCATGCGGGCCTGTCCGGTTCATGTGAAGCTAATACATAACGGCCGATGATTTCAATTTTTAATTCATCTTGGAATGTTCGAGTTAAATAGTCTTGAGTGACGCCAATAAAACCCGTATCCGCAAGGACGACAGTGTCACCCTCTTCCAGTTCCATTTCTTTTAACAAATACCGTTTTAAGCGTTCACGATAAGCAGCAGAGTTTTCAAAGATCACATCCAGCACATTTGCCTGGTGAATTAATTGTAGAAAAGTCATTTGTGGGTCGGATGAATTGTTTGCGAGTGCAATGATTTGAGAAGCGAGTTCGGTGGGTAGCAGCAGTTGTTCCGTAATCACGTTAAAATGATAGTATTCTGGTTTAATGCCGCTAATGTAATAGTCAATATCAGCAATGGTTTTGAACGAGGCGGCGACAGCACCAAATTTTCGGATACGTACCAATTTACCAATAGGTTTTCCCGCATAGGCTTCACAAGCACGAGAGAGTAAGTATGCATCACGCAATAAGAAAAAAACTTTGACACGCTTACCCTGGCGGCTCAATGTATCCACTTCATCCATCAAAAAACGTGCGTAAGCATATAGAATAGGACCAAACGACATATATCCAATTAAAGTTTCTGGCGTAAACGGTTGTAATTCTGCTACGGAAAAA
This sequence comes from Gammaproteobacteria bacterium, assembly GCA_031291175.1. GTDB lineage: Bacteria > Pseudomonadota > Gammaproteobacteria > DSM-16500 > DSM-16500 > UBA5158. The sequence continues at coordinate 40,583 of JARLJO010000023.1, forward strand.
ATAGGTCGGAAAGGACTAAATCGTGGTAAAGCTAATGCATCATGAGTCGTCTTAGCTAGCACTGCCAATGCCGATGCGGTTTGTTGTAGCCGTAAAAAATCAACCACCTTAGGATCAAATTGAAGAAAATGCAAAGCATGTAAGCCCAGTTGTCGTGGAATTTGAAAATCTGCGTTGCCATGATCACCAATGTGCAATACCGAAGAAGCTGGCGTATTCAATTTTTTCAACACTAGGGGGAAAAGACCTTCACTTTTTGAAGTGTTAAAATCAAAAGAGCAAACTATCTCATCAATCATTGTCATTACATCATCTGGCAGATGATGACTTAGTAGGTGTCTCAATTCTATTTCACTGAAATAAATATCACTGACAATAATAACTTTCAATCCTAGCTGGTGTGCTTGTCGGATTAATTCAACAAATGGTCTAAAAGCAAAACACATCTCAATTTCAGTTTGAATTTCTTCTTCTGCCAGGGCATCTTGTTCGGCAACAGTGAATGAAGTAAATCCGCGATAAATATCTTTCAGATGAATTTGGCGCGAACCTTTTGTTACGAATTTTGTGCGATACGCGCGTGCTGCTGCGCTAATACGTTGATGCGCTGTAACGCCTAACTTTTTGGCGAGAGGACGCTCTGCTAGTAATGTAAAAATATCTTTAGGCGCGGCGGTTTTTCGCCAAAGCAATGTGTCAAAACAATCGAGTGAAAGAATTTTAATTTTATCGGCGTACTCATTTAGAATGTGAGGAATATCGCGAGCACTGATTTGAATTTTGCGTTGCGTGATTTCAGTAGAGGGTAAGGTGCTGTTCAACATGATGATAAACCATCCTTAGTATTCGAGCGTTTTTGAATGATCTTCCTGATCATTCATTTGGGTCAGGCTTGCTGCGCCTCATGAGACTAAATTTTATCATTAATGTACAAAATCATTCAAGCAAAGGTAATTTCAGGTGACTTAAAAATTATCAAATGCTTTGTATTCCGACCAAAGTGAAACAGCTGAAATTTTTGAAGAAGCCTTTTAATATTTCCGATAGGTTGAGATGGTACCACGCCCGCAGAATGTCTCTTCATTTACACACTTTTCTAGCTGACGAAGACTTCGTAGCGAGTAATTCTTACACTTAAAAACTTACTAAAATAGTCACATCGCTATGTGAGTCATCAGGATATCGCTTTTAAATCCCAAAAACAGAATTTCTGTGCGAGATAGATGACATTAGCTATAGCGAATCACCCCGCAATATTTTGACAGTTTATTGATTATTATTGCAAAAGGATTTTTTTGCATTCCCTTCTCGTATAGGTATAATAAGCGCACCTGGGAAGTTTAGTAATTTAGTCCATGGAGATTACGACCTCGCTCTGACGGACAAAGAGGCATTACGAACTTCCTAGGACCTTTCTCCTACTGAAATCGCGCCGCCAAATAACTGAATAATGCACGTAAAGCCATGGCTTCCCCACCCTGCGGTCTACCCGCTTTTGGTTTTACATTCCATGCCATTAAATCAAAATGTACCCAAGGGATATCATCAGGCACAAATTCTTTTAGGAAAAGTGCAGCGGTAATGGCTCCAGCATACGAATCAGAAGAGTTATTGTTGATATCAGCAATTTGACTGTTTAAAGATTCACGATAAGCAGCAAACAGCGGTAGTCGCCATACTGGATCTAGCTGTTGTTCACCGTGCTTAGTGATGCTTGCGGCTAGTTCATCTCGATTGGTAAACATGGCAGGCAGATCTGTACCTAAAGCCACTCTTGCAGCGCCTGTTAATGTCGCAATATCAATTAAAAGTTCAGGCTTCTCAGAAACCGCTTCTGTTAATGCATCTGCTAGCACAACGCGGCCCTCTGCATCAGTATTACCGATTTCAACGGTGAGACCCTTCCGACTTTTAATAATGTCGCCTGGACGATAGGCATTACCTGAAATGGCATTTTCGACAGCGGGAATTAATACCCGCAATTGAATGGGTAAATTGGCCTGCATGATCATGCGTGCAAGTCCTAAGACGTGTGCTGCGCCGCCCATGTCTTTTTTCATTAACAACATGCCAGAGGAAGGTTTGATGTCTAGTCCTCCGGTATCAAAACAAACGCCTTTTCCAACTAGCGTGACTTTGGGGTGTTTGCTATTGCCCCAACGCAAATCCAGTAAACGTGGTGCATCATCGCTGGCTCTACCGACGGTATGAATGCTCGCATAATTTTCTTTTAATAAATTATCACCGATGATTTGATGTAGTTTTGCTTTATGTTGTTTGGCAAGCAGCGCTGCTGCATCCGCGAGCTCAGAGGGACCCATATGATCAGTCGGTGTGTTAATCAAATCGCGTACCAGATAAATGGATTCCACCATATTATTGATGTAATGCGCATCGGCTGATTTGGGTAAAACTAATCGTGCTGGTGCTTTTCCGGATTTTTTATAGCGTGAAAATTGGTAAGCACCTAGTCCCCAAGCGATGGCAAAATTAGCATAGTAATTGTTATCTAATTCAAGATGATAATAACCCTCTGGTAAGGCGGTTGATAATGCACCCACACCCCAAAATTGGTTTTTATCTAAAACACAGCAGAGTACATATTGCAATTTGCCTGATGCATCGGCAATCAAGCTGATATTACCTGGCTGGTTTTTAAATTGAATGGATGAAAGCCAATTTTGTGCAACGGCATCTTGCTTTGTTAGCCAGTTAGCATAATCATTGATGGCAACTACTTTCACTGGAATACTGTCGGATCGGATTTCGGTGACAAAACAAGGTAGCATTTTCTCTCTCCATAATCATTTGGGCGTTGATCCCATGCGTAAGTTGACTGGGGTCCTGTCAGGGTAGGTTTACTTTTTTCGTGCTCGCCCGCACAAAAAAAGCAAACCTACCCTGACACCCCGTTTTTTTTAAATTCACTTCCACTATCGTGGAAGTGAATGGGTGGCGTTTATTGAATGATAGCTTCAGCAGGGATATATTCTTGCTGTAAGGCACCGGCTACGGCTTTGTGAGTCAGTTTACCTTTATAGATATTCAAACCATTTAATAAGTGATGATCTTGGCGCATAGCTTGCTTGTAGCCCAAATTGGCTAGAGCAAGCAAGAATGGTAAAGTGGCATTATTTAAGGCGAATGTCGATGTGCGCGGTACGCCACCTGGCATGTTGGTCACACAGTAATGTACAACACCATCTAAAACATAAGTCGGATTTTCATGCGTGGTGGGACGACTGGTTTCAAAGCATCCGCCTTGATCGATAGAAACATCCACAATGACAGACCCGGGACGCATTTCTTTTAACATATCACGAGTGACGAGCTTGGGTGCGGAGCCACCCGGTATCAGCACTGCGCCTATCACAAGGTCAGCGGAGCGTACATGACGTTCAATCGAATCTGTCGTCGAGTAAATGGTGGTAATCTTGGAGCCAAATTGCAAATCCAGCTGATAGAGTCGCTCAAGCGACTTATCAATGACTACCACTCGTGCGCCCATTCCCATTGCCATCCGCACTGAATTCGTGCCAACAACACCTCCACCGATGACAACCACTTTAGCCGGAGCAACACCGGGAACACCACCCAGCAGCATGCCGCAACCGCCATTTTTAATTTCTAGACTGTTGGCGCCCGCCTGAATGGCCATGCGCCCTGCTACCTCGCTCATTGGCGCTAATAAAGGTAAGCCACCGTGTTTATCAGTGACTGTTTCATAGGCAATGGCAATGCAGCCAGATTGTTGCAGTAATTTGGTTTGTTCAGGATCCGGCGCTAGGTGAAGGTAGGCACAAAGTACCTGCCCTTCACGTAACAATTTGCATTCTTCTAATTGCGGTTCTTTTACTTTGATGATCATCTCTGCCAAGCGATAAATGTCGGCAGCGGATTTAACAATGCTCGCGCCCACTTGTTCATAGGCGGCATTGTCAAATCCAATTTTAGCACCAGCACCATCCTGGACGATGACTTGGTGTCCATTAGCAATTAATTCACGAACACTGCTAGGCACTAAACCAACACGATATTCATTATTCTTAATTTCAGTAGGAACACCAATTAACATCATCTTTCTCCCTGTTATAGATTAGTCGAGCAGCAGTTTATTGACTCTCGATACAAATGCAGCTGGGTCCTTCAGCTGTGCGCCTTCCGCCAGTATAGCTTGTCCAAAAAGAATATGGGTCAAATCACTGAAGCGCTCCTGGTCGGCCTCTGCTTTCAATTTTAAAAGCAATGGATGTTCAGGATTTAATTCAAAAATAGGCTTAATTTCAGCAATATCTTGTCCCGCCGCTTTTAATAAACGCTGAAGCTGTAGTCCCATGTCGTTTTCATCAGAGACTAAACAAGCTGGAGAATTCGTTAAACGATTAGAAATACGAACATCTTTAACTTGATCGCCTAAAATGGTTTTCACGTGTGAAATAACGCCATCAAATTCTACTTTGGCTTTCTCTTCGGCTTGTTTGTGTTCTTCTTTTTCCTTTTCTGTTTCGGTGCTGGCTATCTCATCGATATTCAATTCACCTTTTGCCACCGATTGCAGGGTTTTGCCTTCATATTCTGCCAAGTGATTCACTAACCATTCATCAATGCGGTCAGATAACAATAAGACTTCAATGTTGTTTTTGCGGAAAATTTCAAGGTGTGGGCTGGATTTTGCCGCATTAAACGTTTCAGCCGTGACATAGTAAATCTTTTTTTGTTCCGGCTTCATACGACTAATATAGTCATCAAGAGACGTGGTTTGAGCGCTGGTATCGGTGTGCGTTGAAGCAAAACGCAAGAGTTTCGCTACTTTGGCGCGATTAGCAAAATCTTCTGCCGGGCCTTCTTTTAGTACGGTACCAAATTGCTGCCAAAAAGTGGCATATTTTTCAGGCTCATCTTTAGCAATTTTTTCAAGAAGATCTAAAATACGTTTGACTAACGCAGAACGCAATTTATTGATGGTCGGATTGTCTTGAAGAATTTCGCGAGAAATATTGAGTGGCAAAGCATTTGTGTCGACAACGCCGCGCATAAAACGCAAATAATGCGGCAGGAATTGTTCAACTTGATCCATGATGAAAACGCGTTGGATATAGAGTTTTAAGCCATGTTGCTTGTCCTTCTGCCATAAATCAAAAGGTGCATGAGCAGGCAGATATAACAAACTGGTATAATCCAGATTGCCACCTTCGACTTGATTGTGGGACCAGGCGAGAGGCTCTTCGTAATCATGCGCAAGGTGTTTGTAATGCTCTTTGTATTGCTCATCTGTAATCGTGTTTTTAGGTAAGACCCAAAGTGCGGTGGCGCGGTTGACGGATTCCCATTCTACCGGTGCATTTTCTTCCGGTTTTTCATCCATTTCAGGCAGCTTTCGCATCATGACAGGAATGTTAATATGGTCAGAATACTTGGTGATGATGGTACGTAGGCGCCAATCATTTAAGAATTCATCTTCGCCTTCTTTAAGATGTAAAATAATATCAGTACCACGGGATGCTTTGTCGACATTTGCAATAGTGTACTCACCCTCGCCATTCGATTCCCAGCGTACGCCATGCTCACTGGTCAGTCCTGCGCGACGAGAAATGACAGTGACTTTGTCTGCAATGATGAAAGCAGAATAAAATCCTACACCAAATTGGCCGATTAAATGAGCGTCTTTTTTCTGATCGCCACTCATGTGCGCCAGGAATTCGCGAGTGCCGGATTTCGCAATAGTACCAAGATTATCAATGACTTCATCGCGAGTCATTCCGATGCCATTGTCACTGATGGTAATAGTGCGAGCTTTCTCATCAAAACTGACTTTGATTTTTAATTCAGTATCGTTTTCGAGTAGCGCTGAATCTGATAAGGCTTCAAAACGTAGTTTATCCGAGGCATCGGACGCGTTAGAAATCAATTCACGTAGGAAAATCTCTTTATTACTGTAGAGTGAATGCACAACTAAATTTAAGAGTTGTTTCACTTCAGCTTGAAAATTCAATGTTTCTTTTTGTGCGTTCGCTGTCATGGCTATTACTGACTCCTGCAAAATTAATGGATGTTAAGATGTATATGGGGCTGAAATACCCACATTTCAAGGGCAAGAAGTGCTACGCCTCCATTCTTCTCAAACTCCTACGTACCGTGGCTTGTCCACGGTACCCAGAAAATTCTCGAACTAGGCTTCAATGGAGTTCTCTGTGCCACTCCGTTTTTGTGTCGCTTCCACTTTCGGAAGCAAAAAAGCATATTTACCAGATACGAATGCGCCTGCGCGAGAACAACCATTGCTCAGAGTTTAATTTCTTCAACAAAGCCTTTTTTGGTGGAGACGTTAATCAAAAGCTATCATTGCTTTTGCAAATGCATTTCTTCAACGGTGGCTGTCACATCTCTGCCCATTATGGGTATTAAAACGGTACCGGAAATCTCGGCTGCATCTGCATCTGGCGCGATGGTGCCAGTTAGATTAGCTCTTTCCGTTTTGATGTCTACTATACCATCATGGCAGTTACCGGGAAGAATGAATCTCATATTATCTGGACACAGGCCAGATTCAACGCGGATAAGGATATTCATGACAAAGGTGTTGGGCATGGCGTTAGAGCTGAGATTGCCTGATCCTGCATAATGACAAGTAAGAGGTATAGGCCCAATATTCGCTTTAATTGTACCGCTACCTGCCCATAAACCTTCGATTTTAGTGCAAACATCGTGGGTCGAAAGAGACAAAGATTGAGCGGTAATGTTGGCCCAGGCTGAATTGGCGAATAGAGCCATGGATAATAAAACAAACATTCCTTTCGTTTTCATTTTAGCTCCCTCCATAAGTTATTCTTAGCAAAGTTACGCGCAGGCATGGATAATTGTCAAGTAATTCAGTAGGTTGCGCTCTGAATTTCATTTAATGCTCTATGCCGCCATTTTAGATACAATATCACCCAAAATATAACAACAAGCGCAAAACGGGCGCAATAAATGTTACGAGAGCATTTGCTGAAAAGGCAAACTCTGCTGAACAATATCATGTTGTTTCACCAGCAGAAACAAAAGAGAATCCAGCGTATTCGGCCGAATCTAAGCTCTAACCATTGCGTACCCCAAATGACATGCAGAATGTGTTAAATGCTGAGTTCGTTTCCGGTATGACAACATTTTCTTTAAATCCCCATCCACTCTGCTAGGTAGTTAAAACAATGAATACTCGTGAAGAAAAATTTAGTCCACCTAAGTTAACTAATATTCCATTTGGTTCAACCTCTATGGTTTTGAGTAGTATTTGGGATGATGTCGAAGGCGAACAAAAGCAAGTAACGCTCAGCGCTGCTTCTTCTAGCAGCACAGGAACTTCCTCTCTGACGAGTTCGGCTATGGAATATGCTTTCTATGAAGACTTTGATGAATTAATGGTATTGGATACATGGAGCAAATGGGAAAATAAAACGCCAGAACGAGTATTGGCTTTTGATATAGATGATACGCTAATTGATTATAAAAAAAGTGTTGAACAAGATAAAATTGTATTTATTGATGAACAGCGCTTAGTGAGGCTCCTTTTATCGCTTAAAGAAAGTGTGATGGTCGTCATCGTGACAAAACGCAGTTCGGATCCTGATAATGAATATACGGGATTTTTGTCGGTGAAGAATATCATTGATATACTCGCAAAGCTTTGTGGAAAGAATGTTTTTTCATCGATATTTTTTACAGCGGGCGGATCCAAAACGCCGGTTTTAGATGAGATTTACGCAAGATATTTGACAGATCATCCGGCTTCTTCCAGAGAGTTGCTAGCTATTATCGATGATCTGGTGTTGAATATTTCAGAATGTGATCGTGGACGGTATAAAACAATTTTAGCAAAACCGGATGGGTCACACTGGGATGATGTCCAGCAAGATTTTTTAGCAAAAGAAGTGTTGAGAGAGGCAAACTTTAACAATATTACTGAAGATGATTTGTGTGATGACGACGAGGATTATTACGCGAGTTTCCGACCGTAATTTTAATTATTATTTTTATTTCTCTCTTGGGTTATATCATTACCCATCAATCGAGTTCAACTTTGAACAATAATAAGATTCCGTAGCGCGGACTAAGACCCCCACGCTTTTTGTGGGGTTGTGTCCGCGAACCCCTATTCACTTGTTCTCTCAAAACTCCGCCGTACGTGGCTTGTCTATGGTTCGATAATCCATTCATCGCTGCTCCATTCTTAGAATGCCTTACTCCAAAAACGTTCTTGTTTTTCTATCCGGGCAATATAAAATCCGTATTATTTTTTGGCAATGTCTTCCTCTTCGATATCACAATTAAGATGACACCTAAGTCAAATTAACCTATAATCCGACACTTTATAGTGCATCTAAAAACAAGCCCTTTATGCCAAATCCGACGCTCAAATTAAGTGGTTTTACCTTTGCGGAATTATTCCACGCCAAAGGGTTAAAGCGACTAGACGACACTTTTTTTACCCAATTAAATCAGCTCAATCCAGAGCTACAAGCGGATCTCCTCGCTTATCGAAATGAGTCTCGTCCTTTTACACCCCTGGCGGTCAGCGAGCTTTTGCTAGCAGTCGCCCCTCTCCTCGAAGGATTTCTGATTGAGCTATTTGGCATTCAGGAAGCGGCTATCATTGCGGAAATTAAAACGCTCTCAGATAACCCGGTTTCCACTTTCAAAAAATATTTTGTCTTGCGTCGAGCAAAAAAATTATTACTGCAAGCAGACAGCTTACCCAGTTTCCATGAGCTAGATGCGTGGTTAATTGACGAGTTAAAAAAAGCCCCACTAAAAGCCAACGACAAAGAATTATCCATTGCACTATTGGCCGGTCAATATATCAATGACCCCGATACCTATACGCTCGAAATCGAAAAATTAACGCAATGGTGTGTTCAGGCCTTAGCCTCGCCTGCCGGCAAAGCCGCTGTTTGTGGCTGGACAAGCTTTCGTTTACCCGAGCGCTTAGAATATGAAAATCTCGTCCCAACCATCACCGTTCCAAATGATAAAGTGGCGCGCGAAACTTTTCCTGATACACATTTTAGATTGCGCGATGGCTTCAAGTTAACCGATCCGCGCATGACTCCCCGCGAGCGTCAAGACGAAGTGAATTACTGCATTTATTGCCATGATCACGACGGTGACTTTTGCTCCAAAGGTTTTCCAGTTAAAAAAGGCGACCCTGAGCAAGGTCTAAAGAAAAATCCTCTCGATGTCACATTGACCGGCTGCCCATTAGAAGAAAAAATCTCCGAGATGCATCTTTTAAAGCGCGATGGTAAAACACTCGCTGCATTAGCGATGGTCATGGTGGATAATCCGATGTGTCCCGCTACAGGTCATCGCATTTGTAATGACTGCATGAAGTCTTGTATCTATCAAAAACAAGAGCCCGTTAATATTCCACAGGTTGAGACTGGCGTTTTAATCGATGTCCTAAAGCTACCTTGGGGTGTTGAAATTTATGACCTACTCACCCGCTGGAATCCTTTGCGCCAAAAGCAATGGACCATGAAACCGTATAACGGCTTAAAAGTCATGGTGGCTGGCATGGGTCCGGCTGGATTTACTTTGGCACACCACCTGCTGCTTGAAGGGTTTGCAATCGTTGGTTTTGATGGTCTCAAAATTGAACCTATCTCTGAAATGCTAGTCAAAGAACCTATTTATCGCTACGACGATCTCAAAGAACATCTAGATGAGCGTCTCATGGCAGGATTTGGTGGCGTGGCAGAATACGGCATTACTGTCCGTTGGGATAAAAACTTTTTAAAACTGATTTATATCAGCTTGATGCGTAAGCCGCACTTTCAAGTGTTTGGTAGTGTTCGATTCGGTGGCACCGTTACCATCGATGATGCTTGGGACATGGGCTTCGATCATTTTGTCGTGGCAGTTGGCGCGGGTTTACCGAAAGCTTTATCCATTCCTGGTAGTCTTGCTCCGGGCATGCGTCAAGCCAATGATTTCTTAATGGCATTGCAGCTAGGCAACGCCGCCAAAGCCAGTAGCCTCACGAATTTGCAAGTGCGTCTACCCGCTGTTGTCATTGGCGGTGGCTTAACAGGCGTTGATACAGCAACAGAAGTTCAAGCTTATTATATTTCACAAGTCGAAAAAACATTATCGCGCTATGAAACATTGGTTGAAACTTACGGCGAAGACCATGTCTTAAATCCGCTAGATTCTGCTTCTCGGGAAATTTTAGAAGAGTTTTTAATGCATGGCAAAGCTGTTCGCAAAGAGCGTGAGCGCGCCGCTGAAAATAGACTGCAACCGAATTTTATCAAGTTAATTCGTCAATGGGGCGGCGTCACGATTGCTTATCGCCGTCGTATGCAAGACTCACCTGCTTACATCAACAACCACGAAGAACTTAAAAAAGCCCTGGAAGAAGGCATTTATTATGCCGAAACCTTGGAGCCAGCATCGGTTGAGCTAAATCAACATGGCCACGTAGAAACCTTAGTGTGTCACCGCCGCGTAAAAAAGAATGCAGATGAATGGGAAGCCGTCGCCGAAGAAGTGCGCTTGCCTGCGCGCTCCATTTTTGTCGCGACCGGCACACAACCTAATATTGCCTATGAATTTGAGCACAAAGGTACATTTGCCCGCCAAGGTAATCAATATCAGCATTATGAAGACAAAAAAAATGAATTGGTTATTCCGCATGGTATTACGCATTGCAAAGAGGCAGACTTCGGTCCATTTACTTCTTATCACAAAGACCATTATCGCGTGAGCCTGGTTGGCGATACACATCCCGTGTTCCATGGTAACGTCGTAAAGGCAATTGCCTCTGGCATGCGAACGTATCCCAAAATTTTAGAAGTCTTGCATGAAAAATTAGGCCATGCAGGCAGTGAATCAGAATACGAAGTTTTTGCCAAACACATTGAATCGTTATTTCACTCCAGTGTGGCAAAAATCGAAAGAAAGACTGACACGGTTTTAGAATTAACAGTGCATTCGCCGCTAGCAGCAAAACATTTTCAACCAGGACAATTTTTCCGTTTACAAAATTATGAAACATTTGCTCCTCGCATTGATCATACTACCCTGCAAATGGAGCCGTTGGCTTTGATCGCTGCTGGCGTGGATCGTGCGCACGGTAATTTAAAATTTATTGTGATCGAAGCGGGCGCAAGCTCAAAGATTTGTGCCACTTTTCAAGCGGGCGACCCTATCGCGCTCATGGGTCCTACGGGCGTGCGTAATAAAGTAGCGCAAGAACACGAGACAGTCATGATCGTTGGTAGCCAGTTAAGTCTTGCGCTGCTCAATAGCTACGGCGCTGTTTTGCGCGCCGCAGGCAATCGTGTTATCTATCTGGGGAATTTTAAAAATAAAGAAGAAGTCTATTGCCAGGATGAAATAGAAAAAGCCGCAGACCTGGTTATCTGGTCAACTCAAGAAGGCGATTCTGTTGTTGCACGACGTCCACAAGATTATTCTGTCAGTGGTGAATGCGCCGATATTTTATTGCGTTATGCAGAAGGGAAGCTGGATGCGAACAAACCCCACCCCGAAATTCCCATCAGTGACCTGGATCGTATTTATGTCATTGGGAGTAGTGATTTGTTGCGCCGTTTTCAAGAAGCGCGAAACACGTCTCTGAAAGAATATCTCGTCAAAGAACCGCGAATTTATGGCTCGGTTTATAGCACCATGCAATGCATGCTAAAAGGCGTATGTGCACAGTGCTTGCAATGGCAAATCGATCCAGAAACAGGCCGGCGAACCAAGGCAGTTTTTGCTTGTTCTTGGCCAGATCAGCCACTGGAATTAATTGATTTTGATAACATGGACGAACGTCAAATTCAGAATCGACTGCAAGAAAAGTTGAGCAACATGTGGGTGGATTATTTATTCGAACGCTATGCAATCGAAAAAGTTTAACAGCATTATTGTTAAGGCAGCCTACATCCCTACCTTGCCTAGGTCTCCATCTCTCACCTACGTCCCGCGGCTTGTCCGTGGGATCCAGAGTGAACTTTCAAATCTAAAATTTAATAAGCCTACTAAACCATCCTTACTTTTAACTAAAATGATTCAATAAAAAAAATCAGCACTTCACTGGTTTTTCAGAAGATTCCACCGATTTCCGCTTACTCAATCGTATTAAAAATATTCATTGCCGCATTTTCTTTAAAGCGATCCACGGTATCAATATATCCCATCAGTGTGTCAGTTTTCTTCCAGCGCGCCTGGCGCATCAGTGTTTCTATTGTCGCGCCAGCTAAATAAGCATGTGTTGTAAACCCACGTCGCAAGCTGTGACTGGACAACTTGCTAGCTTCAGAAACCCCTGCCGCAAGTGCGCGTTTTACTAAAATGTGATTAATCGACAGGGGCGACAAAGGTTGCGTCATAAGGCTGTCCCCTTTTTTTATTTCGCGAAACACAGCCCCGCTATGAATATTAGCTGCTTGCACCCAATTTTTTAACGCCCGAACAGCGCAAAGCAATTCATTGCCGTATGGGATTGCAACATGCTGCCCTTCGTTTTCTTGATCGGTCTTGGAGTGTGGCAGCAAAATCTCAATCCCCTCCTCTTTCCAGCTTATATGCTCATAGCGGATATTAACCAATTCGCTCCGGCGAAAACCCCCAAAATAACCAATTTGTAAAAGTGCATTGTCCCTATGGACGGCGAGTGATTCGTCATTCTGTAACTGTTTTACTATTTTTAGCAGGTCCTTGGGCGATAATGGCGGTGCTTTCTCTTTTGGTTTGCCATGAACCCGCAATATCCCTGTTAATGTTTTTTTAATCACAGGATGACTTGTTGGATCATTAAAGCCTTGGTAGTGATGCCAGTTCTTCAGCGCTGTTAAGCGTCGAGCCAGGGTGCGAGGGTTAAGCAAAGTGGCGAAATGTTGTAAATAGGCAGAGACGATTTCGGGCTTAGCAGGTAGCTTGCCACCCCAGGCTTCAAAGTGTCGGATATCACTACGATAGGCGCGGCGCGTATTATCAGCAGTCGCGGCCTTGATGTAGCTGTTGTTAACCCATGTTGCAAGTGACGTATTCTCACTTTTTTGTAATACTACGTTTGCGTCCAAAATCGTCTCTGCGTCGTTCATCACTTATCCTTGTTCTCTCAATCTTCGTTCCCATCAATTATTGCGTATCTTACGAAATAAAAATGCTTCTATCCATATTTAATATTGATAAGAGCCCTTATCGCTATTAAATTAAATAACCTTATTGAAAAATATTATTATTCTTGTTACGTTACATTACATAGTACGTAACCAAAAAGGAATAACACATGTCACGCCCTGGAGTCACCTATCAAGATATTGCCGCCGCAGCAAATCAAGCAAAAGGCCAAGGTAAAAACATCACTATCGAGAACATTCGAGCCATCCTGGGTACAGGCAGCATCAGTACGATCAGTCATCATTTAAAAAAATGGAAAGAAGCAGAGAGCAGCACACAGCAAATTGCCTCTAAAGAAAACTTGCCAGAGGAGTTGGTCTCTTTGATTAAAGGCTTATGGGAGCGATTGACCCAACAAGCAGAAAATCGCATCACGGAAATGGAGAACCATTATCAAGTAACGATTTTAGAGCTGCAGGAGTCACAAGAAAAATACAAAACGAACAACCATCGTTGGCAACAGTTATTTCAACAATGGCAAGAAGAAAAAGGCGTGCTATCTATTGGTAAGCAACAATTAGAACAATCACTGCAAGAAAGTTTAGAGCAAAATGTAGCCCTGACCAGTAAACAAGCGGCGCTGCTGGAACAATTACAAGAAAAGCAGGCTCGCATTAACGAGCTGCATCATCTACACAAACAAACCCAGGAAAACCTGGAGCATTATCGCGAATCAGCCCGCGAGCAGCGCCTACTCGATCAACAGCAATATGATCAACAAAAACAGGAATACCAATCCGAAATTAAAATGCTTTCGGGTCAGTCGATGATGCGGGCGGAAAAAATAGCAATACTTGAACAGCAATTTCAGTCACTACAGTTAGCCCATGAGACACTTAATAAAAATCATGACTTATCCAAATCCACAATTGAGCGGTACGCAACACAACTAAAAGAGACCGAAAAAGCAAAAAATGATTTGCAGCAATCCGGCCTCCATTGGCAAAAGCAGCTCCAGGAATCACAAGTGAAACTAGAAGAAAAGTCAAATAAACTCATAGATATACAGACAGAAGCTAAAGTATTGTCTCAACAGTTATCTGACATAAAAGAGACACTAAAAGAGATGAAGTCTCATCATGATTTGCTAAGCCACGACAAGTGGATATTGGCCCAAGAAAAGTCTCAGCTAGAAGGCCAATTAAAACAAATGCAAAAAATGGTAATCGCTTAATCCGCATAACTTAAGCAATTAACTTTCAGGCTAAAGCAGGCAGCTCATAGTCAGCTGTCTCACCCTGAGGAGGCGTGGCTAAATAAATCAAACCCCGCCCGTTCTTAAACCCCTACGTATCGTGGCTTGTCCACGGTATCCAGAATGCTCTCAAACCAGGTTGCAATCGCTAGGTACTATGGACAAGCCACGGTACGTAGGGGTTGTTTATGCTATGAATTAACAAGTGCGTAGATTGAGCGTTTTTGGCGAAACCCAACATAATCAAAGCCCACCGGCATCGCACCAAGATCGCACAGCCATCATTTCGTATTGCATAAGCGGCAGCCCATTCCGAAAGCTACGCTAAGCTACGCTAATATCAAAATGAATACCTACCGCTTCCTCGCCAACGTCAGCCCATCCCCAATCGGCAACAAACTAATGGCAACACGCTCATCCCGAAAAACCTTATCATTCAACTCACGAATCACATTAGTATTCGCATCCGTAATAGCCGGATCCGCAACATCTCCACCCCACAACACATTATCAATCGCAATCAAACCACCCGGCCTTACCAAGACCAGACACTGCTCATAATAATTAATATAGTTCGCCTTATCCGCATCGATAAAAGCAAAATCAAAAGTATTCGTTTCGCCATCATCGATCAAACTTTGTAAGGTCGTCATGGCAGGCGCTAAACGCAAATCTATCTTATGACTCATCCCCGCCTCATCCCAAAATCGGCGTGCGATTTTCGTCCATTCACCATTAATATCACAGCCAATGACTTTTCCCTCTGTCGGCAACGCCAACGCCACAGAAAGCGCGCTATACCCAGTGAATACACCAATATCTAAAGTCTTTTTTGCACCGATAAGCTCTACCAGTAACCGCATCAACTGCCCTTGCTCCGGAGAGATTTGCATATGCCCCGTGCTCATTTTTTGTGTTTGCTGCCGTAGCTGTTTGAGTACTTCGGGTTCACGCAGGGATACGTTCTGCAAATATTCATACAGTTGCGGTGTTAAATTAATCGTAGTATCTGACATATTCTTTTTCCTAATGCTATAATCAATTTACTATTATCTGGAGTGACGAGTTATGACAGCCCTTTTTATTGTAGCTACTTTACTGGTCATCGGTGGTTTCATTGTCATCACGTACAATACACTGATCGCTCAAATCGAAGCAACCCGCAATAACCAAAAGCAAATTGATGTGCAATTAGATCGTCGCTTTAAAGTCTTCGAATCCTTAATCAACGTTGTTAAAAAATACATGGATTACGAACAAACCACTCTGAAAGATGTCGTTGCCTTGCGCAGCCAGGCTCAAGCCGCAAAAGCCAGCGGTGACGAACAAGGTCGAATTGCTGCGGAAAACAAAATTTCTCAAATCGCTTCCGGTATTAATCTCGTATTTGAGCAATACCCCGATTTAAAAGCTAACCAAAATGCGATGCAACTTCAGGAAGAAATTGTCAGCACCGAAAATAAATTAGCTTACGCAAAGCAATCCTACAACGACAGCATCGAACACTACAATGCGACTAAAAAATCTTTCTTTACCGCTATGATCGTCGCCATGTTCCGCGCTAAATTGGATTTTGATTTTTCTTACTGGCAGCTCAGCCCAGAAAAAATCGCCGCGCAAGAAGATTACACTGTTAAATTATAATAGATAAATTATGGCAGACCCTATCGATAGCTTAAGCGCCACATCCGCCGATTGGCGCAAATCATTAAACACTAATAACCGTAAAACCTTCATGGTTATTAGTGTTTTTTTTCTGATTTATATTGCACTGGGCTTGTTGGTAGATACTTATATCACCGCAGGTCGCTATCCCAATGCCACCATTCCCCAATTATTAGAAGCCTTGGTCACCTTTCAGCTTTTTCCCTTGGCGACATTGGTCATGATTGGTGTTGCCGGCGTCTCATTATTCGTCACATTTTCTATGTCCGACAAGTTAATGCTGCTTGGCACGGAATATCATGAAGTCACACCTAACACAGCGCAAAGCACGGCAGAAACCATGCTTTATAATGTAATCGAAGAGATGAAAATTGCTGCCAGCTTAAGTTTTATGCCCAAGGTATACATTATCGACGCGGACTATATGAATGCATTTGCGAGCGGCTATAGCGAGAAATCTGCGATGGTCGCTATCACACGTGGTCTCATGCAAAAGCTAAACCGTAGTGAATTACAAGCTGTGATGGCGCACGAGCTAAGCCATATTCGACACATGGATATTAAGCTCACTTTGATGGCTTCTGTCCTAGCAAATTTAATGTTGATGATATTGGATATCTTTTTTTATAATGCGATTTTTTCCAATCGTAGCTCGGATAGTCGTTCCCGCAGTTCATTGTTACCGATTATCATGATAATCCGTTACTTATTACCTGTTATTAATGTTTTACTGTTGCTTTATCTCAGTCGCACACGTGAATACATGGCAGATGCTGGCTCCGT
Source organism: Gammaproteobacteria bacterium (assembly GCA_031291175.1). Classification (GTDB taxonomy): domain Bacteria; phylum Pseudomonadota; class Gammaproteobacteria; order DSM-16500; family DSM-16500; genus UBA5158. The sequence goes on from JARLJO010000023.1 coordinate 57,390, forward strand.
ACAATTATTACGTGACAATCAACCATTAGCTTCTGCTCTTTTAAAAATTGAGAATGATCACGTAGATAACAAAGACGCCTACAGTCAAGCTTATCAACAAACCCCTCATGAAAATGTACGGCGTGAAGCTTATATCTTTGATCCCGTGCAAGCCGGTATTGAAGCCCAAAGCTCATTAGCTGATGTGTTTTCAACACACCCTAGCATCAAAGATCGCCTCGCGGCGATTGGATTTAAGTTCAAACAATAAATTCGTTTACACGCGAGCTTTTTTCCCTAAATTTGTCATGGAGAGGCTGCGAAGTGCTTAGCCGTGGCAATCCACGTCTTTAAAAGTTCGTCTTTCTCGCAGCAATGATGCTGTGTTATGAGCTTGGGATAGTCCTGCGTTTTATCCTTTGCCATCTTGTTTTAGATGCAACACATGTTATGATACTTATCATATTGTGTTAGGGAAAACACTCGTGATTAAACAACGTCTTCTATATGCATGCATTCTAGGCTTAACCACTTTCGCACCGCTAGCCAATGCTGCGCTCTCTGATACCGGAATGGCTCTTTCAGTTGTTGCCATCGGCAAAGATCCAGATAATTTACACGGATACCGTGGATCATTATGGTATCAACCCCAATCGCTGGTCTGGAAAAACGTGAGTGTTTACTTTGCAGGTAGCGCGGGTCATTGGTGGTCAGAAGGAGCATCAAAGCATCATAGTTTAAATATTTATGCTGCAGCACCAGTTTTGCGTTTCTACATTGCAAGAGCACAACACTTTGACTCCTTTGTTGAGCTCAGCATCGGCTTATCTTATTTGACGCGCACACGTTTTAATGATCGCAACTTAGGTATGCATTTTGCATTTCAAGATGAGCTTGGAATAGGCGCAACATTTGGTAAAGCCAGAAATTATTATGCCACTCTCAGTGCCCTGCATTATTCAAACGGCTCTATGTGTTCGATGAATGCAGGCATTACCGCACCTCTTATGCTGACAGCAGGTTATCGCTTTGGTTAATCAAGGCGCATAACCTTTTTTCACAGCATCACCCGATGCGTCCCAGACGATAGCTTTGTTCACAATCTTTGGTGTAAAGATAAAATTATCCGTCACTAATGTTTGATGACTTGCAACGGGAACAACCGAAATAACGCCATCATGTACGGTTAATGAAAGAATAGGTGCTTTCGCTTTTTCAATATTAGCGGGTATATGATTAGTCCCACCATTACAGCCAGTGAGCGTTTTTAAATTTTGATAACAAGTTGCTACTGCTTCCTGAAACGGTGCGGTAGCTTTCACAATATCGCTATAATAGGCCCGATGTTTAAAATTAAAATAAGCAGGAACGGCCATTGCTGCCAACACAATAATCACAATTAACGTTAAGAATAATTCAATGATTGAAAAGCCACGCATCAATTCTTTGGCTTGCATCATAAGCACTCTCCTTGGGTGGCGTGACCTAATTAGTGATGAATCAACCTACTATAAATCAGCCTTTCTGCTTCAACAAGTTATAGTCACCTCTTAATAAAAGATGACAAGAGACTTTTACATTCCATGCTCATCCCGAGTTATTCAGGAACTTTAATACTCATTTAACTATTAAAACCATTGACCCATAGCACAAAGAATCCCGACGACCCTTAGCGCAGATAACTCCGATGACCCTTAGCGCAGATAACTCCGATGACCCTTAGCGCAGATAACTCCGATGACCCTTAGCGCACAAAACCCCTACGTCCCGCGGCTTGTCCGCGGGATCCAGCGATTGAAGCCTGATTCTCGAGGGTTTTCTACGTACCGTGGACAAGCCACGGTACATAGAGGGTTTGTTCATGATATAGAGGGCTTATTCACGGTACATAGAGGTTTTGAATCACTACAGCTTCGGCAAATTCTTCACGGTGCCCTGCTCCGAAACATCATAATGAATATCACTGATAGACTTCTTCTTTTCTTTTTTTGAGAAAAACTTTTTTTCTGCTTGAGGATTTTTTTCCGCTAAATTACTCGATGGATCTTTTTTAACATGCAATACAATGATGCCATTGTCTTCTGTAGCGATATTCGCAGCCACCGCTTTTTGGTTATTAACCGTCTCATCCAAAATAGCGCTGACATTATCAGGAATGTTGCTAGCGTTAGCATTTGCACAAAAAAGCAACGAAACCAAGCCGAGCTTCAGCAAAAAGCCAGACATGCTTTTTTTTATTCTTTTAATTTTTAATCGCTCACTTAGAACAGTACAATCATTAAGCATCATGGGCAAATTATCCCCTAAAATATAAGTATAGAAATAGAATCGTATATTTTCCACGCAGAATGCTTGAATAACCAATAAGATGTGTTATATCAATCAGTTGAAAAAAGTATCAATAACTCTTTCCTAAACTAGGCACAGTTTATTTTTTGAACTACAAGCAATCGTTTTTTATTTGTCAATTATTGGCAAAAAACCGTCTCCTCACCCTACATAAAACCCGTCAATCCATGTAAACTGTGTTGCGATCCGTTTTTAGGTCAAAGGCATGTATAAAAGAAGAACCCCCATCAAAAACCATATCCAAGAGATTCGCTTGGTTAGTCAGCGATCTATTACCGCATTAATCGTCATGGTTGTGTTGGTTTTGTTATTGATTTGCCGTTTAGCGTACTTGCAACTGTCAAAGCACACACTCTATACCACATTATCCCAAAAGAATTCTTTAGATTTAATCCCGATCGAACCCACGCGAGGTTTGATTTATGATCGTAATGGCGTTTTACTGGCAGAAAATATTCCTGTTTTTAGTTTAGATGTGACGCCTTACAAAGTTGTTAACATCCCTAAAGCACTTGCTGAAATCGCCAAAATCATCCCCCTGACAGATACCGATATTGCGCAATTCCAAAAACAACTCAAACAACATCGCCACTTCGATGAAATCCCATTAAAAATGCGTCTTACTGAAATTGAAGTCGCCAAATTTTCTGAGAATGCTTATCATTTTCCTGGCTTTGTGATTAAAGCCCGTTTAATACGTCACTACCCTTTCGATGCTAATTTAAGCCATGTTTTAGGATACGTTGGTCGAATTAACGTAGAAGACTTAGATGATATAGACACGACCAATTACAGCGCGACGAACTATATCGGTAAGCTGGGCGTCGAAAAGTTTTACGAAGACGAATTGCATGGCACCGTTGGTTATGAACAAGTCGAAAACGATGCGAGCGGCGAACCCGTACGCGTTTTGAATCAAATAAAACCGACCCCCGGCAAAAATTTATATCTCACCATAGACAGCAAACTACAATTAGCCGCTGAAAAAGCATTAGACGGCCAACGTGGCGCCATTGTTGTGATCCAACCCAGTACGGGACAAGTACTCGCCATGGTCAGCCAGCCTAGCTATGACCCTAACTTATTTGTCGCCGGTATTAGCAGCCAAGACTTTCAAGCATTGCAAAACTCACCCGACAGACCGCTTTACAATCGAACGCTACGTGGGCTTTATCCATTAGCCTCAACCGTAAAGCCCTTCATTGCCTTAGAAGGATTAGAAACAGGAATAGCAACACCCGATTACACCGTATTTGATCCAGGTTGGTACCAATTAAAAACCAGTGAACATGTGTTTCATGACTGGCAACATCACGGCCATGGCACGGTAAACCTGACACGCGCTATCATTAGTTCTTGTGATACGTACTTCTACGATTTAGCTTCCAAGCTCGGCATCGCGCGTATTGATAGTATTTTGACGCAGTTTGGTTTTGGTGAAGCTACTGGTATCGATCTAGAAGATGAATTGCAAGGTGTAGTGGCTTCCCCCGCTTGGAAAAAACACGCGAAAGGCATACCTTGGTATCAAGGCGACACATTGATTTCAGCGATTGGTCAGGGTTATATGCAAGCGACCCCACTGCAGCTCGCGCATGGCGTGGCGACCTTGGCTAACCGAGGCCAGCGTTTAACGCCTTTTCTTTTATTAGGCGATCAAGTTCCGGGAAGTAGTTTTCATAAAACAGTACCGACTCCGCTGAACAAAGTAGAACTCACCGATAGCAATGACTGGAAAATCGTCATTAACGCTATGCGAGGGGTCATTGAATCACCTGAAGGAACAGGTCATCGTTTTGGCCATCCACCCTACTCCGTTGCCGCAAAAACCGGTACAGCACAAGTCTATTCTTTCAGCAAAAGACATTATGAAATTGATGAAAATAATACCGGAGAAAAAAATCTACCTGAAAAATTACGCGATCATTCATTGATTATCGCTTTTGCACCAGTTGAAAATCCACAAATCGCTATTGCTGTCATTGTTGAAAATAGCAAATTAGCCTCCAGCGTGGCACGCCAAGTATTGGATTATTATCTTTTGCCAGAGGCGCCCAACAACGCCATGAATGCTGAAATACTGTCAAAAACAATTGCCCCCGTCAAAATAGCCATTGCGAAAATCGTCGATAAGTATACGGAGAAAAAACATGTTCTCGGTTAATACCATTAAATATCGATTAAAAAGACGCGAAGTGGGTACACAATATCGTACCATTTGGCAATGCATCCATATTGACCTGCCTTTGTTGCTGAGTATTTTATTACTCATGGGACTCGGCTTATTTATTTTATACAGCGCTAGTAACCGGGACATGTTTGTTGTCGAACAACAAGTTATGCACATTGGATTAGCTTTATTAGTAATGTTTTTCTTTGCGCAAATACCACCGACCACATATCAACGTTGGGCCCCCTGGATCTATCTGGCGGGTGTTTCGTTACTACTGGCCGTTTTGATTATGGGGCATATCGGAAAAGGCGCGCAGCGCTGGCTAAATTTGGGCGTGATTCGTTTGCAACCGTCAGAAGTCATGAAGCTTGCCATCCCTATGATTTTAGCTTGGCATTATCATAAAATTCATTTACCACTCACCGCCAAATCCATTATTTTATCTGCGTTTATTATTTTCGTCCCCGCTATCCTCACGGCAAAGCAACCTGATCTGGGTACGGCTATCCTATTAGTTGTGGCCGGTGGCACCACCGTATTATTAGCAGGTTTAAGCTGGTGGATTATCAGCGCATTAGCGGGTATGACAGCTTTAACTGCACCGCTTATCTGGTATGTCATGCATGATTACCAAAGACAGCGTGTACTCACCTTCTTGAATCCTGAGCGTGACCCATTGGGTGCCGGTTATCATATTATTCAATCAAAAATTGCTATTGGGTCGGGTGGTTTATTTGGTAAAGGCTGGTTAAATGGGACTCAATCGCATTTACATTTTTTACCTGAGCATTCAACCGATTTTATCTTTGCCGCTTGCGGTGAAGAATTTGGCTTTATTGGTAGTTTGATACTCATTGCGGTTTTAATGACAGTCGTTATTCGTGGGTTATATATCACTATCAACGCTCAAGACACTTTTTCACGTCTTTTGGCGGGCAGTTTAACGTTGACCTTCTTTGTATCTTTTTTTGTTAATATGGGCATGGTGACAGGTATTTTACCCGTTGTCGGTATTCCGCTGCCTTTAATTAGCTATGGTGGATCATCGATGGTGACGTTGATGGCAAGTTTCGGTATCCTGATGTCTATACAAACACATCGGAAATTATTAACTACGTAAAGAGCTCATTATGCTAAATAGATACTTTCTATCCTTATGCTTAGGCTTGTTCGGTCTTCTCTTCTCATTCACAGCGTTTGCTGATGCAAATTTTGTTGATAGGCCAGAGGTTCAAACTTTTATTCAACGAATGGTGACCAAATACCATTTTAACCAGGAATACCTCTACAACGTTTTCAGTGCTGTCAAAGTACGGCCTAGCGTTAATCGAAGTGTCAAAGCGCCGATGGAAAAAGAGGCCGCCTGGTATACTTATCAAAGAATTTTTATTACGGAATCCCGTATACGTCAAGGCGTGACTTTCTGGGAGCGTAACAGAGAAGCCCTGGCTCAAGCCGAAAGAACCTATGGAGTTCCTGCCAGTATCATTGTGGCAACAGTCGGTGTCGAAACCAAATATGGCAAGAACAAAGGTGAATACCCCGTCATTGATGCTTTAACGAATATTGCATTCAGCGGCTCATCGCGCTCGAATTATTTCCGTCAAGAATTGGAAGAATTTCTGTTGCTAACCCGCGAACAACATTTAAATCCATTAACTGTGCGCGGCTCCTATGCAGGCGCCATGGGTCAACCACAATTTATGCCTAGTAGCTATCGTCATTACGCTGTTAGCTTGAATGGTAGCTCCAGAGCCGATTTAACCAACAATGAAAACGACATCATCGCCAGTGTCGCCAATTATTATCAAAAACACGGTTGGAAAGCCAACCAGATGGTTGCCATTCCAACCTTGATTCAGCGTAAGCACTATCACTTAGCGACTGCCTCTGATATGCATTCATCCCCTCTCTCATCGGGTGAGTTGGCAAGTTATGGCATCTATCCGTATGTCCAATTACCAGCGAATCAATCCGTAAAAGTAATCCAACTGAAAGGATTTCATGGTGATGAATACTGGGTTGGTTTGCACAACTTTGATGTCATCAAACGCTACAACCCAAGCGATCTATACGCCATGGCGGTATATCAATTGAGTTACTATATTAATGCATTGAGAGAAAGGACTAACCATGCATAATTATCGATTTTACCGTCGTATCACATGGGGATTACTCTTTGTTTCTGTAATAATTTTGAATGGGTGTGCTACCAAGCACAAAAAAGATGGTCCACCCGATTATTATGTCGATGAAACAAAAATTCCAAATGCGGTGCCTAAAGTCGAGCCGCTTAGTAGAATTGGTAATCAAGCTTCGTATGTGGTCTTTGGCCAACGTTATTATGTCATGCGGTCCAGCAAACATTATGAGGAGCAAGGTATTGCTTCGTGGTATGGCACGCAATTCCATACTCACCATACTTCAAATGGCGAACGTTACAATATGTTAGCGATGACAGCGGCGCATAAAACGCTACCCCTACCTACCTATATTGAAGTCACTAATTTAATTAATCACCGTCAAATTATTGTAAAAGTAAACGATAGAGGTCCATTCGAAGCGAATCGATTGATTGATTTGTCGTATGTGGCCGCTAAAAAATTAGGCATGCTAGGACATGGCACCGCCAAGGTGAATATTAAAGCTATTGACCCTGTTGAATACTACAAACATGCAACACATCAGGCGAGCAATAGACACGAACGATATCATCGCCCTCTTCCTCTGCCGCATCATGAAAAGTCCTATGCACCAGCCGCTAGTGTTTATTTCCAGGTAGGTGCTTTTCATAACAAATCCCATGCGGAACATTTAAAGAAACGATTAGTCGCTATGTTTAGCGTACCTGTACAAATTAACCTGTCTCATTCGTTATATCACGTTAAAATTGGGCCTATTAAAAGTAATACAGCCGCAGCACAGATCAACAAAAAACTAAAAACCATAGGACTGAATGGCAAAAGAGAAACACAAACAATCATAGCAGCCAACGCCTCTCTCTACGAAAAAGCGGATGCCGATGAAGAAGTTGTCAATGTTGCAAAAAGCAAGAAGTCCGCAGATGCAGATTCATTTGATATAACTTAAGACTGTTTTTATGGCGCTCTCAACTTACAAAGGTTGAGAGTGCTAAAGAGAATAGATTCTAGTTGTTTTATCAACTTTTAGATGACAAGGAACTTAGTCTCTATGCTTAATATTTTCATGTCCATTATCGGTATCATTATTACCATCTTATTAGTGGTTGGCATCCATGAGATGGGACATTTTTTGGTAGCAAAAGCGTGCGGCATTAAAGTATTAAGATTTTCCATTGGTTTTGGAAAAGCGCTATTTACCTGGCATGACAAAAAAGGCACTGAGTATGTGCTAGCAGCCATCCCATTGGGTGGTTACGTCAAGATGCTAGACGAAGGAGAAGAAGCAGTTTTACCTGAAGAGGCGCATCTTGCTTTTAATCGCCAGCCCTACTACAAAAAAATGGCTGTGATTGCAGCGGGCCCTATCTCCAATCTTATTTTTGCTTTTGTTATTTATTGGATATTATTCACTGTTGGGTTTATCACTATTGCTCCCATTATCGGCAAAGTTGCCCCTAATTCGATTGCAGCCAGTGCCAACCTAAAACCCGAACAAGAAATCCTTGCCATCGATAATAAACCCACACACAACTGGACCACCGTGATTATCAACCTGCTGACACGCGCAGGCGACAACGGTAATTTAAACTTAGAAATAAAAAACCCCACGATCGCCGAATCTCAGCATTATCAAGTCAGCTTAGTTAACTGGCATTTAGATGATTTAAAGCCGGATCCACTGGATAGTCTCGGCATATCTCCGTACGAACCATTTATTCCTGCTATTATTGGTAAAGTCATACCGAATAGTCCCGCCGCGAAATCAGGCATGCAACAATCCGATGAAATCATCGCAATCGATAATAAACCTGTTAAAGATTATCTTGAAATGGTGAACATCATCAATGAACACCCTGGCGCCACCTTATCATTTAGCATAAAACGCCAAAATAAAATCATGACATTGCCCATTACGATTGGAGTTAAGCGTAATCTCTTTTTTCAAAAGTTTGGATTCTTAGGCGTCGCATCCAATTTTGAATGGCCAAAATCCATGTTGCGCATCAATCAATATGGTCCAATTGAGGCTATGTCACATGCTTTCCGTGATGTAGAAACATTTACAAAATTAAATTTAATTATTCTTGGCAAAATGGTCACCGGCAAGATATCGTTAAAAAGTCTAGGCGGTCCTATCACCATTTTTGAAAGCGCGGGAACTGCTTTAAATAACGGTATTATTTCGTTCTTAAGCTTTTTAGCTTTTTTAAGCATCTCAATTGGTATTGTTAATATCCTACCTGTACCAGGTTTAGATGGTGGTCATTTACTTTTTCAGACCATTGAAGCAATCATTCGTCGTCCCCTATCATCCAAATCACAAGTGCTGTTTTTCAGACTCGGTTTGATATTTTTACTCCTGGTCATGTTCCAAGCCCTTGTAAACGATATCTTAAGACTTTAGGATCTTCCAGACGTACTGGATCCCGCGGACAAGCCGCGGGACGTAGAGTGAGCAGGGTTAATTGAGCGCATATGCCACCCACCCCGCCTACGTCCCGCGGCTTGTCCGCGGGATCCAGGCTCCTCTCTCTCTCTCTCTCAGCTTATAAATCAATAGACTATTAAACAGCAATCCTTATTTATTTCTCAACCTTAGCCCGCTCAGCCGTCAACATCGACTCTAAAATCATATTCGAAATTTCTTTCACTGAACCAGGCGAATGCGAAAGGAAAAGCGTATTCGTTTTATCATTATCACCAATCGCTTTCAGCGTATCAAAATATTGCGTAATCAAAACCAATTGCATCACTTCAGCAGTTGACGTATTGCCAACAATTTTTTGAAATTGTTCAATCGAATTTTGCAAACCTTCGATAATAGCCTTTCTTTCATTTGCAATCCCTTGTCCTTGGAGAGCTTTACTTTGTGCCTCTGCCTCGGCTTTTTTCACCACTAAAATTTTCTCCGCTTCCCCGCGCGCATTCGCTGCAACTTGTTCGCGTTGAGCCGCATTAATATCATTCATCGCCGATTTGACTTTTTGATCCGGGATAATATCAGTCACCAACACATTCACAATTTCATAACCAAAGCCGGACATATCCACATCTAATTCTTTCTTCACTGCCGCAGCAATACTGGATTGACTCGCAAAAACTTCATCCAACGTCATACCCGGTACATGACCTAAAATGACTTGTTCAACGTAAGATTGAATTTGACGGGTAGGATCGGCTAACTTATAAAAAGCATCATAAGCTTTTTCAGGACACACACGATTTTGCACAGAGATAGGAATACTAACAAACACATTATCTTTCGTTTTCGTTTCCATTGTTAAAGTGATTTGATTAACGCGCAAACTGATTCGACCTTGCAAAGAATCAATAAGCGGCCATTTCCAATTCAAACCTGGATCCGCTACACGAAGAAATTTTCCAAACCGTGTGATGATGGCGACTTCCGCCGTATTCACTGTAAAAAAACTACTTAAAGCAATAAACAATAAAACGACAATCATTACTATCATTACAAATTCCATCATTAAACTCCTTTATTTTGCCTTACTGAGTTATTAATTTAGCATACCATCCATTAATAAGTTGTATTGATTCGTAATGCGACGATTAAGTCTACTTAAAACGTGGGGATAACCTAGTTACAATATAGAAAATTGAGCTTGTTTTCATGTTCATATTTATCTCAAAAACTTTAATTGGTTGAATTTTACACCTTGCATAGATTATCTAGAAATCATATAGTTCGCATTCCTTCAGGGGAGCCTACCGTGGCTGAGAGGTTCTGATTTCAGAACGACCCTACATACCTGATCCGATTAATGCCGGCGTAGGAAGAAGCGACAATGACAAGTATTTTAAAACCGCCCACACTCGTGATCCAAAATGCACGGCTGTCTTATGATAAATCGATCTTATTCAATAACTTAAGCCTAACTTTGGCAGGCGGAAAATGGACTTGCCTATTAGGCCCGAGCGGTGTGGGTAAAAGCAGTTTATTGCGACTCATTGCCAATCTCTCCTCCGGGAGCACTCAAATAAGCGCCGAGATCACAACTGACACCAATCAACCATTGAGTGAATTAATCGCTTACATGGCGCAAACTGACCTTTTGCTCCCCTGGCTGAATGTGCTTGAAAATGTCTTGCTGGGAAGCAGATTAAGAGGCGAATCGCCAGCCCCCAAAGAGAAAGCCCTCGCACTCTTGGCTGAAGTGGGTCTTGAGAAAGCTCTAGAACGCCTACCAGCCGATTTATCCGGTGGGATGCGACAACGTGTCGCCTTAGTAAGAACACTCATTCAGGATAAGCCTATTGTCTTGATGGACGAGCCTTTCTCAGCCTTAGATGCAATAACCCGTTTTAAATTGCAAAATTTGGCCTCTCACTTATTACGAAACAAGACGGTTTTATTAGTCACTCATGACCCACTAGAAGCGCTGCGTCTCGCTGATGATATTTTTATTATGTCGGGTTTACCGGCGACGCTTCATTCCCCTATTTCGCTTCAGTCACCTGCTCCTAGAGACCCTGCCTCTGCGGAAGTGATCGCTTTGCAAGCCACCTTATTCCATGAGCTGACTAAAGCACACGAGGCTAGCTTATGAATAAACTGTCGCGTGGATTGGTGATTCTTTCGGGATTAATTCTGGTATGGGAAGCCATCGTCCTATTTTTTCAGTTACCGCCTTATATTTTGCCTAGCCCCTGGTTGGTCGCAAAGTCCTTACAGCTAAATTGGCATTTGATCCTAACCGAAAGTCTCCCTACTGTTATTGAAACACTACTAGGATTATTGCTAGGCGTGATTTTCGGCTGTCTCGCCGCTTTAATCATGGCATTTTTTCGTCCCGCCAGAATGTGGATGTTGCCCGTTTTAATTATCAGTCAGGCTATCCCGACTTTTGCAATTGCCCCCTTACTGGTGATTTGGTTTGGTTTTGGCATGGCTTCAAAAATTGTAACAACCATTATGATGCTATTCTTCCCCATTACGAGCGCATTTTTTGATGGTTTGCGGCGTACCGATCCAGGCTGGTTGGATTTAGCAAAAACATTAAAAGCCACCAAAATGCAGATATTTTGGCGCATACGCATACCAGCAGCCCTGCCCTCTTTAGCTTCCGGATTGCGTGTTGCTACAGCCATTGCACCCATTGGTGCTGTCGTCGGTGAATGGGTAGGCGCAAGCCGTGGAGTCGGATATCTGATGATGAATGCCAATGCACGCATGCAAATCGATTTAATGTTCGCCGCATTAATTAGTATTATTTTATTTTCATTAATATTGTATTTTTCGATCGATAAATTATTACGTGTCGCCATTTATTGGCAAACTGAGGGGTAAGATGAAAAGAATTAGTATTATATTATTGGTATTTTCATTTTTATTTCAGGCACCTTGCGCTTTTTCAGCAGATAAATTAGTCGTGTTATTGGATTGGTTTGCCAATCCGGATCACGCACCTTTATTTGTCGCAGAAGAAAAAGGTTTCTTTAAACAGCAAGGACTAGATGTAGAACTCATTGGGCCTGCGGACCCTTCCGATCCACCCAAGTTAGTCGCCGCTGGCAAAGCTGATATTGCTATCACTTATCAGCCTCAGTTTTTACAACAGGTGGAGCAAGGCTTTCCGTTACTTTGGCTAGGCACATTGATCAATAAACCCTTAAATTGCCTGGTCGTCTTACAAGATGGCCCCATTCATTCATTAGCCGATTTAAAAAATAAACGTATTGGTTATAGTAATAGCGGCACAAATAGCATCATGCTAAATGTGATGTTAAAAAAATACGGTTTAGACCTAAAAGACGTGGAATCCATTAATATTCATTATGACTTGACACAAGCCTTGCTCTCTGGAAAAGTGGACGCGGTGACAGGCATGATGCGCAACTTCGAAATCATTCAGATGCAATTAGCCGGCAAGCCCGCGAAAGCATTTTTTCCTGAAAATAATGGAATACCAACGTATAATGAGCTCATCTTCGTTGTACAAAAAGATCAGGCACAGGCGGACAAATTCAAACGATTCTTGCGGGCTATCACTCAAGGCGTTAACTATCTGCATCAGTATCCGAATGAAACCTGGCAAGTCTTTGCAAAAACGCACCCTGAATTGAACAATGAATTAAATCATCGCGCCTGGATTGGTACCCTACCTTATTTTGCTCATGATCCAGGTAGCCTTAATACCAATGAATTTATGAATTTTGCGCACTTCATGCAGCAAAACGGATTAATCAAACAAGTCAAACCGCTTTCTCAATACGCGGTTTCAAAGGAATAATATGATATTAACTATTTATGTTTTAATTGCTTTACTGGCCAGTACGGGCATTGTGATATTTATTCAACGCATCGGGCATCACTTAAAAGAAAGCGTCCTACAAAAGCTGACTGAAGCTCGTCTTCAACAAGAGCAATCCTTGAATGAACATCGAGCCCGCTTTGATGAACGCCAAATGGAATCGCTGAAGATTTTACAAGATACCTTACAAAAAGGGATGCAAGACACTCGTCAAAACGTCAAAGAATCTCTATCCGATTATGCCAATGAATTAGGCAAACGAGTTGAAAGCTTAACGCAAACAACGGATTTACGTTTAAAAGAAATCAATCAACAAGTGGAAAAACGCCTGGCTGAAGGCTTCGAAAAAACCAACGAAACCTTTGGCGATATCATCAAGCGTCTCGCTCTGATTGACGTTGCCCAGAAAAAAATTACTGAATTATCATCCAATGTTGTCAGCCTGCAAGAAATTTTAAATGATAAACGTTCACGTGGTGCATTTGGAGAAATACAGCTTTCCGCTTTAATTCGGAATGTTATGCCAGAACAGCATTTTGCTTTTCAACATACATTAAGCAATGATAAACGCGCTGACTGCATTTTGTTTTTACCAGAACCCACCGGCAATATTGTGATAGATGCCAAGTTCCCACTTGAAAATTACAGTAAGTTAATCGACTCTTCATTAGGCGATACAGATAGAGCCCAAGCGGAATCTCAATTTAAAAAAGACATTCGCAAGCACATCCAGGACATCGCTGAAAAATACATTATTCCTGGCGAAACAACCGATGGCGCCATGATGTTCATTCCAGCAGAAGCAGTTTTTGCCGAAATTCACGGTAGACATCAAGATTTAGTAGAAGCGGCTTATCGAGCAAAAGTATGGTTAGTCTCCCCTACCACCATGATGGCAATTTTGACCACCGCCCGTGCCGTATTAAAAGACACAGCAACACGCCAACAACTTAACATCATACAAGATCATTTGCGCTTATTGGCCAATGACTTCAAACGTTTTCAAAAACGCATGGATGATGTTGCGCACCATATTGCGAAAGCACACAACGAAGTGGATCAAGTGCACATCTCCGCCAAAAAAATCACAGCTCGATTTGGTCAAATTGAAAAAGTAGAGTTAGAAGGAATAACAGATGCCGCACAACATTTACTAGAAACAAATGAAGGCACTGAATAAAGTCTTACTTTAGGAAACAGAGATACACTAAAATATTTATCAACGTTAGCGGTGCGCCATATTGAATAAACTCAACAAATCCAAAACCAGAAGCGCCCCGCTTCTCTGCATTTTGCGTAATAATCACATTACTTGCCGCCCCTAAAATCGATAAGTTTCCTGCGATGGTACTACCAACAGCTAAAGCTAAAAGCTGGGATTGCGATTGACCATGTTGAATCAACAATGGTAAATAGAGCGCAACCAAAGGAACATTCGATATAAACTGACTCAGCACAACACTTAAGAGGATAATGATAGCAACATGCGTAACAGGAATATTAAAGTGGTTAATATTAGCTTGAAAAAAACCACTATCCCATACACTTTGTATTAAGACAAACGTACTAGCAAAGAATATTAAAGTCCCCCAATCGAGCCGCCGCAAAAGAACCCACCGTTCTGAACTACACAAAATAGGAAGCGCAGAAGTCAACGCGATATAACTAAAATTCAAATGAAATGAAAACCGCATCGAATCCATTATGATTTTTGCAATCAGCAAAACAAATAAAATCATTAAACTCAGCTTAACCAGTCTTACGGTTTGATAATGGTTAATTGCTTTAGGAGCTGGTTCTGGTTTATGAATCGGCTCATTTAATGTTTTTTTATGTACAACATAAATAAAAAAATAAGCGACGACTAAATTGATCAGCGCTGGAATAGCAAGAAATTTGAGAAAATCCCAAAACGGTGAGGACATCTGCCCTTTGACAGCAATTAATAAATTTTGTGGATTACCAATAGGGCTGAGTGTACTACCAATCGTTACAGCAAACGCTAAAGCATAAAGTAAAGGCTTCGTTAGCTTTTTATTTGATCGACAAAGCTGCAAGATAAGCGGTGTACCAAGGATAGCTATCGTATCATTCATTAACAACGCGGCACTTAATCCCAGAGCAAAAATAATAATAAATAATGCCTGTCTGCCCGTATGCGCATGAAAGAATAATTTTTCAGTGAGCTGCTCTAAGCAACCGCTGGTTTCAGCCGCTTGGCAAATTAGAAAAACACCGAACAAATACAACATCACATCCGGTTCAATTGCATGGACGGCTTGCTTTGGTGAAATTTGACCAAAAACTAAGGCGGCGAACGCACCCACAGCCATGATTGCCCATATAGGAATAACTCGCTGGGTTGCCTTCCGCAAAGCAATGGCAACCCAGACAAGCAAAAGAATAATCAATGCAACTGGCATAGCGATTCCATTCTGATTTATTTTAAGCTACCGAACACCATTTAGAATTAGATTCAGCAAAGAAAATCGGAAAATCAAAATAGGTGTCAGGATAAGGCTCATTGTTTAAAGTAAAGTGCCACCATTCATTAATATATTGCTTAAAGCCTTGCTGCTCCATAGCGACACGCAATACAGAGCGATTATGATAAGCAATAGAATTAATGGCTGTACTATCCGAATGTGCACGCTCATCAAAACAATCAAAGCCTGTTCCCATATCAATACTATTATCATGAAAGCGTTTTCCGTAAGGTGCCGCGCAATCATATAATTTTTGATTGCGATGATAAGCTTCTTGTTTAGGTGTAGGTACAGGCACGATCGTTAAATCCACTGTGCTGCCACGAGAGTGTCCGGATTTTTCAGCCACATATCCCAATTTAAAAAAAGCATCTTTACTAACACGAGGATAAAATTCTGTTTTCATGCGTTGATCGGATAAATCCTTACCGGAAGCAGTAAAATCATTTACCGCTGTTTGTGGTCGAAAACAATCGTATACCTTTAAAGAAAGTCCGGATTGTTTCAACTCGGTTTGTACCTTCTTTAAAGCAAAAGCGGCTTTTCGAGTGAGAATACATTCTGTTGCATGATAGCCTGCAATGGGTCTACCTAAAAAATTATGATATCCCGCATATCGCATTTCTTGCAAAATAGAAGGATCCACACTGCGTAAATAAACAAAATCACTCGGCATCGTTTGAATTTCTGCTTCTACTGTTGGCATCCACGCACTGACCGCAACAAAGAGAGCTGTTAACATTCGGTATCTAAATCGCATTTCATTTTCCTTTTTAACTGAATCACAAGAGTGTAAGTTTAGCGTTATTACTAAAGCATCACAAAGCCAAAAAAAATAGTTAAAACTAATTGGTATCACACCAGCGTCTTCCTTAAATCCCTATCTTCGTAAGATATTGGATTTCATGCCATTTTCGATAGAAAATCCATTCAGACCTGTTCAATAATTAACCCTTTGATTTTGTACATTATTTATGTATAATGACCCTAGTTTTTACGTACACAAAGGAGTACCTATGAGAAAGTTAGCTATATTAGTTTTAGGCACTTTGCTCATGATATCGAATTCATTTGCAGGGTCTACCGGATTGGACGCACAGTCCTTATCAAAATCATTGAACGCACACAAAGTCACTGGTTCTGAAAAAGGTAGCTTTGAAATTGTATACGGCGGACAAGACATTTCCCGCGGTAGCATTGGCGCAACGTTGCCAAGCATCGATAGCCCTATTTTAGTAGGCTAATCGGCCTAATTGCTTTCTTCTAACATTCCGTGGCTATCGCCACGGGATGAGTGTCTCTTACCCTCTTTTCTTTTCATAAAACAATCTATCTAACATTCTTCCCAAATAACCATCAACTGTATGAGTCTTTTTACGCGCGAAGCCATCTTCCACAAAAAAGAGATATACCATGATCATATCATTGCCCATAACTATTAAAATCATTGACTGAGAACTCCGATGATTCATAGCATAGAGAACCCCTACGTACCGTGGCTTGTCCACCGTATCCCGCGCATGAAATGAGGTTCGTGTGTTTTATGGATACCCTGGACAATCC
>JARLJO010000024.1 GCA_031291175.1 Gammaproteobacteria bacterium
AAAGCGCTGGGTCATTTGCGCCATAGACTTTGGTTTGATTAGCAATTGCGCCAGTGAGACTCGCTTTCGTAATCGTTAAGGTTGGGCTGCCGATAAAAGTTGGGCTGTTATAGTCGCCAGCTGATGCACCCGACAATGTGAAAGTACCTGCTGTAATAGCATACGGACTACCACTCACTATTTCACCGACTGCGCGAGTGAGCGAAGAAGGTGTTGCACTGACCAACGCTGTATCATTGACGCTAACATTACCATTCCAAGTGACAATCGCTGGATTATTAATAACACCGCCCAATGTCACACTCATACCAGAAAGCGCTGGGTCATTTGCGCCATAGACTTTGGTTTGATTAGCAATTGCGCCAGTGAGGCTCGCTTTCGTAATCGTTAAGGTTGGGCTACCTGTGAAAGTAGGTATATTGTAGTTACCAGCCGCACTACCTGTTAACGCATTGAATGTGGCTGCATTGATTGCATAAGGACTACCGCTCACATTTTCACCCGCAGCACGTGTTAATGACGCCAATGTCGTCGCAACATTACCGGTATCGTTAATGCTAGCCGTACCATTCCATGTAGTGATGCTCGCATTATTAATGATACCGGCCAATGTGACACCGATACCTGACACGCTTGGGTCATTCGCGCCATATACTTTAGTTTGATTGCCGATTGAACCAGTGAGGCTCGCTTTCGTAATGGTTAATGTTGGGCTGCCCGAGAAAGTTGGCATATTATAATTACCAGCAGCGCTGCCGGTTAATGCATTGAATGTCGCCGCACTGATTGCGTAAGGACTACCGCTAACATTTTCACCGGCAGCACGCGCTAGTGAAGCTAAGGTTGTCGCAACATTACCGGAATCATTCACACTGACTGTGCCATTCCAAGTTGATATATTAGCGTTATTGATAATGCCAGCCAATGTCACACCAATACCAGAAAGTGTTGGATCATTTTCGCCATAGACTTTGGTTTGATTACCAATGGAGCCTGTAAGGCTCGCTTTCGTAATCGTCAGTGTTGGACTACCCGTGAAAGTTGGGCTGTTATAATTGCCAGCTGATGTGCCCGATAAAGTAAAGGTGCCCGCTGTAATAGCGTAAGGACTACCACTCACTATTTCACCCACTACGCGAGTCAAGGAAGAAGGCGTTGCACTGACTAACGCAGTATCATTCACACTGACATTACCATTCCACGTCTCAATAGCTGGATTATTAATAACACCACCTAATGTCACGTTGATACCAGAAAATGTTGGATCACTTGCACCATATACTTTAGTTTGATCTGCAATGGCGCCTGTTAAACTGGCTTTGGTAATGGTTAGTGTTGGGCTACCGGTGAAAGCTGGGCTATTATAATTTCCAGCTGAGGTACCAGATAAAGCAAAGTTACCTGCTGTAATAGCATAAGGACTACCACTCACTATTTCACCGACTGCGCGCGTGAGAGAAGAAGGCGTTGCGCTGACTAGCGCTGTATCATTGACGCTGACATTACCATTCCATGTCACAATCGCTGGATTATTAATAACACCACCTAACGTTACGCCAATGCTAGAAAGTGTAGGATCATTTGCACCGTACACCTTGGTTTGATTGGCAATGGAGCCCGTGAGATTAGCCTTAGTTATAGTTAACGTTGGGCTGCCGGTGAAAGTTGGCATATTGTAGTTGCCTGCTGCAGCACCCGTTAATGCGTTAAATGTCGCTGCATTGATTGTATAAGGACTACCACTCACATTTTCACCGGCAGCGCGTGCTAATGACGCCAGTGTCGTCACAACATTACCGGAATCATTCACACTGACTGCGCCATTCCAAGTCGAGATATTTGCGTTATTGATAATGCCGGCCAATGTCACGCTAATGCCTGACAAGCTTGGATCATTTGCGCCGTAAACTTTAGTTTGATTGGCAATAGAACCGGTGAGACTCGCTTTGGTAATCGAGAGCGTTGGGCTGCCGGCAAAAGTTGGGCTGTTATAGTTGCCAGCAGCGCTGCCTGTTAACGCATTGAATGTAGCCGCACTGATTGCATAAGGACTGCCGCTCACATTTTCACCGGCAGCACGCGCTAATGAAGCCAATGTCGTTGCAACATTGCCAGAATCATTCACACTAACGGCACCATTCCAAGTCGAGATGTTAGCGTTATTGATAATGCCACCCAAGGTCACATTGATGCCAGAAAGCGTTGGATCATTTGCGCCATACACTTTGGTTTGATCAGCAATGGCACCTGTTAAACTTGCTTTGGTAATGGTGAGCGTTGGGCTACCAGTAAAGGTTGGACTGTTATAATTCCCCGCTGCGGCACCAGATAAAGCAAAGGTACCGGCTGTGATAGCATAAGGACTACCACTCACTATTTCACCGACTACGCGCGTGAGTGAAGAAGGCGTCGCGCTGACTAACGCTGTATCATTGACACTGACATTTCCATTCCAAGTGACAATCGCTGGATTATTAATAACACCGCCTAATGTCACAGCCATACCAGAAAGTGCTGGATCATTTGCGCCGTATACTTTGGTTTGATTGGCAATAGAACCCGTGAGACTAGCCTTAGTAATCGTTAACGTTGGGCTGCCAGTGAAAGTTGGAACATTGTAGTTTCCTGCTGCAGTACCAGTTAATACATTGAATGTAGCCGCACTGATTGCATAAGGATTACCGCTAACATTTTCACCAGTAGCGCGTGCTAGTGAAGCTAATGTCGTTGCAACATTACCAGAATCATTCACACTGACTGTGCCATTCCAGGTTGAAATATTAGCGTTATTGATAATGCCACCCAATGTCACATTGATACCAGAAAGTGTTGGATCATTTGCGCCATACACTTTAGTTTGATCCGCAATCGAGCCAGTTAAACTGGCTTTGGTAATGGTAAGCGTTGGGCTACCAGCAAAGGTTGGATTATTATAATTGCCGGCCGATGCGCCTGATAAAGTGAAGGTGCCCGCTGTGATAGCATAAGGACTACCGCTCACTATCTC
Organism: Gammaproteobacteria bacterium; assembly: GCA_031291175.1. Classification (GTDB taxonomy): domain Bacteria; phylum Pseudomonadota; class Gammaproteobacteria; order DSM-16500; family DSM-16500; genus UBA5158. The sequence continues at coordinate 3,008 of JARLJO010000024.1, forward strand.
ACCAACTGCGCGGGTGAGGGAAGAAGGAGTTGCGCTGATCAGTGCTGTATCATTGACGCTGACATTTCCATTCCAAGTGACAATCGCTGGATTATTAATAACACCACCCAATGTCACGCCGATGCCTGAAAGTGTTGGATCATTTGCACCATACACTTTGGTTTGATCAGCAATGGTGCCTGTTAAACTGGCTTTGGTAATGGTAAGCGTTGAGCTACCCGTAAAGGTTGGATTATAATAATTGCCAGCCGATGTGCCTGATAAAGTGAAAGTACCTGCCGTGATAGCATAAGGACTACCGCTCACTATCTCACCGACTGCACGAGTAAGCGAGGAAGGTGTTGCACTAACTAACGCTGCATCATTGACGCTGACATTGCCATTCCAAGTGACAATCGCGGAATTATTAATAACACCACCTAATGTCACGCCAATACTTGACAAGCTTGGATCATTCGCGCCATACACTTTCGTTTGATTGGCAATTGTGCCAGTGAGGCTCGCTTTCGTAATCGTTAAGGTTGGGCTACCTGTGAAAGTTGGAATATTATAGTTACCAGCAGCGCTGCCTGTTAACGCATTGAATGTCGCTGCACTGATTGCATAAGGACTACCGCTAACATTTTCACCTGCGGCACGTGCTAGTGAAGCCAAAGTTGTCGCAACATTACCAGAATCATTCACACTGACCGTGCCATTCCAAGTTGAAATGTTAGCGTTATTGATAATGCCAGCTAATGTCACGCCAATACCAGAAAGTGTTGGATCATTTTCACCGTACACTTTGGTTTGATCAGCAATAGCGCCTGTTAAACTTGCCTTGGTAATGGTGAGTGTTGGGCTACCCGCGAAGGTTGGACTATTGTAATTACCAGCCGATGCACCAGACAAAGTAAAAGTGCCTGCCGTGATAGCATAAGGACTGCCGCTCACCACTTCACCCATTGCTCGGGTAAGAGAAGAAGGAGTAGCGCTAACTTGAGCTGTATCGTTAACGCTGACATTACCATTCCAAGTAACAATCGCTGGATTATTAATAACGCCACCTAATGTCACACCCATACCAGAAAGTGTTGGATCATTTGCACCATACACTTTGGTTTGATCTGCAATAGCACCCGTTAAACTGGCTTTAGTAATGGTAAGCGTTGGGCTACCAGTAAAGATTGGATTATTATAATTGCCGGCCGATGCGCCTGATAAAGTGAAGGTGCCTGCTGTGATCGCATAAGGACTACCGCTCACTATCTCACCGACCGCACGAGTGAGTGAGGAAGGAGTTGCACCAACTAACGCTGTATCATTGATGCTGACATTACCATTCCAAGTGACAATCGCTGGATTATTAATAACACCGCCTAATGTCACACTCATACCAGAAAGTGCTGGATCATTTGCGCCGTATACTTTGGTTTGATTGGCAATTGCGCCAGTGAGGCTCGCTTTCGTAATCGTTAATGTTGGGCTACCTGTGAAAGTAGGAATATTATAGTTACCAGCAGCGCTACCTGTTAACGCATTGAATGTCGCTGCACTGATTGCATAAGGACTACCGCTAACATTTTCACCGGCAGTACGTACTAGTGAAGCCAAGGTTGTCGCAACATTACCAGAATCATTCACACTGACCGTGCCATTC
>JARLJO010000025.1 GCA_031291175.1 Gammaproteobacteria bacterium
AACTTGCACACAAAAGACAAGCACAGGGCAACTTACACACGCTCATTTATACTGGCTTATTATAGTAGTCAAAATCGTGAAAAAAATATGAATTTGAAATCGAACACTCACAGAATTTTTCCCCACATTTTAAAATACCTATTTTCACTACTTAGACCCTAAGCTTTCTTAATATTTATTTTATTTAAGTTCTTTATGCTCTTATAATTTTATCAAAAATACATTTCTACTTTTTAACTACTGAGTAGTTTTAATCTTTTATAATAAAACTATACAATATTTATTTTTAGGAAAAAATACGGGGTTTAAATTCTAAAGACCATAAAAAATTAAATTAACAAAAAGGAGACCGAAGGGCGTCTGAACGTGAGTGGATTCTATTCTTTTTTTTTTTCGGATGTCTTGTGTTTGTCCATTGCAGTGAGCAGTGCCTCTGCCGCTCCCGCCTCCAGTGCCAGTGCTTGATTGGCGGGACTTGCACACATATTCCCGATGACGATGCAGCACTGCACCAACACCGTGACGGGAACAGTGGGCAGACGGGACATTGCATCCAACACCACACCAAACGAGCCCGCGATGACAACCGCCGTCCGCGCCGCCTCATTGTTGGTCAAATTGCCTAAACACGCCAGCGCTTGCTCTGTCACACCCGCGTGTGACCTGTGCAATCGCAACACATTAAACAGCTTCTCAACACCGCCACAGGACACCACTGCGGTGCGGTTGATGTCGTTGAGAGAGAGGTTGCGCAGACAGCCGCAAACCTGTGATGGGGAAACGTGCGCTTGATCGACAATGTGTTCACGCCAGAAAGAGAAACGCACACACACACACACGCACACACAGCCTTCGCGTGTGCACACACATACACACATGCTTACCTGCAGCGCGACGCCCACAAAGCCCCCATGCACATCAAAGGCGTTGAGTAGGGGCTGCAAGCCTCCCTTTGTCACTAATGTAGTCTGTAAGTCAGTTGATCGGGCCACCAGCCGCGCCAATACCACCGCACACGCCTCCTGCGGGTCAAGACAGGCACAGTCACACACTCATCCACACACACACACACACACACACACACACACACACGCGCGCGCGCGCAGCTTGAAGCACGCCACATATCCACACACACATACCTGCACGGGCGCGTATTTCGCGTGTGCCCGCTGCGCCGCGATCACCAGTTCCATCCCTCCTCCACTCACCACTTGCGTTCTCACCACCGCGGCGGCACACAGGTGAAAGAGGGTGAGACAGGCGTGCAGTTGCAGTGCGGGGATGAAGGGAAACATGCGCATCGCAGAGA
>JARLJO010000026.1 GCA_031291175.1 Gammaproteobacteria bacterium
CGCTGGTTGAATGCAAATGCGGTTGCGTATTTGTTGTTTGGGCTGAGCGATTTTTGCCAAGCCAAACACTTCATTAAAACGTTGGGCTGCGCAAAAAGCGCTCAGCCCAACCTACATTTTTCAAGAAAAAAGTCCTAAGATTAGTGCTTATGCAGACTTTATTAAACAAAGCATTCAATTACAACTAAGGTATAAGGAATGCGTAATAAATCATGTCGTACATGATAATTCACTTTTTTGAAATAAGGATTCACCAAATTTTCATAACCTGGTTTGTCTTTGATATTCTGACCGCGGTCTTTTGAAATAATCCAGCGCGCCAAAAAGGATTGGCCTTCTCCGTAACAAGGTTCAACCGCTATCAATCTTCCACCTGGTTTTAAAGCGCTTTTGGCCAAGCAAAACAAATTAAAGGCCTCTTCATCACTGATGTGATGCAAAACACCAATCGCCAAGGCAATATCAAAATCCTTTTTACCCGGAAGACTCAGGTCTTTAACGCCAACATGTTGAAATGTGCCTCGATGAGCAAAACGGTGCCGTGCTTTTTGCACATACTCCAATGAGGCATCTATACCTAAATATTCCACCTCTGGTAGATATTCAATAATATTGCCAGTACCACAACCAATATCCAACACCTTCTGACCCGCATAAGGTTTAATATAATCGCGAATCAGCTTATCGCGCGGGAACACGATCTTTTGATAGAGAGAATAAACAAAAGGAACAGATAACACCGAACGAATGCCACTGGTTACTTCCGACACTGAATTAGTCATAGAGTCACTCAATACGTTTATATATTTTCATATCATCAATTTGGGTTACATAACGATATTTCTTCCAAATCTCCCGAAACTGCGCTGATTGCTCAAAAAACTTGATGTAATCAAAAGGGATATCATCAAACAAACCCCACCCGACAATGGCATCCATAAAAACATAAGCAGGCTGACCTTTTTCCATGTCCTCAGTCACTGCTTTAATGAAAAAATTTTCTTGCTGGTGTCGCAAATTCTCGGCAGATGATGTATGCAATAATGACAAATTCGCCATGTAAGGTAGCACCCAAAATGTTTCGAAACGGGAAATCGATTCCGCTCCCGCATAATCTACCAGCGGATAAGTATTTTGTGCATCGGTGGAAAAAACAGTGATCTTTTTGCCGTTGGCTACGGATTTCATGAATTGGATAAGTTGATTTTCCCGCACGGACTGCTTTTGTAGCACCATGACAGCATGGTCTTGATAAATAGCATAAGCTGGAAAACCCGCAATCATCATTAACCAAAAAGACCAAACCCAGACTTTCCAAAAACGTTTTTTAATGACTTTTTGTGGCGACAATTGCCGCATGACAAATCCAGCAAAAAGCAAAGTGACTAGCAAAATCGAAAATGCAAACATGGGAATAGTGTGATAAGGCAAATACAACGGCTCAACAATATAGGAAAGAAAAAAACCTAATGCCGCCAATAACAAAATAACGGCTACATCGCGATATAAAATGGTTTTACGCATCAGAAAAAACAACATCGCGGCCAGCAAAAAATAAATCATTTTTTCTTCTGTCAGCATGACCGCCCAAGAGCGGCTTGAAAATAAAAACAAAGAAAAGAAATCACGGATATAAGGAATTAATTTGAAGTATTCCGGCGTCAGCCAAAAAACAGAAAAAACATAAAAAACAGCCACTAAACCAACCAATACACTCTCGTAACGAAATAGCGACCAAAAACTTTTAGCTCTAAACCACACATACAACTCAACCAATAAAAATGCGAATAAAAAATGTGGCTTAATCATAAAGCCCACTCCAGCCATCATGCCGACTCCTATGGCATCATGAGTTTTTATAATAGATTGGGAAGTCCGCATCACAGCCAGTAGAAAATAAGGCAAAACTAACAAAGTGGCAATGTGTTCCCGCTGCCCAAAATGATAGCCTGGCAATACAATCATATCGATGAAAATGGCTGTCAATAGCAGAAAATAAATCCATGAATCACGAGGAGAAATCATTTGACTTAACAATCGCCTGCACACGCAAAAAGAAATGAGCGCAAGCGAAAAAACATAAATGCGAAAAGCGTTAATCGTGCTGATCTTCAAAAAACCAGCAAGCAAAACAGGCGCGACATTGATATACAAAACCATAGGCGGGTTAATTTCAAAAAAGTCCGACCAGTAATTTCCACCATCTAAAAATCGCCTGGTCGCATGCAACAACCAACTCATATCAATGCCAATCAAACTTTGTGATTGCAAGAGAATTTCAAGGCCGAGCAAGCAAGACAAAAAAAGCCAAACCCAAAATCCTGAGAAAGGCTTAAGCTGAGAATGATCCAAAGAGTCCGCGTTGCTAGCCATTGCAAATCTTCCTTTTTTTGGCAATCCATCTAAAGCGGCTGACGCATCATAACTGTGAAATTTTAATGCATATTAGCAAGCGCCGTCCGAATCCGTCAATCTGAGAACGCCTTGCAAAATAAATTTCTTGATTTTAATTATCTTATTAATATGATGTCGACTTGAAAACAGCTTAGCATGCTAAGAATAATTAACCAGGAGTTAAAATGATTGAGTTGTACGGTTCACCTACCCCTAGCACCTATACCATCGCCATCATGTTGGAAGAGGTTGGATTAAACTATTCTGTTTTTCCCATCAAGAAGAATAATAGCGAACAGCTAGAGCTTGAATTTCTGAAACAAACACCGAATAACATTTTTCCCGTTATTCTCGACCGGGAAGGCCCAGACAATAAACCGTTAGTGATTTTCGAACCCAGCGCCATTTTGCTTTACCTGGCGGAAAAAAGCGGGCAATTGATGCCGATCAAAAGTTTTGAAAAATTTGATGTATTACAATGGCTTCTCTTTGAAAATTCCAAAATTGGTCCGACCCTTGGCAACACAAAGCATTTCATGTACCACGCGCCAGAAGAAGTCCCTTATGCCGTGAAACGCTTTAATAACGAAGCAAAGCGGATTTTCTCCATCATTGAAAATCAATTATCCGAAAATGATTACATTGCGGGTGATTATTCTATTGCTGATATTGCGACTTATCCTTGGATCAAAGAATATGAGCGGTATGGACTGACGGATGAGCAAGTTCCAAGTATTTGCGCATGGTTAAGCAAGCTGGATGACAGAAGCGCCGTGCATCGCGGGTTTGAAGCATTGGTGAATCTTAAAGATTAATTTCTCGAATATCAGATGGATCCCGTGGACAAGCCACGGGACGTCGGAGTTTTTGATAAGCGTCCCTTTATTTTTTGTTTTTTTCGACTGCGCCTAATATCCCGCGCAATATATTTAACTCCATGACATCCGGTCGCGCCCGATGAAATAAACGTCGTAATCGTGTCATCAATTGTCTCGGCGCTTCAGGCTTCAAAAAATCCAGTGCGACCAACACTCGCTGCAAATGTTCGTAAAAACCTTCCATCTGTTCTGCGTTGGCCCATTGATAATCCCAATCTACTGACTGTGGCGTTACCACTTCGTTTTGACTTGCCACACAGATTTCATAAGCGATTACCTGCACAGCAGCCGCTAAATTCAATGAGCTGTATTCTGGATTACTTGGAATCTGGATATGGAAATGGCAACGATGTAACTCTTCATTGGTTAAACCTGATTGCTCGCGTCCAAAGAGAATAGCGACTTTTGAGTGAAGAGTTTCGACGCGGGCTTTTTCCGCAAACTCTCGCGGTGTCAGCATAGGCCAGGGAATCGTTCTGGAACGCGTACTGGTACCAACAACGAGCCTCGCATCGCCTATGGCCGCCTCCAGGCTATCTACCACGATCGCCTGATCAACGACATCCCCTGCGTTAGAGGCCATCTCGTGGGCCTTGGGGTGAGGAAAATTTAAAGGCTGCACTAGATAAAGCTCATTGAGCCCCATGGTTTTCATGGCGCGCGCGGTGGCCCCGATATTGCCGGGGTGCGAGGTGTTAATTAAGACTATACGTATGTTCTTCATCATATGGTGGGAATGATAACCTCAGTTATCAATAAGTACAGCCGGCAATTGATCGAAATGGTTGAAAATTTCTTTTGGGGGAATTCTGGTTACTAAAATAGGGAGTGTCCTGTGATTTGATTTAGCTGGGGTTCGCGGACTACTACTTCGCGAAATCAAGCTTTTATAAAAAAAACGGGGTGGCAGGGTAGGTTTGCTTTTTACGCGCGGAGCCCTTAGGCGAGCACGAAAAAAGTAAACCTACCATGACAGGACCCCAGTCAATTTAAGAGAGCTCATTCCGATATTAGAGTAGCTTTAGGGATGGGTTCCCGCCTTCGCGGGGATGACGTAAGTTTACACAGAATCATCATGGTAATCAGCTTATTAGCGATCTTAATAAATTCAATTCCCTATCGGATGATTTTTTGCTATGCTTAGCGACCTTATTTTAGCCTATTCTGTAAAAATACTATGAGAGATCCTATTGTTAACATCGCTGTCCGTGCAGCACGCGCGGCTGGCAACGTTATTATTCGTGCCGCTGATCGCCTGGATAACATCCAGGTCAGCGAGAAGCACCCGCACGACTATGTCACTGATATTGACAGATTAGCCGAGCGGGAAATTATCGCTATTATTCAAAAAGCCCACCCTAGCCATGGGATCCTGGGCGAAGAAAGCGGTGAAATTTACGGTGATAACGAAGACTACCTCTGGATTATTGATCCTATTGACGGTACTCGTAATTTTATTCATGGTTTTCCACAATTTGCTGTGTCTATTGCCGTCAGCTACAAAGGCAAGATTCAGCACGGCGTCATTTATGACCCTGTGCGCCAGGAATTGTTTACCGCCAGCCGTGGCAAAGGGGCTCAATTAAATGAGCGTCGTATCCGCGTCAGCAAGCGCGTTAACCTGGAAGAATGCTTGTTAGGTACGGGCTTTCCGTATCGCCATTCACCCGAACACATTGAAGCTTACACTGGCTCATTACAAGCGATCTTACCGATCTGCGGTGATGTTCGCCGTGCTGGCGCTGCTACTTTAGATTTAGCGTATGTGGCAGCTGGGCGTTTAGATGGTTTCTGGGAGATGGGCTTAAAGCCTTGGGATCTTGCTGCTGGCACACTTTTAATTAAAGAAGCGGGCGGTATCGTCACTGACTTTAATGGCGCTGAAGATTATCTGGATTCAGGTAATGTCATAGCAGGTAATCCGAAAGTATTAAAATCATTGTTTAAGTTAGTCAGACCGTTTTTCGCTAATCTGCCTAAGTAAATCGTAAGAAATAGCATTGTCGTGCCTTTGTGGCACGACTTTTTTAAGTGTGCTGCCTACTACGGTATCTTTTAAATCTCTCTTCCTGCAGCATCTTTTAAATCCATCTTCCCGCGACTGGTCCCACAGGTATCTACACAAGTGCTTATGGCTCTGATCCCCTCCTTTGAAAAAAGAGAGTTAGGGAGGATTTATACAAAAAATATTATATGAAATAGATGTTATTTTTAATGCGCTGGATTCGTATTTATCAAGGCGTGATTAAAGTTTATAACCCCCCTCAATCCCCCTTTGTTAAAGGGGGAAGTGCCTACGATTCGTATTAGTGTTCACTTTTGAGCGTGATTGATTTTGATTCTACAGACGCAAGACGACATGCAGACAGGTACATAATTAACTGTTTTCTCTTTGCATTAACGGCCTTTTCTCAACCCAAGGACAAGCCACTTCCAATTGTGCTGCCAATTGTAACAACGTCTCTTCAGCCCCTATACGTCCGGCAAATTGCACTCCCATCGGTAACCCCTCTTTATTCCAATACAACGGTACTGACATAGCAGGCTGGCCGCTGATGTTATAGATAGGTGTAAACGGATAAAAAGCAAAATTACGCGAAGCCGCATGCTCTAACGCTTTTCGTAAAAGCGGTGCAAAAGGCACGTGGGACAAAACTTCTAACAAACCTTGTTCGAATATATCTGGCTTCAATTGACCTATCTTGGGTGGCCCAGCTGACATGGTTGGTGTAATCAACACATCATAATCTTGGAAAAAATGCGCCATGTGTCGCGCCGCATTATCTAGCACATCCCCCGCCCAAGCAAAATCAGCAGCGCTGATATATTCGCCAATCTGACGAATGACAGCGGTCTGTCTTTCTAAATCATGATGCCGAGGTTTATGGCCGATAATGCCACCCAAGCGTTTTATCGTCGCTGCGATTTCACCTGCAATCACAATGACATAAGCCAGCGACACTTCTTCACTATTAATTTTAAGGGAAACAGATTCAACAGAGTGACCGAGATTTTGGCAGAGCAAGCCCGCTTTATGCGCGGCCACGCCACACTCCGAACTCACTTTTGCTGGAAAAAACGGCTGCTCCATCAAGCCAATTTGCAATTTCGAAAAAGGTTTATTCAGGCAACTGGCAAAAGTCTCCGCTGGCCGTGGCAATGAAATAGAAGAACCCAATTCAGGCCCGGCTAGCACATCTAGCATGGCCGCGCTGTCTCGCACGGTACGTGTTAACACATGCTCAACCACCATGCTCTCCCACATGCGCATGACTTCAGAGCCACTGGGTGTACGACCACGGCTAGGTTTAAATCCAAATAAACCGCAATGAGATGCGGGAATACGAATAGAGCCCGCCCCATCATTTCCATGCGCCATCGGGACCATGCCAGCAGCAACCGCTGCCGCTGAACCACCACTAGAACCACCCGGCGAACGTGACAAGTCCCAGGGATTCAATGTGGGGCCAAACAAAACAGGCTCCGTCACGGAGCTTAAACCGAACTCCGGCACATTGGTTTTGCCCAGTGTAATCAATCCTGATTTTTTAATACGAACAACTAATTCGCTATCGCGTTTTGGACGGTAGTCTTCTGTAAAGCGACTACCTGAGGTCAAAGGAATGCCAGCATAATCCGTTAGCAAATCTTTTACGAGGAAAGGAACACCCCGAAACGGACCTTCGGGGATACCATCAGCAATCGCTTGCCGTGCTTGATCATACATCTTAAAAATGACCGCATTCAGCTTAGGATTCCACAACTCAATGCGTGAAATCGCCGTCTCCAGCAATTCTTCAGGCGATATCACCCCTCGTTCTACCAAGGTCGCCAAACCCACACCATCGAAAGATTCGTATTCGGGGAATATCGGCATACTGTTATGATCTCAAATAAAACCTAAGCAAAATACCGCACTACATTAAGGTCTTTCGTCTAACGCCTCTTTGCTAGGTGGTAACAAATGTTGACGGGTCAGCCCCAAACCTAATGCTAACGAACCGGCAACATAAATGGATGAATAAGTCCCCACGACAATCCCAATGATTAATGCCAATGCAAAACCATGAATCATGCTGCCACCTAAAAAGAACAAGGCACAACAAACCGTCAGCGTTAAAGCCGAGGTCATGATAGTACGTGACAACGTTTGATTGGTAGATTGATTGATGACATCCACCGGAGACGCTTTACGTAACTTACGAAAGTTTTCCCGTACTCTATCAAAAATAACGATAGTATCGTTAAGCGAATAACCGATAACCGTCAAGACCGCAGCCAAGGCAACCAGATTAAATTCAATATGAAAGTAAGAAAATATCCCCAGAATCAAGATAGGATCATGAATTAACGCAACCGTTGAGCCCACTGCAAAACGCATTTCAAATCGCAGTGCGATATAAATCATAGTACCCAATAACGCAAAAACAATAGCCAGCGCACCCTTGGTTGCCAACTCTTGCCCTACTTGCGGGCCGATATAATCCACTTGCTGAACTTTGGCTTCAGGCAATGCCTTGAGCAATTGGCCCACTACCACATCTTTGCTGGCATCCACACCCGCCACGCTGCTTTGTGTCGATTGGTTTTTATCTTCTTTAGGCAGAGACAAACTGACTAATACATCTTGCGATGTACCATAGTTTTGAACGACAGCTTCTTTAAAGCCAGCATTCTGCAAGCTTTCACGCACTTGTGTCACATCAATAGTGGTTGGAAAATGCAGCTGGATTTGCGTACCGCCCGTAAAATCCAAACCCCAATTCAATCCATTTATCACTAAAGAGGTAATCGATAATAAAAACAAAATCACTGAAGCTAACGCAGCCCAATTACGCTGCGCCATAAAATCGATTTGTGTATTATGTTTAAAAAATTCCATGTTTTTTCCTCAAAAAATCATTTTTACAGGCTAACCTTTTCGGTCAATCTTACATTCCGATTGCGACCTTTTTCACAGGACGACCACCGTAAATCAAATTGACGATGGCGCGTGTGCCTGTTATTGCGGTAAACATGGATGTAATCAAACCAATTGTTAATGTCACGGCAAAACCTTTCACAGCGCCTGAACCCAAGCTAAATAAGACTATGGCTACGATCAATGTCGTCACGTTCGCATCAACGATAGTCGCGAATGCTCGCTCATAACCGGCATGAATACTGGCTTGTACGCCCATGCCATTACGCAACTCTTCACGTATACGCTCAAAGATTAAAACGTTAGCATCAACCGCCATACCGACAGTCAATACCATCGCTGCAATGCCCGGCAAGGTGAGTGTTGCTCCCAGTATGGATAACAAAGCCACGATCAAGACTAAGTTCATCGCCAGTGCAATATCGGCAATGATGCCGAATAAGCTGTAATAAATCGCCATGAAGACAACGACCAGCAAGAATCCAACCGCCACGGACATGATTCCCATGTGAATGTTTTGCTTACCGAGGCTAGGACCGACTTCACGCTCTTCAATGATGGTCACTGGGGCCGGCAATGCGCCAGCGCGCAATAAGAGTGCCAAAGTTCGCGCTTCATCTTGACTCGTTAAACCGGTAATTTGGAAACTGTTACCTAAAGTACTTTGAATCGTTGCCACACTAATAATGCGTCTATCCGTGTGATAATCAATCGTGCTCACACCATTGGCATCGACTTTGGGTTCGGATTTGACTTCGACATATAAAACAGCCATTGGCTTACCGATATTTTCGGATGTCGTTTTGGTAAAGAGACCTTCACCACCACCGCCTAAACGAACATCTACCGAAGACCGACCGTCTTCACCCATACCGGATGTTGCCGTAATAATGGATGAGCCTCTGAGGATAATGTCATTTTTCAGTAAAACAGGACGCCCATGATCGTTATATAAATGAGTATCAGGAGGCGCAATACCACCGACAACATTATTCACATCGTGTTCTGTATCCACCATGTGGAATTCCAAGGTGGCCGTTTTACCTAAAATATTTTTTGCTTCTGTTGCATTTTGAATGCCCGGCAAATCAACCGCTACGCGGCTTGCACCTTGCTGCTGTACTAGCGCTTCAGACACACCCAGTTCATTCACACGATTACGCAATGTATTCATGGCTTGGTCTAACGTATCTTGATGCGCACGTTGCAATGCTGCCGGATCCAAGATACCTTGCAGAATAAAATTGCCATCGTTGGTGTTTTTGGTCCAGGTAAATTCATTAAAGCGTAGGCTTACCAAATGCATTGCTTCATCTAATGCATCCTGGGCGCGAAAGTTAATAATAATGTTGTTGGCCGAATCACGTGTCAATCCATTGTAGCGAATACGATTGTCTCGCAATACTTGGCTGATATTGCGCGCATCACCATCAATACGTTGCTTCAACACAGAATCCACATCCACCTGTAATAACAAGTGAACACCGCCACGCAAGTCTAAGCCTAATTTCATCGGCATAGCACCCAGGCTTTTTAGCCATGCGGGTGTTGCAGGCGTTGTATTTAAGGCCACTAAGTAGTTATCACCTAACTCGTGTTGAATTTTTTCTTTTGCGCTGAGTTGCGCATCATTCGATGAGAAGCGCAATAGCAAGCTGTGATTGTCTAGCTGAATGGTTTTATATTTGATTTCGGCTGTTTGCAGTGCTTGTTTGACGGTGTTGACAGTATTGGCATCCACAGGAATAGTAGGGCTTGATCCTGAGATTTGCACCGATGGATCTTCTCCAAACAAATTCGGTGCCGCATATAAAAAGGCAACAAATACAATAACGACTACAAGCACGTTTTTCCACCAAGGATATCGATTAAAAATCATACGCTTCTTCCATGTCACATTTTTATGTAATGTCATTTCTCGCGCGCTGTTTTCTGCGTGCGAGAAGTCGGTTTTTTTACAGAATTTAGATGGCTTTTAAGGTGCCTTTTGGCAAGACATTAGCGACCGATGATTTCTGCATGGTGATTTGTACGTTATCTGAGACAGACAATACCATATAGCTATCGCTAATTTTAACGATCTTGCCCATGAGTCCACCCGCCGTCACCACTTCGTCGCCCATCGCAAGGGAGGACAACATATTACGCTGTTCTTTTGCGCGCTTGTTTTGTGGGCGCCAGACGGTGAAATAAATAAAGAGGACAAACATGACAAGAATGATCGGCATTGCGAAATTACCACCGGGTTGTGCTGCCGTGGGTGCTGAAACTGTATCGGCGTGTGCGCTGGATATAAAGAAATCTACTACGTTTTCAAGCATGGTCATTTCTTGTCCCTGTATCGTGAAAATTAAAGTCCCCTAATTTACCTTTTTCGGGGGCCACGCGCAATCACGATGCACTTTTCTCTGGGTTTTAAGATAAAAGCGATAGACAAAAAGTGTGCGTTTTTTAAAGTGATATTAGGCATGATGAATGATATGGCACATGAGGGGTGAGTTTTTAAACCCACCCTTTGCTGATTTACGCGGTTTTTCTCGTTAAGAACATGGCATCGCCATAACTGAAAAAACGGTATTTTTGATGGATGGCTTCTTGATATGCGCTCATGATATTTTGATGTCCGGCGAATGCCGAGACTAACATTAGTAAGCTGGAAGCTGGCGCGTGAAAGTTGGTAAACAAGGCATCCACACAATGAAATTGAAAGCCGGGGTAGATAAAAATATCGGTGTTACCGCTGAAAGGTGAAATTTCACCTGAACGGCTGGCTGTTTCTAAACTACGGGCGGAGGTTGTACCTATCGCGATAACGCGACCGCCGCGAGCTTTTGCTCGTTTGACTTGTTCACACACTGCTGCAGACACTTCGATGTATTCGCTGTGCATGCGATGCTCTTCGATATTATCGACTCGTACCGGCATAAAGGTTCCAGCTCCCACATGTAAGGTGAGATAAGCGGTTTCGATGCCTTTTTCACGAATTTTTTGCAATGTTTCATTTTCAAAGTGTAAGCCGGCCGTGGGTGCAGCCACCGAGCCTTTGTGTTTTGCATAAACCGTTTGATAGCGTTCAATGTCAGAGGCGTCTGGTTCACGTTGAAAATAAGGTGGTAGCGGAATTTGGCCTTGTTCTTCAATCACTTCTAATACAGGTCTTGCCTCATCACAACGCAGTTCGTACAAATCATCTTGGCGCCCAACCACTTCAAAGCGCACGCCATCACCCAAGGTTAAATAACTTTGTAACCGTAAGGGTTTACTTGCGCGAACTAAAGCAAGAATGCGTTGCGTATCGAGAATGCGTTCCACTAACACTTCAATCCGACCACCAGTATCTTTGACTCCCCAAAAACGGGCGGGAATGACGCGGGTATCATTGAAAACAATTAAATCTTTATCTGTTAAAAATGATAGGAGTTCTGAAAAATGACTGTGGGTCACGGTACCGGTATTACCATCCAGACACAATAAACGACTCGCGCTGCGTTCAGACAATGGGTAGCGTGCAATTAATTCGGGTGGGAATTCGTACTGGAAATCGCTTAAAAGCATGGTGATATAATTACCTCTTTGATGTGACAGTATAGGTTTTTTGTTGACTGGGGTCCTGTTAGGGTAGGTTGTATTTTTTCGTGGGAGCTGGGCTCCGCGCGTAAAAATACAACCTACCCTGCCACCCCGTTTTTTTGTGTCACTTCCACCTCGTGGAAGTGAATGGGTGAACATTCTATGATTTTGTCAAAACAGGGCGTAATTGTGGCAACAATTTGAACATGAGTCAATTGCTTCTGTGAGTTTTTTGCCTGGGATCGTGCAAGACTTTAGCTATAGCCAGCTTACTTCCGAACCGCTATAAATAGGCATACTAAACATTGTGTTACTAAGGATGGGCACGCAATGGAAAAGGATAATATCATTGATTTTGGGATGTATTCTAAAGTGGGGGCAGAAGCGTCGCCCGCTTCAGCGAACCAGGAAGTCCCTGTCTCTAAGGATCTTCAATCGGCTATTGAAGAACTCATCCGTCGTTTGCGCAATCAACAACCCCTGATGGTCTGATTGCACCAGTCTGATTAGTGGTTTAGTTTAGCAGTCAATGGCCTATCTAAATCCGCAAATTCATGGAATTCATGTGGCTCTTGGACTTTCTTCGTCTGACCTACAAACTTTTTGCCTGGCGTACCAAAAAGCCCGTTATAGGCTAAGTATCCGCCAATCCCGAATAAAGGTAAGGTAATAATCGTCGCTAATAAAACAGTCACGCCTTTTAAAAAACGCAGTGCCGCAGAATCAGCGCTTCGGGTAATTATCTCTAAATTATTTTTTAGATAAGCATCGAATGCAACGCATCTCTCTATTGTTGAAACATGATTATCGAAAAGAATATTTTGTAATTGATAAACGACTCTGTGTTGTTGACGGATAACATTAAACTGAGGGTCGGCTTTAGCCTGATTATTCGCTATTTCATCGAGTTTTTTATAATAACTGACTTTCAGCCTGGCTGCTTTTTTTTCTTTGGTTTCACCCACGATGATGTCTTCCGAGGCATCACGCTGACAGAACGCTTCAAACGTCTCATAAACACCCGCTTGTTTTAATTTATTAATGGTTTGTTTATGAAGAGATTGCAAAAAAATACGGCAATGATCATTCAAATCGGAAAGAAAGAGAATATTTGGATCGACTTTCGGGGGAACTGGTTTTCCTATTTTTCTGTAGATGGCGGTATGGAGCAGAGCCAAATAGACGGAGCGCTGAACGCATTTGGTCAAGGCGTCAATCTCATCCATTTTTTCGAGTAACTTTTTCAGTAACGTGGGGTCATCTGGCAACATTTTAGTGAATGCAGATTCAAGCAAACTGGCTTCGACTCGCCGGCCACGACCATTCACAATAAATGCGATGCTATCTGCTTTAAACCCTATTGTTGTCTCAATAGCCTTGATGGCAGCATGGATTTTTTCAGCTTGTGCGGGATTTTGCAGTGACTTAGGCGTCACCCGCAATGAAAACACTTGCTTGATAATTTCATCTAAACCCATAACTACCTACGCTTAAGTCTGTCTATTTAAACGATCGTCTTAACGCATAGGATACAAAAAATACATTAAGGCAACATTAAGAAAAATATTGCCCGCATGATAAATTTTTTGTTTTTAAAACAATGGGTTGCGACGCAACCCCAGATTAGACCAGTGAGATTCGGCACATATCGATAAAAGTACTGGGAAATAAGCCCAAAAGAAGAGCTGCCACACCATTAATGCTAACAGCAATCATCATGTCAGGTGCCAGCTTGATCGGAGTAGAAGATGCACCAGGCAGCGGCTCTTCAAAGTACATATACATAACCATGCGCAAATAGTAATACGCGCCAATAATGGCAAAGAGCAGTGCCAGAGCCGCAAGCCAAACCAGATGCGCCTCAACTAAAGCTTCCAATAAGCCCAGTTTTGCAAAAAAGCCCACGGTTGGCGGCACACCAGCCATCGAGAACATCAATAACAACATCATGAAAGCTAACCAGGGATTGCGGCTATTCAACCCGCGATAATCATTCAATTGCTCGAACTCTTTGCCTGACTTGCTCAAAATCGAAATAATGGCAAAGGCGCCTGCGGCCACAATCACATAGGTTGAGACGTAAAACATGGCTGCAGAATAACCTTCCGCTGAGTTCGGGCCTGCAATGATACCCAGCAACATGTAACCAATATGAGCGATGGAGGAATACGCTAACATGCGCTTGACGTTGGTTTGTGCAATAGCGAGTACGTTACCAAAAAACATCGATAGCACAGCCACAACCGTCAACATGTGTTCCCACTGAACCTGTACGCTAGGCATGGCTTCAACCAGGATACGCATGGTAATGCCAAATGCCGCAATTTTAGGCGCACTAGCAATGAATAATGTCATGCAGGTTGGTGCGCCTGCGTAAACATCCGGTACCCACATGTGAAACGGTACCGCGCCAAATTTGAAGAGCAAACCAGCTAAAATAAACCCTAACCCCAGCACCACAATCATATGTTGGTTAGGTGTTGAGTTAACTAACAAGTTGCCAATTTCAAACATTTGTATGGAGCCAGTTGCGCCATAGACCATCGAAATACCATAGAGCAGCAAGCCAGAGGCCAATGCGCCCATCACAAAATATTTCATGGCCGCTTCAGTGGCATCAACGGAATCTTTTTGTAATGCCACCATCGCATAAAGTGACAATGACAGTAATTCCAAGCCAAGGTAAATAGAAAGAAAGCTATAAGCTGATGCCATGACCATCATGCCAAGCACAGCAAACAAGCCTAAAATAAAATATTCGCCGCGTGCGATGTGTCTTTCATTCACGTACTCACGGGAGTATGCAAAAGCAAAAAAGCTCACGACACAAATAAACATTTTCAAAATGATGGCCAATTTATCTAAAATGTAATTGCCACTGAAGGTGATAATAGGCGATGGATAATGAATATATTGCGAAACAGTTAAAATAAACGTGATCACAAGCGTGGCTTGCACAATGAAAAACGTAATGATGCGCTTTTTCTTTGGCAAAAACACGTCAACCAAAAGCGCAATCGCCGCCATACACAACATAAAGATATCGGGTATCGCTACGGAAAAAACTGGCATGGTAAAGTTCATAACTGTTTCCTAACTAATGCACAATGCTAAGTGGCATACTCTGTGTTAACAAGTGTCCGATGGTGACATGGAGGACATTCAAAACGGGAGTAGGATAAAGCCCGAGGAAAAACACCCCAAAAGCTAATAAAGTATAATTGGTTATTTCAAGCCAAGTCAGATCACGAAACTCAGCCACATGTTCATTGGCAACTGGGCCAAAAAACACGCGCTTATACATCCATAAGGTGTAAGATGCCGCCAAAATCAAGGTCAGGGCCGAGACAAAAGCAATCCAGAAATGCGCTTGTAATGCGCTCACGATCACCATGAATTCACCCACAAAACCGGCTGTGCCTGGCAAGCCCACATTTGACATGGCAAACAACATAAAGAAGGCCGCAAAAACTGGCATCCGTGTTGCAATACCGCCGTAATCTTTGATCAAGCGACTGTGGTTATAAAAGCGATCCGCCATAATCCCAACGCCCAAGAACATGGCACCAGAACCAAAAGCATGCGCAATCATTTGCACCACGGCGCCTTCCAGGCTCATGTAAGCATCCTGGTAATTAGCGGTGTGACGAATAATATCGTAAACCATGAAACACCCAAGCGTGGCAAAACCCATGTGGGCAATCGAAGAATACGCAATTAATTTTTTCATGTCCGTCTGCACAATAGCGATCAAACCAATGTAGACAATCGCAATCAACGATAAAACAATCATAAACCAGGCAAGCGCTTCGCACGCTTCGGGTACTATCGGCATACTAAAGCGTAAAAATCCGTAAATACCCAATTTCAACATCAATGCTGCCAAGACAACCGAACCACCGGAAGGTGCTTCAGTATGCGCATCAGGCAGCCAGGTATGCACAGGGAACATCGGCACCTTGACGGCAAATGCTAAAAAGAAAGCAAAGAACAACAACTCCTGCACGTGTGAAGAAAGCGCTAAACCATAATATTTTTGAATCTCAAACGTGCCGGTCTGGTTGTATAAATACAACAACGCAATCAACATCAAGATGGAGCCTAAGAAGGTATACAGGAAGAACTTGATCGAAGCATACGAACGATTCGCACTCCCCCACATCCCAATGCTAAGATACATCGGAATTAACATCCCTTCCCAAAACACATAAAACAAGATGGCATCCGTTGCAGCAAATACCCCGATCATCATGCCTTGCATGACCAAGAATGCCGCCATATATTGCGCGACTCTGACCTTAATCGCTTCACAGCCCGCTAAAATCACTAATAATCCAGTGAAGTTAGTCAAAATAATCATCGCGAGCGAAATACCATCCACGCCAATCGCATAATGAATTTGATAAACGCGAATCCACAAATGATTTTCGGCAAACTGCAGCGCATAACTGCTGGAATCAAAATACAAATACAGTGGAATACATAACATTAAGTTTGCAAATGCCACTGAGGATCCAATGATGCGTGCCAGCTTGGCGTTTTTATCCCCGCCTGTCAGCAAGACCACTACCGCACCCAGCACAGGCAGCCAGATTAAAATTGACAACAAAGGTAAGTTTGAAAACATAAATCAGTGTCCTAGCAAAAGCCAACCGAGGAAAACGAGCAACCCGGTGATCATGGCGAAAGTATAATGATAAACATAGCCGGACTGAACTTGCCGAGCTACACGCGCAAACCAGCGAATTAATTTGCCGGAGCCATTGACGAAAATGCCGTCAATAATAATTAAATCGGTGACGTGATAAAAGAAATTACCCAGTTTGCGACTGCCGCGAACAAATACCAATTGATTGAAATCATCAAAACCATACTTGTCCATCATGATAGCGTAGAGCCAACTAAAGCGCTTTTTCAACTGATCGGCCACGTGAGTATACCGTAAGCTAAACGCCCAAGCCGTAACGATACCAGCCAGTGACAACCAGAATGCTAGTGTTTGACTCGCATGAATCGCCATCATTCTCGCACCCTGAAACTCAGGCGCTAAGCGGGCAAGTACATCATGTTCTGGTAAAACAAAAATACTGTTACCTAACAAGAGCGGCTTCCAGAACAACATAGGGCCGACTAAAATACCCCCGGCAATAATACTAGGCACAGCCAAGGCCAACAGTGGGATTAAAATAACCCAGCGAGATTCTTTCACATGACGGCGAGTTTCCTCATCCATCCGTGGCTTACCGTGGAAAGTTAAAAACAGTGCGCGGAAAATATAAAGCGGTGTAATAAACGCACCAGCCAGGACACAGAAGTAAGCATAAGTGCCGCCAGGTATATGGCAAAGACGCACAGCTTCAATAATGGAATCTTTTGAATAAAAACCGGCAAACGGTGGAATCGCTGAGAGCGATAAAGCACCGATGAAGAAGGTCAGATAGGTAACTGGCATGTAACGAGCAAGGCCGCCCATCTTCCGCATGTCTTGTTCGTGATGCATACCTAAGATGACAGAACCCGCTGCCAAGAATAAGAGAGCCTTGAAGAAAGCATGCGTGACTAAGTGAAAAATCGCGGCGTCATACGCAGATGCACCCAATGCTACCGTCATATAACCTAATTGCGAGATGGTGGAATAAGCAATCACACGCTTGATATCTTGGTTAAATACCGCCAAAAGTCCCATAAACAAACAAGTCGTGGCGCCCAACATCAGTACCAATGTTAAAGCGGCTTCGGAATATTCAAACAGCGGTGACATACGTGCCACCATGTAAATACCCGCCGTCACCATAGTTGCCGCATGGATCAAAGCAGAAATCGGCGTTGGACCTTCCATCGATTCAGGCAACCACACGTGCAATGGCACTTGTGCCGATTTACCCATGGCACCAATAAACAACAACACACAAATAACGGTAATAACGGATGAAGGCCCACCGGAAAAGATCGAAATCGTCTTACCCATGACATCGGGAATGTGCGCGAAAATCGTGTGGTAATCGAGATGACCAAAATACGTGAGAGTGACGGCAATCGCTAAAATAAAACCGATATCGCCAACACGGTTTGCCAGAAACGCTTTCAAACTACCAAACACGGCCGATTCGCGCTTGAACCAAAATCCGATGAGTAAGTATGAGACCAATCCCACCCCTTCCCAACCAAAAAACATAATCAGCAAGTTATTGGCTAACACTAAAATTAACATGGCGAATGTGAACAAGGACACATAGCAAAAAAACCGCTGATAACCTGGATCATCTGCCATGTAGCCTACAGTATAGATATGCACGGCTAATGACACGAAAGTCACGATGCATATCATGGTCGCACTCAAGCGATCCAGCAATAAAGACACATCAAATTGAAAAGCACCGGATTGCATCCAGGTATAAACCACGCCTTCTTCGGCAGGCTGGCCATTCAATACAATCATTTTAAATAAATACGTCGCCATGACAAAAGCAATGCCAACCAACGCGATGGCTATCGTATGCGTTGCCCGCTTGCCGATGATTTTGCCAAAAAAACCCGCAATCAATGACCCTACTAATGGCAGGAGGATAACATCAAGAGCAATTGATAAAAGTTGAGTATTCACGCTTTATCCTTTCAATTGATCAAGTTCTTGAACTTCAATCGTGCCCCGTCTACGGAACAACACGACCATAATAGCTAAACCAATCGCCGCCTCAGCTGCGGCAACTGTTAGAATAAAAAATACAAAAACCTGTCCGACGATATTATGAAGATAATAAGAAAACGCGACAAAGTTGGTATTAACCGCTAATAAAATCAATTCAACCGACATCAATAAAGTAATGATGTTTTTGCGATTGATAATAATACCGGCCATGCCGATACCAAATAAAATCGCAGCGACAATCAAAAAATCAGAAAGTGATAACATTATTGACCCCCGGTCGGATTGATTTTGGGCTCTGAAGGCATTTTGACGATACGCAATCTGTCGCCCGCCTTGACCGCGATTTGTTTGCTGATGTTTTGTGATTTGTGCTTTTTCGATTGACGGTGCGTTAAGCTGATAGCTGCGATAATAGCGGTCAGCAAAATGACAGCAGCCACTTCAAAAGGGAAAACATAATCGGTGTATAAGACTTCGCCTAGGCTTACCATGTTGCTATAGTCCGCAGGGAAAGCAGCTGGCATAGGAATTTGCGTCAGACCAAAACGTTCTGGCCCCACGACCATGATCATCAAGCCCACAATCATAAGCACAATCAGTGCACAAACCGGCAAGTAACGCACAAAACCTTCTTGCACGCTCACGCGATTCACACTCAGCATCATCACCACAAAGAGAAACAAGGTCATGACCGCACCGACATACACTAACACTAAAATCAGCGCGAGAAATTCGGCTTGTAACAGAATCCATAACCCCGCCATGCAAAAGAAAGACAGCACTAAAAACAAGGCGCCACGTACGGGATTACTGGAACCCACTACCATCAGACCTGAAAAGATCGCAACAGCGGAGAAGGCATAAAAAATAAGTTGTAGTACTGTCATTCAATTTATCTCGTAGTTTGTAACATCACTTTTTGGCATTCAATACCAAGGCTTTTTGGCTTATCGATACGCCGCGTCAACAGCGCGATCCGCCGCAATTTGTGGTTCAAACTTATCGCCAATGGCCAATAGCTTTTCTTTTGTTAAAATATTTTCACCACGGTTTTCGAAGTGATAATCGTGAAATCCAGTCAATACAATCGCATCGACAGGACAAGCTTCCTCACAAAAACCGCAATAAACACATTTGAACAAGTCGATTTCATATAACGTCGTGCGGCGTGAACCATCCATGCGCGGCTCGGCTTCAATAGTAATCGCTAAAGCGGGGCATACGGCTTCGCATAATTTACATGCGATACAACGCTCTTCGCCATTCGGGTAGCGGCGCTGGGCGTGAATGCCGCGAAAACGCACCGAAGTCGGTGTTTTTTCTTCTGGAAATTGAACCGTTATTTTTTTCGCAAATAAGAAACGTCCCGTGAGCTTTAAGCCAACGAGCAATTCCCATAACGAAAATGTTTTAATGTATTGGATCAAGCGCTGCATATTTTAGAATCTCTTAAGCAAACCAAGGGCCAATATTACAATGAATCGCCAAGGCAATAACGACAATCCATACCAATGTCACCGGGATTAAAATTTTCCATCCTAACCGCATAATTTGATCATAACGATATCGTGGGAAAGTCGCTCTCACCCACAAATAGCAAAAGATAAAAAAGGCGATTTTCAGTAACAACCAAACCACTCCAGGCACCCAGGCAAACAAAGACTCAAGTCCAGGGATACCTTCAAAAGGAGATAACCAACCACCCATGAATAGAATGGAGATTAACGCTGAAATTAAAATCATGTTGGCATATTCAGCGAGGAAGAATAAAGCAAACGTTGTGCCAGAATATTCCACATGGAAGCCAGCGACAATTTCTGTTTCACCTTCGGCCACGTCAAACGGCGCCCGGTTTGTTTCAGCAATACCGGAAATCCAATAAACCATAAATAGCGGGAATAAAGGTAAGAAATACCAATGCCATATTCCACCACTTTGGGCATGGATGATGGTCTGAAAATTCAGAGAGCCTGCCGCCATCATGACGCCTACCAGCGCAAATCCCATCGCAATTTCATAGGAAATCGATTGCGCAGCGGCGCGCAGTGCGCCAAACATAGCGTATTTAGAATTGGATGCCCATCCGGCAATTAGCACGCCATATACGCCTAAAGACGAAATGGATAAAGCATACAATACACCCGCATTGATATTGGCTAAAACAGCCGCTTTGCCAAACGGAATAACAGCCCAACCCGCCAAAGCGGTGGCGAGACTGATAATTGGTGCGACAATAAACAGAAATTTATTCGATTTGGTGGGAACAATAATTTCTTTCAAAATTAATTTAATAACGTCAGCAAAAGGCTGCGCCAAACCCATGGGCCCTACCCGGTTAGGCCCGATACGGCATTGAATATAGCCTATGACTTTGCGCTCTAAAAAAGTGAGATAGGCCACAGACAACAACAGACCGACTACGATCACTAAAATCTTGGCGACAATGACACCGACTAAAAATATTTGATCCATTTTATTAAACGTCTCTTATAAAAAAAGTATTCGCCGTCACCTCTCAAAGAGAGGCGTAAAAAAGCTATTTATTTTTGCAACTCTAGCGCACCGTACAATTCACTTAAGCCACTGGTTTCAATAATACCACCTGCAATATACACACCACGCTCGGAGGATTTATCATCCAATCTCACGGGAAGACGGATTTGGCCTTGTTTTTGCTTGACCGTTACCATTTCGCCCTCTTGCAACTGAAGCTTTGCTGCTGTTGCCGGATGAATGCGCACGCTAGCAACAATCCCTTCTAAAATCGGTTGTGCCGCTTGCAAGGCTTTTGCCCGACGCACCAAGCTATCCCCTGAATAGATGGGAATGGCGCCAATGCGATACAAAGATTGGGTTGATGGTGCTTTTAATTGTGACGCAGTCATTGGGTGAGACACAGCCCTTATGGGTGCTAATTTTGCCGCCATTAATTTCAGTTCATGATGAATTTCTTCGGAAGAAGCATAATCAAAACCGTCTAATTCAAAAATATTGCCAAGTACACGCAACACTTTCCAGGCAGGGCGGGATTCTTCGTGCGGCAAGGCAATGCCTCTAAAAGTTTGCCACTCGTCAGCCGAATTGACTAAGGTTCCGGATTTTTCGACAAAAGCAGCAATAGGTAAAATCACATCGGCATGCTGATCGATGACGCTATTTCGAAATAATGATAATGAAACCACAAATTCTGCGGTGGCAAGGGCTTCAGTAGCAACAACCGGATTAGCGCAATCTAAATCGGGTTCGACATTCAATAAGAAATACGCTTGCAGCCGTTTTGTCAGCATACTTTGTGCGTTCAAACCTGGCTTCAGTACAGACGCATTCGCCACACCTCGATGTGGAATAGCACCAGCAAACCAGGCACCAGCCGCATTCGCGCCTTCTGTTAACAGGCCGTATTGCGCGCCAGCCGCTTTTGCAATGGCTGCGGCCAAGGTACGAATTAACGCAGCCTCAGGATGATTCATGGCCATATTGCCTAAAATCACCACGGCGTTTTGACTCGCTTGCAATTGTTTTGCAATCGCGGCGTGTTGTTCATTGACGGATACATCGGCAATAGCAGCCGTGACAGCATCATCCATCATGACAGTAGCATTTAACGATAAGGCTTTCAAAATACCGGCTAATGCCGCTACGATTTCATCCGGTGATACGATTTGTTTTTCACTCAAATCAAAATGAAAGTCATAGTCATAGCAATTCAATGCCATGATTTTAGCACCCTTTAAAAAGGCTTTACGCACACGCAAGCCAGCGGAAGGTTGTTCTTTTTGAATATTCGAACCAATTAAAAAAATCGCCTCTTTTTGTGCAAGCTCAGCTAAGGTCATCCCTAAGCTCGGATAAGCGGGCAAACTGCCGTCATCACTGAAATCGGTTTGACGTAAACGGTGGTCGACGTTAGAACTGCCCAAACCACGCATTAATTTTTGTAAGAGATAAAATTCTTCTAATGATGAGCTAGGAGATGCGAGCGCACCGATTTCTTCCGCACCGTGTATCTTAATGATTTGCTGAACACGGGAGACAGTAAATTCAATGGCTGTCTGCCAGGTGACTTCTTGCCACGTGCCATTTTTTTTGATTAAAGGTTTAGTGGTGCGATCAGTGTGATAGAGACCTTCATAGCTAAAACGATCGCGATCTGAAATCCATGTTTCATTGATCGTCATGTTTTCGCGCGGCACCAAACGCATGACTTTGCCATTGCGAACGTGCGCATACAAATTGGAGCCTAAGCAATCGTGTTGACTGACGGTGGGACGTTGTTCTAATTCCCACGCACGTGCTGAAAAACGAAAAGGTTTAGACGTTAATGCACCCACTGGGCAAATATCAATAACGTTACCCGACACTTCAGACTTCATGGCGTGTTCAACATAAGTCCCGATTTCCATGTCTTCACCGCGACTGGTCGCACCTAATTCTCGCATCCCAGCGACTTCTGCGCCAAAACGCACACAGCGTGTGCATTGAATGCAGCGTGTCATTTCGGTTTCAATGAGTGGGCCTATGTCTTTATCTTTGACTGAGCGTTTACCTTCGTTAAAGAAGGATTTAGGGCCGCCAAAACCCATGGTTAAATCTTGTAGTTCGCATTCACCACCTTGATCGCAGATAGGGCAATCCAGGGGATGATTAATTAAGAGAAATTCCATAACAGCTTTTTGTGCGGCTAATGCTTTAGGGGATTTCGTGAAAACTTTCATCCCAGGCATACACGGTGTCGCACACGCTGGCAATGGTTTGCCCGATTTTTCGACTTCAACCAAGCACATACGGCAGTTAGCCGCGACAGACAAATGTTTGTGATAGCAAAAACGCGGAATATAGATTCCCGCCTCATCAGCGACTTGAATCACCATCGTATCCGTGGTGGCTTTCAGTGTTTTGCCGTCTATTTCTATTTCAATGTCTGCCATTTGACCCTCTTTTTATTGTTCCCTTTCCTTTTTCAGGAAAGGCTAGAGCACAGTTTAAAGTACTACTGCTCCGCTACCTTTTTCTAGTGAACATTTTTTATGTTCGACGTGGTAAACAAATTCATCGTAAAAATATTTGAGTATACCGCCCACAGGCCATGCCGCCGCTTCACCAAAAGCACAAATGGTGCGGCCTTCGATGTTTTTCGCAACGCGACGTAAGTTTTCAATGTCTTCTAAAGTGCCGTGCCCCTGTTCAATGCGATGCACTAAACGATACAACCAACCCGTGCCTTCACGACAAGGTGTGCATTGGCCACAGGATTCTTCCATATAAAAATGGGAAATACGGCGCAAGAGACTGACCATGCAAACTGTTTCATCCATCACAATGACAGCACCCGACCCAAGGCCTGAGCCTGCTTTCTGGATAGAATCAAAATCCATGTCCAATGACATCATGACTTCTGCTGGCAAAATCGGCATAGAGGACCCGCCAGGAATGACTGCTTTGAGTTTACGGCCATCGCGCATACCGCCAGCCATCGCTAACAAATCTTTAAACGGTGTACCTAAAGGCACCTCGTAATTACCGGGATTAGTGACATGCCCTGTCACACTGAAAACTTTGCAACCACCGTTGTTAGGCTTGCCTAAATTCAAAAACCATTCCGCACCATGCTGTAAAATCACGGGCACGGTCGCATAAGTTTCAACGTTGTTAATTGTCGTTGGCTTGCCATAAAGTCCGCGAGCGGCAGGAAAAGGCGGCTTGAAACGCGGCAGGCCTTTTTTGCCTTCCAGCGATTCCATCATTGCTGTTTCTTCACCACAAATATAAGCACCCGCGCCCAAATGCGTATAGAGTTCAAAATCCACGCCTGAACCTAAAATATTTTTGCCAATCAAACCGGCGCGGCGCGCTTCATTCAAAGCCGCCTCAAACACTTCATAAGGCTCACCGTAAAATTCGCCGCGCATGTAGGTGTAGCCTACTGTAGCGCCCATGGAATAACCGCCAATGGCGATACCTTCAATAATTTGATGAGGATTTAATCGCAAAATATCGCGATCTTTGCAGGTACCTGGCTCACTTTCATCGGCATTGCAAAGCACGTATTTTTGGCCAGGCAAATCGTGCTTGATAAAGCTCCACTTCAAGCCCGTAGGAAAGCCAGCACCGCCACGACCACGCAATGCGGATAGTTTTAAGGCGTCAATGATTTTTTCCGGTGGGATTTTTTCTGTTAGAATTTTTTTCCATTGCTCATAACCGCCTACGCTTTGATAAGTCTCAAGCGACGCTGGCTTATCTAAATGCTTTGTGCGAAAACAAATTTCGTTAGCCATATCGGTTACTCCAACTCATCCAAAATCGTGTTAACTTTTTCTGGCGTGAGTTTCTCATAATATTTTCTGCCGATTTGAAACATCGGCGCGGCAGCGCAAGCTGCCAAACATTCTGCTTCGCGCAGCGTGAATTTGCCATCTGGCGTGGTTTCATTAAAATTAATTTGCAGACGCTTTTTTAAGTGATCGACAATTTTATCGCAGCCTGAAAGCATGCAGGAAATATTGGTGCACACTTCAATAAGATGCTGACCAATGGGTTTTAAGTTAAACATAGTATAAAAAGTCGCGACTTCATACACGGCAATCTTGGGCATACCCAAATAATCGGCAACGGCGTCCATTAACGGTTCTGATAACCAATTGTTATTTTCTTCTTGGGCGTATCTTAAGGCTTCAATCACCGCAGAACGCTTTTGATCCGCTGGATAGCGCTGCATCCAATTATCAATTTTGGTGCGAACAGATTCTGAAAGCTGGGTTTTGTCTTGAGCTGGCATCAACGATCGATCTCCCCAAATACGATATCTAAACTGGACAACACGGTTACCATATCGGCAATCATATGCCCTTTGATCAATTCATCCATTCCCGCTAAATGTGAAAAACCTGCTGCACGAATTTTTAAACGATACGGTTTATTCGCACCGTCTGACACTAAATACACGCCGAACTCACCTTTAGGATGCTCAATCGCAGCGTATGCTTCCCCGACCGGCAAGGCATAGCCTTCTGTCATTAATTTGAAATGATGGATCAAGGCTTCCATGCTTTTTTTCATCTCAACACGCGGTGGTGGTACGATTTTTTCATTGTTCAAAATCACAGGGCCTGGATTTTGACGCAGCCACTGCACGCATTGGCGAATAATGTGATTGGATTGACGCATTTCTTCAACGCGGACTAAATAACGATCGTAAGAGTCGCCTGTTTTGCCGACGGGAATATCAAAATCTAATTTATCATAGACTTCGTAAGGTTGTTTTTTGCGAAGATCCCATTCCACGCCGCTACCACGCAACATCGGACCGGTGAAACCTAATGCAATAGCACGCTCTGGAGAAACCACGCCAATGCCCACGGTACGCTGTTTCCAGATACGGTTATCGGTTAGCAATGTTTCGTATTCATCCACACGCTTAGGAAAACGTTCGGTGAAATCCCAAATAAAATCCAGCAAAGAACCTTGGCGGTTTGCGTTCATTTCAGCGACTTCTTTTTCAGAATGCCAACGTGATGCTTTGTATTGTGGCATTTGGGCAGGCAAATCACGATACACGCCGCCAGGTCTGTAATAAGTTGCATGCATGCGCGAACCGGATACTGCTTCGTAACAATCCAATAATTCTTCTCGTTCACGGAAGCAATACAAGAACATCGACATGGCGCCAACATCCAGGCCATGCGCCCCTAACCATAACAAATGGTTTAATAAGCGAGTGATTTCATCAAACATCACGCGGATGTATTGCGCACGGATGGGTGCTTCGATACGAAGTAATTTTTCGATGGCTAAGACATAGCCATGTTCGTTACACATCATGGAGACATAGTCTAATCTGTCCATGTAACCAATACTGTGGTTATAGGGTTTGCTTTCCGCTAACTTTTCAGTCGCACGGTGCAATAAACCGATGTGCGGATCAGAACGAACAATGGTTTCGCCATCCACTTCAAGAATTAAACGTAACACACCGTGCGCTGCGGGATGTTGCGGACCAAAGTTGAACGTGTAATTACGAATTTCAGGTATTTTTTCGGAGGAGCTCATTCGCCTACCTCATAACGGTTATCGCGTCGAATGACTTTCGGTTCGAGTATGCGTGGTGTAATGCTAACTGGCTCGTAGACAACGCGCTTTTGCTCTGCGTCATAACGTACTTCAACATTACCAATTAAAGGGAAATCTTTACGGAATGGATGTCCAACAAAACCATAATCGGTCAAAATGCGGCGCAAATCGGGGTGGCCTTTATACATAATGCCGAACAAGTCAAAAGCTTCGCGCTCAAACCAGTTAGCCGCGGGCCAAATCTCAACAACCGATGGCACCACTAAATCGTATTCTTCTAATGGTACGCGTAACCGTATGCGATGATTATTCTGGACAGAAAGCAAGTGATAAACAGAAGCAAAACGTGGCGTGACAAACTTGCCTGTCTTACCGCCAAAAGCCGCATTCTTTGAGTCGTGTGAATCAGGATCCATCATAAAGCTGCGATCAACGCCACGCTCAAAACCCGTGGTGGTCGCTTCTTCCGTTTCCCATTCATCGCGGCCATATTCGAGGTAATCCACACCGCAAACATCCACCAATAAATTAAAGTAGAAATCCGCTTCGTTACGCAAAACACGTGCGACTTGTAATAAATTTTCGCGAGATACAATCAGCGTCAATTCACCTACCTGAAGGACAGATTCCTGAATTAAATGAGCCAGACGCTCTGTTACTTTGGCACTTAATGTATCAACATCAGCCATAGGTGGTTACCTTTACCGTTCAATGATTTTGTTGCGTTTAATTTTATTTTGCAGCTGAATGATGCCATACAACAAGGCCTCAGCCGTAGGAGGACAACCAGGAACATACACATCCACAGGCACAATCCGATCACATCCGCGCACCACCGAATAAGAGTAATGGTAATAACCACCCCCATTAGCACAAGATCCCATCGAAACAACCCAGCGCGGTTCAGACATCTGGTCGTAAACTTTCCGTAAGGCGGGTGCCATTTTGTTACATAAGGTACCAGCTACAATCATGAGATCCGATTGTCTTGGGCTCGCGCGAAAAATCACACCAAAGCGATCCATATCATAACGCGCCGCACCCGCATGCATCATTTCAACTGCGCAACAGGCCAAGCCAAATGTCATGGGCCACAATGAACCGGTGCGTGCCCAATTAACAACTGTGTCGATTGTTGTTGTAAAAAAACCTTCTTTTTCTATACCGGCTATTCCCATTCAAGCGCCCCTTTTTTCCACTCGTAGATGAAGCCTATGACTAGAATGCCTAGAAATATGCCCATCGCGGCTAAACCAAACCAGCCTAACTTTCGAAATACAACAGCCCAAGGCACCAAAAAGGCGGTCTCAAGATCAAAAATAATAAATAAGATTGCAACGAGATAAAAACGAACATCGAAGGGCATGCGCGCATCATCAAATGCGTCAAAACCACATTCATAAGGGGAAAGTTTTGCAGGATCAGGACGCTTTGGGCTAAGCAAGTAACCGATGACGGGGACCAGAACGCCCAGGGCGCCACCGATGATCATAAAAATTAAGATAGGCAAGTAGCTCTCTAACACTGACTTCTCCTCTTGCGCGTCTAGATTTTTTTTCTTAAATAATTTGGTACCGAAGAACGGACTCGAACCGTCACGGCTTGCGCCACCAGCCCCTCAAGCTGGCGTGTCTACCAATTCCACCACTTCGGCATTACATTTTTTGTTGCGGCTCCAACTAAAAAACTAGCAGGAAAGCCTTTTTACTCATTTGGCGTGAAATCAATCCAAACCAAACGACAGAGAAGAAGGTCGCGCTTTTTCGTCTCTGTTCTTACTTAATAACGAGCGGCTTAGAGGGAGCCACTCAATTAATTACTTTTTCTCAACTGGCGCGCTAACTGGCTCAGCTGACTTTGTCGCTGGTATGCTATTAGGTGTCACGGTTGCAGGCATCAATTGCGCAGGTACATTGCTTGGCGCCATAGGCAGAACAACCTGTCTCTCATGCTTCACTGCCCGACTAGCTAAATAATTCAACGACAGACTGGTTGAGAAAAATACAGCCAAAAAAATACCTGTCACTTTAAGCAAAAATGAACCGGAACCACGGCTACCGAATACAGTTTGCGAAGCGCCACTACCAAAAGCCGCGCCAATGGTTGCGCCCTTACCTTGCTGTACGAGGACTAACCCCACCAGGCAAGCGCATGCAAAAATATGGATAATTAAAATAAATTGATACATTCATGCCCCACGTTTATTGATCTAACTCATTGATCTACTTGTACCGATTTGTTTCAACTTGCTTTTGTCGCTTATTCCATCGCTATTTCTGTTTGTTCTGCGGCCTGGCAAATCGCTAAAAAGCTTTTTGCATCTAACGAAGCGCCACCAACTAAAGCACCATCAATATCCGCCATCCCAAACAAACCTGTAGCATTATCCGCTTTAACACTGCCGCCGTAAAGTATTCGCATTGAATTTGCGACAACAACATCGTGTTGAGCAAATATTTTGCGGATAAAAGCGTGCACACTTTGTGCTTGTTCCGGTGTTGCCGTCAATCCTGTACCAATTGCCCAAACAGGCTCGTAAGCCACGACAATTTGGTTAAAAGCGTGAATCCCCACAGCATCGATTGCTGACTGAAGCTGCATACCGATGACATTTTCTGTTTGGTTAGCTTCTCGCTCTGCTAACGTTTCGCCCAAACATAAAATGGGTTTTAATTTTGCCTCTAGCGCTGCTTTTAATTTGGCAGCAACCATAGTTAAATCTTCATGGAATAAGGCGCGGCGCTCGGAATGACCAATTAACACATATTGGCAACCATAGTCGACCAACATCGCGCCTGATACTTCTCCAGTAAACGCACCGGCTGTTCCCAAATACATATTTTGGGCGCCCCATGCAATTGCGGTATTTTTTAGCAAGTGCTCTGCCAGCGGCAAATGCACAAAGCTTGGGAATATAGCGATATCAATTGCGGTGAACGCCGTGGCACCTTGTTGAATAGCTGTGATCAATGCCTGCGCTGCTTCGCGCGATGCATTCATCTTCCAATTACCAGCTACCATCGGTTTACGTTGTTCGCGCTTTTGCATCGACAATCACCGCCTCCCTTATTCTGAGTGGCGGTGATTGTAGCGAAGTGGATAGGAACTTACAAGCGAGGATATTGATTTAGGAGGCGCTGCTGCCTCTTGGAGATAAGCCTGGATTTTTTCGCGGTCTGTTCTCTTCTGCTTTAGCCAATTCATTTTCTTTTACTGTAGCCAATTTGTCGGCAATGGCTTTATCTGCTGGCTTTAACTCGCTAGCGGCTGCTTCCACTGCACCTTTCAGACCATCCAATTTTTCATAGTCGTCTCTTTCTCGTGGGCCGCCATCCGCATTCATTGCGCCTGCCTGCGCCTTAAGCAAATCTACACCTTCATCCACGACATCCGGAAAGGCCATGCGGTCGTAGCCATCATAGCGCGCGGGCGCGCCTTCAGGCCCCACTTCTATCATTGCCTGAACAACTGCCTCCTGCAAAGGAATCTCGGTTTCACGACGTGAAATCACCTCATCCTGAGCGTCGTACCAATTCGCCCATTCTCCCAAGAGTCCGGCGTCTTTTTTATCTGGATTCGCATCCATTTGATCTTTGACTAAAGGAGCGCAGTCTTTCACCCCGGATACCACTTGCTTTATCGCAGCGACTTCCTCTTGATTGGCATGTGATAAATTGGGTAGCACGGCATCAACAGCAGCCTTGGCTTCTTTGACATCAGCAACAGCACTTTCTAGCTGCGGGCCTTTCATTTCACCGCCTAAATCCGCTTTTACCTCACCTAGCTTCACCCCACTTTGTTTGGCAGCAGCAAGCTGCTCAGGGGTCATGGCTGGCGCGGGCACAGTGGAAGGCATGGTGGCGACAGTTGGCGCAGTGGTAGTAGCAGTAGCGGTGGCAGGAGTGGCAGAAGGCGTACCTGAAGTCGAGCTAGGCGGCGTAGGCGGCGTAGGCGGCGTTATTGTCGTATTTTTCGCTTGCATTTTTTTCTCACCCTCGACTTCTAACGCTTTTTCTTTCGCCAAGAACTCAATCTTGTAGTTTTCAATTTCTTTGAAGATTTTATCTTTTACACTTTGCTTAATATCTCTGGACGCAATCAACGCATCCGCCAGCTCAGGTGCCATATCGAAACCAATACCACGGCTTTTTGCAGCCTTTAGCCCGAGCAATATTTCATTGGCTTGGGTCTTGCCGATGTATTTATAGTCGTCATAAAACATTTCGATGGATTTGGACTTCATCATGCCGCTGGGATCAATGGTCGCAAAATCAATTAACTCACCAAAGCCTCTCTCAAAGCTGCTTGAATTCCAGAGATAAGCTCCAACTTTGTCTCTGAATTTGCTTTTTTCATCGCTAGCAATAAAAGGAATGATATAAGAAGCAGCAGCAGCCACAACCGCTAACGGCGCGGCGACCAGATAAAGTAATTTGCTCGCGAAAGACGTTTCTTCGGGTGAAAAGACTGCAGTTATTGTGGCATCCTTATTCACTTTCATATAGTAATCTGAGCCCTCTTGACGATAAATGCCGGGGCCACCTTTCTTATGCAATCTTTCGTTCCACTTTTCATCCTTCGGTTCAGGGCGAACGCTAATCTGGGCGGCGGGGCCGGTAAGACTATTTTTTTCGGCATCATAAGCATCGAGAGCGCGCTTTTCTTCTGCTTTCTGTTCTACTTTGTCAGCGTCGGTGGAATGCAATTTTTTCCACACCTGCTTTTGTCCCTTAGCATCGCCATAACCTAATTGAGCCGCTGTCCTAAAACCAAAATCAGTACGACTTTGTTGATTCAGTACCGATGTTAAACGAGTGACTTCTTCGTCGAAAACTTTGTTTTGCAAATTATCTGCATTTAACACTTTTGCAGAACCCTGCAACTCTTTTAGTTCTTCATTGGTAGGATTTTTTTTAACGGCTGTGTTGATTTCATTATGGAGGGCGGCGAGAGCAGTATTGACTTCTTTAAATGAAGGATCCCAAACAGCCTGCTTATCCATTGCACGTTTATTTCCCATCCAGTCACCAAATTTGGTGCTAACATCCGCATCCAAGGCGGCTAATTTATCAAAAGCAGCGGCCATTTTTGTCTTTATTGCAGCAGCTTCCGGAAGAGGCGGCTCCATAGCGGCCAGTTTCGCCTCCATGTCTGCTTTCGCTTCCTGACATTCCTTAATGGTCGATGCAATCTTACTGTGCTTGTATTCGGCCTGTGGAAGACCAAACACGCTACCGTCTGAATTTCTTAGACTGGATGCATCCATTCGAAAGATAAGTTTGTTCAGCGCGGCCAATGGTGAATCTTTTGCTTTTGGCTCTTGTTGGATTGGATCTGGCATGTGGAACCCCCGTTAAGATACGAACTTCTTTTTATTCATTAATTATACAAGAAAAGAATATTATTTGCCCACAATTATTGAATCAGGCATTATTTCAGATAGTTGGGCCCTTGGCCTGCGCCCGGGCACCATATAGCTTCAGGTCATCGGGAGTCGGTGAATAATGCACTATTTCCAGTTGTTTACCGTTTTTATCCCCCTCAATTTGCAGCTCAACCCAAGCAGCACGAATCATTTTGTTAAAACCAGCAAATTCGATGGTCCACCCTCTTTTATACACTTCACGCGCCAGCACTCGCGATGCTTGCAAAGCGTGTTCAAGGGTTCGGGTATAAGAAAACAAGTCTTTTGGCGCGACAACAAGACAGCTGCCTCTATCGTAAATCTGATAATGCTCGTTCAAATCAGGGAGTTTTAAGAGGGTTTTTTCGCTAGGCGCTTCCAGGTTGTAAATATCCCAGATAGTTAAAACGGCAAAGCGCTGTAGCAAGTAATAAATTTCAATGGCGGTAATGGGACGATTAATCAGACTATTCATTTCTGGAATCGGCAAGTTCTCGCCTAACGCTTTCCAGACATCGGATTTCAGATCACTTAAAATAGCGGGATCATCAATGGCGATTCTAGGCTTAATCGTCAAATCAAATTCGACCAGGAGGGGATCCTCACTGTCATTTTCGACAATAACGACCACACGGTAATCACCGATCGTACCCGTTGCTGGAATGCCGCCAAATAATCCATCGTCTGTACAAATCAGGCCTTTGGGTAACGAATCTGCGCTATCTAACCCTGCAACAAAATGCAGTCGGCCGCTCTCTTCATTAGGGGTTTCAATATAATCTTTTAAATCGAATGGTCCATAAGCCGCGCCTTCGTTGATAACGATAGCAGGAATGGGTTTTTTGGTGACTGGCGGTTCTGGCTGTTGTGCCATGCGAGAAGGCCTTAATGAATTAATCCTTTAATTATATGGCAGTCAATCTTAAACCGCCACCCATTCATAAATCTCTGTCAGTAACGGGCTACATTTACCACAACTGCTACCGCAAGCGGGGTTTTTTACACACTGACGAACACTCCCTTTACGCACCCAATGGGAAAGCATTTGTCGTAACGTATCTGGCTCGGCATTAAAATAAACAGAAATGCTCGACAGGCTCGCTATTCTAACCTTCATCAAATGTTGCTTAAGCTCAAGTAAACTCATCTCAACTCGCCTCCAGGCTGCAACCTTAATCGTTTAACAGGTGAAACAAACCATTTAATGCCGAAGACAGTCAAAACTAACACCAAAACAATACCCAACATCCAAGCCAGGGACTCCGTGGGATGACGCGCAAAGGTGGCGGCCTGGTAAAAGAAAACAGCCACGCAATACGCAATACCCGTTGTCCAAAAGACAGAGAACACCGTCCAACCACGATTCACTTCACGCAACATCGCCGCTGTCGTTGAAACACAGGGAAAATATAACAAGACAAAAAGCAAATAAGCAATCGCGCCAATCTGGCCATCAAAACGTTGATACATCAAACCATAAACGCTTTGATTTAACATATGGACAGGGGCTTGCGCCAATACAGGATTACCAAATGAGGCGCCCAACTGTCTTAAATTATGCGGCACAGACACTAAAGCGTCCTGCAACCCACCCCAAAAACTAAAGCCTGTCGCATGCAAATTAGCAAGATGCCCTACCTGACTATAAAGTTCATTCAAGGTTCCAACGACTACTTCTTTTGCTAGAACTCCCGTAACCAATCCCACCGTCGCAGGCCAATTGTCTTGATGAATTCCCATCGGCGCAAAAATAGGCGTGAGCATTCGGCCTAAATAAGAAAGCAGTGAACTCGCATCGCCATCACCCGGGTTCAGTGTGCCGTCAATATTTAAGGTACTTAACACACCGATTAAAACGCAAATGGGCACAATTAATTTGCCCGCTCTAAATACAAATCCTTTCAATCGTTGCCAGGCGTGTAAATACAATGTTTTCACATGAGGCAAATGATAGGGCGGCAATTCCATCACCAATGGTGACGGCTCACCTTGCAAGACGGTTTTACGCAACAACAAACCCGTTAGCATCGCCATTACAATACCAATAAGATACAAAGCAAAGACGACATTTTGACCGCCAACCGGGAAAAACGCCGCGGTAAAGACGGCATAAATCGCAAGACGCGCACCGCAAGACATAAAAGGACTCATCATCACCGTGAGAATACGATCCCGCTTGTTATCCAAAGTTCGCGTCGCCATGACAGAGGGTACGTTACAACCAAATCCTACAATCATTGGCACAAATGATTTGCCAGGCAACCCTAGCGCACGCATCAGCCTGTCTATGACAAAAGCCGCTCGCGACATATAGCCGGAATCTTCTAAAAAGGCCAAAAATAAAAACATCGCACCTATCACAGGAATAAATGTCAGTGTGGTATTGATCCCGCGCCCAACACCGTTTGCCAGGATCGCATTCAACCAATTGGGAGCATGCAAAGTCGTTAATAATTGACTTAAGCCTTGCACGAAAATGGTATTACTACCTATATCAAAAAAATCTTGAAAAGCGCCGCCCACATTGATTGCGAACAAGAACATCACATACATCACACCTAAAAAGAGTGGGATACCAAGCACACGGTTTAATACGATGCTATCAATGCGCGCCGTCCAGGTTAGGCGTTGCTCTGTGGATTTGACCAAACAAGCGGAAAGAATGTCTTGAATAAAACGATAGCGCGCATCCGCGACTAAAATATCGGCATCTTCCGACAAGGTCTCTTGAATTTGCCGTTGAAAGCGCGTCACCATCGGTTTGACATTGGATAACATCATCTGCTCTGCAAAGACATCACCTTCTAATAAACGCATGGCCAACCAAGGCGCTCTGACCTGATACACGGGTGGAATCGCTGCGGTCATTTCAATCGCAAGCGCGTGAATTGCATTCAATAAACCTGGATGAATAAAAGACGGTGACGATACAGTGGGTGCATTCACCGCTGACAAAGAAACCAAGGCATGCTTTAGCTCTTCTATGCCCTTGCCTTTGTGCGCTTGAATGGCAATAACAGGGCAGCCCAATTTCGCTTGCAATTTTTCTTTCGAAATTTGCATCTGTCGTTGTGTGGCCACATCCATCATATTCAAGACGACAATCATGGGCACTTGCATTTCAATCAACTGCAAAGCGAGATAGAGATTACGCTCCAGATTACTTGCGTCCAGAATATTAACGATGATATCTGGCTGACCACTTAAAATGTATTCGCAAGCAATGCGCTCATCAATGGATGCGGTTTCAGAGGCCATGATTAAAGAGTAAGTCCCTGGCAGATCGACGACTTCCACCATGGTTTGTTGTTCTTGAAAAAAACCGCTCTTGCGCTCTACTGTCACACCTGGCCAATTACCGACGCGTTGATGTGCGCCAGTCAAGGCATTAAATAAGGTTGTCTTACCGCAATTGGGATTACCGACTAAACCAATGGTGATGGGGGTCATTTTGTCACCCCAACAATTTTTAAGACGCGAGCTTCACCTTTGCGCAAGCTCAGAGAAAAACCGCGCACCGTGATTTCAATGGGATCGCCCAAAGGGGCTATGCGCGAGACAACGAATTCTGTGCCGGGAATCAAACCCATTGAAATTAAACGTTGGCGATAGACTTTTTCACCCGTGCACAACCCGACAATGCGCCCAACACTTCCGACCTTCATATCGCTTAAAAAAGCTTCTGGCGCCGCAATCGTCTCGGTCATTAGGGGCTCTTTTATTGTCGTAATCGTCATATTCACCATCGTTACACTGAAAAAAAACTCAAAAAAGCGACCCTTCGTTCATATTCTATTGATTTGAGCCCTTATTTCACCCTAAAAACTCGGGAAATTAACCAAATTAATCCGCTTTCGTAGTATCTCTCCTCGCCCTGCAAGCTGTCAATACAATTGAGAATTATTCTCATTAAGGGGCTCATATCAAAGAATTCTTAACAATACATTAAGAACAGCATGATTTTTATACAAATATTCTCTTTGACCAACAAACCACAGCCAAATTTTTGTACTATAATAGAAGTAAGAAAAGAAAAAGCGGTTGCTCTACGAGAAAATTATAATAATTCGAGGCATTGCTAACGAGGTGTGACGCTTATGAAAACAAGAGCCCAATTAGCCCAAAACGACGCGGTCAATGACAGAATTAGTGTTACCGTACACCGGATAACAAACAGCGCCGCTACCGGAAGTAATCACGCTAAAAAATGGAAAAAACTCTGGACTGAAGCTCATGCCAATAGCGGGGATGTCGCCTCCGACCAAGAAGTCGCTCAATTTATTAAACTCTCAGTCGCGACAGCCACCTTAGCCGCCATTTGCCAAAAAACCAATACTGCTGCCAGCAGAGAATGCAAAGAAAAAATCAAAAGCATAGAAGATTCCTACAAAAACCAGGGTTTAGAAGTCGCCAATGTTGAACTGACTAAACTTATTATTGCCTATGAAAATCGACTCCAAATCAAGGATTTTGAATCTCAGTGGGCAATACAACATAGAAGCGAAAAAAACGTAGCCAGCATCGAAGACATCTTCAAGACCTACTTTTCTGAAGTCAAAGCCTACCAACCACCAGTAGCACAACAACCCGCAGCAGCTGCGGCTGCCAGCGCAGTCGAACAAAAAGCCGAGCCAACCACCGTTAAAAAAATGGCTCAGCAGATTAATGCGAGCGCAGCACGCCCTCGATCCGCTGACGTGATTTCAGCCCGCGGCAGAGAACAACAACAACAAAAACAACAAGAAACCGCCGACAAACTGGAAAAACAAAGAATAGCTAATGAAGCAAGACAAAAAGAAGCCGAAACTGAACGCAAGCAAGCATGGATCCAACAACGTGAAGAAAAATCAAAGCATCAGCAAGCTGTCACTCAAAGACTTCATCAAGAACATGCCATATACGCAGCCGGTGTCGTTTTACCGCTTTTCACTCAGAGCTTGCGCCGCCATCAAAACCCGGCTTTATCTGCATTAGAAATTGAAGATCTGGATATCGCTGAAAAGCTGAAAGCCCCTTTGGTGAAACTTGCCACCGTCATAGAAAATGCAGCTGCACAAAAAGGCTTATCTGAAAGCGCAATCGTCCGCGACTTACCTAGCACGCTAGAAGACATTTTAACCACACTGACAAATCCTCAGGCCGACCCAGCGCAGGCGCAAAGTAGAGTCAGAGCCATGCTAAGGCAAATAGGCGTCGATCCCCGCGCGATTAACAACTTTTTAAAAACGGGGGTACCCAAGGTTTTTAGCATACTGAATCTGAGTGCTCAGATCGAAGGCCTTCATCATGTCATTGCAAATCAAATGCAACAGAATATGCAATCCGAAAATCAAGCGCAATTTCAAAGTGCGGCAGCCGCATCAAGCGAAGCACAATCCGAACAGCCAAACAGCCCTGCTGGCTTATCCAGAATAGACCTTGTTGGCGACATTACAGCCCATCAACTAGCCGTACAAGAACAACAAACCTTACTGAATGCCGCCTTAAGAAATCAAGCCGGAGCGATAGATAATAATGCTATTGGTTCCTTAGAAAGCATTCAGTCTCGCACCTATGACTTACTGACCAACAACATTCTTTTACAGCAAAGCTTAAATGAAATGGCTGATCTGGATGATGAAGAACAAGCACTGCTGGGGGAACTACTACAAGAATCCTCCACCGCCATTGATGTTACTCTCGCGCACACACAGGCTGCTATCGAACAAGCCCAAGAAGCGCTTTTTGCTGAACTAAGACAACAGCAAGAGGCTGAAGCACTAGCACTACAACAAGCAAGACGATCTCCTGAATTTGAACTAAAACAAGAAGAACTTAAAGAACCCCAGGCATTAGATCAGGACGCACCCGCACCCAATGTACAACGCGCCCGCTCTTCCCGAGTCATGCATATTAGTGAAGATTCCACATCGCAACAGCATTTAGATGAAGTTGAGAGAGAATTTGATGCGAGCATTGCAGATCTTGATGACGCATTGGATGGACCTCTTTTAGGTGGCGGTGCACGCCCTGTCATTTCAGCTGCGCAAGTTGAAGCTGCAATTAAAAATCCCGATGACCTCGCTGTTGATTTTGAGACATTTGTCCAAGACCTCGAAGCAGAGGCCAGGGCTGGCATTGAATACCCAGGTGCCGCTAAACAACCAAGACGGCACCCAACCCCT
Source organism: Gammaproteobacteria bacterium (assembly GCA_031291175.1). Lineage (GTDB taxonomy): Bacteria > Pseudomonadota > Gammaproteobacteria > DSM-16500 > DSM-16500 > UBA5158. Next base: position 38,051 of record JARLJO010000026.1, read on the forward strand.
ACTATGGTAGTAAATGAAGCACCAGATCCAGAGATACCCTCCGAGGCCGAATTAGTGGACTCCCCACAAGCAAAGGATGCAACTGTGCTCAGATCTGACGAATCCGCCGAGTTTGAGATGAAAATAGAAGGCGACCCAGAGGCCAAACAACAAGCTGAAGGGCAAGCACAGGCGGAAGCTCAACAACAAAGCGGTGCGCCAGCAGCAGGCCAAGCTCAGCAAGCTGGTTCGGAGACAAAAGTAGAAGATGTTGTACTAGATGATGAACAAAAACAATTACAAGAAGAAAAAATTGAAAGCTATCAATCGCGCATTAACATCTTAACCTCAGGGCTAGAGCAGCTTGATACAGAAATATCTGCCCTCGTTACAAATGACGACAACCTTACCGAAGATGAAATCAATATTATGCGCAGTCAACTAGGTGGCCATCAAGGTAGTTTTAAAACGATTAGCCAACAGTATCAAGCCTTATTTGAGCAAGCGAATAATGACGGAATAGATGTGGATTCGATCTCTTCTGCCTTTACCACTGCTGCACTTGGCGTACAGCAAAAACTCACTCAAGCTGAAAATTCATTAGACCAATTATTATCAGCGATTGACGATGTAAAAGTAGCTGCCGCTGCCAAACCAGCTGAATCGCAAGCTCAGCAACAACGTGAAGCGCAAGCTCAGCAACAACGCGAAGCCCAAGCACAGCAACAACAACGCGAAGCGCAAGCACAACAACAACGCGAAGCCCAAGCACAGCAACAACGCGAAGCGCAAGCACAACAACAACGCGAAGCCCAAGCACAGCAACAACGCGAAGCCCAAGCACAGCAACAACGCGAAGCCCAAGCACAGCAACAACAACGCGAAGCGCAAGCACAACAACAACGCGAAGCCCAAGCACAGCAACAACAACGCGAAGCGCAAGCACAACAACAACGCGAAGCCCAAGCACAACAACAACGCGAAGCCCAAGCACAGCAACAACGCGAAGCCCAAGCACAGCAACAACAAGGCGGTGCGCCAGCAGCAAATCAACAACAAGCACAACAACAACGTAATATTGCAAAGTATCAAGAGCTTATTAATGATTTAACTGCTCAATTAAACGAGATTCTTATAGACGCTGAAGACGTTCAATCTGATATTGAAATACTTGATGAAAATGCACTTCTTACACCCCAGGAAACTACACTAAAAGAAAACGAATTAGATGCTATTCAGGGGCGGCTCGCTGCTATTAAAGATGAACTCGGAGAGCTATTAACGGAAGCAAACAATGACGCAGGACTAGAGGAAGAAAGTTTTGACTTTGACGAATATGATGGGTTCTATCTGGAAATAGAACAAGTCGTCGAAAATGCTCGGAATTTTTTAACCTTGCCTTCTGAAGATGAAGATGAAGAGGAAGAAGAAATAGATGAAGCAGAAGTAATATTAGCCAGCAGTCCATCACCCTCTCCTGACTTATCAGGCGCAGCTAGAGAAATGGCAGACAGCTTCGCTAAAGCAAAAGCAGCCCTGCTTCTCGCCGAAGCCTCAACAAATAAATCGCAACTATTAGATGACGCTATAGTTGACTATAGGGCCGCAGCAATGGCCGCACAAGGAATCCAAAATAAAAACAAATTTTTATCTGATTATTATCAAGGTTTCGTTGACGTGGCAAATGCGACCATCGCGGCCTTAAATGCTAAGAAAGCAATGGGCACTGACATCTCTCAAGCGACAACAGAAAATACACTAAGCCTCATTCAAGAAGCAAAAACAACTCTTGCCAAGGCAGTCAGTTACTTCAAGCAATCCGGACAAACCAGCGCGAGGGAAGCTCAGTTTGCTACCGAATATCAATACATAAATAATCTGGCAAAACCTATTTTAAACAATGTATTTCAACAAGCAGATGCGGCTAAAGAAGTCAGCCATATCAAAGCGCTCAATACTCACCTTGAAAACTCTAAAATTGCTCATTCTAAAATGGGTGGTGACAATGCGCAAACGAGACAAGCACTGCACAACGAGTGGGATTCAAAATTCAAACCACTGGCAGACCAGGTTACCAAGCGCGTGGCTCACCTCACTGCGCTGGAAGCTCAACTTAAACGCCTGCTGAGTACCAGCCATTCTCCTGACGAGACCAGCAAAATTGAGAAAAAATTAAAGCAGGTGCAAGAAGCACGGACTACCTGTGAAGCGACCCAACATAACTTAAACACCATTAATCAAAACATTAATGCAACTCGCACACCCGAACAACAAGAAGTGGGAGAACTAAAGCAGGAAATCGAAAGACTGGCGCAACGAGCAAGAGCTCTGCCGACCACCTCGCCCGCTCATGCTGAACTCGCCACCAAAAAAGCTGAGCTTGTGACAGCAGAAGCAAAACTTGCCACTTCTCAAGCTGCTTTATTAACGGATATACAACGTATTCAAGAAGAGCTCGCCCTCGCACCTGATGCCGATGTGAAAAAAGGATTACAAACTCAAATTGATCAAAAACAGTGGGCTCTTAACACAAATCAAGTTGAACTTCATGCCGACAGAATTGTCTCAATCAAACGCAGCGCCTACGATACACATGAAGCATTTCGCGTAGCCATCGCTGAGGCTCGTCAAAAAATTGGCGGCGAACTCCCCGATACTGCTCCCGCCGCGATTAATGCAGGAAAATATGCAGACCATCAAAAAGTGGATGTCGCTAAAGAAGCGGTTGTCATGGCAATTGGTAATAAATCAAAACCCAATTCGCAAGCCATCTACACGCTAGAACCCGGCAAAAAAGCAGAAGACTTTTCCATCACCTTAGACAAAATAGGAAAAGACATTCCGGAGGATGCACGTCGCAAAATTGCGGCTAAGTTAGTAGAAGAATACATCAATCAAAATCCGGGTACGCGTATTAACATCACCGGTACCGACAAGCAAATGACTAAATTCATGAAAGAATATTGTGATGCGATGCATAACCTAGTCTCGGACAAAAAAGAAAAGAAAAAGTATGAACGCGTCCCTGATATGGATGTGAGCTGGAAAGATAAAATGAGTAACTGGCATGGCGTTTCAAAAATGGAAGACTTTATTAAAAAGACTTATCCTGACAAGGCAGACAGTTTAATTCAGGGTAAAAATGTTTATGACAATAAGCGCAGGCTTTTTAGTGAGAAGCTGGAAAATAGAATAGACGCGGATAAGATCGACACCGTGCAAAAGGTGCAAGCAGGTCTTGAAGAGGGGAATAAAAATATTGAGGAAATTAAAACTGGGTTTCCGACTCCGGGTCGTTAAGAAGTTTGGGTAATATTGAAATTGCAACATTGCTTGTCGCTTCCAATAAATGCTAGATGCGATGATTATGGCGGGGATTTTTGATTTGTATGGGTCGAGTGAACGCTCAACCCAACCCACATTCTACGTAGCACAGTAGCACGGACTAAGACCCCCACGCTTTTTGTGGGGGTCGTGTCCGCGAACCCCTGCTAAATCAGAACGTTTTTTGCGAAACCCAACATCATTTAGAGCACACTGGCCTTGTACCAGGGTCGCACAGCTATACGGTAATGTTGGGCTTCGTACCTCAGCCCAACCTACATTTTTATCCATTGCTTCATAGAAACTTTCTTCTCATTTCTCAATAATCCCGGGCAAATTAGCTACTAATAATTCACGTAGCTCCATGAGCTTTCCATGAAAATAATGGCCAGTACCTGGTACACGAATCAGTTGTGGCTTTGGATCACGTGTTTCAATCCAAGCGTAGACATCTTGAGGTATCACCACATCATCTTCTTCACCTTGAATAATCAACCAAGGACAAGTCACCGGCGGCAACGTGGGTAAATTAAAACGTGGCACGGGCGGTGCGATACTCACCAACTGTGCGACAGGCACTTTTGTTGCACCATGCGCACTCATTGCAGCACCGAAGGAAAAGCCGGATAACCATATCGCATCATCAGGGCTCACGGATTTGACCCAGGCGATGACAGCTAACAAATCATCAATTTCGCCTACCCCTTCAGCAAAAGTACCGGTGCTCTTACCTACACCACGAAAATTAAAACGCACTGTTTGCAAACCCATATCACTAAAGGCACGCATCAATGTTGAAACCACTTTATTCGTCATCGTCCCACCAAACACAGGATGCGGATGGCAAATGATAGCGACTGCCGGAAAAGGAGTAACATTTTGTTTGCGAGGCGTTGCAACAACCTCTAACTCACCAGCAGGGCTTGCTAATAAAAAATGGGTTTCGATTTGCGGAAAGTCTTTCATCTGCTCACCTTCATAATTGTGTGACTGGAATTCTATTAAGCTTTGTCTCATATCATTTCCCGACATCCGTCGTACTGCGGCTTGTCTGCGATTATTCGGAGCCGTCTCAATCTAAGTCTCAATCGCTGGATCTCGCGGACAAGCCGCGGGACGTAGGCGGAGCCGATGATTGGGTTGAGCACTTTTTTGCGAAACTCAACCTTGCTACCAAATAAAAAACCCTTTAGGTTATCACGTATGCCTATCCACCCTACCTACGTCCCGCAGCTTGTCTGCGATTATTCAGAGCCGTCTCAATCGCTGGATCCCGCGGACAAGCCGCGGGACGTAGGCGGAGCCGATGATTGGGTTGAGCACTTTTTTGCGAAACTCAACCTTGCTACCAAGTAAAAAACCCCTTAGGTTATCACGTATGCCTATCCACCCTACCTACGTCCCGGGGCTTGTCCGCGGGATCCAGCGATTGAGACGGCTCAGAATAACCGCGAACAAGCCGCGGGACGACGAGGTTTGAGAACTCGCGGGTAATAATATGCCCCATCTATATCCCTCCATCATTGAGCATCGCAGACAAGCCACAACACGATGGAATCTTACATTAGCTTATTTCTCTACTTATCTTTCAATAAAGGTTTCAAGTAATGACCGGTGAATGACTTGGCATTGGCAGCCACTTCTTCTGGCGTGCCTTTGGCAATCACTTGACCACCTTTGTTGCCACCCTCAGGGCCTAAATCAATCAGCCAATCCGCCGTTTTAATCACATCCAGATTATGTTCAATAATCACAACTGTATTGCCAGCATCACGCAAACGATGCAATACAGCTAGCAACTGTTCAATGTCATAAAAATGCAATCCTGTGGTCGGCTCGTCTAAAAGATACAAAGTTTTACCCGTATCACGACGCGATAATTCTTTGGATAACTTAATGCGCTGCGCTTCACCGCCAGAGAGAGTCGTTGCACTCTGCCCTAAACATAAATACGATAAACCCACATCAATCAATGTTTGCAACTTACGTGCTAATGCCGGAATCGCATCAAAAAACACACGCGCATCTTCAATCGTTAACTCTAAAATCTGATGAATGTTTTTACCTTTATAGGTCACTTCCAAAGTTTCGCGATTATATCGCTTACCCTGACAAATATCGCATACCACATACACATCCGCCAAAAAGTGCATCTCGACTTTGATAACGCCGTCACCCTGACATGCTTCACAGCGACCGCCTTTGACGTTAAAGCTAAATCGTCCCGGTTGATAACCACGAGATCGCGCTTCTTGTGTACCGGCAAATAATTCTCGAATCGGTGTGAATAAACCCGTATAGGTCGCGGGATTTGAACGTGGCGTGCGTCCAATTGGACTTTGGTTAATATCCACCAATTTATCCAGATGCTCCAAACCCAAAATCTCATCATGCAAAGCCGTATCATGCGCGCCCGCACCATTTAACTGACGCGCAGCCACAGGCCCCAAGGTGTCATTGATTAACGTTGATTTACCCGATCCTGATACACCGGTGATGCAGGTCATCAAGCCAATGGGAATGTCCACCGTGATATTTCGCAAGTTATTGCCTTTTGCACCTTTGATCGTGATCACATCTTTGGGGTTAAAATGACGTCTCTTGGTTGGTACCGCAATCCGTTTTTTACCTGACAAATACTGCCCTGTCAGTGATTTCGGATTTTTCATGATGTCTTTAGGCTTACCTTCTGCAACAATCTCACCCCCATGCACGCCTGCACCGGGCCCCAAATCCAATACGTGATCGGCACTTAAAATCGCTTCTTCATCATGCTCAACCACAATCACGGTATTACCCAAATCACGCAAGTGATGTAACGTTTTCAACAAGCGCGTATTGTCACGTTGATGCAAACCAATGGAAGGCTCATCCAAAATATACATGACGCCCACTAAACCCGCGCCAATTTGACTTGCCAATCGAATACGTTGCGCCTCACCCCCAGACAAGGTGTCAGCACTGCGATTTAAACTTAAATAGTCCAACCCCACATTGACCAAAAAGTTCAAACGACTGGAAATTTCCTTCACAATTTTGCTGGCAATTTCACCGCGCGAACCCGGCAGATGCAAATCTTTAAAAAACTCTAACGCCTGATCAATCGGAAGCTCAGTCACAGTTGGTAAATTGGTATCGGCAACAAACACAAAGCGTGCCGCTTTGCAAAGACGTGTGCCATCACAAACATCACACGGCTTGGTGGAGAGGTATTTGCTTAACTCTTCACGCACCATTTCTGATTCTGTTTCGCGATAACGGCGTTCCATGTTGTGAATGACGCCTTCAAACGGCGCATGCTTAGTAAAACTACGGCCATCGTCGTTGCGATATTGGAATTTGATTAAATCATCTTCGCTGCCATACAAAATCACTTCTTGAATTTTTTTCGGTAATTTGGCAAAAGGTATATTCATATCAAATTTAAAATGCTTGGCTAGTGCCGACAACATTTGGAAATAATAATTGTTACGCTTATCCCAACCACGTATCGCGCCTTCCGCCAAGCTCGCCTTGGCATTCACCACCACTAAATCGCGATCAAAGTGCTGCTTGACGCCCAAACCATCACAAGCCGTACACGCACCGGCTGGATTATTAAAAGAAAACAAGCGCGGGGATAATTCAGCCAAACTGTAACCACAATCAGGACAAGCAAATTTGGATGAGAACACTTGGATAGGGCGCTTCGGTTCATCAATAAAACCAATTGCCGCTAAGCCATCAGCCAGACGCAAACTCGTTTCAAAGGATTCTGCTAAACGCAAACGAATATCAGGACGCACTTTCACTCGGTCGACAATGACTTCGATCGTGTGCTTTTTACGTAAATCTAATTTGGGTGGTTGATCTAGCTCGATGGTCACACCATCGATTCGTGCACGTACATAACCTTGCGTACGCAATTCTTGTAATAACTGAACATGCTCACCTTTGCGCTCACGTACCACGGGTGCCAACACCATAATCTTGGTGTCTTCAGGCAAGCCCAGCACCACATCAACCATTTGACCTATGGTTTGCGCTTCTAAGATGTGACCATGATCAGGACAGCGTGGTTGCCCCACTTTGGCATACAGCAGTCGTAGATAATCGTGAATTTCGGTAATAGTACCGACTGTCGAACGCGGATTATGCGATGTCGATTTTTGCTCGATAGAAATCGCGGGCGATAAACCCTCGATGTGATCCACATCCGGCTTTTCCATCATCGACAAAAATTGTCGCGCGTAAGAAGACAGGGATTCCACGTATCGACGCTGGCCTTCCGCATAGAGCGTGTCGAAGGCGAGCGAAGACTTCCCCGACCCCGATAGCCCCGTAATCACGATCAATTTGTCGCGAGGCAGATTCAGGTTAATGTTTTTCAGGTTGTGTGTTCGGGCGCCGCGTATTTGGATTTCTTTCATAAAGTATGGTTTCGTGTAAAATTGGGTTAATTATTATAAACCGCGCATTATATCATATAAGTTGCATCCCTATGTCTTTAGAGAAAATGAACCCCGAAGAACGCCGCGCAGTCGGCTCGTTAGCTACTATCATGTCATTACGCTTGATAGGTTTATTTATGATTCTCCCGGTTTTTGCTTTGTATGCTCATGATTTACCAGGAGCCACGCCTTTTTTAATTGGGTTAGCCATGGGAGTGTATGGCTTAACGCAGGGCTTATTCCAAATTCCTTTTGGTATGCTTTCTGATCACATTGGCCGCAAGCCCGTGATTGTGATGGGCTTGCTGATTTTTGCCATTGGCAGCGTAATTGCTGCAATGTCACATTCAATTTATGGGATGTTGATCGGCCGTGCCCTACAAGGGGCTGGGGCTGTTGGCAGCACCATTATTGCCATGATTGCAGATCTTACCCGAGAAAACCAGCGCACAAAAGCCATGGCAATCAATGGGATGACTATCGGCCTCTCCTTTTCGCTAGCCATGATACTCGGGCCTATTTTGGCTTCCTGGATTCAGGTGAGCGGTATTTTCTGGCTGGCAGTGTTATTCAGTTTTATGGGTATTGTGCTTTTGCTCTCGGCTGTACCGACGCCAGCTCATTCGACCTGGCACAGTGATGCCGAACCTGAGCCTGCACAGTTTTTAACACTGCTCAAAGAACCTGAACTCACGCGTTTAAATATTGGGGTCTTTTTACTGCATGCGATCTTTACAGCAAGCTTTGTGGTGATTCCGATTAGCCTGCAACAGTATGCGGGATTGCCGGGGGCTCATCAGTGGTATCTCTATGTCCCCGCTTTAGTACTAGCTTTTATTTTCAGCATACTGTTTATTATTAGAGCAGAAAAAAAGCGCCATGTAAAATATTACTTTCTTTTGGGTATCGTCATGCTTGGTGCTTCCGGGCTGGTTTTATGCTTTTTTGCCGGAAGTTTGCTGCTCTCTGCCTGCGGATTATTATTGTTTTTTACCGGATTTTCTTTATTAGAAGCTTTTTTACCGTCGTGGGTCTCTCGCGCCGCGCCCAAAGCGCGCAAGGGAACCGCGCTAGGTATTTATTCTTGTTCACAATTTTTAGGTATTTTCGTCGGCGGCTCCCTGGGCGGCTGGCTTTATGGGACTTTCGGATTGCTGCATGTCTATTTATTTTGCGTGTTGTTTGCGCTAATATGGCTGGCTGTTGCGCTGGGCATGAACAATCCCTCAACCAAGACCCACTAAGAATCATTCCCGATCCATCCCCGCAATGGGAAAAGAATTAGGTCAAACTCGGCTACCCGCCGGGAGAAATAAATATTTTTAATTTCAGGAGCAATCCATCATGGCAAAAGGTAGTGTTAATAAAGTTATCCTCGTCGGAAATTTGGGCAAAGATCCCGAAGTCCGCTATACCCCAAACGGCTTGGCTGTTGCGAACATCACTATCGCTACCACCGAAGTATGGAAAGACAAAGCCAGCGGTGAAAACACCGAACGCACAGAATGGCACCGCGTTGTCATGTATAGCCGTTTAGCAGAAATCACTGGCGAATACTTGCGCAAAGGCTCCAAAGTGTATATTGAAGGCCGTCTACAAACACGCAAGTGGCAAGATAAAACCTCTGGCCAAGATCGCTACACCACCGAAATCGTGGCTGAAACATTAGAAATGCTCGGCGGCAAAGCTGGCTCCTCTAATGATGCGCCGCATGCTTCTTCTGAAAAATCAGCGCCAATGGATGCACCGCAAGCGGAAGCGACCGATAGCTTTGATGATGACATCCCGTTCTAAAACCACCCTGTTTGTTAACGCTTTAAATAAGCCCTTGATATGAGGGCTTATTTATTTTTATAGCGGTTAATTTCAGATACGGAATCAACCCACCAGAAAGAAGACAACTCCCCCACCCAATTCAGGATATAATCCAATTACACTTTCTAAACGATGAGCCCCTATGCGCGCAATCACCTTAAATCATTACGGTAATGCTGATGTCTTAACCTTGTCTGATATCCCACAACCGATTCCCGGCCCACAACAAATTTTAGTGCAGGTGAAAGCATTTGCATTAAATCGTGCAGACATTCTTCAACGTCTTGGCAAATACCCACCACCGCCGGGTGAATCGGATATTTTAGGGTTGGAAATCGCTGGAGTGATTGTCGCGATGGGCATGGATGTGACCGGGTTTGGCGTTGGCGAGCACGTGTTTGGTTTAGTGGGCAGCGGCGCTTATGCTGAGTACTGCTTAATAGATCAGGCCATGACGATGGTCATGCCGGAGAATTTATCCTTTACGGAAGCCGCTGCCATTCCAGAGGCTTTTCTGACTGCTCAGGAAGCCATTTTCAGTCTAGGTCAACTTCAAAAAAAAGAATCGATTTTAATTCACGCAGGTGCAAGCGGGGTTGGCACCGCCGCGATTCAGATGGCTAAACAATGCCAGGCAACCATTTTCACCACCACCAGCACGCCTGAAAAAATGGCCAAAGCAAAAGAGTTAGGCGCAAATACGGTTATCAATTACAAAGAACAGGATTTTGCGGCGACAATATTAGCGCTGACCGAAAACCACGGCGTGAATGTGATCATTGATTTCATCGGTGCAAGTTATTTTTCACAACATTTACAGCTCTTACAAAACGATGGACGCCTGTCTTTAGTGGCTCTTATGGGCGGCTCTAAAACTGACATAGATTTACGTATTGTGCATACGAAGCGCTTGCAAATAAAAGGTTTGGCTATGCGCTCAAAACCGCTTACGGAAAAGCGCAAGATCACCAAACAATTCATTACTAAATGGTTACCGCTTTTTGCTAAGGGTAAATTAAAACCGGTTATCGATTCTGTGTTTTTTTTCCATGAGGTCAAAGCCGCTCATCAGCGGATGGAAAACAATTTGAATATTGGCAAGATAGTGGTTCGCGTTGACTAGTCAGCAAAGAAAAGAGACGCGGAAAACGTTACGCACTTATTTCAAATAACGTACACTCACTTCGCCGCAATGAAAGGTGCGCAAGGTGTTATCGCTACTTTTTAATAACAACTCACCTTTTTCATTAATTCCCTCCATTGTGCCAGTCACTGTTTCTAACACTCTGTGAACCGTGACCTCTTTTCCACGCATAACATCTAACTGTTGCCATTCATTAATAAAAGCTCGAAAACCCTGCTGCTGATATACACTTAACCCGTGCAATATTTCATTGATAAGAAGACCTGCTAAATAATTACGTTGAAGCGGGCGATGAGCAATGCTCGCCACATCAATCCACTGAGCAGATTCCACATTCTCTTGCGGCAACATCAGATTTAAGCCAACACCCACGACAATACCTATCTGTTCTGCATTCTCTGGCAAACGCTCAAGCAAAATACCTGCTAGCTTCTGACTTTGAAACAATACATCATTAGGCCACTTCAACTGTATACCGTTAGTGATGCCATATTTTGTTAAACACTTTGCTACCATTACAGCGACAGCCAGACTTAACGCGGCAAGATCCGTCTGCTGAACAGGAAAATACCATAGCAACGAACAATAAATATTGGCACCCGGTGGTGAATACCACGTACGCCCTTGACGCCCACGCCCACGTGTTTGTTGGTCGGCGATACAGACCGACCCTGACAGAACGCCAGATTTTGCGCAGTCCATCAGATAAGAATTGGTTGAGCCAATGGTGTCAAACACAGAGAGCGTGTGGAGCTTAGATAAACTGCCAGGTGTCATGGCTGCTTTTATTTTATCTGAATCGAGTAATTCTACTGTTTGTTTGACTAGACGCATGTACAATATTCTCTGAAAATGTAAAACTATTGCGTAATTTTTTAAAGATGGTTTAATAGTAACTTATTATGATGAAAGGAACTCACCATGAACACTGCATTGTTACTTATTGATATCCAAAACGACTACTTCCCGAATGGTAGGATGCCGTTGGAAAGAAGCACAGAAGCAAGTCTGAAGGCTCAAGAAGTCCTACAAGCCTACAGAACCAAGCAACAACCTGTGATCCACATTCAACATATATCAACTCGTCCAGATGCAACTTACTTTTTACCTTGCACCAAAGGTATCGAGTTTCATCCTAATGTTCAACCTCTGAAAAACGAAGCCATCATTAAAAAACATTATCCCAATAGCTTCAAAGATACCGGTTTATTGAATCATTTGATCAAACATCAAATTAACCATTTGGTTATTTGCGGCATGATGACTCATTTGTGTATCGATGCAACTGTGAGAGCAGCTTATGATCTTGGCTTCTCCGTTTCTGTTTTACATGATGCTTGTGCGACCAAGACATTAGAGTTTAACAATACTCCAATCCCTGCTACCAGCGTGCACCATGCGTTTTTAGCCGCACTACAACCTACTTATGCCAACGTCTTCAGCGTGAGAGAGTTTCTGCATAAAGCAGGCGCCCCCCAACAGGCTGTGACCGCATAAATCCTCCCTGGATCTTAAAAAGGCTCTTTGGGAGCCTTTTTTATTATCTGCTTTCACCACACACTGTCATTGTTTTGATTTAACAAACGTTGCCATAAAGCCGCCACGTGAATCGACATCATGATTGCGCGGCTAACCCTCTTAATGCTGGCGCTTCAATTTGTTCAAGTGACTGTTGCTCGACACGAATGCATAACGCGCCGCCCACCACAATTAAAACGACACCCACCCATGTCATAGCAGAGGGTAGAGAATGCCAAATTAACCATGAGATAATCGCGGCAAAAACAATATTGGCGTAAAACAAGGTACTGAGTAATTGCGCGTTGATATATTGCAACGCATAGGTTGTTGAGTACTGAAGTAAAAGATATAACCCACCAATGACAAACATAATTCCCCACATTTGTAATGTGATTGGCTGCCAAAAAAAGAAAGCCACGATGCTAGATAAAATCGTAGAAAACAAAAAGAAATAGAATGTCGTCGTTTCAGATGCATCGGTTTTAGAGAGCTCTCGTACAGCGAGAATAGAACACGCCATACAAACGGCAGAGCCCAACGCCAGCACTGATCCCCAATTAAAAATACGGGCATTTGGATGTAAAACAACAGTGACCCCCACAAAACCGATGATCATGGGGATCCATAAGCGATGATTGATTTTGTGTGATAAGAATAAACAAGCAATCAACGGCACAATTAACGGTGCTGTGTTGGAGAGCAGCATGCTATTGACCAAGGGAATGAATTTCACGGAGTAAAAGATGAGATAACTCAGCGAAAGACTTGAGACGGTACGCACAAACTGCAATGGAAGGTTGGATGAACGCAACACGGCTCGTGCTTGCTTTGCGCCGTTTTTAAAAAGAAAGGGTACGGCAAAAGCCAAAGCAACAGCGCTCTGCATAAAAATCACTATGGGCAAGGGGGGCAAAAAAGCATGCTCTACTTTGATGATCGCGGTAATCAGAGAGTAGAGTAATGCGCCAAGCAAACTGAGGGCTACGCCTAAGAAGAAACGGGGTTTCATTGTGTTGACTCGCCTTGGGTTTTTGTAGCAAAAAGAGACACATCATAATGAATGATTGGAATAATAGTCAATTGTTATTGACTGAAAAGGGAAGCGCTATAAGATTCAAAGAGTTGATAAAGACTATCGGCAGCGAAAAAGTTGACTGGAGTCCTGTCATGGTAGGTTTACTTTTTTCGTGCTCGCAGGCGTAGCAGCGTAAAAAGCAAACCTACCCTGCCACCCCGGTTTTTTAAATTGCTATGGCTCTGATCTCCCCCCTTTGGAAAAGGAGGGCGGGGGAGGATTTATATAAATTCTTTTCTAATTAGCACATCAGTCAGGGGCTGGAGTTAAAAGCAAACCAAGCAAAGATACTGCTCTTATTCAAGCTCAAGCAGCGTGAATTATCGGATGTATAATATATTTTTTTATAACCCCCCCCAACCCTCCTTTTTCAAAGGAGGGGGCTATAAGCATTTGCGTAGATATTTATGCGCCTTAGATGTAATAGGGCTATTCTGGAATAACAGATGAAACCTTCACTCCATCTTTTACAGCCATAATCAGTGGATTAAATCCAATGTGATACACCAGCTCAGCAGGATGCTCAATATCCCAAACCACAAAATCAGCCACCTTTCCTACCGATAAAGTGCCATGCGTGGCTTGCAAACCCAATGCTTTAGCGGCATATCGCGTCACTCCTTTTAATGCTTCTTCCGGCGTTAAACGAAACAAGGTAGAAGCCATATTTAACATTAACAACAACGAAGTGACAGGCGAAGTCCCCGGATTACAATCGGTTGCAATGGCAATCGGCACACCCGCCTTACGTAGCAAATCTATCGGTGGCAAATGCGTTTCGCGTAAAAAATAGAAAGCACCCGGCAACAAGACGGCCACCGTGCCTGATTTTGCCATCGCATCCACACCTGCCGCAGAAAGAAACTCTAAATGATCCACTGACACTGCATTATATTGCGCAGCCAATGCAGCACCGCCCATATCAGATAGCTGCTCTGCGTGACACTTGACACCGAGGTTAAACTCCCTCGCTGTTTTAAAAACACGTTCGGTTTGCGCCAAATCAAATGCGATATTTTCACAAAATACGTCGACTGAGTTCACCAAGTTTTCACCCACAATCACCGGCAACATGTCGTGACAAACTGAATCGATATACTCATCTGGCTTGTCTTTATATTCCAAGGGCAAAGAATGCGCGCCCAAAAAAGTCAATGAAACGGTCACCGGTAAGATCTCACCTATGCGTTTCGCCACGCGAAGAATTTTTAATTCCGTATCGAGATTTAAACCATATCCCGACTTGATTTCAATCGTCGTCACACCCTCCGCTACCAAATGCTTCGCGCGTTTTAGACTTTGTTCTAATAAATCTTCAAACGATGCCATACGTGTTGCGGTCACTGTAGAGGATATTCCTCCGTCTGCGCGAGCTATGGTTTCATAACTGGCGCCTTGTAAACGCAGCTCAAATTCATAATAGCGATTGCCTGCATAAACTAAATGCGTATGGCAATCAATCAGACCGGGGGTCACACACCGACCGGCCAAATCATAAATGGTTTTCGCGAGTCGCTCTGGCATGTCTGGCAAACTTTGCATGGGGCCGACCCATGCAATCAAGCCGTCTTTAATCGCTAGCGCTGAATCTCTAAGCAAACCATAAGGGCATGATTGCTCATCTGCCATCGTTGCGATTTGACCATTGATATACAATGAGTCCCATTGGTACTGTTGCATGTATGCCCTCGGTTTTAAGATTAGCGTTTCGCTTTACACACGATAGCGTATTGCCAATATAAAAGTCGAGCCGACAAAGGCGTTAGCGTATTTATTTTGGCGTTAGTGTGATTTCTATTTTTAGCACAAAACCCAACATTACCTTACATTTGCGTGACTAAAGTGTGACAGCAGTGGGCTTTACTGATGTTGGGTTTCGCGAAAAGCGCTCAACCCAACCTACATTTTCTTCTATCCACGCGCATTAATGTCCGGCAAATATGCTCTTTTCGCTTCCACGAAGTGGAAGTGACACAAAAAAACGGGGTGACAGGGTAGGTTTGCTTTTTACGCGCGCAGCCTACTGGCGAGCACGAAAAAAGTAAACCTACCATGACAGGACCCCAGTCAATTTAAAAACACTGCCAACAATACTCACAATACAAGAAAAGCCCCCCACCCTAACAAGACCCAGTCAATCTAAAGAAATTTGCCAAAGTTAGACCCACTCAGTTGACTAATGGCTATCATAATTCTAAGGTAGACAATATTTTTAAAACAATATGGACTTTATTATGAGCTGGAATACTCGATACCTACCCCCAGACCCGAACCAATGGCGCGGCCGGGATGACATCCCGCCTAACTCGTGTTTTTTTCACATTGTCCAACCACTCAACCTACTGGACCATAAATTCATTGAGCCCAAAATACCCAGCTTCGCTTTAATTGGTTTTCGTTGTGATGAAGGAATTAAACGTAACCATGGTCGCATAGGCGCAGCCGAAGGGCCCGCTGCCATCCGACACGCCCTATCAAAACTCCCCATCCAAAAGCAAAACATCACTTGTTACGATGCAGGGAGCATCACTTGCGCCGATGGCGAACTCGAAGAAGCGCAACACGAATTAGGCGCTGCCATCGAATACTTGTTAGATCATGACCTCTGCCCTATCGTCATCGGCGGCGGCCATGAATTAGCCTGGGGTCATTATCAAGGCATCGCCAGAAAACATCCCCGCAAAAATTTAGGCATCGTTAACTTTGATGCCCATTTTGATATGCGCCCCATGCTACCTAATAACTTAGGCAGCTCCGGCACCCCGTTTTTACAAATTGCAAAATCACATGAATCCGCAGGCAAACGCTTCGATTACAATGTTATCGGCATCCAACATGCAGGCAATATTCGCCAACTCTTCGATACCGCCCGTCTTTATGATACCAAAATTATTTTGGCCGATGAGCTGCACCAAGGACAACAACAAAAAGTAGTCGACTTTGTCGACCGGATCATCGATCAAAATGAAATACTGTATATGAGCATTTGCCTGGATGTTTTTTCGGCCGCGTACGCGCCAGGTGTGAGCGCCAGCCAACCATTGGGATTAGAACCCTGGGATGTCATTCCTTTTGTACGCCTACTGGCCGCTTCTGGAAAAGTCATAAGCTGTGATATCGCCGAACTTTGTCCGCGATACGATGTCGATCAACGCACGGCAAAATTGGCAGCTAATTTAATTTATGAATTTATTCATCATTATCATCATCCATCACAACCCTGGTAATTTACTCTATGGAAAGCACTTTACGTCACGACCCTTCGCGTCTTATTAAAGCGTCACACGGAACGACACTCTCTGCAAAAAGCTGGCTAACAGAAGCAGCTTTGCGGATGCTCATGAATAACCTGGATCCCAATGTCGCAGAAATTCCCAGCGATTTAGTGGTGTATGGCGGCATCGGGCGCGCAGCGCGCGACTGGCAAAGCTTCGATGCCATTGTTGCCACACTCAAATCATTGAATGATGATGAAACACTATTAATTCAATCCGGCAAGCCCGTCGGCGTTTTTAAAACGCACAAAGACGCGCCGCGCGTCCTCCTCGCCAATTCCAATCTCGTACCGCATTGGGCGAACTGGGAACACTTTCATGAGCTAGATAAAAAAGGCTTAATGATGTATGGGCAAATGACCGCAGGCTCCTGGATTTATATTGGTAGCCAAGGCATAGTCCAGGGCACGTATGAAACCTTTGTCGAAGCAGGCCGACAACATTATAACGGCAACCTCAAAGGCAAATGGATACTCACCGGCGGTTTGGGTGGCATGGGCGGTGCGCAACCCTTAGCCGCCACCATGGCGGGCGCCAGCATGCTTGCGGTTGAGTGCGATGAAAAACGCATTCAACGTCGTCTTGAAACGGGTTATCTCGACAAACAAGCCAATACAGTCGATGAAGCATTAGCCCTCATTAACAATGCACACCAAGCGGGTAAAAGCCTATCTGTCGGCTTGCTCGGCAATGCGGCAGAAGTGTTCCCTGAATTAGTGGCGCGCGGTATTCGCCCGGATCTGGTGACGGATCAAACCAGCGCGCACGATCCTTTGAATGGCTACCTCCCAGTCGGCTGGAGCTTGCAACAAGCAGAAGCCACGCGAAAAACCGATCCGGCGGAAGTCGTTCGTGCTGCGAAAGCATCGATAGCATTACAAGTCACAGCGATGCTGGCTTTTCATGAACAAGGCATTCCAACCTTCGATTACGGCAA
The DNA here is from genome assembly GCA_031291175.1 of Gammaproteobacteria bacterium. Lineage (GTDB taxonomy): Bacteria > Pseudomonadota > Gammaproteobacteria > DSM-16500 > DSM-16500 > UBA5158. The sequence goes on from JARLJO010000026.1 coordinate 55,551, forward strand.
TAATATTCGTCAAATGGCGAAAGATGTTGGTGTCAAAAACGCGTTTGATTTTCCTGGATTTGTGCCAGCTTATATTCGACCACTGTTTTGTCGTGGCGTTGGCCCATTTCGCTGGGTGGCTTTGTCGGGTGATCCTGAAGACATCTACAAAACCGATGCGAAAGTGAAAGAACTGCTTCCCAACAACCCACATCTGCATCAATGGTTAGACATGGCCAAAGAACGCATTCATTTTCAAGGCTTACCCGCACGCATTTGCTGGGTGGGACTGGGTGATAGAGAGCGCCTGGGAATGGCCTTTAACGAAATGGTTGCCCGTGGTGAACTAAAAGCGCCGATTGTGATTGGTCGCGACCATCTTGATACTGGATCAGTGGCGAGCCCTAATCGTGAAACGGAAGCCATGAAAGATGGTTCAGACGCTGTCTCTGACTGGCCATTATTGAACGCATTGCTAAATTGCGCGAGTGGTGCGACCTGGGTCAGCATTCATCATGGCGGCGGCGTTGGCATGGGCTACTCTCAACATGCTGGCATGGTCATTGTAGCTGACGGCAGCAAAGAAGCGGCTGTTCGGTTGCAACGCGTGTTACACAATGATCCCGCAAGTGGCGTAATGCGTCATGCCGATGCAGGCTATGAAATCGCTATTGAATGCGCGAAAGAACATCACCTCCATTTACCGATGATGAAATAGCACTATGTAAGTAAGGATAGACGTATTTATGAAAAAGCTTTTTATATTAAAACCAGGGCAACTCACTCTGGAAGATATCCAGCTATTACTCGATGAAGAAACAACACTTGAACTACACCCTGATTGCATTGAGGCCATTAATCAATCCGCAAAAGTGGTTAGTAAAATTATAGAAGAAAACAAAACGGCTTACGGCATCAACACAGGGTTCGGTTTACTGGCTAGCACGCGCATTAGCAATAAAGACTTAGAGACACTGCAAAAAAGTATTGTGCTCTCGCATGCAGCGGGCACCGGTGATTTATTTGCAGACTCTGTGGTCAGATTGATTCTCGCGCTTAAAATTAATAGTCTTGCGCGTGGTTTTTCTGGCGTACAATTAAAAACAATTGAAGCATTGATTCATTTATTTAATGCCAAAGTCTATCCTTGCATTCCTTCGCAAGGCTCAGTGGGTGCATCAGGTGACTTAGCACCGCTTGCCCACATGAGCGCAACGCTCATTGGTGTGGGTGAAACACGCCATGCTGGCAAAATCATTTCAGCCGTAGAAGGTTTAAAAATTGCTGGGCTAGAACCACTGATACTGGGGCCTAAAGAAGGATTAGCACTGCTAAATGGCACACAAGCATCGACAGCACTGGCTTTATTAGGCAGCTTTGCTGCAGATCAAGTGTTTTATGCCGCGATCGTGACAGGCGCTTTATCAGTGGATGCCGCGCTTGGTAGTGACAAACCTTTTGATGAACGCATTCAAGCGGTGCGTGGTCACCCCCAACAAACGGCCGTGGCGAAAATGCTTCGCGATTTACTGCAAGGCAGCAAAATTCGCGACTCACACATTGACTGCGAAAAAGTTCAAGATCCTTATTCTTTGCGTTGTCAGCCACAAGTTATGGGGGCGTGTCTTTCGCATATGTTATTTGCGCGCGAGACACTTCTTATTGAAGCCAATGCGGTATCGGATAACCCTCTAGTTTTTGCGGCAGACGATGAAATTCTTTCTGGCGGCAACTTTCATGCTGAGCCGGTTGCGATGGCTGCCGATACGCTAGCGCTCAGCATTGCTGAAATTGGCGCGCTTTCTGAGAGACGTATCGCTTTGCTAACTGATCCGAGATTCAGTCATTTGCCTGCGTTTTTAGTCAAGGATGCAGGAATTAACTCGGGCTTTATGATTGCGCAAGTGACAGCGGCGGCTCTGGCTAGCGAAAATAAATCGTTAGCTCATCCTGCCAGTGTTGACAGTCTGCCGACTTCCGCTAATCAGGAAGATCATGTCAGTATGGCAACTTATGCGGCGCGCCGCTTGTTGCCGATGGCGGAAAATACGGCGGGCATCGTTGCAATTGAATTATTGGCGGCTTGCCAGGGAATTGATTTTAGACGACCACTCAAAACCTCCCCCCAATTAGAAGCTGTTTTTGCGTTGGTGCGTGAACAGGTGGCTTTTTATGATAAGGATCGATTTTTTGCGCCGGATATTGCTGCGGCGAAAAAAATTATTCTGACAAAACGGTTGTCTGGTTTTATTTAAAATGGGATAGGAGCATATCGTTCTTTGGTTTGTTCGCTTTCGCGCTAAAGGCTTGTGCTTTGGTGTAGGTTGGATTGAGCGTTTTTTTGCGAAACCCAACGTTTAGTGAAATGTTGGGCTTCGTACCTCAGCCCAACCTATGCCTACACCTCTGAGTGAATGTGTGTCTGTGTGATTTAGCAGGGGTTCGCGGACTAAGACCCCCACAAAAAGCGTGGGGGTCTTAGTCCGTGCTACTGATCTTTGTGCTACGTCTTCGCTTCAACGAAGTTGAAGTGAATCAAAAAAAACGGGGTGTCATGGTAGGTTTGCTTTTTACGCTGCTACGCCTTATGGCGAGCACGAAAAAAGTAAACCTACCATGACAGGACCTGAGGCAACTTTAAGAGTTCATTTCGATCGATCATTACCGCAGACACGGGAACCATCTTGCTTCGGATTTTATTTCTTGATCCTTGTTTTTTTCCTCATCAACTTCTGATTCAGGACTGTTCCTACTATAGGATTCTTGATCCGAATCTATCGGCTCAGCACTTGTTGTTGATGCGCCATGCGGGCTAGACAGAGAAGCTGGCTCGTCTTGTTCTTCCAAGTCTATCACTTCCAGCTGCGCACTCACCTCTTCAATGGTTGGAACACTTGACGGTCTCAGCTCTGCCACTTTTTGTTTAGCCACATGTCTTTGTGCATGCTGACATGACATCTCCGCAGCAAGTCTTGCTTCTTCTCTCCTCATGATCCTAACAATCTGCAATAGTTTATTGCTAAGGAACATTGCATGCTCTGGCTTTTCCATCCAAAAATAGACGCCGACACCACCTTTTTTCAATGCTTTTGCCAAGCGCTCCATCTCATCTGCCGTTTGAAAGCGCTTTGGCAGATAAATAATGAGATCGTCCTTACAATTAAATTTTTGATATTCTAATTTACTGGCTGCCACTTTATCTTCACACTCAATGGCCCATATCATTAACTGCTCTTTTGCCCGCACATGACCCGCGCGGCTCGCATCGCTTAACAGATCGCAACTAAATTCATGTTGCATCTGACGAAAATCTTCCTTCGTAATGGCATCAGCGCGATTATAAAAAATTTCAATATGATCTCCGTAATAACCGTGATCACTATTATTGACCGCATGAAGGAGCTCATAAAAGTCTTCTGCTGTCGTTGGCTTGGTTTCCAACCAAAGTGACATTAATCCTTTTTTATAAACGAATGTTCTTTTGGCTCCAAAAACTGGGTTAAAATCCACATCAGTGATGACTGAAGAGCTAGAGCTTCCGGATGACTTAGGGGGGCCGCCAAACTCACTCTGTCCCGTCGTAAAATAACCCTTCATTTCCAAAGCCGCTGCTTTTTCGCCTGCTGTTAACTGCGGTAAAAACATTTTCTGAATCTGTCTGACTGAACTCATTTCAAACCACCTCTCGTTTAATCTAATAATAATTATTTTTACTTTATGTGCTTAAATTGCAACCTCATCTGCCGAGCATTTTTTGTTAAAAGATAAATTTTTATATCGCAACAAATCAGGGCCGAAGAAACTCAAACGAGATCAATAATCTAACCACAGCTTTTAGGAGGGAGTTAACGATACGAACAGACAGAGATTGCCTATTTGAATGGGTGCGCGCCGGACAGATTAAATTCATCATCCATGGCGTCTAACCAAAAATCGCTGGGCAATGACTTGATCAAGCGTCCGACCTGACATCCTTTAACTCCTCGTTTTGTTTATTGCGTTTTATAGTGATGCTTTATTATAGTGGGCAATATATCATAACTTCGCCAAAAGAGCCTAAAAATCACACATCATGTTATCGAAACCGCACAAAACAAGATCAAATAGCGCAGAAAAGTTCCAAAACCTGGTTTTATCGTGGTTTGATCAGCACGGTCGCAAGAACCTTCCCTGGCAACAGAACAAAACGCCTTATCGCGTCTGGGTATCTGAGATCATGCTTCAGCAAACACAGGTCAGCACCGCCATTCCCTATTTTGAACGGTTTCTGCAGCGCTTTCCCACCATAAACCAACTCGCCAAGGCGACTGAGGATGAGGTATTGCATTTATGGACTGGCCTTGGTTACTACAACCGTGCCCGCAATTTACATAAAACAGCAAAAATCATCGCGGCTTCTCATAGTGGCCAATTTCCCGCCACACAACTTCTGCTTGAGAATCTACCCGGTATTGGACGCTCGACTGCGGGTGCTATCTTAGCCATTGCCTTCGAAAAAAAAGCTGCCATTTTAGATGGCAATGTCAAACGCGTTTTGACACGCTTACATGCCATTACCGAATGGCCTGGCGAGAAAAAGACGACCGAAACACTCTGGAAAATGGCAGAAAAATACACACCATCGCATCGTGTTGCCGATTACACCCAAGCCATGATGGACATTGGCGCCACCTTATGTGTACGCGGCACGCCTCGCTGCACGGAATGCCCTTTTCAGAAAACCTGCAAAGCACACCAGCTTGGCATAGCAAAAACCTTACCCAAAAAGAAAGTAAGCGTGAAGATTCCCACACGTCAAATCACTCTGCTTATTTTTGTGCTAAACAATCAATATGTTCTTCTTGAAAAACGCCCCTCCAGCGGCATCTGGGGCGGCCTGTGGAGCTTGCCAGAGACAGCCTACACCCAATCAACCGATAGCTTGCGAAAAGCGGCTCGCGCACTCATAAAGCGCCCTATCGACAAAATCAGGCTGGGAGAGCAGTTCCGCCATACCTTCAGTCATTTTCACCTGGAGATTCAACCCGCATTGATTTCACTCAAACCCAGCAGGGGGAAAATCATGGAAGCAGATCAACAAATTTGGTATAACCTGCTGCAACCTGACACAGTGGGCCTACCCGCTCCGGTCAAAACGCTTTTAATGGGACTCAACAAATGACCCGCATGATCGATTGCAAAAAACTGGGACAACCTGCAGAAGGCTTGGCTTTCCCTCCTTATCCTGGCGAGCTTGGAAAAAAAATCTACGAGAACATTTCAGCTGAAGCCTGGCAGCTGTGGATTAACCATCAAACCATGCTCATCAATGAGTATCGTTTGAGCATGCTCGATACCAATGCTAGAGTTTTTTTAAAACAGGAAATGGAAAAATTCCTCTTCGGAGAAGGCAGTGAAACACCCGCTGGCTACATTCCACCGGTAAAGTGATCTTTTTACTTGACTCAACGCGCTGCAATCGGTTTAATAGCGCGGATTCCAATGATCTATATCTATTGCCGGCCAGATAGCTCAGTTGGTAGAGCAAGGGATTGAAAATCCCTGTGTCCCTGGTTCGATTCCAGGTCTGGCCACCAAATTGATATAGACAAGACAAACCAGCAAATCAAAAAGTAATCCAAACTGCTTAAACTCACCCCAAGCCCAAACAAATTCTCGCATCACATCAGGCAATCATTACTCACCCAGTGAAATTCGGTATAATACGCGCAATTCTCATTAGAACAGGCGCGAACTTATGCTTTCTGACCATCACCCCACCCTCACCCTTGATGAAAAAAACGACGAGAGCATCGAAAAATATTTTTTGCTGCTAAAAAACTGCAACCCGTCTATCACAGAGAACGCACTCCGACATGCAGCTGCTTTTGTACATTTTGCCTTAATGCAGAAAGATAGCGCCCAAGTAAAAATCTACTTAGAGCTTGCTCAACAAATTTGCGAGCTTGATCTCCGCGCTGCGCGTTTGCTTGGCTATTATTACCTGCAAGATAAGCAATACCCCCAAGCACTCGTGCTTTTTAATCGCTTCATTGAAAATTACGATGACGATAACAGCGACATCGGAATGAACGAAGCGGCTTCCTGTTTTTTTTATCGCGGTAGCTGTCATTTTCAAACCAACAACCATCATGCGGCCAGAGAAGACTTTTTACTGGGCATGGCGGCCGACTTACAAGGCGACTGTCTCGGCGAATACACCAAAGAAATCATTAGTCAGCACATTGCCGAATTAGAAATCCTTCAGCTGACAAACAAAGGGCTTATTCCTGACAACCAGGATCATCACCTGCAAACAGCCAAACAATTACAAGCGCAACAAGATTATAAAAACAGCCTATACCATCTTGACCAAGCCATACTCGCCACCCCACTGAAAGCCGAACTTTACCTCATGCGTAGCGATTTATACCAACAACTGATGGTTGATTCGGGTGACACGGCATCGCTAGGCGAAGCCACACGCAATCGCATGCTTGCCGCATGGCTCAATATCGCCAAAATTGACGAAACCAGCACTTTCGATGGCAAAACAGTGCGAAATGAAGCACACCAATTATTTGCAAAATATGAAGAATCACAAGCAGAAACCAAAACGCTTCAAAACAAAGCACAAAGACTCCATGCAGCAACCATTCAAACAGAAGAGAAAAAAAAGATAGGTCAAACACAAGCGGATTTAACACCCACTATCGAAAAAGTCCGCGAATATCTGCCAGACATCCCTAACAATAACTTCCTAACTATAACGGCGAAAGCGGTTTTTAATTTACATCAAGGTAACACCGACGGTATCACCCTGGCCGAGTGTCAAGAAATCCTTGATTTATTGAAAACCCCAAGCGAAATGCCTGACGCTTATTTAAAAGCGCTAGACAACCGACTTAAAAAGTTAACCAGGCAAAAAAATTATTATCAAGCAGTTGTGGTGCTGGATCAGGCCATCAGCCATTACCCGCGCATTCACGCGCTATATGTCCAGCGCGCAAAATTTTTCATGATGCAAAGCATCATAAAAACCAATCGAGACCAACCTTTCAACGATTTGAATTTTGCCCTATGGCTGCATCGCAGCAGGCTTGACAAACATGTCCCTTCTCTCATCCCCTACCATGAACAGAAAAGAGCTTTTTATCTGTGTAATGGTGAGTGCGAAAAAAGCTTACAAGAACACAAAATGATATTAGCGCTGCTTCCTGAAAACAAAAAGGCAGCGGCAAATAAAGAATATGTCAGCGTCATCCATGATCTATTCAGAGTGAATCCGCATTTAAAGCGGGAAGCCCCTGAAGGTGTACTGAAATGGCTGAATCTTTCTTATCTGATTATTCCTGACCCCAAAGTCAAAGAAAAAATAACAGAACTAGAAACCCAGCTTTATTCATCTGCATCGAGCGCAGCAAGCAGTGCGCCGAAAAAGCAAAAGAAAAAAGCCAAGGCTCCAGAACTGGGTAGCGCTGCGCAACCCACTTCAGATGCAGGAAGCGCACCAGCCTCATCCATCCAGACAGAACCTGAGAAAGAAGAACCTGAATCTTCAACCAAAGCGGATGTAAAACAGTTGCAACCTGAAGAATTAACATCTCATGCAGAACAGGTAGAGCAACCTAGCAGCATCGAAACCAAAGCAGAGACCGCCACGTCTTCCTCACAAATATCCATCCCTGCCGAAGAAGAAAGGCCAACTCTTGCTGAAATTCAGAAATTGATAGAACAACAAGAAGCAAAAGATCAAAGCGAATGGGAACAAGTCGATACCAAAGCTCACATAAGACAATTAAAAGAAAACAAAAAAGCAGCGCAACTGGAAGCGAGCAAGCTTGCCGAACAACAACACCGAGCGTCACTAAAACGCATGGTAAGATCGAAGAAAACACGCGCCGCCGCCACCGCACAAAGTGGTAATACTAACCCACAACACATCGCCTTACCTTCAACCTCATTACCACAAACCGAACCTTTTTCCGCCGTGATCAGCCATAATCCAATCATGCCGATTAGCCCAAGAGGCGCTTCACCGTCAATCGCTACGCAACCAAAAACCCCAACTTTATTAGCAACACAAAGCGCTGCTGAAAATACTGAGAAAACCGAACCACCCCACTCTTTCGAAAATGTAGCGGCCACGCCTAACACCTCTTCTTTCGTAAGCGATGAGACAGTAGCGCCGATAACAGCCGAAGCGCAAGACGATGCACTCATGCCGTCAGATAGCCAATTGCCTTTGAATACTGACACTCATTTGCAAAAAGATGAGAATGAAAGTGATCATACGCACAATGCCGCGCCAGCAAGCAGCAGCGAAACCTTTTCGAACTCTTCATCCGGCACAAGCCATGCTGCCTCACCTTCGCAAAAAGAAGCGAATGAAATCTACCCTCCAGCATCAACAAATAACAGCGAAGCTATAACAATCCGGTCTTTTTCGGACACGAGCACAGAAACGATGTCAACAATAGCGCCATCGCTCTCTATTCACATTGATCCCGAAACGTCAGGAGAACAAATCGCATCACCTGTTCCACTTGAAAAAACCAATGTCTCTCAGAAAACAGGTATAGCGCTCGAAGAAAAAACAATAGAAACTCATCCTTATGTATACAATGATCTTGAATTAAACCTCTTAACGCTATTGCAAGCACAGCAACAGGCAATCGGTGAATCACAAACAAAAATACACCAACAGGAAATGGTGATTAGCGAACAAAAAAAGCAAATTGATGAATTAGCAGCAACAAAAGCCATGTACGAATCGCTCTACCAAACCCACTTGAACAATATGCAACTACAATACTTACAATACCAAATGCAATATGCTGAGACCCAAAGCAATGCCTATTACATGCAAAATCCCTTAACCGCTATGGCGAGCTATCTGCCCCCACAATCCTATTACCCACCAATGCAGGCGGCGAGCCAGTATAGCTATCCTACTTTCCTGCAGCAGCCGAACTCAGCTACGCTGATCGGCGCGCCTCTTCAGCCTCCAGTGGCTTCACAGCCACCAATGGCACCCTTATTAAGCCATCAAAATACCTTGCCGCTTTCTGCCAATCGTCATCGCTTTCAACCCAATCAGGCGCGGAGAAGCCATCCACCTAAACCGGCTACAGCAGCCAATAATGGTACCGATAACCAGAACAAATTTAATCGAAGATAAGAGAAAGGGATGCCCTGAATTGCCTCAGGTCCTGTCAGGGTAGGTTTGCTTTTTTCGCGCTCATCTATTCCGCGCGTAAAAAGCAAACCTACCCTGCCACTTCGTGGAAGCGAAAAGAACGCATTTACCAGACATTAATGCGCACAAAGAACTCCGCCGTACTGTGGCTTGTTCACGGTACACTACATCGGAATTTGAAGCTTATGATTGGTCATTTTTAAAAGATCCGCATACGCCACTGCATTAAAATGATTATTGCCAGCGATATAATTTCGGATAATAGTCGTGCCTTGCAGCTGTCTCAAACAAAAAGAAAGTCTTCTGCAATAAGAAGAATTGTACATGGTATTTTTGACATCATCGTGAGGCGCTTCTTGAATATTCTTTAGCTCGGCACTGATCGCCTCGTACAACACAATAACATCTTTTACTTCACCAATATTTTTTTTACCTTCACCTTCTTGCAGATAAGGAGCCACCAAAGCGGCGGCATTTTTTCTGTAGCGTCTGCCCATATGTAAAAGCGAAAACTGACTATAGTCATTCAATAAAGCCAAGACACCAGCAATCATACTACGGTCATAAGGTAAAACCACACTCATCGTTTCATCTTTTGCCTTATTAACAAAAGCCTTTAACTCAGGATGTACCTCAACTTCTTTTGCATCCTTCAAAACAATCTCATTACGTTTTTCCAGAAACGTTTCATCAAACTCTCTGAATAAACGACCATACATATAGTTCGAATGCAAATACTGTTTATGTACCTCTTTATCTTCTTTGGGTTTTTCTTGCGCCATTTGTTCATCTTTTTTTGCAGCATTGCTGTCATGATCTAATCTCTCAACCATGCTTTTAAATACACCGCCTAAATCATTCGCTTTATGCGACTCTAAAGGATAGGCTTTCTTTGCCTTATCGCTTTTGATCTGAATGGTTTGCTCTAACACCACAAAAACAGTTTCGCCATGAATATTGGCTTTCTTTAAATCGTCAGGTGACAACACTAAACGTCGGCTTTTATTCCCATTCTTTGGGGCATCGTGCTGCGTCTTGACCTCAGGCTCGGCTTCTTTTTCGTGTTTTTCTGCTTTGCTTACGGGGGCTTTTGTCGCGACTTTTTGCTCTGCGCTCTCGGCATTCGCCTGTGAGGAAGACGCGTGCTTACTGCCGCCTTCTATCATTTTGCAGAACTCTTGCAACATCTCTTTGCGGCCAAATTTTGCGGCTAACAAAATGGCGCTATTCCCTTCATGATCTTGCACTAGAGGACTTGCGCCATGATCCAGGAGCACAATCAACAAATCCAGGCGATTCATCGAAATCACAAAATGGAGCGCGCTATAACCTTTCTCTCCTTCTGCGGTTTTATCAATATCGTCTTCCATACTTAAACCGAGTTTACCAACCAGGGCCGCAAACTCATTTGCCGAACCACTTCTCAGTTTATCAATATTAAATGGACCATGCCCCATCAACACTTCATTGTGAAAAGTATGAACCTCCTGGTTTTTGCCCAGGATTTCAGTATGCACACCTTCATTTTCATCAAGAGAGATAAAATAATTATAAATAGACTGCAATGAACGCACAGAATGAGGCATAAAGGTAATACTCCGGTTTACGAGACAATTTATCGACTGCGCGGTCGGGAAAAGAAAATGCGCTGTTTATTTAATGCACAATACAATCAATCACTTCAGTTATTCTCACCCAGTAGGCTTAAGGTAATATTAAGATATTCTTAAGAGATCGAAAGCCACAGGGCAATTCGGAAGATATGATAAACCCTTGCACTTTTAAGCTATTTTTAGGCTTTTTATTCACATTACACGTATCATCGCTAAAAATGCTTTTAGTTGCTTTCATTGCAATCATGTGAAAATATGATGTTAATTAATACAGCTATCTCTATGAAAAACGGAGCTTTCCCATGTTTTCGTACGAAAACCTACAGAGAGTTCAACCCGTGAGTGTCACTGGCGCCATTCGCCATTCCACCTTATGGCTCACCGCCTCCATTAACGATCAAATCTATCCTAATCCCCGCTTTGAGCCATCCCCGCAAAATCCCCTGGACCCAGGCATTGTCATTGTTTGCATTCACGGAACAGCCGATCGCTCATCCTCTTTTACACTCATCGCAGAACGCCTCATTGGCAAGCTACCGCCTGAAATTTCTTCGATGATACTATTCGCATTTGAGCAAAGACTGAGAGGCTGCGGCATAGAAGAATTTGCTGAACAAGTTCTCTTAAAGCTAAAAAGTTACAATATCAAAGATGTCATTTTTTTCGGCCACTCAAGAGGCGGCTTAGTCGCCGCGCGCTTCGCCGAATATCTTGCGCAAGCTGCTAACATTCGAGTTCATGCCGTCTTTACTCTTGGCACGCCTTTCAATGGATCGACACTTGCTATGCCTCCATTGAGCTGGGTTTCAAACTCTGTCAAACAAATGCAGACTGAAAGTGAATTTTTAAAAGAGCTAGATGAAAAAATTGCAGCGTCTCTCATTGATTATTTTTGCCTTGCCGGCGGAAGAGATTCTATCGTTACTGATATTAATGCCTGCAGACCCAAAGCTAATTGTCGCGATTTTAAAATCTTTCATCGACACGGCCATCTATCTATCAATAGCTCTCATCGGGTAGTGGAATATCTTGATATCAAAATCAATGAGCTAATAAAAAAAACATTGAAAAAATCCACCGAAAAACAATCTGACAACAGCAAAAAAAGCGAAGAACTGCTATCGAAAATAGAAGATGACACCCTAGAACACCAAGTTATTTTATCAGATATATGCTACCTAATTGACATGCAAATCACCCTATTACAAATCAGACATCAGGCAGACGCACTCAAAGATAAAATTGCTGTATTAAAAAAATTGTTGCAGCTCATTGTCGACATTTTAGAGCATGGAAAAATTGAAAAATACAAAGATACCTATACATTAGGTGGCTTGATTAATGCATTTCTTCATGACAAGTCAGCACACAATGACGAAAAACCCATTGATGTGCTAAGCAAGCACTTAACACTGCCTGACATCACTTTTTGGCGAGAAAAACCTAAATCATTACGCTTTATTGAAAACCTGGTCGAAAAATTAAAATACCTTTCACTTCCTATCGCTTCACAAGCATCGGCTGTCGCCTCATCTTCAGCCGTTACGTTAGAGGAAAAATCCCATTTACCTGCCGTTTGTGCAAAGTAAAAAAATGAATAATGCATTTGGAGCGACATGATGACAACCAATCGACAACTCATCCGAACCACGCCTCACATGAACTCATTACCATCAGCCGCTAAATCCCTGCCTCCCGAAAAAGTCTCAAGCAGCACCCTTTTGATAGGCTCATTGCTTTCCTTGCTGGGATTTCATCCTGACGAAATCGACCCGAATAAAAGCTCAAAAAAGCAAGTTGCCGAAAGAACCCCCGAAGCATTGATCCAACAAACGCTGCATCGCCGTCTCACCATGGAAGAGCGTCGCGCAAAAGCTGCCGAAAAAGCAAAAGCCGCGGGCCTGAATCCTGCCAAAGGTATCAATAATTACTACGATCATTACCTCTGCTATCCTCTCATTGATGCCAATAGCTCTGTCCGTTTCTGTGAAAACGGCACAGTCAGATTATTCATGAATTCCACTCGCGTGTTTAAACCGTTAGGCACCAAAAACCTCGCGCAATTTATTCATGATCATGTGCCACCCAGTTATCGAATAAAATAATAAAGCTGTCGCAATTTTTGTGCTATTAAGTATAAATGACTTCAATGTACTGACCCACTTTATCTGATCTTCCCAAGGACAAGATAAAATCATCTTCAATCGGCGCATACGCCATTTCTGCTTTTTTAATGGCATCCATCACTTTTTCATCTTGTGAGTTAATCAAACTCATATGCGGGAAATAATTTTCATAAGAATGGTTCAAGGGATGACGAATAATATCGGCAATAGCATAATGCATCTTCGTCAGGGTCTCCGCTTTATCCGGCAACAAAGAAACCCAAAAAGCGCGCGATGATCGCGTACCACTGATTTCGTTAAAGTGCAGGCGAACGGTCTTTGGCTTTATCTTCCTGCTAACTTCACGCCATAGCGATAATAGCTCCGATTCTTCTGCTGCGAATTGACATAAAGTCACATGGGGTAAAGATTGCAAACCCAATTGATATCGATCGGAAAATGCAGAAAACGTTTTCGCAAAACGCACCACAGCTTCACTTTTTGCGGTCGGAATCAATGCTATGTTATATCGATTTTTCATATCCGTTTTTCCAGTAGATTTTTATAAAACTCAGCGTATGATACGCAATAATAAAATTACATTTTAAAAAAATTGCAGGGCAACATGACAATTACATATGATGAATTTGAAAAAGTCGATTTCAGATCCGGCACAGTCACCAAAGTAGAACTTTTCACTCGCGCAAAAAAACCCGCCTATAAAGTCTGGGTAAATTTCGGCGAAGAGCTTGGCATAAAACAAACCTCGGCTCAAGTCACACACCATTACACACCCGAATCGCTGATAGGTAAACAGGTCGTAGGCTGCATCAATCTGGGTGAAAAAAATATTGCCGGATTTTTGTCTCAGTTTTTATTGGTAGGATTTCCTGACAACAATGGTCACATCTGCTTAATCACATCCGATCCTATCGTAGCCAATGGGAAAAAACTGATTTAACTTTTTCTAAAAAACACTAGACGATTTTTGCGCAATGGCAACCAAATATCACTAGTTCTGTACAGATCCACCATTCTGGTATATCTTTATTACCCTTAGATCAAACCAAAGCAATAGCCAAGCATTCCCAGACTAATCTATTTTTTTAACCTGTCGTATAAACGACTTATTCAAAATTTATCCATCATTGGAGCTCATCATGCCAGGATCAGAACAAAGCCGCATTGAAGTCGCCAGAGACATCTTCTCTGCCGTATTAAATCTAAAATGGGCAACTGCATCAGCCGCTTCTGCAAGCCTAGCAGCACAGATTTTTTCTGCGTGCAAAGACCTGACCGACGAAACCATTCGCGCGATCATTCACCGGTCTCCGGCTGGCCTCTCCTCCATGATCAATGTATTTAGCGTTATGGATGGCGGTGAAGATTTTCTTAAAACCATAGCCGATATTTATGCGTCTGGCGGCTTCATTGACCTCAACAAAAAACAACTTCTGAGTATCGCTATCTGCGCCGTTGTCTATACTGGCGGAAGCATATATTCGTTGAGTTCTTTTGGTAACTCGAATTACATTCTTTCCAGTGGTTACGTTGCCACATTAGCCAATGTCGCCAGCCGCTCCACCAAACATTTATTTAACTTCTTTAAATCACCAACGGTGAAAAATAAAGCCCTGGCAGAACCCCTGATTGACTCAGATGAAGAAGACATGGAAGAACAAAAAGACAATAAAGCGGGCACCCAAATACAGCCCAAAAAGTAATACCACGAACGTGAAACACACATTCCCGCGAAAGCGGGAATTTCATCCTGTTAAAATGCTATTACACACCGCAACAAAGATTGCTCAACCTATAGCCTTCTGTACAAACATCCAATCATCTCATCTCTCATTATGCTTTAACGTGCCGCACCCATTGATTCAGCCACTCCGCCTCACGTCAGCTAATTTCTATTTATCAATAAAACAATCAAGACATTGCAAACCTGCCACTGGCTATCAGTATATTATTACCCGCATTCAGAATATAATAATGTAAATACTAAACTGCGCTTTCCCATTCACTTCGCATGAAGGAGTAAGCCACCATGGTTCAAGAAGTCACAACACAATCTTGGGGAAGCCGCATCATTAGTGCATTCTGGGGAATTCTCGCAGGCATTGCTCTCATTGTTGGTTCTTTTATTCTTGTCTTCTGGAACGAAGGTCACGGCCTGCATACCGCTCAATCATTAGAGCAAACAGAAAAAGTTGTCACCACGGCTCCCAACTCACCCATTGATCAAAAAAACAATCATCACGCCATCTACTTTAGTGGACGCGCGATCACGGACAACACTTTGCATGATGCTCTTTTCGATATCTCAGAAAAAGCCATCAAGCTCAATCGTAAAGTAGAAATGTATCAGTGGGAGCAACATACCGAGACCAGCACGCAAAAACAAATGGGCGGCAGCGAGCAAGAAACCAAAACCTACACCTACAAAACAGTCTGGTCTGACAAGTTAATT
Organism: Gammaproteobacteria bacterium; assembly: GCA_031291175.1. Lineage (GTDB taxonomy): Bacteria > Pseudomonadota > Gammaproteobacteria > DSM-16500 > DSM-16500 > UBA5158. The sequence continues at coordinate 70,899 of JARLJO010000026.1, forward strand.
GATAGCTCGGATTTCAAAGATAAAACCGGACACGAAAACCCTGAAAGCATGCCAATCAATTCAAAATCACAAGAAGCAAAAAATGTCACTGTCGGCGACTTCGTACTGCCAGGTGATTTAATAAGTCAAATGAGCGGCGAGACGCCAGTGGATCTTTCTAAAATAGATTTATCTAAAATTGAAAGTAAAACGAAAAAACCCGTGAAGCTTGAAGAAAAAGAAATTTATGTAGGTGATGATTCTACCACACCTAAAGTAGGTGATCTCAGAATCACTGTAAGCGAAATACTCCCTCAAGTAGTAAGCATCATCGCAGAACAAGCCGATCAAACACTTCAACCGTTTACGCCACCCGCAGGCGAGCCCGTCAGCCTGTTAGTCATGGGCCATCATTCGCCCGCACAAATGATCAGCGATGCAAAAAGCCAAAATCAAATGATCCTCATTGCGCTGCGTATTGCATCGCTCATCATTATGATTATTGGTATGGCATTACTCATGAAACCCATCGTTGTACTTGCTGATGTCATACCTCTCTTTGGCAACATTGTCGGCATGGGAACAGGCCTCATCGCATTTATCACAGGACTTATCTTGTGGACAATCGCCACATCCATAGCCTGGTTTGCATTTAGACCCTTATGGGCTGTTGGACTAATTCTAATTGTTGCTGGCACTTGCTTCCTGATACTCTCATCCAGAAAGCGAAACAAAATAATCAAGCCCGCCAAATAATAAGATAGCGCCCCATCAATCAATGGGGCACAAGGCGTCGCTTATGCTTCTTTAAAATGCTTCCGACACATCGAAACGTATCTCTCATTTCCGCCAATTTGAATTTGATCACCTACCTTGATGGGGCGACCCGCTTCATCAATGCGAGTATTCATCGTGGCTTTTTTACCACAATGGCAAACCGTTTTTATTTCAACTAAATTATCCGCCAATGTTAGCAGATACATACTGCCTTCAAATGGCTCGCCTTGAAAATCACTACGAATACCATACGTCAATACAGGCAAATTTAACTGATCCACAATATCGGCCAATTGCAGCACTTGCGCTTTCGTGAGAAATTGGGCTTCATCAATTAACAAACATTTCAACATTGGTCTTTGACTTAACTCTTGGCTGACATAATCAAACAAATCAAATGCCGGCGCAAAAGAAACCGCCTCTGCCGACAAACCAATACGAGAATGAATCTTACCCACCCCAAAACGCTTATCTATAGCAGGCGCCATTAATAACACATCCATGCCTCGCTCTTTGTAATTATAAGCAGACTGCAACAACACCGTGCTCTTGCCAGCATTCATTGCCGAATAATAAAAATAAAGTTTTGCCATCTTGACTCCTCGATTCATTCATCAAAATGCAGCTAGGGATACTAGCTGCTATGCCACTGATTTTATGCAATGAAAAATATTCCGCTTTTTTAAGCACGACGCTAAAACAAATTTTCTCATACAAAACAGCGCGTTAAAAAACACACAAAATTTATGCTATACTGACCCTATAAACCAAAAACAGTATCGGAGGAAACATCATGTCGTTCCTCGGAAAATTGTTCAACTCAATAGAACAACTTCAAAAAAACAAACAAAGCGAGAACAAGCTACCGACCACGGTAAAAATGATTGTACTCGGACAAGAAGCCAATACCTTCAAAACAAAATTCGTGAAACCTGGGCAGTTCCTCATTGAAATAGATTCAATCGACAAAGCAGACGAACTGAAACAACATCTGTCTGACGCCGGTCTCGTACTCATCTGCCCTAATAACTTAGACGAATTAAAAGTTATCTTAGCTAATTTAAAAACGCTTCTGGACGAACATCCCAATATTGTTTGTCGCATTGTCACCAACAATCCGGAAATCATCAATGCGATTCAAAATAAATCGTGTTTGCTTTACCCACCAACCGAGGAATCCAGCCAAACATTTTATATCAAACTCAAAGACACGTATCTGTCACAAAAATGGAATGAGTCTAGCGATAAAAAAATCCTGCAGTACTCCCTTTTAAGCCCACTGCCAAGCTCCCTCTTTAACATGCCTCGCCATCAAAGTGAAAATGACTACCCCACACTCAAAGAAAACATGACTCCAACCAAAATCAACAAACCGGTTTCATCTTAAAAGACAATTCAACACATCTAATATGAATTCACTTTTTAAATTTCTTTCATTGCAAGCAGTTTATCAGTAAAATTCCGCAGATTGTTTAGGGTTTTCCTGTTGCATAAAATCCCTGAATTTAAGGATTTTATGCTGACTCAAATTTTGTTTTTGAAAAATTTCCGTCACACTTTCAAAAACGCGAGTATGAAAAATTTACAGATTGTATATTATTCGACTCAAGAAATGATTTAAACCCTATTTAATGGCTTAATATACAAGAATCACATGATTAACTATTGCTCTCAAGAACAGCCTTTTATACAATAAAGCCTGCGGTTTGATATGATCTGTGACGAAGAGAGATTTCAACCTCAAAGGGAAACATGGTATTAATTTTTAAACGGAAGGAAAAATCATGAAAAATCCAATAGTCAAACTAAGCGTAATAGCAGCTACTTTACTATTAGCAACAACAAGTGGTTTTGCAGCAAATTACAAAGGCGACTACAAAGGCGAAGCAGCTCCTTGCCCAGCTTGCCAACCTGTTAATGTATTAAAAGATGGCTTCTACGTTGGTGCTCAAGTAGGTTATGATTCTTACAGAGTTCGTGAAAACGTAGGTATTGCTTCTGGCGTTAGCGCTTTATCTGCAAACCCAGTTATCAACTCCACTGGATTTGTTGGCGGCTTGTTAGCTGGTTACGGCCAATACTTCAACAGCATGTACTACTTAGGCGGCGAACTGTTCGTTAATACTTCTGGTGCAAGCCAAAGCAATAACGCTACATTCACTTCCGGTGCTACAGTTGCTCAAACCAACACGAAATTTACTGTTGGAACAAGCTGGGGAATCGGCCTGTTACCAGGTATTAAAGTAAATGACAGCACATTAGTTTACATCCGTTTAGGCTACAACCAAGCTAGACTAAAAGGCAGACAAAACTACACATTGGCAGGCGTTACAGCTGGTACCAGCAAAAACAACTGGCAAGGTGGGTTCAACTACGGTTTAGGCATGGAAACAGCTATCTATCCAAACTTAAGCTTGAGAACCGAATACAGCCACACAAACTACAATTCCTTCAACAACAACTTGTCAGGAACAAAGTTCAACCCAGCAGACAATCAATACATGCTAGGCTTGATCTACCACTTCGCTTAATAGTGAATGGGATTACGGCGGCTACACGCAAGTGTGACCGCCGTTTTATTTTGCACTTTTCTCACCACACATCAAAAATCCATCTTACTCGGTTGAAAATGAAGACCCACAACCACAAGTCGTCTTTGCGTTTGGATTGCGAATAATAAACTGCGCACCTTCAATGTCTTCCTTATAATCAATCTCAGCACCAGCCAAATATTGAAAACTCATAGGGTCAACCAATAACTGAACAGAACCATCATCTCTATCTGCGGAGACTGCCCGAGTTACCACGGTATCATCTTCATTTACCACTTCATCAAACGTAAAACCATACTGAAATCCAGAACAACCACCGCCCGTTACATAGACTCGAAGCTTCAGGTCATAATTACCCTCTTCCTGAATCAATTCCCAGACTTTGGCGGCCGCGCTGTTTGTAAAAATCAAAGGATCACTCATATCACTACTCCCATTAAGTGCGAGCATTATACATGATTTTTTGCTGAAGCTTCGCTACAATGCCGATATTATCCTCAAGGATCACCCTATGCTTTGGACAAAAGCCTTACATATTATCTTCATGGTTACCTGGTTTAGCGGCCTATTTTACCTCCCCCGGCTGTATGTTTATCATGCTGAGGCACGAGATGAAATCAGCAATGCTCGCTTTAAGATCATGGAAAGAAAGCTATTTTTTGGCATCATGACGCCAGGCGCGATTCTTACCATCGTATTTGGACTCTGGACCATGAGTTATGCCACTCATGCCTATCTGCACCTCTTATGGATGGATACCAAACTAGTCTTGATCGCTTTATTGGTGTTTTATCACCTCTATCTCGGCAAATTATTGTTTGATTTCAAACATGACCGCAATCCACATGGGCATGTTTTTTACCGCTGGCTCAATGAAGTGCCGGTGGTATTTTTAATCGCTATTATTATTCTCGCCATCATTAAACCCTGGGGTACCGTATGAGCATCAAGCAAACCACTGTAAAAGAACTACAAGCACTAAAGGAAGTCGAGGCGGATTTTATCCTATTGGATGTCCGTGAACCTTGGGAATTTGAAATAGCCAATCTCGGCGGAAAACTCATTCCACTAGCAGAATTACCCCAACGTTATAGCGAATTAGATGCCAACAAGCAGATTATCGTTCACTGCCTGGCCGGTGGCCGCAGCAGTCGAGCAGTATCTTTTTTACAGGAACAGGGCTTTCAAAACATTTCTAATTTAGAAGGCGGCCTGAAAGCCTGGATTGCCCAGATAGACCCAACCCTGCCTCAATATTAATAGCAACCCAAGCACACTAATTATAGGGTAATCTGTATAAATTCACATCATTCCCGCGCAGGCGGGAATCTATTCCTAAAACTACATTAATATCAACGAAATACTCTGAAGCTGACTGGGGTCCTGTCAGGGTAGGTTTACTTTTTTCGTGCTCGCTCCGCGCGTAAAAAGCAAACCTACCCTGCCACCCCGTTTTTTTGATTCACTTCCACTTACGTGGAAGTGAAAAAGCCTTCCCACAAAACTGGCTATCCCACCCCAAAACAATATTAATGCTGATTTTTTAGCAAGTTACACCCAATTCTGAGCCGCCCCCAACCCAATAAAATTTAAATGCACTATAATTATATTAATACTAAAAGAAACAGGGCTAACGTATGGGAAATGCGCATGACGTCCCCTTCCTCGACCCAGCCAGTGACCTTGCCGGCTCACTGCAAGGTCTTAATGAAACCGAAATAACCCAGTTAGGCACCCATATTCAGCAACAAATCAGCCAACGATTAGACGAATTGAATCAATCCAAAAAAGCCATTCCGTCATCACCCGAATCAAACCAACACAGAACCCTCCAGCAAGAAATCATCCAATATGAAAACCAATTAGAAAAAATCGCCCAACATCAAGCAAGCGAAGCACTGCATCAAAAAAAATTAAAAACAGAATCACTCATTAACAAACTCGGCATCAGCCAAACCTTATATCGGGAACTCATTGAACCCAGACTGAAAGAACGCGCACTTAACAAAAAAAAGTTTGATGTCGCTTTTGCACGCTTTACTCTACTCCTCGATTCGACAGGCAACGTAGAAAGTTTCATTGATATACTAAAATCCATTGCCGCAAAAGGGATAGCTGAAACCCACTTGCGAAAGAATAAAACATCCGCAATTTATCATGACGCGCCTCATGCCGCTGAAGTTGCCAATAATGTGGATGACTTACTAAAAAAATATTACCAACAGGATACGCATTCCGACAAAACAACAGCAAAAATCATGTCTGCCATTGCCGTAGCAGCAGGCGCCTGCCATGACATCATTCAAGAACAATCCACCAGCGAACACCTCATCGCAAATGAAACAAGAAGCGCTGCACTTTTTGCTGAATACCTTAAAAAAGCAATTGAAACAATATTACAACCTTCCGTTTTAAAATCAGCCAGCAAGAAAAGCGCTCCCGTTATTGCCAATGTGATATTGGATTTTAAAAAAATGCTGCCCTTTTTGGCCGCAGAATTAATTGTTCCAACCACCTACCTGGTCAGGCCCACCAACAGGCCACTAGCATCTTATATTAGCCAATTCGAAGCACTGACAATTTCTGCAAAGAAAAAAACGGCTATGAACTACCTGGATGAAGCAGCACTGGCCATCAGTTTTTGTGACACGAACCGTAACTTACTCTTAAATACCATTAACAACAGAGTAGAAATGAAGGAACTTGCCTACATTTGCCAGCATCAACCAGCATCAACCAACGCAATGAATTCTATGTTTGTCGCGATTGACGCAAACAGCGAACAAAAAAAAGAAAGTTTTTTATTGGCACTCGGCGCAAGCCTTAGAATGTTCCCTGAGCTAAATCCTTTTCGCAGTGGCGAAGACAAATTAGATAACACTGAACTAGCACAACTGATTCAAAAAATGGATAGAGCAAGAACAGCAGATCCAGCTGAATTAAAACACGATGGCTATGCAAAATACTTCAATCAATTTTTAAATCGACTAGACATGTCTATTCAATTTGCCGAGTCCATTGATTACCAAAACTTTGCTAATATGGCGGAAATAAATCATGCCAGCAACTTACTCAAAGATGTCGACCGAAATGGATGGAGAGATCATGCAACACAATTGCCCCATCTTAAAACACATTGGAATACATTAAATCCGGAACAGAAAGAAAATCTGGCCAGCACGTTATTTAACCTGGCGGCAAGGCAAGAAGGTGCACGACTGGTCCAGTCCAACACCGAAGTGCAAAAACGACTAAACAGTGCAACGCTAGGAAAAACAGCACCGGCAGCTGGCAGAAATCGATTTTTCACGCCACAAAAGAAGCTACCGGTTGAAGCCGTTTTCACTACAGCACAAACACCCACAAAAAAAATACGCTAATCGTTTGTCTTCCACACACTGATCAAAATTACTTTTGATAAACCGATGCCAATGCTGAAGCAAGGTCTGGATAGGAAAAATGAAAGCCCACATCTAAAAGTCGCCGCGGATAAACATTTTGCCCTCGAAGCAAAAGTTCATCTGCCATTTGTCCCAAAATCAATTTAAACAAAAACCCCGGCATAGGAAAAAAACTCGGTCTATGCAGGGCTCGACCCAACGCTTTAGCAAATGCTTTTTGTGTAACAGCTTGAGGCGCCACCACATTGACCGGCCCCGAAATTTCCGGCTTCTCGCTGAGAAAATCAATCGCACCAATCACATCCGTTAAAGCTACCCAACTCATTGGCTGACAACCCGAACCAATAGGACCGCCCATCCCAAAATAAAACGGTCTCGCAATCTGGGGCAACGCTCCTTCATCTTTTGCTAACACAACGCCAAAACGCAAATTGACTACGCGAATGCCGCTTGTTACCGCAGGCAACGTTGCCTTCTCCCACTCACGCGCCACTTCGGATAAAAAATCAGGCGCCGCATTCCAATCAATGGGAGTTTTCTCATCAAATGGCGTTGGCAAACCTTCTGTCGCTTCTGCCTGCAAACCATAGACACCGATTGCACTTGCATTAAAAAGAGCAGGCGCCGCCGCTCCTAAAGGAACAAGCAGAGACACCAGGTGCTGCGTCGCATCCAGACGGCTTTTTAGAATCACCTCTTTGCGAGCCGAAGACCAGAGCTTCTCACCGATACTCGCCCCAGCTAAATTCACAACAAGATCGACATCTTCAAAAATCCCTGGCGTGAGCTCTTGCCACTCGAGTGCATTCACTCTATTTCCAAAGGTATTTACGATTTTTTCTTTCTGACGACCAATCACTGAAACACGGTTACTTTGTTTCAACCAATGATTCACTAACTGCTTTCCGATTAAACCCGTCGCCCCTGCTATCACTTTATGCATTAGCTATCCCTGTCTTAAATTCGCATTGCGAAGAACACACTTATCCCTTTTTAAATCGTGGGAGAAGCATCCATTGCCAACACCGAAAACACTTTTTCTGCAGCGGCCAAGGTTTTTGCTATTTCCACCTCGCCATGCTCTGATGAAGTAAAACCCGCCTCAAATGCCGAAGGAGCGAGATAAACACCCTCTTGCAACATCGCGTGAAAAAACTGTTTGAAACGCGCGACGTTCGACGTCTTAACATCAGCAAACGTAGTAATTTGTTCTGCTTCAGTAAAATACAAACCAAACATGCCGCCAACCTTTGTCGTCTGAAAAGGAATATTAGCCGCTTTTGCATGCATCATAAGCCCTGTCATTAATCGCTCAGTATTCGCCGTCAATTTTTGATGAAAATGCGTATCCGACTCGATCAACTCTAACGTTTTCAAACCAGCCGTCATTGCAACGGGATTGCCAGATAAAGTCCCCGCTTGATAAACCGGGCCAAGCGGTGCAATGCAACGCATAATATCAGCACGTCCACCAAAAGCACCTACCGGCATACCACCGCCAATCACTTTACCTAGCGTGGTTAAATCCGGCTTAATATTATAGAGCGCTTGCGCCCCGCCCAACGCCACACGAAACCCTGTCATGACTTCATCAAAAATTAAAACACTGCCATACTGCGTACAAAGATCGCGTAACCCTTGCAAGAAATCTTGCGTGGGCAACACGCAATTCATATTGCCGGCAACCGGCTCAACAATCACAGCCGCCACATCATCGCCATATTTTTTAAATAATTCAGCCACAGTATCAAGACGATTAAACTCAGCAATCAAAGTATGCTGCGCTATGCTCTCAGGCACGCCTGCGGAACTGGGCACACCCAAAGTCAATGCGCCTGACCCGGCAGCCACCAATAAAAAATCCGCATGCCCATGGTAGCAACCATTGAATTTGATAATCTTATCGCGCTTAGTATAACCACGCGCCAAACGAATGGCGCTCATGGTGGCCTCCGTACCAGAGCTCACCATACGCACCATTTCAATTGACGGCATCATCTGACAAACTTTTTCAGCAAGCTGAACTTCAACCGCTGTTGGCGCACCAAAACTCAATCCATTTTGCAAACAGGCCGTCACGGCTTTTAATACTTCAGGATGCGCATGCCCTAAAATCATCGGGCCCCAAGACCCTACGTAATCCACATATTCACGTCCATCCTCATCAACAATATAGGCGCCTTTTGCCGATTTCACAAAAACCGGTGTGCCACCCACACCATTGAACGCACGCACAGGAGAATTCACACCACCTGGAATAAATTGAATTGCTTGCTGATACAACTGCTCTGAACGATTCATATGAGACTGATCCAAATGCCAAAAAGAGCGACAATTATACTCAAAATACCCTTCAAAGTCCCCTGAGCATTCACCCGAAAAACACACATAGGTTCCATTTTTTACCAACGTGAGGTAGGATAGCAGCCTAATTAGTTTTAATAGAGAACAAAAACCATGCAATTCAAACGATTCATGTGCTTACTGTGCGGTTATATTTATGACGAAGCAAAGGGCTGGCCGGAAGACGGCATTGAACCAGGCACGCTTTGGGAAGATGTCCCGCTTACCTGGCAATGCCCTGAATGTGGAGCAACAAAAGACGACTTCGAAATGGTTCAGGTTTAGTGATACGGAATAATACCGCACGCAATTCTTGCTCCACCTCCGCCTAATTTTTCTGGCTTATCAGAATAGTTATCGCCGCCAGCATGAATCATGACCGCTTTACCCATGATAAAGGCTAATTTAAGACGCGGCGCTAATACCGCTTGAGTCGCGTCGCCATTCGCATCCACGTTCAAGACCGGCATATCACCTAAATGGCCATTCTCATAAGGCCCACGGTGCACATTCGTCTTATCAGGATCTAAATGACCGCCAGCCGCTTTACCATCGTGATCACACATAGGCTCAGCATGAATGTGAAAACCGTGCACGCCAGGTGGCAAGTCGTGTAACTTTGGCGTCATAATCAATCCATAAATGGTATCATCCGCTCGGATAGTACCGATCTTATGACCTTCTCCATCAGGCGTTGTGAGATAAACCGGAATGATTAAACTGGCATGAGCCACACTCATTCCTATCCCCAGCATTATTGCCGCCAAGGCTTTTCCTATTTTTTTCATGCTTTTCTCCCTAAAAATCTGCTACAAGATGACAAAATCTTCATACACATTCCATTCCTGCTCTTCATAGCTCACATCCGATACTTTTGCGCGTGGTGGGCCGTCTTTTAGCCACTCATGTAGCTGCAAGACTTTGTCTTTGTCACCACAGGCTAAGACTTCCACACGACCGTCCGGCAAATTGCGGACCCAGCCGGTCAAACCCAACTTTTTTGCTTCTTGTTGGGTGGCCGCTCGATAAAATACACCTTGCACCAAGCCGCCTATATAACAATGAATGCAAAATTTATCTTGCATAGGCAAGCACTCCTAGTAAGAATCATAACTTCTCATTTTAAGCCCAGAAACAGCGAATGAACACAAAAGAACGATTAAATTTATTAAGCCCTATCAACTGGCCTGCATGGCTTGGCATCGGTTGTCTATGGTCAATCACACGCCTACCTATTAGCTGGCAGATGCGGATTGGTCGCTTTATTGGCTGGGCTGTCTATCATTGCTCGCCCAAATTAAGGCGCATTTCCGCCATCAATTTGTCACTCTGCTTTCCTCAGCTGTCGGATCCTGCACGAGAAACGCTCCTCAAAAAGAACTTTGCTGCGTTAGGAATGGGTCTTATTGAAACTGGCATGGCATGGTGGTTATCTGATAAACGATTATCAAAATGCAGCGTCAAGGTGAATGGTATTGAACATTTAGAACAAGCCTTAAGCAGGGGAAAAGGCGTTATTTTAGTGAGCCCTCACTTTATGTGTCTTGAAATGATAGGACGTCTCTTAGGCTCACGCTACAGCTTCGCTGTCATGTACCGCCCCCACAAAAAACGCATTCTCTCCTACATTCAAGACCGCTTTCGCCAAAAATATCGCATCCAGCATATCGCACGGCACCGTATCCGTGACTTAATCAATACGTTTAACGCAAACACTGCTGTGTGGTATGCCTACGATATTGATGCCGGTGAAAAACGCAGCGTATTCGCGCCTTTTTTTGGCATTCAAACAGCCTCACTCACCTCAGCCTCTCGCCTGGCTGAAATCAGTGGGGCAGCTGTGATTCCTATCGATTTTTATCGTCTGGATGACAAATGGGGATATGAAATTAATCTATACCCCATCCTGGAAAATTTTCCGGGTGAAAATTATGTGGCTGATGCAACCCGTCTCAATAAGCAAATAGAAGAATCCATTCGCAACAAACCAGAACAATACATCTGGCAGTACAAACGCTTCAAAACCAGACCACCTGGCGAAAAACGTTACTACTAATCGAGCTTTGCAAAAACCACGATTGGCACGTGTCCAATATTGCCTTTGTAAAGTATCGCAACCTTACTGGCGATGGATTTTGGCATATCTAAAAAGTGCTGTGGTGTAGCCACAAAATACGCGCGCTTTTTCACCTGCAAAATATCATGTGAATCACTGATAAAAGCGGGCACTTCTTCGCGAGGCATGTTCATGACATACTTAATCGGCAAACCATCCGGATTTTCCCGATAAAAAATTAGCTCAGCGCCCTTCATGTGTCGCGAAGTTTCCACCATCTCCACAAAATCACGCGTGTGATTCAGCGCTAAATTAATGGGTTCAACAATAGAAACATACGTCATCACAAAAGTGAGCGAGGCAATACCAAGCACCACCATCTCACGCTTACGATAAAAAAAGCTAACCACTTGTAAAATGAAAAACAACACAATAACGGAAGGTAAATTCGGCTGCAAACCATTCGCAAAACCCAACATAAACCGCGTAGGCGTTTTAAATGTCGTTTCAGCAAAAGCAATTATCGCCAAAATAAAACAAAGCAACGGTAAAACAAATCCAACGCAATAAATGCTTTTACGCAACAAGATCAAATACTTTGCCTTGGGCGGTAAAACAAATAAATAGGCAGAAATCAAAGCCAATGCCGGAACAAAAGCAATCACATACCGAATTTTTTTGCCCGCAGGAATAGTCAAACCAATGAGAATCACCAAAGCCCAACCCAGAAGCTTCTCCATGAGTCTCAAGTCTTCAGGAATATTCGTGCGGAACAAATGACGGCCCACACCCGCCACCATCAAGATAGCAACAGGAAATGTCACCGCATAAGCGCCAAAACTTTCTACCCAATAAAAATACCAAGGTAATGACGCATCTTGCAAACGCCCCGAGACTTCCATACGCAAAACATCTTGCACAAAATCCATGCCGCCAACATGAAATGCTGCGCCAAACAAAGCCGCACAACCAGCGATAAGCACTAACACCGCTAACAAGCCGACAACAAAAAAATGTTTGAAGTCTTTATCTAACAAATAGAATACGCACATCACACCGGCTGGCACTACCAAACCAATGGGGCCACGACAAGCAAATCCAATGGCAAAGCAAAGCGGAATAAACCAAAGCCGCGCTGGCCTGTGCAATAACTTTGCCGAATAAGCAAAGTAAAAACTCAAGGTAGTGACCATGGCAATGTACTGATCAGGTGAAATCGTGCGCGCTTCCATAATAAACGTATTGGTAAGCAGCATGAAAAAAACCGCATAGATTCCCCAACGCCGACTCTGCAAGCTGCCAATCAAATACGTTGTCGCCAAAGTGACAGCCGAAGCAAATGCACTGGGAAAAACCGCTGACAATTTATCCAGCTGTCCAAAACATTTGGATATCCAATAAATGAACAATGTGCCCGTCACTGGATAATCAGGATAAGGATTGTGATAAGTCGTCGGAAACCAGTTAGGCCCCTGCTGCCACATCTCTCGCGCGAACAAATAAAAGCGTGACTCAAAGCCAATAATTTCCTGCTGACTCAAACCAGCAGTGAACAAAATTAAGCCACAACAAAAAATGCCGAGAGCTTCAATAGAAAATTTGCGCTTGATAATAATCATTGTAGGAATTTAACCATGTTTTTTGTATATTCGTCCATTCATGTTACAATCGGAAAATTTTTATCACTTGAAAAAAAAGAAAACCGTATGACAAACAACAATCTGCCTAATTTTAAACAAGCTTCAATCCTCGTGATTGGCGATGTCATGCTTGATCGTTACTGGTTTGGTGACGCCGCGCGTATTTCACCTGAAGCCCCCGTACCCATTGTCAAAATCAATCAAATTGACGAAAGACCCGGTGGCGCTGGTAACGTTGCGCTGAACATTGCCTCTCTCGGGGCAAAAGTCACATTGCTTGGCGTCACAGGAAACGATGAAGCTGCGCGCATTTTATCAGAACAATTAATCGCAATGGGAGTCAATTCTGCGATTTTAAATATTGATAACATTCCAACCATTACCAAGCTTCGTGTCATTAGTCGCCATCAACAGTTAATCAGGCTCGACTTCGAAGAAAAGTTTCCCTCGTTTAATCCCCAATTATTATTAGATGCCTATCAAAAAGCATTAGAGCACGCCGATATTGTGATCTTATCCGATTATGGCAAAGGCACGCTCACTGATCCACAAGCCTTTATCCGTATGGCAAAAGAAGCCAATGTGCCTATCTTGGTCGACCCCAAAGGCACGAACTTCAAACCTTATTGTGGTGCGAATGTCATCACACCCAACTTAAAAGAATTCGAAATCATTGTTGGCCCTTGCCAGAATGAGCGAGAAATCTTTACCAAAGGCCAAGCGTTTCTAGAGGAATACAATATTGAAGCGTTGTTATTAACGCGCGGCGAACGTGGCATGACGCTGATTCAAAAAGGACAAGAAGAACATCACCTCCCAGCGCATGCCCGAGAAGTATTCGATGTCACGGGCGCGGGAGATACTGTCATTGCGGTACTTGCCGCGTCATTAGCGGCACACGCCTCACTCCCCTCGGCCATGTCTCTGGCTAATTTAGCGGCAGGTTTAGTCGTGGCCAAACTTGGCGCAGCCACCATCAGCTCACCAGAGCTGGAAGTGGCTTTAAACGGAACAGAAATGTTAAACGGCGGCGTTCTCAACGAAGAGCAACTCCTTATCGCCGTCAACGATGCGCGCTTACATGGTAAAAAAGTGGTCTTCACCAACGGATGTTTTGATATTTTACATGCTGGCCATGTCAAATACATGCAACAAGCAAAACAACTCGGTGACTACTTAATCGTGGCAGTCAATGATGACGATTCGATTACACGCCTGAAAGGCCCTGGACGTCCTATCAATAATGTAGAGCAACGCATGGCGGTGCTGGCGGGCCTGGGCGCTATTGATTGGGTAGTATCTTTTACGGATGACACCCCTAAACGCCTATTAAAAATATTGCAGCCTGACATTTTGGTCAAAGGTGGCGATTACACCCTGGATCAAGTCGTTGGCGCAGAAATTGTATTAGCTTATGGTGGCGATGTGCGCGTTTTAAGCCTGTCAAAAGGCATCTCAACGACAAAAATCATCGACCGCATGGTGAAAAGTGTTAGCGCAAATGAAGAAGTGAGTGCTCATGAATAATTCTATTAACTTAAATAAAGGAGTGATATAGCATCATGTCTGAACCAGGCAATCTCTATGTCATCTCAGCCCCCTCTGGCACGGGCAAAACAACCTTGGTAAAAGCCTTAGTGGAATCTATCCCGGGCATAACCGTTTCTATTTCGCATACCACCCGCCCAAAACGGCCGGCGGAAATGCATGGCGTCAATTATTACTTCATTGAAGAAGCTGAATTTCAGCAGTTGGTAGAGCATAATGACTTTTTGGAACATGCTACTGTCTTTGATCGTCACTACGGCACATCGCGTCGCTGGGTAGAAGACACCCTGCGTCGCGGCATAGACGTCATTCTTGAAATTGATTGGCAAGGCGCAAAACAGATTCAGGATTTATTTCCCAATAGTATTAGCGTTTTTATTCTACCGCCCTCTGTCTCTGATCTTTATCAGCGTCTAATAAAACGCAATCAAGACAATATTGAAATCATAAAGCAGCGCATCACTGACGTACGCGAATCCACCAATCATCTGGGTGATTATGATTACATGGTGATCAATGATGATTTTTCTGCTGCCTTGAGCGATTTAAAAATCATTGTTGAGTCGGGTCGCTTGATCCAACGGCGACAATCGATTAAGTTTTCAAAACTAATCAAAGAGTTATCAACCGCCAAAGTCGATGAATTCTAAATCCTGCCTGGATTAAGCTTTCATCCAGGCTTGCTCACCCCCGGTTACGCATTACGCAAGCCTGACTAGATCTGGCATCAAACGTACAAACCGGGTAAACTATAATATTTTGGTCAAGTACCCCCTACAAAAGTTGAGGTAGTGTTCATGGCACGTGTAACTGTTGAAGATTGCTTAGAAAATGTCAAAAATCGTTTCGAATTAGTCATGTTAGCTTCAAAAAGAGCCAGACAGTTAATGCGCGGCAGCTCCGAACCCAAGGTTGCTTGGGAAAACGACAAGGCAACAGTCGTGGCTTTAAGAGAAATCGCGATGGGTTATACGGATTTTAGCGATGCGCATCAAGCGGCTCCTTTAGCGCATATGACCACCGAAATCACTGAAACCACTATTGAAATTGATATGGACGATCATGATGAAGAAGTGGATCACCATAACACCATTGAAGATGCGCCTGAAACCGAAACTGATGGCAATTCTGACAGCGAAGACGAAGAACCTAGATCTGAAATCTCAGCCGGTAATGCCGCTGATTCTGAGTAAAATGCTATAATTAAGTAATATACTTCCCTCTTTATTTCATCAAAGAGGGGAATCCAATCTCAATCAGAGCCAATCCAGGAGACACTTCGCGTGGCTGAATTTGAATCACTACGCCAAGAGTTACAGCATTATCTCAATGACGATGAAATTCACGCCATTGAAAAATCCTTTTTGCTCGCCAAAGAAGCTCACTCTGGACAAAAACGCCATACTGGCGAACCCTACATCACTCATCCCGTTGCTGTTGCAACTATTCTAGCCGAAATGCGCATGGATCCTGCCACCATCATGGCCGCGATCATGCACGATGTCATCGAAGATACTTATGTCGAAAAAAGTGAAATCGCTGAAAAATTTGGTAAGGAAGTAGCGGATCTCGTGGATGGGGTAACCAAGCTCACCCAAATCAATTTCGAAAGCCATGTGCAAGCACAAGCTGAAAATTTCCGTAAAATGGTCATGGCCATGGCTCGTGATATCCGCGTGATTTTAGTGAAGCTAGCCGATCGCCTACATAATATGCGCACCATTATTTGTTTGCCGCCCAAAAAGCGTCGTCGCATAGCCATTGAAACATTAGAAATTTTTGCACCGATTGCTAATCGCTTAGGCATGCATGCGTTTCGTGTGGAATTTGAAGACCTGGGCTTTGCCGCTCTCCATCCTATGCGTCACCGCATATTAAAAGCAGCTGTTACCAAAGCTCGCGGCAATCGCCAGGAAATCATGGAGCTCATCGACACGGAAATGCGGAAAAGTCTGAAAAAAGCCAATACCCCCAACTGGAAATTAATCGGGCGCGAAAAACACATCTACAGCATTTATAAAAAAATGCATGATAAGCATCTCTCTTTTTCTGAAATCATGGATGTGTATGGTTTTCGCGTTATTGTCGATAAAGTCGATACGGCTTATCGCGCACTGGGTGTTTTACATAATTTGTATAAGCCTCTTACGCAACGTTTCAAAGATTACATCGCTATTCCAAAAGCTAACGGCTACCAATCACTGCATACGGTTTTATTCGGGCCTTATGGCGTACCCATTGAAGTTCAAATCCGCACGGAAGAAATGCACAAATGGGCAGAAAACGGTATCGCCGCCCATTGGCTTTACAAAACCGAAAAATCTTTATTTGATGATGCGCAATTACGCGCAAAAGAGTGGCTTAAAGGCGTACTGGAAATGCATAAAAGCTCAAAGAACTCATCTGAGTTCATTGAGAATGTCAAAATTGATTTATTCCCCGATGAAGTTTATGTCTTTACGCCAAAAGGCAATATTTTAGAGCTGCCGTCAGGCGCCACCGCTGTGGATTTTGCATATGCCATTCACTCTGATGTGGGTAACACGTGTGTTGCAACCAAATTAGACCGCCGCCTAGCTCCGCTTAGCACGCAACTGACGAGCGGACAACAAGTTGAAATTGTCACTGCACCCGGCGCAAGACCGAACCCTGCCTGGCTTAACTTTGTTGTTACCGGCAAGGCACGCAGCAACATTAAGCATTTTTTGAAAAAACAACAACGCGAAGAATCAGTTGAATTAGGAAAACGATTAGTCGAAAAAGCGCTGCGTGGCTTCAGCTTGCATTTAGCGCAGATTGAGCAGGATTATTTGGACACCGTTGTTGAAGTGTCTAACTTAGATTCTCTGAATAATTTATTTGAAGAAGTGGGCCTGGGGAATCGCACAGCACTGCTAGTAGCAAAACAACTCGCCAAAATCAGCTCAACACCAAGCACTGAGCACTTCACTGATATATCGGCACCGCATCCACTAGCGATCAAAGGCACCGAAGGGATTGTCGTGACTTTCGCTAAGTGTTGTCGCCCTATACCGGGCGATCCTATTGGCGGCTATATTGAAAAAGGACATGGCTTAGTCGTCCATATCGAACAATGCCCCAATCTGGCGAATTATCGTCACAATCCTGACAAATACGTTTCGCTACGATGGGAAGATCATGTCAAAGGCGATTTCCCTGTGGATTTACGCGTGGAAATTTTAAATCAGCGAGGCAGTTTGGCTGGACTGGCTGTCGGCATCTCCGATGCGGAATCCAATATCGAGAACATCAATGCCGAAGAGTTTGACGGTCGTTACTTCTCTGTCAGCTTGACGGTTACTGTAAGAGATCGTATTCACTTAGCACGCGTTTTGCGTAAAATCCGTAATACCAATAATGTCATTCGTGTGATTCGAGTGAAACCGCGGCTTAAAAAGAAGAAGAAAGTTTCGCCTCTTCCTTAGATAGTAACCATTTTTTAAAATGACTGGGGTCCTGTCAGGGTAGGTTTACTTTTTTCGTGCTCGCTCCGCTCCGCGCGTAAAAAGCAAACCTACCCTGCCACCCCGTTTTTTTGATTCGCTTCCACTTCGTGGAAGCGAAAAGAGCATTTACAAAGAACCCCGACGTAGCACAAAGATTAGTAGCACGGACTAAGACCCCCACGCTTTTTGTGGGGGTTGTGTCCGCGAACCCCTGCTAAATCAAATCACAGAACATTCACTCAACACATACGAATCAAAAATCCCCACCGTAATCATTAAAGCCTACTGGCGTCACATTTTTGTCGCATAGCTATCAAGTAATATTGGGTTTTGTACTAAAAATAGAGGCTTCAAGAAATAGATGCGCAGGTTGGGTTAAGCGCCTTTTGCGAAACCAACAACACCACATTAAAACACTTAAACAAAAACCCTAGCCAAACACCACCACATCAACAACCTCCAACAACCACCCTTCCCCCACAAACCGTCAACACCACATTCAATTGATCATCCAACACCACCAAATCCGCATCCTTACCCAACGCAATACTTCCTTTACGATCAAACAACCCCAATGCTTTAGCTGGCGTCGCAGAAGCCATACGAACAGCCACCTCTAACTCACACCCCGTAAATCTCAACATATTTGAAACAGCCGAAGCCATCTTCAAAACGCTCCCTGCTATCGTCCCATCCGCCAACTTCGCTTCCCCATTTTTCACATGCACATCTTGCCCACCCAACTCATAACAACCATCACTCAAACACTTGGCACGAATCGCATCGGTGATTAAAACAATTCTCTCTGGCCCCTTTGCTTTTAACACCAGCTGAACAATCGCAGGATGCAAATGAAAACCATCTAAAACCAATTCCACCAGCACATCATCTGACAATAACGCAGCCGTAACAACACCCGGCTCACGATGATGCACCGCTCGCATCGCATTAAAAAGATGCGTTGCATGCGTACAACCCAAATCAATCGCATGCACCGCTTCATCATAAGTTGCATTGGTATGACCCAGTGAAGCAATTATTTTATGTTGCTTTAAGTAGACAATAAGCTCAGCACAATTAGGCTGCTCTGGCGCGAGCGTCACGAGTCGAATACTGTTATCTGAAATGGCCTGCCAATGCTCTAACAACGCAACATTCGGCGGAATAATTTTATCGCCAGGCTGCGCACCCATTTTGGAAGGAGCAAGGAAAGGGCCTTCTAAATGCACCCCCAATACTTCAGCACCAGGATTTTTTTGCTGCATAAAATCACGAACGGCAACCAGCGCACTTTCAATTTTCTCTATGGAAGCCGTCATGGTTGTTGCTAAAAATCCTGTCGTGCCTTCTGCCGCCAAAGCTTTGCTGATGCCAGCTAACGCATCTTCCGTCGCATCCATAACATCATGACCATTCACACCATGTGTATGCATATCAATAAAACCGGGAATAAGATGATAACTGTCAGGAAACGTCAGCACCTCATTGGCCAGAACATCGCGAAACGCTGCCTGCGAGTCAATCCGATGTATGACACCGGCTTCAATCAATAGCGCAGCATTTTCCACCACGCCATTTTCAGCATAAATTTTAGGTCCAGAGATCAGAAGACAGTCGTTAGCGTTCATCAATTTTTCCTACCAAGTCATTGTCACCTTCGAGAGGTTTGTCGGTGCATCAGGATTAAAGCCTCGCGCAATCGCTAATCGTGACATCATCACATAGAATGTTTGCACAATCATTAAAGGATCACACACGGGATGCAAAGCACCCGGCAATGGCAATACAATGGATGCGGCATCGTGAAAATCTTCTGTCGGCGAACCCTTGGGCACAGCTAACATGACACGCGCACCCATTTGTTTCACTCGACGCGCCAAATCTAACATCCCAGGTAACGACACATCATGCTGACCAAACATCAACAACGGAAATGCCGGCTGCACCAAAGCAAAAGGGCCATGCAACAATTCAGCACCACTAAAAGCCTCGGCATGTATGCGCGAAGTCTCTTTAAATTTCAGCGCTGCTTCTTGTGCGATAGGAAAACTATAGCCGCGCCCAATGACCAGCGTATTATTACGGTCTTTGTATTCCGCAATGGCTTCCGACCAATCCATCTCAGTTGCCGCATATAATGCTTCAGGGAGACGAGCAATAGCGTCTAATAACTCTTTATCATTTTTCCACAAAGCCACAAACTGCATGATGGCAGCCAATGTCGCCATATAACTTTTTGTCGCAGCAACGGCAATCTCAGGCCCAGCACAAAGTGGTACGACATATTCAGCTGCCTGTGCTAACGGTGAATCACTGTGATTGACAAAAGCCACCGTAATCGCACCCGCACTACGCGCTGCTAGAAAAATTTCTGCGATATCGGGGCTTTGACCTGACTGGGACAATCCAATCACCAAACTATTCTTGAGATGCAATTCTGATTTATAAAGCGTCACCACCGAAGGCGCTGCAGAGGCCGTGACTAACCCCAATCTGGTCTCTAATAAATATTTTGCGAAAGTGGCAGCATGATCTGAACTACCACGCGCAATCGTCATCGCAAAGGCAGGCGGTTCTTTGCGTAAACGATCCGCTAATGCTTGTAACAACTGTTGATTAGCAACGAACTGCTTCATTAAAATTTGCGGCGCCGATAACGCCTCTGTTTCCATTTGAGAGATCAACATAATTTACCTTATGAAACTTGCTTTTGTTTTTCTAATACTTGCTTGACCATGAGAATAGCGCCCACATTAGCATCACCTTGACGCGACACTAAACGCGAACGCAAGGCTTCATCCAGCCATGGCTCAACAAAAGGTGCAACCCCACCAAACAATGAGCAAGGCAACAACAGATTTTTGTGAACATGGATTTTTTCAAGAGCAACACCCACGCGATTAATTGCAATCGCTGCTCTTTTCATTAGATGAATGGCCCAAGGGTCGGCCTGTTGACTATGATTAATTACCAAAGGCGCAAGTCGGGCAAACTCACTGGAGTTAGCACTATTGGCCCAGGTGGCAAACTCGGCAATATCATTATTGAAAAAAGCAAAAACTTCCTCTAATAAAGCCGATTTTTCAACTCGATGATCAATCCAGGAAAAAGTCAAACGCGCCACTTCCATTCCTAACCAGGCACCACCACCTTCATCATCATGCGGAAAACCCCATCCACCCACACTCAATCCAACGCCATCTTGAATTTCATATCCAATGACCCCAGTCCCAATGATAATGATACTGCCATCCTGACCACCATGCGCACCCAGACACGCCACATGCGCATCCGATGTCAGGTAAATCGTTGTGAAAGGATGCGCACGACTTAAAAAATCTTCCCGTGCCGCAGGCACTTCACAGCCCGCCAATCCCATTCCAACATGAAAGCGATAATTTTTATCTTGCAGAGAAATACCATGGAGCTTTAAGACTTCTTCAATCGAATGATAAACAGACTGCCACGAATGATCGACAGACAAGCGAATATTAGCAGGCCCTCCTAGAGCGTGGCCTAACAATTTCCCGTGAGCGTCTTCCACGCGCGATTTACATTTGCTCGCGCCACCATCAATCCCAATAAAAATATCTTGAGCCAAGAGCTTCCCCTAATGAATGCTTTCTTTTATCAATTAGAAAAAAGAATATAAATATAAAAAGTCGCCGTATTATAAAGCATGGCCATCACATTGAAAGCACTCTCTAACCCCGACGACGCAAATGCGCCAGAGGAATACGTACCGTACCAAATTCATCAGCCACATGATCTACCCCTTCTTTTGGCCCCCACGTATGGCCAAAGATAACTTCATACGTCGCCTCAAAAAAACCGGCTGGCGAACTATTTTTTTTAGCCTCTGCCATGAGCGCAGAATCTTCACTCTCAACCAACATTCCCGTGGCTTGCAACTCATGAAAGAATGACTCAATCTGTCGATAGGTTAATGTAAAGTAATCGACATCCATGACGGGATCGGCAAACCTCACCTTAGTTAAAGCATCGCCATGATCGTGCATATCAATCAAGTTAGGGATCGTGATATCACCCAATAACTCCCGCCATATTTTTAAGGTATCAGGCCCAAGACTGGTAAAAATCAGTAAGCCATCCGGCCGTAAAATGCGCCGCCATTCACGCAGCATTTGCTCTTGATCATGGCACCAGGGCAATATCAAATTCGCAAAAATCAAATCCACTGATCTATCGGGAAATGGCAACATAGCGGCATCTGCCGAGGCCCATAGAATAGGGCGCGCTAAATCGCATGAATCTTCTGAAGGTTCTGCTTGCTGCCTGGCAAAAGCCAGCATAGGATAGGCGATATCTACCCCCACTACCTTCGCTTTTGGATATCGTCGCTGCAACTCACGCGTGCAATGCCCCACCCCGCAACCCACATCAATGATGAGCGATGGATCTAAAGTCACCCACTCCAAACGCGCTAGCATTTGCTCGCCCACTTCATTCGCCAAGACCGCACACGCTGCATAATCCGCAGGTTTTAAAGCATTAATTTGTTTTTGAGAGGATGTCATTATGTTTTCTAAGTTGCATTATTTAAGTCGATTATATGAATGGTTTTTTCCACGCACCTGCATTCTCTGTCATTATCCATCGAAAGCGGCTGAAGACCTTTGCGAACCTTGCTTTCTTTCGCTGCCTATTTTACATGAGAGTTGCATTCAATGTGCAAAAAACTTACCTCACACCAGCCTCACCGATTTAGTCTGTGGAAAATGCCAGCATTCCCCGCCCCCTTTTGATAGGACTTATGCGTTATTTACCTATCAAAGCCCGATCACTAAGTTAATTATGGAACTCAAGTTTCATGAGCGCCTGGTCAATGCCAAAGTCTTAGGTGATCTCTTAGCCAAAACGATTCAACACCAATGGTATACTCACCAAACCCTCCCCGAGATCATTCTCCCCATCCCTCTCCATAATAAGCGTTTGAAAAAAAGAGGCTTTAATCAAGCCCTGGAAATCGCTCGCCCCATTGGAAAACGGCTCCATATCCCCATTGACACACAGGGTTGCTTGCGCACAAAACACACAGAAGCCCAAGCCCAACTGGCTTTGAAAAAACGCACTCATAATATAAAAAATGCTTTTTATATCCGTGGCGATTACACGAACCGGCATGTGGCCATTTTGGATGACGTAACGACAACAGGCCATACCATTAGCGAATTTAGCAAAGCGTTAAAAAAAGCCGGAGCAAGGCGGATCGATGTGTGGTGTTGCGCGAAAACTTTGCTGAATTGAGGGAGCAGATTCCGTATTTTTTATTACGTTTAAGGCACCGATCTGATACACTCTGCCTCCGCGACTCGCTTACCAATCATTAAGATAGGTGAAACTATGCAAGATTTCATAACATTTTTACAGCTTCATTGGGTACTTAGCGCCACGTTCGTTGTGGTAATTTTTGCGCTTTTAATTATTGAATTTATCAAGCAAAAACAATCGGCGACACAGCTTAGCCCCAGCCAACTCACTCAGATGATGAATCATGAAGATGCCGTAGTGGTTGACCTTCGTTCCAGTATTTTATTTGCTGACGGTCACATCATTGGCGCGCAATCGATACCATTCACTGAACTAAACCAAAAAATAAAGAAACTCGACAAATTTAAATCCAAACCGATTGTGCTCGTGTGCTTAACTGGCGCAGAAGCACCGCGTGCTGCTATCACATTAAAAGACAGCGGATTTAATATACACACGCTTGCCGGCGGCATGCGCGCCTGGCGCGAAGCAGATTTACCTGTCGTTAAAGGATAAAAAGCATGGCTAAAATTATCATGTATACCAAAAACAATTGCCCTTACTGCGACTATGCAAAACAATTGTTGGATTCAAAAAAAGTCACCTACTCCGAAATTCGTGTCGACACAAATAGCGACAAGCTTGAAGAAATGATACGTTTAAGCGGACGACGAACGGTGCCACAAATTTTTATTAATGATCAAGCTATTGGTGGTTTTGATGACCTTTCAGCTCTCGCAAAATCGGGACAGCTTGATAAATTGTTAACATAAAACTTAGGAAATCTATCATGACAGCAGCAAACAACCCAACACCTACCTCCGCAGCACCTAACTTCGAAATTCAACGCATTTACGTGAAAGATTTGTCATACGAAGCACCTAACACACCGCACACTTTTAATGAAGACTGGAAACCAGAAGTCCAACTCAACCTGGAAACCAAAAGCAATCGCATTCAAGACAACATCCACGAAGTGGTTTTGTCCGTTACAGCAACCGTGAACAGCAATAAAAAATCAGCTTTCATCGTTGAAGTGCATCAAGCAGGCATTTTCTTGGTCACAGGCTTCCCAACAGACCAATTACAACAAATGCTAGGCAGCTTCTGCCCAAACATTTTGTTCCCTTATGCTCGCGAAGTGATCTCTGATCTCGTTGTACGCGGCGGCTTCCCACAATTGATCTTAGCCCCAGTTAACTTCGATGCGCTCTACGCTCAACACCTCGAAGAACAAAAAAAAGCCCCTAAAAAAGAAGGCGAAGATAAAATTCATTAATATTGAATGATTGACTGTCGAATCATATCAGACCTCGCCGTACCGTGGCTTGTCCACGGTATCCAGAGAACCCTCGAATCAGGCGGGATACTGTGGACAAGCCATGATACGACGAGCCTCTCTGCTCTATGAATCAATGGCATCAATAGTTATGGGCAATGATATGGT
The DNA here is from genome assembly GCA_031291175.1 of Gammaproteobacteria bacterium. Taxonomy (GTDB): domain Bacteria; phylum Pseudomonadota; class Gammaproteobacteria; order DSM-16500; family DSM-16500; genus UBA5158. The sequence goes on from JARLJO010000026.1 coordinate 95,380, forward strand.
CAGGACAACATTCTGCAGGATGAGTTAGACGCATTTTTGCGTCGCAACCCATCAAATAAGTTTGATCGGTTTTATTTGATGGATTGCAGCAAAAAACGCCTTACCCATCCTACATTTTCCTTATTTATTTTAACCTTTTTTGTGATTCAGGATCTCCTCGATGAACAATGGTAATCTGACACCGATCGCCGTTTTAGGCGCAGGCTCCTGGGGAACCGCTCTCGCTCTCAACCTCGCGAGACGCGGCCAGTCAGTACGGCTCTGGTCGCAAAACGAAGCCCATATTGCCGACATGAGCACCACCCGCCGCAACCTGCGTTATCTAGCCGACCATGTCTTTCCTGAATCACTCACACTGACCACTGAATTAAGCGAAGCCATCCAGGATGATTGCGACATTTTAATCGCCATCCCTTCAGCAGGCTTTCGTGACATGTTGCTAAAATTAAAACCATTACTTAAAAAACCTGCCCGCATACTCTGGGTCACCAAAGGCATAGACACAAACACCGGCCAACTGTTAGATGATGTTGCCAAAGAAATCCTGGGCGAAAGTCATGGCTTAGCTGTTCTATCCGGCCCCTCATTTGCCAGCGAAGTCGCAGCAGGCCTACCCACCGCTGTTGTCATTGCCAGCGAGAACGCTTCTTTTGCAAACGACCTCATGCAACGTTTTAACAGTCCAATCTTTCGTACTTATTTAAGCACCGACATGACCGGCGTTGAAGTTGGTGGCGCCGTCAAAAACGTCCTCGCTGTAGCCACTGGTATTGCTGACGGCATGAAGCTAGGCGCTAACGCCAGAAGCGCACTGATCACGCGAGGCCTCGCTGAAATGGTAAGGCTAGGGCTTGCCCTCGGCGGCCAAAACGAAACCTTCATGGGGCTCTCAGGGCTCGGAGATTTAATTTTAACTTGCACCGACAACCAATCACGCAATAAACGTTTTGGTCTGGCGTTAGGAAGCGGCAAATCCACAGAAGAAGCAGAACGCGAAATTGGTCAAGTGATAGAAGGCAAACGTAATGCTGAACTCGTGGTCAAACTGGCCAACAAAATGCATGTTGAAATGCCTATCTCCACTACTGTCTGGGAAATTTTGCAAGGCAAAGTGACGCTACAAGATGCCATGCAACAACTTCTGACTCGCGCCCCGAAAGCAGAATAGCCAACTCAATCATACATCAGCTGATCCAATGGCGTCATTTCACCCTTAGGGGTTGGCTGCATTAACTCATGCAAGACATCCGTCATGCATAAAAGCCGCAACACATTCGGTGTAATTTCATCAAAGCTGATTCTAACACCCAAGATAGAACCTTCCGCTTCGTCAAATGTAATCCCAATGCCATAACCCAAACATAACGAAGACAATTGATCCGCGCGTCTTGCAATCGCCGGCAACAAACCCGTTGGTGCAAACACTTCTTCAATCGTCATGGGACGGCCATTCAAAATGAACCTTGCCCCCATTGTTCTTGCAATTTTCGCCATCTGTTCAGATATATCCATATTGAAGCCTCATTTTTTCCACCAGGGTTGTGACACTTTACGGGGACCCGCTAAAAAAGACCTTAACCAACGTAAAAAGACAGCGACAGTAAAACCATATCGCTCCAGCGCGCCAAAAAATAGAATAGTGACCATGGCTAATGCAAAAGTAAACCAGCTAATATGAAAGATAAAGATCATTAGCGGAAAACACGCCCGGAAATCAACCATCCAGAGCCTGACATTTCTTGCAGAATCGCGCCAATGTGCCACAGTGATACTCCAATCAAATAAAACCTTTTCCATATTCCTGATTCTAGCGCTTTTTTAAGAAAAAGATCTAGGGTCAGTCGCCAATTAATCCCTCTTACTCTTACTCTTACTCTTACTCTTACTCTTACTCTTACTCTTACTCTTACTCTTGCCCTTACTCTTGCCCTTACTCCTACTCCTACTCCTACTCCTACTCTTATTCTTAACCTCTTACCCTTAACCCCACCCACCCCCCTACGTCCCGGGGGGGGGGGGGGGGGGGGGGGGGGGGGGGGGGGGGGGGGGGGGGGGGGGTGGGGGGGTTTGGGGTGGGGGGGTGGGGGGGGGGGGGGGGCGGGGGGGGGGGGGGGGGGCGGCTGCGGCCCCCCCCCCCTGCAGGTGCCCCCCCGCCCCCCCCCCCCCCCCACCCCCCGCACCCCCCCCCCCCCCCAGCCCCCCCCCCCCCC
>JARLJO010000027.1 GCA_031291175.1 Gammaproteobacteria bacterium
GAAATAACTTGGCATCCTGCCCCTCCTAATACCGATCTCCATCGACAAGAAGTTCCATACTACGGAGAGAGCCCCCTTTAAAAAGGGGGCAGAGCCGTACTCGGCGAGGGGGTTTTAAAATCCTAGAATCTAGGACAGATTTTCAAACAGAATTGAGTCAAATTCAACACAAGCTTAAAGATCAAGCAATTACCCACCAATAGATCACAGCAAAATTTTTCAAAACACGTTATCATGCCGGGATGAGCAAGGATGACAGCAATTTTTTAATAATCGATTCCAGTGAGCAAACTCCGCTGGTGCAGAGACTTTTATCAATTATTGACTCATTGCAAACCCAGCTCATCCAACAATCAGAAAAAATTGATTTGCTGCTCGAAGAAAATCGCAGGCTCAAAAAGCTTAGCCCAAAACCAAAAATCAAACCGAGCACTTTGCCCAAAGAACCAAAAGATCCTGATGATAATAATCCACTGACAGGCGGAAAACCGAATAAAAAACGTTCAGGTTCATCGAGCTGATCATTAAGCCAAATGTAATCAGATACCGATTAGAGCGATGGGAATTTCCGGATGGCAGCAATGTTATAGCCAAACTACCCGATGCAATAAAAGGTCATCATTTCGGACCAACGTTAAGGGCTTATGTTATTTACCAGCACCACCATCAGTGCGTAACTCAGCCACTGCTTCGCGCTCAATTATTGGAATGGAACATTGATATATCAGCGGGTCAATTGAACCGGATCTTAACAGAAGGCAATGAGAAATTTCATGAAGAAAAGTCTGAGGTTTTGAAAGCAGGACTGTCAGTAGCAAACTATATTCAAGTCGACGATACCGGAGCACGACACAAAGGGATAAATGGCTATTGCACATTCGTTGGGAATGCCTTGTTTAGCTGGTTCGCAAGCACTGGAAGCAAGAGCAGGATTAATTTTCTTGAGCTATTACGTGCGGGAGAAAATGATTATAAATTGACTGATGAATCATTTGAATACATGGCGCGATACAGAGTCGCCCCATGGATCCGTGAAAAGCTATTAATCAGAACGGAAAAAATATTTTCCGATAAATCCTCTTGGGACAAGCACATTTCAGATCTTGGGATTTTAAATAAGCATTATCGCCGTTTAGTGACAGAAGCTGCGCTTATTGGAAGTGTTTTAGAGCATGGATTTGATAAGAGCACGGTCATTTTGAGCGACGACGCAGGACAATTTAACATATTCCTCCATGCACTATGCTGGATTCATGCTGAGCGCGCCGTCAAGTCGTTAATTGCAATAAACGAGCAACAACAGAAAGAGATCGATTGGGCTCGCAATGAAATATGGGAAATTTACGACTCATTGCTAACCTATAAAACAGGGCCTAACGAAAGAGCTAAAATTGAAATCACAGGGCGCTTTGATAAATTCTGCGACACGAAAACGAGCTTTCACAGACTAAATATTCGCTTGAAGAAGTTTTGCAGTAACAAAGAGGAGCTTCTTCTTGTTTTAGAGCGCCCTGAGATACCGCTGCACAACAATCAAAGCGAAAGCGATATTCGAGAGTATGTAAAGCGACGAAAAATTAGCGGCTCAACGCGCAGCGATGATGGCCGAAAATGTAGAGATACGTTTGCCAGCCTTAAAAAAACTGCGATGAAATTAAAAGTCGGCTTTTGGAATTACCTTATTGATCGTATAAATAATATCGGCGCCATTTTACCCCTCTCTCAACTTGTTTTAGATGCATCAAAAAAATAATAATCTGACTGCATAATAGTAAAATTCCATCCTGAATTCAAAGACTTTAAAACCCCCTCGCCGAGTACGGCTCTGCCCCCTTTTTAAAGCTATCCTATGCACACATCTTTTGGGGCGGTCGAGTAACTTGTCTCGATAATTTCAATGCTTTCTGCCTCGGCATTGAATAGTGCCCAAGCATCCATATACTTGTCTAAAACCTGCAGCCCTCTATACATCGTAATTGGCCCCGGGGGGCTTGCCTTTTGGTATCCCATCCAGCCGCCAAGCCTTGCTATAATCCATGCAGCCCAGCTAAGACTGTGTAATGAAAATGGATTTTGCTGCTTTACTGTTTTTCCTTCCACTTTTACTCTCGCCCGCTCAAGAACTTTTATCTCTGTCTCGCTAAAAATATCTGAAGCCGGTCTCTTAGTTAAACCATCTCTTGCATGAACAAGAGACATAACTTTTACTGCTGCTGCAAGACTTAAAACAAATAATTTAAATAGCGCTGCAGGCTCCTCAATTTGACTGCTTTCAATATCCAGGCCCTTTGTTTTATTTGTCCTGAATATTTGTTCGATGCTCCAGCGCCACGTGTACCAGGTAACTATTTTCATAGCCTCTTCAGCATTCATAACATCGTGTGTGGTTAATATCCGCCAATATATTGGTGCTTCGCCGTTTGGTGGCACACTGATTTCTGTCGCCTCAACGCATGTAACCTCAATTGCTTTATTCTGATATTTTGTAAGATGCCCGGGCTTTAGCATCGTGATTGTTGTAAATTTAAGGACCATCGTTGCAGTTCTTGCTGTACGCTTTCCCGTTATCGGAGGAAGCTCGATATCGTATTGTTTTGCAACGCTTATTTCTCTCAGGTATTCAGACAAAAACATCCCCTTTTCTTGGATTTTTCTGTCGTGATCTGACCGCACCAAGAGTTCAATTTTACCGCTAGGTCGTCTGTCGAATAATTCATAAATATCACCTTCTCTGTCGTAAACCATGGTGATCTTGTCAGGATTGGTAATGTATTTAGCAGTGTTGGCTGCAGCAGTGAGCCACTTCATCGATTCTTTTTCTTCAATTGGACGCGGTTTATTTTTGGCAAGTGGCTCCTTAGTTCTTGTCCATGTTTCAATGCTTCCGAGCCCAAGCATGTCCTTGCTTTGCGCATCCACAATTACAACTGGGTGACCAAAAAAGCACTTGATATTACTATGGCTTCCTGTTCCAAATTTATCTTTTTTGATTTTGTGGCCTGGAAAAGTATTTTCGACAGTGTCGCCGATGGCTAAAACATGCGCTCTACCAATACATCGCTGGTTCGTTTGTTCACACAATGATTTTGCAATTTCAGCAGCTGAAGTTCTGGGATTATGTAAAAATCTTTCAAATGCAACTTGCATAGCCCTTGTCTCTCCTAGGTTTTTGACGCATGTCGTTATTTTATGGCAAATGCGTTTAAATAATAACCCTCCGGTTGCCCTTAATCGCAAATCATCGAATTTTCCAATGAGAAAATCAGTCACATCCTCGTTACTTCTTAAGACAGTCATCATAAACATCCTTGTTCAAACATACGTAAAATTTAACATGATGATTTATATCACAAAGATGTGTGCATAGGATAGCTTCAAAGGGGGTTGAGGATCACTCCGTTAGGGTTTATCGGGTCGGGTCAGATCTGAACCATTTCGAAGTCGTCTTTGATGCCGCCACAATCTGGGCAACGCCAGGTCATGGGGACGTCTTCCCAGCGGGTGCCAGGATTGATGCCGTCTTCAGGCCAGCCTTCTGCTTCATTGTAAATAAAGCCACAAAGTAAACACATGTAACGATTTAGCGTTTGGTCCATTGTCATATCTCCATGAGATTATATTTTGCCGTATTATACCAAAAAAGGTAGAATGTGTGGAGTTTTCATTTATGCGTCATTGCGAGGTATCACCATGTCGACCACC
>JARLJO010000028.1 GCA_031291175.1 Gammaproteobacteria bacterium
CTGGGCATTCCCGAGCTGGAAGACGTCGTCGAACGCTATTGCGCCAGCACCGGGCGCGACGGCCTGACCCAGATCGACTGGTATCTCGCCTACAACTTCTTCCGCCTCGCCTCGATCATCCAGGGGATCAAGAAACGCGTCATCGACGGCACCGCCTCGTCCGCCCATGCCAAGGCCATGTCCGAACGAGTCCAGCCCCTGGCCGCGCTGGCCCTCAATCACGCCATCCGCGCAGGCGCCTGATTTTTCGATTGTTCCAGCGTTAGCGCGCAAACCGGCGGACAATGCCCGGCGATTTCCATCGTTGAGCATTGTCCGACCGCGCCTCGACAAGACCACGAGCACGAGCACGAGCACGAGCACGAGCACGATTGCAGACGGCGTGAATGACCTTCAACCTGTAACGAGCCATTCCAACACACCGCATGACGATCGAGATTGAGGACATTTCGGAACGGCACCTCTGATCCTGTGATCGGTCCAATCTGCCCTTCGTGCAACGCCTCAAACTGGCCTGTTGCCGGTTATGATGGGTTAGCACTTGTGCGGCAGCCGGAGTGCTCATAACCTTATAGCCAGACATAGGGAGTCGTTTGTGGTTTGTGCAGCCTTTGATCTAGCCAACGAGTCGAGGTTTAGTGGTAATACTGCTGCTTTAAACGAACTAGCAGACACTCTTAAAAAAGGAGATATGGTCGCTTTCGCTGGGGCTGGCGTAAGTGTACCACTAGCACCAACATGGCATTCATTTCTACATGAATTAATAGGATCCGGAATTTCCGAAGGGTTTATTTCAAATTCTGATGAAGAGTATCTTCGAAGGCAAGTTATAAATGACCCTCTCGAACTTGCATGCACTTTGGAGGAGTTGTTTACAAAACCGAGGTTTCGATCTAGGTTGTCGGAGGTATTCCATTTAAGTCAGTCCTCCACCGAAGCTCACGAATCAGTTGTAAGATTACCTTTTGAATCTGTTTTTACACTTAACTTTGATGAAGGAATTTCGACGGCCTACGTTAAAATAAAAGGCCTTATGCCATCGATTATTAGAAATGATGACAGCTACGAGCTTGCTCGTTGGCAGCAAGGCGCTCACAAGAAAAGTTCTCAATTTCCAATCATTCACTGGCATGGCAATGTTTCCGCACCTGACAGAATGATTTTCACAGCCGATGACTACAATAAATTTTACGGCATACAAAAAAATGTCGATTTTATTTCAGAACTGTGGAGATCGCGCAGTATACTTGCTATAGGATTTGGCTTTAGCGATCCATTTTTAACTCGCGTTGTGGAGACTGTACTGAGAAATCATTCAGCGGGTAACTCTCATTACGCAATCATTGGTAAATCAGGTGAAGCCGCCATATCAATGATTGAACGGAAATTTTATGCGAAAAAGTATCGTTTAACGCCGATATTTTACAGCATTCTAGAGAATCCTGATGGCCGAGAGGATCACTCGGAGTTGGGTAAAATTCTGGAATATCTCGCCTCCATAACGTCAGATCCGACGGAGGGGCGCTCCACCAAAACAACAGTTGCTCTTAGCGAGGGGAGAGGCATTGAATCGTCTTCGCCTGCAGTCTCGGCCAAGGGAGATTTCGAGAAATCGTTGCTGGTAGGTCAAAACGGTGTCACTTTATACGTTGACCCTAGATTATATAGACCGAGCGACATTCGCTTAAATGAATTAAATTACGATGAATCTCAAAAATATTTTATTAATGATTTAGTTAATTCGTCAAAAAATTTTATTGTTTTATCTGGATATGAACTCGGGGCCTCAACCCTTGGTAGAAGACTTGTGTATGAGACCATTCTCGCGGGAAACGATGCGGTTATGCTCGACGCGAGAGATTTACCTGATTACAAAGCGAAGCTTTCAAATATGGACGCATTTAAGCGTCGTGAAAGCTCGATTGATCGATTGCTTATTCTCGACAACGTCAACTTGAGTGACCATGAACGACTCCTGAAAGAAATTATCGGCCTGGGCGCTTTTGATCACTATGTTCTGCTATCTAGGCGCAACAGCCAAAATGGCAGTGACTTGGCCGACCTTGGTCTCCCCATTCCATTCGAGCCACTGGTGCTGGCGCAATTACAGCGCGAAGATATTCGCGCCCTTGCCAATCAGCTGTACGATACTTTTGATTCAGACATGGTCGCTGCGGCAGTCGAAAAGACATATACAGACTTGCTTGCTCTTTGCATCCCCCTCACACCTTCAAATGTAATAATGTATATTTCCGTTATATACCGTGAAGGTAGTTTTGTTGCACTGAATCGCTTGCAAATTATGGATAAATATATTCGAGATCGAATTCAGCGACCAAGCGACGCCTATAGAGACGCATTTAACGTTGATAACAAAATTGAACTTCTTTCGAAATTTGTGCATTTTCTTTTTGACCAATCTAAAGCTAAGTTTTCCAAAAAAGAGTGGGATTACTTTTGCGAAAAAGAGATGGAGAGGTCTTTATTTACCTTTGACAAGGAAGAGTTAATAAAGGATCTGGTGGAAATTAGACTAATAATCCCCATAGATGGAATTTATTCATTTAAATATAAATTATTTTATAGCTATTTGCTTGGCAAATATGTGGGGGAGAGGCCTGATCTTATTCCCAATTTCGTGGACCAAGGCAAGCACCTTGCCGTCGAAAGTCTTGTTGAGGCATTGGCAGGGACGTCGAAAGATAACACTTACCTTGTCACAGCACTTGTTGAGCAGCTTGAGAAGTCGGTCGCCGACTTTGCTGAGACATATAAAACAGGTCGAATGGACCCCTACGCGAGCCTTGAGTGGGCGCTAACCGAAGGCGAAGAAGAGAAAGTTTGGCGTCCTGTAGCCGAGCGACTTGCCAATGGCCCCGCGAGCGATGCCGAGGTAGATAAAGTAAAAAGATCTATTCTCGCAGAGCAAAGGACCGAAAATCAAACAGTTATAGTGCATGAATTTAACATGAAGGAAGCAAGCATTTCATTCAATCAGCATGTTTTAAACGATGCACTAAGAGAGTCCTCGGATCTTGAGGGAAGTTTAAAGATCAGGGCTGTACAGGCAATTCTCGATTCTTACCAAACCGTTATGCAGATTGGATTTTTGTTTTCCCCAATTATCGCAACTCGTAAATATTTTGTTTGGAACAGCATAGCATTTTTTAATAATATTAATTTTGATGATAGGGATGATTTTGACTTAAACCGGAAGGCTGGTGTAATTGCAAATGCCATTCCGCACGCGGTAACCGATAGGGCTGTGGCTGAGATGGGCTCTAAGAAGCTTGGTCAAGTCTACAAGCACATGCTGCGCACACTTGAGCCGTCTGGATTTTCAGAATTCGTATTGTTTAGCCTTTTAATAAGATCAAAGCCTGATAATTGGGAGATTGATGCGCGCAACGTTATCAACAAAATCGAAAAGAGAGCGCTTTATCTTAAGTACATGCTTAACGAAGCAATGAATCAATTTAGGCAGGATGTAAATACAAATGCTGATCGCTCAGCACTTAAGCGCATTGTCGCAGCCATCCAAGCCAAGAGGAAGTTGAACAAGAAAAATCCTACCTCAAAAACAATTGCCGGTGTACTCAAAAAACTTGAGGAAGGATCATATTTCAGTAAAAAATAAATCGATTTTATATTTAGGCAACGATAAATATATATTTAAGTTATTATTGCATTAATTTCTCGAAGCGGACATACCTTATTATAGCCCAGTACAGACCATACCAGCTTGCCATGGGTGATCGCCGAGCCAACAGAGAGGATGACAATATGCGCGACAGCGCCCATCGTAACCACCTCGGTTGCCGGGCGCGAGGCGGACATCCTTCTCTTTAAGCTCGCCGAAGTCACCTGAACCTATGGCCGGTTCCGACGCGTCGATCAGGCCCCGTGAACGTCGGCTATGAAAGGCGGTCAGGGCTTGCGTTGGGATTAGTGCTGCTGGTCGTCGCCAGCCCATTCCGCAGTGAAGTTCTGCCCCCCACAATACATACCCAATATCGCAACCTGATCGCCATCGACTGCATAGGCGATGGTCGCGCGGCGGCGAAAAGGAATGGTTCGCAGGCCGGGGCGAATGTCATCGCGCGGTGTGCCGCGATGCGGAAACGGCGCAAGCCCCTCGCAGTGTTCGATGATCGCTGTCGTGAAGCGTTCGGCGATGTCCGCTGAGGCTTCCTGCGTGATGTAACGATACAGGGCTACCAGTTGGGCTTCCGCCTCTGGTGCAAACACGACCCGACGGGGCATCGGTCAGCGTGTTTTGATGGCGTTGTCGTGTTCGGCAGCCAGCGTTGCCTTCACATCGTTGATCGACCGACCACGAGCAGGGTCAGATTTGAGCGCATCGTAGACAGGTGCGATTTCGTTGCGCAGCCATGATTCGACGGCTTTCTCCCGCGCTTGCAGGGCGCGCAGGCCGTCACGGATCACTTCGCTTTCACTGGCATATTCACCCGCCGCGACTTTTGCGCGGACTTGCGCAGCCATTTCGATGTAACTGCTCACCGGGTTGGCAAAAAGGGCTTGCGCTGGGAATCGAGATTTGATTCAAACTGCAGATGGCACGGCCCCCACTTCATGTCCTGACCGAGGCCGAGAAGAACGATCTTCTGCTTGCGCAGTATGAGATGATAGAGCGGATGGCCGCGCGGATTTCGGAATTGGAAGCGCTGGTCGGCAAGCCGCGCAAAACCTCGAAGAATTCGCA
>JARLJO010000029.1 GCA_031291175.1 Gammaproteobacteria bacterium
CTCAACCACACCACCGTCGTATACATTAGGACGAGTGCTTGATGAAGACTCAGCAGATGGAGGCCAATGGGTCACTTACCGAAGATACCAGACGGATGCCAAAGCAAGCAGATCGAGGCCTATTTTGGGTTAGCAAAACTGCTGACCGGACGGATGCCAAAGCACGCAAGCGAGGAATTAAAAAACGCGAGTGTTTTGTTGCAACACATATACACAAATGGGCAGCGCATGCTCATGCAATACAGACGAAAGCACGCTTAGCGCGGGCATTTTCTCGTGCAGCATCAAGCACTCCATGTTTGGGTGCTGGAAGACCGAGGAGAAAAATATCGAGCAGGCCAGTAAGCTCAGTGATGAGATGATGAATGACATTGCCAATCGAGTTGCTCAAATGGTGAAGCACGAGGCCGCAACTGCAGTTATTCAGTAAAAAGAAGTCATTTTTTGTGTTTGGCCAAAACAATAAATTAATTAGTTAAAGAAGAAAAGATATGCATGTTAACATACCATGTCAAAAGCGAAGGCCATTAAGCTAGCTAAAGAATTGAACGCGCCCATTCCGAAGAATGCCGATTGGAAGGCGCTCGCGCAGGAGTACGAGCAGGAGAAAAGGTACAACGCGCTCGTCGACTTCTTCAACCAGGAGAAGGCCAAAATCTTTCAAGTGAGGAAGACTAAGGTGAGCATGAAAAATCTCATGAATGAGGTGAAAAATCACAAACGCAATCGCATCGAAATGCAAATCAAAGTCGAGCCAACCGATCCGCCGACTGTGACACGCGATAGTGTCCAAAATGCGATCGATGGTGTGAATTTCGACGACTACACAGTTGCGTTTTCCGTTACTATCACCAAGCAGACGCTGGATGAATACGGCAACCTGGAGAGCGAAACGGATGAGACGAGTCCAGAAGAACCGATCGCAAACAAAGAATTCCTGAAGAAGTACGAGCGACGAACGGTCGGCGCCTTGACCGGTTTCTTCAACAACTACATGGTAAAGCTGAGTAAATCGCTTGCCATCGTCCAGCACATTAACCTCATTCTCACCAAGCGTGTGAAGAAACCGCAACGATTGATGCCACTGAAAGAGGCGATGACCACCAACTGTCTCATCGACATCGTGGATGGCGCGGTGAAGAAACGCAAAGAATACGTC
>JARLJO010000030.1 GCA_031291175.1 Gammaproteobacteria bacterium
CGCAGTATTAATCGCGCCTGCGCTGGTTAAGTTAACGCTACCGATGGTTTCATTGTTTTGTAAGCCAGTGGGTGTAAATTCACTACCGCTAAACGTCACCGTTTGGCCGTAAGTTTTATTCGCATTATTAGCTGCGACCGTTAAGCTCGCAGGATTGACAGTCAGTGCGCCATCCGTATAACTGATGCTGTAATTCGCTGGATTAAATGTCCCACCCGTTGCCAATGATGCCACGATGCTATAAGGACTACTGCCGACATTGGCCGTGTTAATCGCGCCCGCGCTAGCTAAGCTAACGCTACCGATGGTTTCATTGTTTTGTAAGCCCGTTGGTGTAAATTCACCACCACTAAACGTCACCGTTTGGCCGTAGGTTTTACTCGCATTATTAGCCGCAACCGTTAAGCTCGCGGGATTAACGGTCAGTGCACCATCCGTATAACTGATGCTGTAATTCGCTGGATTAAATGTCCCACCGGTTGCCAGTGATGCCACGATGCTATAAGGACTGCTGCCAACATTTGCCGTACTAATCGCGCCTGCGCTCGTTAAGTTAACGCTACCGATGGTTTCACTGTTTTGCAAGCCTGTTGGTGTAAATTCACTACCAGTAAACGTTACCGTTTGGCCGTAAGTTTTGCTTATATCATTGGCAGTAATTGTTAAAGACGCTGGTGTGATTTGGCCTGCTGCATTTGCTGTAGGTATGATTTGATATCCATAAACGATAGCACTCCCATTGGTCGCGCTAATAATAGAGATGCCTGAAACGGAAATATTAATATTTGTTCCAACATCACTGGAGGCATAGGTTCCACTAGCCGGATTGTTGAGTGTAATGATGTCTCCATCAATATTACCAGAAGAGGCATAATTACTAGGGGATAACGTAGCATCTGTTGTTCCGGTATAACTCTTAGATAAATCACCTACAAGTAATGGCGTTATAATTGGCGCTATCGTGTAAAGAAAACCATTTCCTGTTCCTTGTACTGGCGTTACACCATAAATTGCATTATATTGTTTGAAATTATAAACAATACCGCCACGGTAATCGTTAGCAGGATTAGCTGACCATACAAGAAAATTTCCCGTGCCCGGATTAAGAACTGAAGATCCGGCATTATTCACAAAACTACTTCCAGATAAAACGATAGAATTACCTGATGTGATTTGTCCGTTTAGGGTGATAGTACCACCAGCGATCGAAGTTAAGTTACGACCTATGCTTGATGTAGCTAGTTGCAATGCTCCACTCGTTGTTAAGCTAACATCATTTGCACCAATATTTGAAAGCGTAACTGCACCATTAAAAATGTTGCTGCTACCATTTGTCGTAAGATCAATTGCATTTGCGCCCGCGCTGAAGCTTGCACTACCTGGTACGCTAATAGCGCCGGCCTGAGTAATGCTGCCGCCAGTACCACCACTAAGTATGCCGCTCGCATCAACATTAAGATTGCCTCCAGAATGCAACGTTAAAGCTGGAAGAATGATGCTGGCATTATCAAAGACAATTGTTAGATTAGTTAAAGCAGATAATGCTGAGAGATTCGTAGGTAATGTAGCTCCTGCATTTACATTACGCAAACTGACATTATGGATAAAATCTACATTTCCACCAAAGCTTAAGAGCCCATTCAGATTATTTGCTTGATCAAACAACATATTTGAACTGCCATCAGAATTTATCAAGGTAATTGCCCCTGCATTGGCAGCTTGTGTGATTCCACCCTCTTCACTCAGCGTACCACCCGCAGTTAGCGATAGCGTTCCAGAACCGACAGTTGAGGTATTCAATGCTAAATTACCGTTATTGATTAAAATAACATTGTTATTACCGCTGTTATAAAGAGACACCGGTCCAGTAAAATTATTGCTCGCGTTACTTAAATTAATGGCAGCCGCTCCCGCATTAAAAATTGCAGTGCCAGCACTAGCTGCTTGTGTAATACCACCGACTTGAGAAATACCTAAGCCAGTTAAGGTCAATGTGCCACTACCTACATTAGAAGCAGCCAAAGTTAATAAGTCATTATTAGTGACTGCAACATTATTATTGCCAGCATTAATAAGCGTCACATTGCCGCTAAAATTATTATTTTGCGTTAACGTAATTGCATTCGATCCTGCATTAAAGTAAGCCGTACCAGGAATAGTGAGTATCCCTGTTTCAGTAATTTGCCCACCTACTCCACCACTGCCTGACCCGCTTGTATTCACTGTCAAATTGCCGCCGTTATGCAAAGTCAGCGCAGGGAAAGAAAGTCCAACATTATCGAAAGTCAGCGTGAGATTACGTAAATTGGTCAGCAAGAGTAAGTTAATAACTGGGGTATTACCCGTTCCAGCATTCCATACAGAAATATCTCGCAAATTGCCTAAATCACCGCCAATATTGAAATCTCCAGTAAAAATGTTGGGCTGGGTGCCTAGCAAAAGATCTGAATTGGAGGAGGTAAATGTATAGGTAGAGATACCCGCATTGGCTGCTTGCACCAGAGCACCGGTTTGACTAATGTTACCACCTGCTGTCAGCCCTAATGCACCACTACCGATATTAGAAGCACGAAGTACAATCGGCAGCGTATTGGTAAATTGAATATCATTCGCGCCACTATTATTCAATGCAATTGCGCCTGTAAAACTATTACTGCTATTACCCAAATTAATCATCCCTGCACCCGCATTAATCGTAACGTCGCCCGCTGCCGCAGCTTGGGTAATAGCACCCGTTTGTGAAATACCTATACCGGTTAAGGTCAAAGCACCGCTGCCAACACTGACAGAGCCTAGACTCAATAAGCCATTATTAGTGATGGCAACATCATTATTACCACTATTGCTAAGTGTTACATTCCCAGTGAAATTATTATCTTGAGTTAAGATAATTCTATTTGATCCGGCATCAAAATTTGCAGTGCCTGGCACGGTTAAGATGCCAGTTTGAGTAATATTCCCACCCGATATAACGGCAAGGCTACCACCAGACTGTAAAGTCAGCGCTGGGAAAGCAATTCCTGCATTGTCAAAAATGAGGCTTAGGTTACGTAAATTAGTCAAACTTGTAAGATTAGTTGGAAGTAATGCGCCGCTACTCACATTACGTAATTTGAAATCCTGGATATTTCCTAAAACACCAGAAAAGCTCACTGCACCGCTTAAATTATTTGCCGCCGTGCTTAAATCAATATTGGTAGCAGCGACAGTGGATGCGACAGTAATAGCACCTGCATTGGAAGGTTGGGTAATTGCTCCTGTTTGTGTGATTGCACCACCGGAGGTTAGTGACAGAGTACCAGTACCTACTGTTGATACCCCTAACGCTAGAGCGTTAGCGTTAACTAATGTCACATTATTAATGCCACTATTAAAAAGAGAAACTGGCCCAGTAAAATTATTACCCGCGTTAGTTAGATTAATGGCTGCAGCTCCAGCATTTATCACCGTAGATACCGCATTCGCTTCTTGTGTTATGGCACCATCTTCTGAAATACCCAAACCATTTAAAGTTAAGATACCACTACCAACACTGGATGCTCCTATATGTAACTCGCCAGTATTTGTAAAGGTAACATTATTATTCCCGCTATTGGTTAGAAAGACATCTCCTGTCACGTTATTATTTTGGTTAGCTAAAATCGTATGCGTGCCAGCATTAAGCGTCATAGTTCCAGGGACGGTCACCGCACCTAATTGAATAATATTACCACCTGTTCCTCCACTGAGAGAGCCACTCGTGTCAACCAATAGATTGCCACCATTATGCAATGTAACAGCTTTAGTATAAAAATTTGCGTTATCCAATATAACTGTTACATTACGTAAATTAATCAGCAATGCTAAATCCGTGCCGACTGTTCCAGGATTTGAATTAACATTTCGACTTGCTAGATCGCGAATATTACTTAAATCTCCACCAAAAAATACACCACCATTAATGTCGTTTGGTTGCGAAGAAAATAGAATATCCGATAAAGGTGCAGTGACCGACAATGTCAAAGCGCCTGCATTTGCTGCCTGTATGAGTGCGCCAGTCTCACTAATGGTATCACCCGCAGTGAAAGACGATGCACCTGACCCTATGTTTGATGCACCCAATACTAAAGCCGCGCTATTCGTTAAGCCCACATTGTTGATGCCGCTGTTATTGAGTGACACAGCCCCCGTTAAAAGGTTACCACTATTTACTAAATTAATGGCCCCAGCACCCGCATTAACAAGAACATTACCCGCATTTGCTTCTTGCGTAATTGCACCAGTTTGCGAAACACCTATACCTGTTAAAGTCAAAGTACCACTACCCACATTAGCAGAGCCAATATTTAACGCGGCATTATTAGTGAAAATAACATTATTGTTTCCGCTATTACTGAGGAACACTTCGCCACCGACATTATTATTTTGATCTGCAATAATGCTATGATTACCTGCTATCAGAGTCACCGTGCCGGGAATCGTGGCCAGTCCTGTTTGGATGATGCTACCGCCAGTGCCACCGCTTAACGCGCCGCTGGTATCTACATATAAACTGCCGCCATTATGCAATGTGAATGCTGGAGCATAAATGCTCGCGTTATCAAGAATGAGAGTGAGGTTACGTAAATTAACCAGTAAATCTATATTAGTTGGCGTTAAGCCAGCATTGATCTCTATATTACGTCTACCAATATCGCGAATATTACTTAGCGTTCCGCCATAGACAACAGCACCAGTAAAATTATTTGGTTGTGAAGCTAACAGAATATCTGACAAAGGTGATGTAACAGACAAAGTCACAGTACCTGCATTTGCAGCCTGCACAATAGCACCTGTTTCACTGATGGAGCCGCCAGCAGTCAATGCCAACGCACCCGCCCCGACGTTTGATGCGCCTATGCTTAACGCTATACTATTTGTTAATAGAACATCATTCACCCCGCTATTATTTAACAAGACGGGACCTGTGAAGCGATTACCACTCTCTCCAAAGTTAATAACGCCAGCACCTGCATTAATCGTCACTGCTCCTGCATTTGCAGCTTGGGTGATGGCACCTGATTGAACCACTCCAGTGCTAGTTAAAGTTAATGTTCCACTGCCTAAGGAAGAAGTCATTGGTCCTATTGTTAATAAACCAATATTTGTTACAGCGACATTATTATTGCCTGCATTCGATAATAATACAGAACCGGTAAATTGATTATTTTGAGTTAAGTTAATGGGTGCGCTATTTGCACTAAAACTTGAAGTTCCTACAACGGTTAACGGTCCGGTTTCAGTGATTGCACCAATGGCTGATACTGCTAAATTGCCACTAACGGTGGATGTATTAAAGTTAATCGCATTTGCATTTTGCAAGGTGACATTGTTACCACTAGCAATCAACACATTATCAAAATTATTAGCTGAATTATTCAAATTAATATCATGACTAATACCTGCTGCAAAGGTGGCGGTTTTATTTGAGTTATTCATATTTAATATTCCGCTTTGTGTAATATCACCATTAGTCGTAATATTTAAATTTCCAGCAAGATTTACTGTTCCTAAATTCAATGCTGTTGAATTTTGCAAAATCACGTTATTGGCATTCGTAATGGCTACTGTTTTGAAATTATTTGTAGCATTATTCAGACTAATATCATTAGACATTCCAGCTGCAAACGTAGCTGTAGCATTAGCACCATTTAAAATAATTGATCCAGTATTTTGGGTGATAGCCCCATTCGCTACGACATTTAAATTGCCTAAGATATTTATTGGACCCAAATCAATTGCATTGATGTCTTGCAAGCTCACATTGCCAGCGTTTGTAATAGCAACAGTATTAAAATTGTTGGCTAGTTGATTGAGTGTAATATCACCGTTGCCACTTGAGAGGAAAGTAGAAGTTCCTGCCACTTGTAATGCGCCACTATTAGTAATATTAGCGCCGGAAGACACATTCAAATTACCGCTAATGGTAGATGCGCCTAAATCGATATTATTCAGATTAACCAATTGAATATTATGTCCACTCGTAATAGCAATCGTGCCGATATCATTGTTTGCATTAGTGAGACTTAGGTCAGTGCCACTGCCCAAGCCTAATGTTAACGTTTCACCTACACCATTGATTTGTCCTGCTGTAATGGTTCCTCCATTAGTTGTTAAAGTGACATTATTAATGAGTTGAGTATTGTTCGTTAAGTTGATGCCGCCAGCATTCGTACTAAGGTTTGCCCCTAATTGAATAGCGCCTACTCCAGCTGGCGTAATCGTAATCGCTTGATTTGCTCCAGTTGCCTGGATTGTGCCATTAACAAGAATATTAGAATTTCCGACATTACCTAACAAAGAGATTGCGCCTGCGGCAATAAGTGAACTACCGGGTTGTAACTCAATACTGGTACCTGGATTAACATAAAGATTCGAAGCGCTTAATGAAAGCGTACCACTACTATCAACAGAACCAGTACTGGTTACACGTATGCCACCCAATCCATTATTAAGTACATCTGAAATAAATGTTAGATTTGAACCAATGCCTGTACTACTAATAGGTCCATTGATAATGAGATCGGCGTTGGATATGGCAATCGTTTGTGCAGTAGTAAAAGCTAAATTTCCAAAGAATTGACTATGACTACTGCCATCCAGGTTAATATTTCCTGCACCTAAAATTGGCGTTTGATTAAGTTCTGTACCTCCACCCAACGTTAATATTCCACCCGAGCCACCTCTTGTATCTAGCACACCATTGATTGTAATAGGGGTTGTTAATGCTCCTGTATTTGCTGCGGTAATAGAAATAGACCCGCCAGAACTAATCTGATTTGTAGAGGTATCAATACCACTTGCGCCAATAGTAATTGTGCCAGCGCCTGTCGTAGCCAGGTTGACGTTACCTCCGGCTGTCTTAATAAGGCCAGATGTTGTTAAATTCCCTCCAACTGTTGCAGCAAAGCTTTGGCTAATAACAGAAGCCAAAGTCAAGTCATTTGCGTTTTGCAAAGACACCGCACGCGCGTTAGTAATAGCGATAGTACCCAAATTATTGAGGACAGCATTCAGGTTAATATCTCCCGCATTGCCTGCATTTAATGTAACTATTTTGCCTATACCATTCATAATAAGAGCACTGTTTTGCGTTATTGCGCCACTAGTAGTGAGATTGAAATTACCTGAAATTGTCGAAGCAGCTAAGTTAATGGCATTGCTGTCGGTGACACTGACATTATTACCGCTAGTCACTGCAAAATTAGTGAAAGCATTATTCACATTAGTCAACGTAATATCGCCAGCATTCGCTGAAATAGTCGTTGTTTTGCCCGCGCCATTGATTGTTAGCGCACCGCTTTGAGTGACTGCACCTTGTGTGTTCACGGCAAGATTGCCAGATATGTTTAAGACACCTAAGTCGAGGCTGTTAATATCAGTTAAACTAACATTATTAGCACTACCGATAGCCACAGTTGAAAAATCATTGCTGGCAGAGGTCAAGGTAATGTTATTAGCAGCGCCTGCGGTAAAACTAGAAGAACCAATTACACTTAATCCACCACTTTGGCTAATTGGACCATTCGCATTAACTGTAAAAGAGCCAGAAACAATTGATGTTCCCAAGTTGATGCTACTTGCATCCACCAAGTTAATATTATTACCGCTATTAATGATCACTGTCGAAAACAAGTTGCTTGCATTGGTTAATGAAATATTATTACCAACGCCCGCACTTAATGTGGTGATCGCCCCCGTATTATTTACATTTAATGCACCGCTTTGACCAATAGCGCCGTTTGCGGTTGCGACTAAGTTTCCACTTAGTGTCGTAGAAGGCAATGTGATGCCTGCATTATCAAAAACAAGTGTAAGATTACGTAAACCACTTGGCAGCGTTGGCACTACAGCATTAGCCGCAATATTACGTAATGCTAAATCACGCACATTACCATTCGAAGTAATCACAGGCGTGATGCTAAAGTTATTTGCCGAACTGGCTAACAAAATATCTGCAATATAACTCGGCGTAGACACGGTGAACGTAGGAACTCCTGCCACTGTCAATGCGCCATTTTGCAAGATAGAGTTACCCGCTGTAATAGTTAAGTTGCCACTTAATGTTATGGCTGGCAACGTTATCCCGGTGTTATAAAAAATGGCGGTTAGATTACGTAAATTAGCTAATGAGGCTAAGTTGGTAGGCAAGGTCGCGCTACTAAAGATATTTTGCAATGCGACATCACGGATATTATTTAAGTTCCCACCAAAACTGAGCGCACCTGTTAAATAGTTAGCCTGTGTGTCCAGCAAGATATCTGAACTAGCTAGATTGCTTGCCAGTGTAATCGTGCCAGCACTTGCAGATTGTGTAATTGCACCTGACTCACTAAGCGTTCCATTCGTAGTAATAGCCAATGTTCCTGTCCCAAGCAGTGATGTGCCTAGCGTTAACGGAGCATTATTCGTTAATGCAATATTATTCGAACCACTATTATTTAATAAAACACTCCCCGTAAAATAATTACTATTATTTGTTAAATTAATCACGCCTGATCCGGCATTAATATTTACTGCGCCCGCATTGACTGCCTGCATTAGTGAGCCAGTTTGCGTAATACCAATGCTTGTTAAATTCATTGTACCGCTACCGACTGTCGATGCTCCCAACGTTAATAAACCGTTATTAGTCAGTGCCACATTATTATTACCGGTATTATTTAATGAGACGGGTCCTGTGAAAATATTAGCTTGTGTTAAGGCAATGGAATTTGCGTTAACATTGAAATTAGCAGCCCCTGCACCAATAGTTTGGGTGATAGCGCCAGTTTGTGTGAGAGGCCCAGCAGCAATAACATTCAATGCGCCCGTGCCAAGAAATGAGGTGCCTAGTGTTAAGCTCATTGCATTAGTTAACGCAACATTATTAGCACCGCTATTATTTAATGAGACTGCACCACTAAACATATTATTCTGTGTTAAGGCAATGGCATTTGAATTGGCATTAAAGCTAGCAGAACCAGCACTCGCAGCTTGCGTTATCGTCCCAATTTGTGTGATAGGACCACCCGAAAGAACAGTGAAAATACCCGCGCCAATCGATGACGTATTCAAGACTAAAGCACTATTATTAGTGAGTGCTACATTGTTTGTTCCGTAATTAAATAACGACACTGCACCGGTAAAATTATTATTTTGCGTTAAACTCATTGCGTTGCCATTAGAATTAATTGTTACATTGCCAGCCCCAGCTGCTTGCGTTAGCCCGCCTGTTTCACTAATTGCGCCAGTGGTTCCAATCGTTAACGTGCCTGTTCCAATAGAGGAAGCGCCTAAGATTAATGCACTCACATTTGATAGACTCACATTATTAGCACCGCTGTTATAGAGTGAAAGCGGGCCTGTAAATACATTACCTGTATTACTTAAATTAATGGCCCCAGCCCCTGCATTAATAATTGCAGCGCCAGCATTCACAGCTTGAGCAATCACACCGGCTTGAGAAATACCTAAGCTAGTTAAGGTTAATGTGCCACTGCCCACATTAGAAGCAGCCAAAGTTAATAAACCATTATTAGTTACTGCAACATTATTATTGCCGCTGTTAGTCAACGTGACATTGCCAGCAAAATTATTATCTTGTGTCAAAGTGATCGCATTGGATCCCGCACTGAAACTGGATGTGCCAGGAACAGTTAAAACACCAGTTTGTGTAATCGCCCCACCCGTGCCACCACTCAGAGAACCACTTGTATCTAAAACAAGATTGCCACCATTATGCAAAGTCAATGCCGGCACAGAAAGTCCTACATTGTCTAAAATCACGGTTACATTGCGTAAGCTAGTAAGCTGCTGCAAGTTAAGAATAGCCGCATTACCTGTACCAATATTTCGTATCGAAACATCACGAAGATTATCTAATGTTCCACCTACATTAAGAAAACCACTTAAATTATTAGGTTGACTTGCCCAGAGAAAATCAGAAGAAGGCGTAAGGAAAGTTAACGTAATAATACCTGCATTTACAGCTTGTGTGACAGAGCCCACTTCACTAATTGATCCACCTGCTGTTAATCCTAACGTTCCACTTCCTACATTGGATGTTCCTAGAGATAATGCGCCACTATTCGTTAATTGAATAGCGTTAGCCCCGCTGTTACTCAGTAAAACATTTCCGACAAGACTATTACTGCTATTACTCAAATTAATTATTCCTGCACCGGCACTAATTGTAACATCGCCTGCTGACGCAGCCTGGGTAATAGCACCTATTTGTGAAATACCTATCCCAGTTAAGGCCAAAGCACCACGGCCCACAGTCACAGAACCCAGACTCAATAAACCATTATTAGTAATGGCAACATCATTATTACCTGTATTGTTAAGCGTTACATTTCCCGTGAAATTATTATTTTGAGTTAAGATGATCCTATTTGATCCAGCATCAAAATTTGCGGTACCTGGTACGGTTAATACTCCAGTTTGAGTAATATCCCCACTCGATATAACAGCAAGGCTCCCACCTGACTGTAAAGTTAGCGTTGGGAAGATCATTCCTGCATTATCAAAAATGAGGCTTAGATTGCGTAAATTAGTCAAACTTGAAAGATTAGTTGGAAGTAATGCGCCGCTACTCACATTGCGTAATTTGAAATCTTGGATATTTCCTAAAGTACCAGAAAAGGTCATTGCACCGCTTAAATTATTTGCGGCCGTGCTTAAATCAATATTGGTAGCAGCGACAGTGGATGCGACAGTAATAGCACCGGCATTAGAAGGTTGAGTGATTGCTCCTATTTGTGTGATCGCGCCACCTGATGTTAATGAAAGTGTACCGATACCTACTATTGATGTGTTTAATACTAATGGAACACTATTCACTAGGGCCACATTATTGTTACCCGCATTGTTAAGCGAGATAGGTGCAGTAAGTATGTTATTCATATTAGATAAATTAATGATGCCTGCACCCGCATTAACTGTAAAAGAAAGAGCGTTAGCGGCTTGTGTGATAGCACCAGATTGTGAAATACCTAAACCGGTTAAAGTGAATGCGCCGCTACCTACACTCGATGCGCCTACACTTAACGCGCTACTGTTTGTCACCGCAACGTTATTGTTACCCGTGTTAGTCAGTGTAACAGCGCCCATGAAATTATTATTTTGTGTCAACGTAATAGCATTAGCCCCTGAATTAAAGCTTGCTGTGCCAGGCACAGTGATTCCCTCAGTTTGGGTTATGGCGCCCCCAGTTCCGCCACTCAATGAACCGCTTGTGTCCACTACTAAGTTACCACCGTTATGTAACGCAAACGGTGTGGAAAATACTATACCTGCATTATCAAAAATATATGTCACATTACGTAAATTTGTGAGTAGCGAAAGAACTGAAGTGGTTATTGCCGCATCTGAATTAATATTTCGTCTTGCAACATCGCGTACATTGCTCAAATTTCCTGAATAGGCAATGGAGCCACTAAAGTTATTTGGCTGAGATGCCAATAAAACATCTGAATTTGGTGAAGTTAAATTGAAAGTAATATTACCTCCATTCGCAGCTTGTATGAGTGCACCGGTTTGACTAATTGACCCGCCTGACGTTAAAGATAATGCGCCCGAACCAATACTAGATCCCCCCAACACTAAACCAAGACTATTTGTTAAGCTCACATTATTATTGCCAGTATTATTGAGTGACACACTACCAGTAAAATAATTACTGGTATTGTTTAAGCTGATAATTCCTGCCCCAGCATTAATCGTTACAGCCCCGCCGCTGGCGGCCTGAGTAATAGCACCTGATTGGGAAACACCTAATCCCGTCAGACTTAATGTTCCGCTTCCCACACTGGATGCTCCTAAATTCAATCCGGTAGCATTGATCAATGCGATATTATTATTGCCTGCATTTGTAAGACTGACAGCTCCTGTAAGCAGATTACTTTGCGAAAGCGTGATTGCATTCGATCCTGCGTTAAAGCTAGCTGTGCCAGGGACAGTTAACACACCTGTTTGCGTGATTGCACCTGCGGTCGTAATGGCTAAATTACCAGCCAGAGTCGATGTTGCTAAATTCAAGCTATTATTGTCATTCAAAGTAACATTATTGCCACTCAAAATCGCCAGATTCGTAAAATTGTTAGTAGCGTTCATCAAGGTAATATTATTATTCGAACCGATTGAAAATATAGCCGTCTTACCTACTCCACTTAAATTTAAAGAACCACTTTGAGTAATATTACCGTTCGCTGTGATATTCAGATCTCCACTGATAGTAGATGCGCCTAAATCAAGACCGTTGAGTGTAGTCAGTTGCACATTGTTACCACTGCCAATGTCGACTGTCCCCAATTGATTATTTGCATTAGCCAGGCTGATATCCGTTCCACTGCCTGCTGACAGCGTCAGCGTATGGCCAACACTTGTAAGAATATTAGGAATATTAATAGTGCCACCATTGCTACTCAAACTAGCATTGCTGGTTAAGGTTGTGGCGTTATTTAGATTGATAGCGCCATTATTCGTTGTTATATTTGCACCTAATTGCAATATACCGCTTCCTGCGGCAGTCGTGGTAACTGCTTGATTAACACCGGTTGATTGAATATTTCCGTTCACGATAATATTAGAATTACCGACATTACCAAGAAGTGAAATAGTGCCGGCTGCTTGCAGCCAACTGCCAGGCTGTAATTCAATACTGACCCCTGGATTAACAAAAAGATTTGAACCACTCAGCGTCAAGTTACCGCTGCTATTGACCGCACCAGTGCTTGTAACACGTACCCCACCTTGATTCGTGTTGCCCGTATCTGCGAAAAAGGATAAGTTAGAACCTATACCCGTACTCGTAATTAATCCATTGATTATGATATCTGCCGCATTTATTGAAAATGTAGTTGCTGTTGTAAATGTCAAATCACCAAGAATCAAACTTCGGCTATTACCATTTAATGCCACATTACCTGCACCTACAACCGGCGCTTGATTAATTTGAACAGCACCACCTGACGATAATATGCCACCCGTGCCACCTTGCGTATTGATTATCCCATTAACAATAATAACCGGATTTAAATTATTTGTATTGGCAGCCGTCAGCGTAACCGAGCCACCTGAGCTGACACCATTCAGTGATGTTTTAATACCACTCGAACCGATAGTTATTGTACCAGCACCCGTAGTTGACATATTAACATTACCGCCAGCAGTTTGGATCAAACCTGTAGTTGCTACATTACCGCCACTTATCACGGATAAGTTACCCGTACTATTTAAACTTAGCGCTGGAAGTGAAATTGATGCAATATCATATTGCAACGTTAAGTTTCGTAACGCAGTCAAACTTGTCAGATTGGTCGGTAATGCTGCAGCGACATACGTATTGCGTAAAGCAATATCTCGAAAGTTCCCTAATGTGCCGCCGAAAGTAATATTGCCACTTAAATTATTAGTTTGTGTTCCCAAAAGAACATCGGAATTAGCAGCATTAGAAGACAACGTTATTGTTCCTGCCCCCGCAGCTTGCGATATGGCACCGGTTTGAGAAATAGATCCATTAGAAATGATTGTTAGCGCGCCACTACCAAGAGACGATGCACCTAATATGGTTGGAGCATGATTGGTAAGAGAAACTGAAGATCCACCAGTGTTATTAAGCGATATGGCGCCTGAAAAATTATTGTTGGCGCCATTGGACGTTAAATCAATCATGTTAGATCCAGCATTGAAATATGAAGTGCCTGGAACAGTTAATGTTCCAGATTGACTCAGAGTTCCCCCAGTTATTACAGACAAACTTCCGCCATTCTTTAATGTTACTGTTGGAATACTTAAAGAAGTATTATCAAACTCAATCGATAAATTTCGTAGATTATTAGGGAGCACAGGCAAATACGCTCCGCCATAAATATTGCGATACGCAAGATCTCTTACATTTCCATTATTGGTAATAGTGGGCGCTACATTAAACGTATTGGCAAAGCTACCGAGAAGAATATCAGAGTTAGCCGTGGTGACTGTAAACGTAGGAGTAGATCCTATATTTAACACGCCACTTTGAGTGATAGATCCAGCTGAAGTCACATTTAAAGCCCCACTTAATGTTGCAGCCGACAAATTAACCGCAGCATTATTAAATATGATTGTCAGATTGCGTAATGTACTTGTAGGAAGAGTGGGTGCAACAGCTGAGGCTAAAATATTACGTAATGCGATATCTCGTACATTTCCATTATCGGTAATGATTGGCGTGACTGAAAATGAATTTGCATAACCACTTAATAAAATATCTGTTCCACCTGAGGTCAGTGTAAAAGTAGGTGTTCCAGCAATCGTTAATATACCATTCTCTGCAATTGAACCTGCTGTTGAAGTTGTCAATGTTCCGCTAATAGTTGACGCACCTAACGTCAATGGATTGACGTTCACATCTGTTACACTGACATTTCTGCCTGTTGTTGTAGTCAGACCAAGAAATGTGTTGCTGGCATTATTTAATGTAATATCATTGCTTGAACCAACAGACAAAATTAAACTGCCAGCGCCACTAATAGATAATGGACCACTCTGCGTCAAAGAACCATTAGTAGTGATGTTAAGTGAATTACTTAAATTCATAGTAGATAATGTTAATGCGCCGCCATTGACAAAAGAAGCATTACTTGCAGAGGTAACACCAATAGTCGAAAAAATATTATTAGCATTTGTTAAAGTAACATTACTCGTATTAGCTGTAGTAAAGGTTGCTAGGCTTCCAACATTTAATGCGCCAGTCTGAGTAATAGCGCCATTTGCAGTAGCTGTTAAATTTCCGGTTACAGTCAATGAGGGTAAAGCTATTCCTGCATTATCAAATTGCAAAGTCACATTACGTAATGTCATAGGAAGAGTAGGAACAGCCGCATTAGCTAATATATTTCTCAAAGCAAAATCACGTAAATTTGCATTATTGGTTATAACAGGCGTTTTGCTAAATGTATTTCCATAACTATTGAGCAAAATATCTGAATTTGCGGCAGTGACAGTCAACGTAGGCGTTCCGCTCACCAGTATAATTCCATTTTGCGTTATCGACCCTCCCGCAGTAACACTTAAATTCCCTGATAAGTTCATATTAGGCAAAACGACACCTGCGTTATCAAAATAGATATTTAACCCAGTAAATGAATAAGGCATCGTGGGCATCACTGCTGATATTGCAGTATTGCGAAGCGCTATATTGCGTAAACTCCCTGAATTTGTGATGACAGGCGTTGTCATAAAATCATTGGCATAGGATCCCAGCAAGATATCCGAATTAGCTGTAGTCGCAGCAAAGGTAGGAGTGCCTGTGACAGTTAAAATGCCAGTTTGAGAAATACTACCACTTGCAGAAATATTATAAGATCCTCCAATAGTAGATGCGCCTAAAATTAATGGATTGATTACCGATACGCTCACATTATTTGCCGTGGGAATAATCAATAATCCGAATGCATTCCCGCCAGTTGTTAGCGTAATATTATTGGTTCCCGTGGTAAATGTAGCACTGCCTGCACCATTGTTTGCAGAAATGGAACCTGTTTGTGTAATGTCCCCACCTGCAGTTACATCCAAATTCCCACCAAAAGTCGAAGCAACAAAATTAATGCCATTATTCGTCACCAGCGTGACATTCTTCCCACTGGTAATACCTAAATTAACAAACGCATTACTAGAATTTGTCAGATTGATATTATTTGCTGCGCCCGCAGAAAGCGTTGTGGTTGCTCCACTTCCATTAATTGAAAGTGCGCCGCTCTGTGTAATAGCGCCATTCACAATGGCACTCAAATTTCCCGTAATAGCAAGAGAGCCAAAATTGATTCCGGCATTGTCAAATTGAAGTGTTAAATTGCGCATAGTAGAAGGAACGGTAGGTGCCAACGCTGAGGCGGAATTATTTCTGATAGAAAGATCGCGTAAAAATGTATTATTGACAATATTAATTGATGAACTGAATGTATTAGTAGCAGTATTTAATAATATATCGGAATTAGCCGCAGTCACTCCCAGGGTTGTTACCCCAGCAATATTAAGCGCTCCACTCTGTGTAATATTCCCACCTGAAGTAATAGTTAAAGTACCAGGCAAGGTAATAGAAGGAAGCGCTATCGCCTCAGCATCAAATGTAAGCGCTAAGTTAGTTAAACCGTTCGGCAGAGTTGGAAAAGAAATATTATTTGCAAAGCGCAATGCTAACGTACGGATTTTTCCATTGCTGGTTATAACAGGCTGGGTATTAAATGTGTTAGCATAGCTTCCCAATAAAATATCAGATCCGGCTGTGGTCACTGTCAGCGTAGGCGTACCATTTATTGATAATGCTCCACTTTGAGATATAGTACCTGCGGCCGTTATACTTAACGCACCATAAATAGTCGTAGCAGGCACTACTACCCCTGCATTAGTATATTGTAAAGTAAGATTACGGAAGCTACTCGCCGGAAGCGTTATCGACCCCGTTGTCGTTGCTGCATTGCTTAAAGTAATATCTTGTAAATTACCGCTGAATAAAATAGATGAACTCAAATTATTCGCAGAATTATTTAAATTAATATTACCGTATCCCGACAGTATAAAACTGGCGGCGCCTGCGCTAGTGACGCCTCCTAGCTGAGTAATTCCCGTTGTTCCTGTCAAGGCAAGCGTTCCTGACCCCATAGAAGAAGTGCCTAAGACTAAAGGCGCATTATTTGTGATAACAATGGGATTTGATCCCGTATTATAAAATGAAACAGCGCCAGTGAAAATATTATTTTGCGTGAGCGTGATAGCATTTCCATTTGCATTGAAACTGGATGTTCCGGGAATCGTTAATATACCTGTTTCAGTAATGTTCCCCCCAGATGTCACACTTAAATTTCCATTTGATCCCAATGTGATTGAAGGCAAAGATACGCTACCACCGGCTAACAATATCAACCCACCTGACCCCGAATTGGTTATGCTTGCGTTTCCAATAATATTTCCGTAAGCATTCAATGTAAGCGTGTTTCCATTACTCCAATTAATAGAATTGGCTACCGTAATATTACCTGCTTGTGACCCAGGTGTCGCCGTTGTCTGAACCAAAACATTGGCGGAACCTAGAGCAGAGAGTAAACTTGCCACTGTCAAAATGGAATTATCTAAATTTGCAGTATAAGTATTCGTTGGCGAACCGCTCGGTGTTGCTGTCGTACTACCAGCTGTTTGAATTGTTAAGTCTTCTGGATCTAATAATAAGGTTCCAGTTAAACCGTGTGGTGCTAACAAATTTACCGAGCCTGCATAATTAAGATAATCTTTTCCGGATACTTCTACAAAACCACCATGGCCACCTTGCGCTCCACCTTGTGCGAAAATATCCCCATAAAATTGCGTGCCTTTATTTGACCAGACAACAACATTACCGCCATTTCCATTAAAAATAGCATTCGCATAAATCTTTGCACCAGAAGCGATGTAAGTATAATCTGCATTTTGTTCCGAGCCTGCCCCATGTTTATTACCACCAATTAAGATTTCACCACCACCTGTTTTGCCATTTGCATTGATGACAGCAGAAGAGGTAACTTGAATATTATTTCCCAAAATTTTAATGGTTCCGCCTTGATGCTTGCGAGAAGAAACATTTAAATGTCCAGAAACTTTAACGGTCCCCTGCTCACCACCTGACAAGATAATTTCCCCATTATGTTGAGAGACCGAGTGAGCTACCGCCATACCTTCCATATTAATGACATTATCTAATACGCCTGTCGCTACTTTCGCAGCAACAAGTATAACGCCACCATTCGCAATAATTTTACCTGTGTTACTGACTCCGCTTTTTAGGGAATTACCATTTTGATCAACACCAGGTTGCGAAGCCGCTTCATCAATCGTAAAATTGATGAGCTGGTCGCCATTAAAATCGATAGTAAATTTATTTCCAGATGCAAGCACAACATTACCAAGTCTCGCTTGAATAAAGCCACTATTACTCACTCCTGTGCCTATCAATGCAACCAAACCATTATCTCTAGCAATAATTGATCCCTCATTAATAACCGAACCGCCAGAGGTTGACGGCTCATTAAAAATATATTTTCCTGCCATAAAATTGGCATTTGAAATATTGGAGGTTGATGCGATGATGCCACCAACATCAACATAAGACCCGGGACCAAAATATATCCCGGCTTGATTTACTAAAATAAGTCTTCCATTTGCTGTGAGACGACCAAATATTTGTGATGCGCCTTGGCCGGGATTAATGCGATTTAGGGCAATCGAGCTTGCGCTAGGTTGTACAAATTGCGTTTTTTCAGTTGAGCCAATATTAAAACTTTTCCAATTGATAATTGCTTTATCACTGGCTTGATTAATTTGTACTGTATTTGGAGTTGGCGTCGTGATTGTTGCATTTCCAGTTATTACCTGACCTCCTTGTGGTAGAGCAACTGCAAGAGTCCCTACAATTATTGCGCGCATAAACACTCTTACTAGCACTACGTCTAATAGTAATTTGGAAAATGTCCTAATATTTTGTATGATCTGCTTTTTCATAAACGCCTCACAAGGAGCGCTAAAGGAGATGCCTATTTGAAAAAAATCCTACAAAAAAATAGAGACCTACTTCTTTTATAATTATAACATACGCCATTATAATATTATGTCTAACAATCAAATGGTTATAGAATATTCGAGTGTAATCCGTCTATTGGAAGCATAAATATATTTACGGATTATCTGTGAAAAACAGGTCAGCATACCAGATGTACTTACGGCGTTATAATTAGCTAAATCTAAAGGAAAAAATCGAGCACCAATTTGGGATAATTACATGTTACAAAGGGGGGGTCTCATAGGTCAGGAGTTATGCTAGTGTTCAAGCTAGATTTTTCGTTATCATATATTTGAAAATGGGGTTTGGATGGATCATTTTCACTTGATAAATTGAGTAATGCGATTTTAGATTTATTAATCAACTCTGCTAAATCCTCACCATCTAGCGGAAATAAGCTTATACCAATATTTGCGTTAATCTTGAATTTACCACTATTAATGAGAATATCTTCAGCGAATTTCCTGAAAATCCTATTAGTCACGATCGTTATTTCATTGCCCAGTAACACTTCAGAAATAATTAATGTGAATGTATTGTCATTTGATTGCGCTAGAATATCCGTTTCACGCTTACAATGTTGCAAACGTATTGCAACCGCCTTTAAAAATAAATTACCCATATCTTCACCCAAGGTAGCTTTTACATCATCAAGATTCATTATCTCAATGGAAAAAACGGCAAGACCTTGATGATGACGACGAGCATAAGCACGAGATTGTATAAACTTAACTTCTAATATTTCTTGCGTATCCCCACCCGTCAAGGTATCTACGTACTGGCGGATTGTTTTCTGCGTTACCGTTTTAGGTCTTGCCGATAAAGAAAGTTTTTCATCCTCAACGCATGAAATGGCATTTAATTTTTCTAATTCTTCAGACGCATCAGTCAAGTCATCCGCTAATGACTTGTTAATTATACGTTGTGTAAAATTTTCAGCGTATAGCTTGCTACCGTAATAATTAACTGCTAATAAAAATACCCAATAACAAACTATACCAAGAGCCGTATTAAAATATATTTCATATTGACTTTTTAATGCAAGAGAAAAGAATACGGTAGCAGCGAGAGGAATTAGTATACCTGTTGTATAAGCTACACCAGCCAAATAGGATCCCGTCAAATACACCAAACCACCAGCGGCAACAAAAGCTAAGGTAAATATTAAATAAGATTGCCCCACGCCGTCTTCAGGCATAAACATAACGCCTACCATTCCCCATAAAACCCCAATGACTCCAGCATTAGTAACGAGTAATCTTAAATAAAGGTGATCCCACTTACGCGCATATTTGACTCTCTGAAACCATGATGCTAAAACACCTTGGCACACGACAAGAACGAGAAGTGCCATAAACCAAAGAGTAAGATACGCTTTGCTGGCATGCCCGTAAAATTTAAAAAATAGAATTGAGGCAGCAAATATTAGCAGTGGAAGCGTAGTTAATAAGTTGGGATAAATAAAATTCGTTAGCTTATATTCTACTTTCCTCTGAAGAATGGAATTTATTTTAGGAGAGCTCAACATAATAATCCACCTTATAAAAAACCTTTGGCTATATTAATATAATAAACCTATTTTCGAATAAATAATTTTATAAATATATTCACATAGTTACCTGAAGGGTAATCTGGTTTTTTCGCGAAAATTGAGAAATACCCGCCAATTAAAAAACGATAGATACAAGTAGCTAAAGTGGCATTGATGAGAAAAACAATAGCGAAATTTGATTAAAAAATTGAAATCTAACTCATGAACTCCGCCGAGTAATTGTAATACGCTGAGCTTCTTTCGATTGCGCCAGCTCATCCAATTTACCTTCATACCTGCCAAGTTTTTCTCGAATACCTGCCTCAACCGTTTTATCAATCTGCCCCGTTGCCAATACTGCACCCATCACCGCTTTCAGCAAATCAACATCCTGACTCAGTACCGATAAATAGTTTCCCAATGCCAGCAAACCTCTTTTAACCTGACCCACAAAATGTTTCGCCTTCTCCATCCCTATCAAATACTCTTTCCCATCCGCTCCAGTAAAATACGCTTTCGCATACGCTTGAACATATTTTTCCGTCAGCATTGCTAACAAACTACCATCTAATTGATGCGCCCCAATCGGTTTTGAAATTTGCCACATCGCCTCACCAACAAGCTGCCCTAACAGCTTTTTTTGCCATACCGTTTGCGGACGCAGTGACATACCACCAAAATCAAAGTTCCCAATATACGTTTCATTCTCTGAAATTTTGATTAATTTCTGCTGACCACCGTGTCTATCATTATCAACATGGCCACCTTTCAGTAAAAGATAAATCTCAGCAGCAAGAATGGCTGCTGCAGCTGGTTTCTTAAGATGTTTTAATTCCGCTGACTGATCCAGATCATTATAGTGCTGGCCTGCCACCACTTTCGTTTCTTTATATTGCTCACCATGTCCAATCCAACTGGCAACACCAAATCGAAACTTATGTTGATTGATCACAATTTCCAATCCTTCATAAAGTTGTTTAGCAAACTCCTGCTGCTTTGAGGAAATAGTCATATCCACTTCTTTTCCAGAAGCAATAGCCGCTTCCCTTTGCATATCATCAAAAGGACGAAAAACAGGATTTTTCCCAATGAGAATTTGAGCCGCCGTATCCAAAATCATAAATTCATCTCTAGCTTGTTCTCTCATAAAAGGTCTTAAAAAAGTGATCGCCGTTTCTGCCCCAGAGTTTTTAACTACCTTCATGGTCACTCCATAAGAGCCTGCACCCAGCATCTCGCCCATGTGCTGAATACCATCAGCTAATTGCAAATCATTTGCCGCTGGCTGATAAAAACTTTCTGCCCATTCATGTACTTCCCAACGGGTTGGCGGAGCCGCATTGGTTTTTGAATTTTGAAGTGAATGTTTGATATCTTCAGGTGTTTCAGTGTGGCTTTCAATCGCCTGCGCCAGTTTACGACCTGCCGGGCCCATCGCTGCTAACACTTGATTCAAGGCCTCCCCTCGGCCTGATGCCGCACCGGTTGTTTGCTGTGAGTTAGCATTGGCAATAAGCATAGCGGATAATATTAAACGTTCCCGCGCTTCTATGCTGGCTTTATACTGTGAATCTTTCGCAACTTCTTCTAAGCCTTCTAAATAAGACTCCACAATTTGACGGCTTTCGTCCTCACCTTCTCTAAAACTATCAACGGTTTTACCCGTTAAAGCATTCGCCAAAAGGAGGTTAGTTTCTGAGATTTGGTTTGAATCAAAAAGCGCATCAAGCACTAATTTTTTCGCGTCAAGCAACGAAACAGGATTTTCGGTCGGAAAGAGAAATTGATCCATGACTAAAATTTTCTGTTCAAAGCTTAAATCCTGATATAAATCCCTTGTGGCTCGCAGTCGCTCTAAGACATACTCTTTATTGTTTTCGTATTGATCCTTAATAGAAGTATCATCCTTAGCCCATTTCTGAGCGCCCTTAATGCGGAGTTGAGTGCCACGACAGAGTCTTCTTGCATAAGCATCCAAATCAAAATTCTCATCTGAATTCAGTAAAAATTTGATAGTGTCGGTCCGTAGTCTTTTATCGGAAGACTGAGGAATTTCAGTCAATAACATCTCGCCAAAAGCACCAAAAGAAACACCTTGCTTGAGTAAGTTGTCCGTCGACGCATGCTCTAATCTATCTCTAATAAAAAACGAAAGAGGCTTCTGAGCTTCAATATTATTTGCTACTCTTCTTAACACCGGGACAGAAACACTCAATGGCGCTCGATTAATTAAGCTATCCACCTTTGCGTAGAGTGGATTGACGGGCAGTTGTTCCTCATGTCTTTGAAGGGCTAACCATGAAGCCTCACTAGCATTCTCAGGCGGAATGAGATCTTGGCCTATGTCTTTTCCCCAGCTCTCACTCAATGCCTGGCTATACTCATCAATCACCCAATGTTTAAATGTAATATCGGTAAAACTAAATTGTGCTTCTAAAGGAGGTAAATTAAACTTAGGCTCAAATTCATGCAACTCGGTCAATAGCAACTGATCCAGAAAACGCTTTTTTTCTGCAAGGGATGTGAAAGTCTCATAGACTGCACGCATTCTTGCTTCAAATTTTTTGATATTATTGTAATCATCAAACACTTTGCCGACTTGATGAAAGAAATGATAGCATCGAATGAGGTAATCAGGATCGCTGGATTTTAAAGCCTCAACAAAGCACTTTTGTTCATGTTGATCAAGATAGGGTTGGTATATTGCAAGTAACTCATTTTCCTCACCATAGGGATTAAAGCTAAAATCGGATTTTAGTGTTGAGCTTGCACGTTGCAAATAAGCTAATTCATCTAAGCTCAAATGAAGATAGGGGTTGTTTTTAAATATTCGATAAGCTTCAAAAGTCCATATTTCAGGATATAAACTGACACTTATCTTTAACAAATTATTAATGGAGTAAGCACGTTTTACCCATTTTTTAGACTGTAGCAGGGTCGGATCATCTTTTAAATTATGAAAAATTTTAGGCCTTCTTAAATTAAAATAAACGTCATACTCATAAAATTGCCATCGTTCTTCTATCGACGGCATAGACGATGTCAATTTGCTATATTGTGACACTAAGAGATCTTTTGCTGAATCGTATCCGCTTTTAACGTTTTTGTAAGCTCTCAGAGGCCATGACGAAGGACTGTAGCCAGAATAGTCAGGAGGAACGGAGGAGCGAAGTATCAAGCGTTTACTCTGATAATAAAATAAATCACCTCGGGGTATTTCTCTCCAAAATTTATCATGGTTTTTAAAAGCATGTTCTATAAACGGATGTTTAGTAGAAATGCCAAGGTGATAATGTTTCTTTTCTACACCTCGATTATGTCTACCACGCATAGGAGCGAACCTTAATAATTTTGAAAAAACATCATCTGCTTTAACTGGATCTCGAGAATCCAGCTCAGCAATTTTTTCCATGACTCTTTCCGCAAAGACAAAGCCTCCCGGCATATAACCATATGGCATAAGAAATTCTTTATATTTTGCGGTAAAGTCAGAAGAATCCTTCTCTAAAAGCTCCCAATCTATGACCATATCTTTGGCTAACTTATCTTGTTTTTTAAGATACTTTTCCTCTTCACTAAAGGATAAAAACACATCTTTAACATACGTTTCCGGTTCTTTGTAAACCAATCTACCTTTAATTATTTGGGAGTCATAACCTAAACTACTGCCAGGTATACCGCTAATTACAGCGTGATATCCACTCCTCATCTCTGAAAATTTATACTCAAGGTCGAATCCTAAAGCAGCTTTGTCTCCCTCGGGATAGCTTCCTCTCACCAGTTGTAAAACGCCAAGGTTTTCCAAAACATCCCGTACTTCAATATCTATTTTTGCCCATTCTAAGTGTCTATTCCATGGCAGTTCCGAATCTACAGTTTGAAATATTCTATATTTACTGGGTCTGACAACAGCAGGCATAGTAAAAAATTGCATTGCATACCAATGAGTGACTGAACCCCAGTCAATGATGCCGGGACTATTTTTTACTAATGCATTGATTTTCTTAGCAAGCGCTCGTCCTTGTTCTTCATTTTGACAAGCCACAAAGGCGAGACAAAGTTGATGAAATTCACCTAATTTTCCTACTGGATGTGCTTTAAAATTATCTATTCCAGTCATTTTATAAGATAGCCACAGTAAATCCCGATCTATCAGGAGAATCGTATCAATGAATTCACCAAACGCTTTCGCTTGTTTCTGATCTTTTAAATCTATTTTAAGTTTTTCTATTTCACTCTTGATCTTGTCATATCTTTTTTTAAAGAGGTCTTTTTCATAATGCTGAATAAAAGGGGCTACTGAAGTGATTAATTCCGTCAGTATGGCCAATTTCTGAATAACCGTAGCTGTTTTATAATTTTTATCGCTGAGAAATTTGTCTATATAAAAAGGGAAATAAACCACATCATTTTTATCTCGATAGGTTTCAATAAAAGCTTCCAGCGGCGTACTCGCATGTTCACCTTGTAAACCCTTTTCTTTTTCATAAGCCGCTAATTGATTACTTAAATTTTTAACTCGCAACTCCCAACTGGGGTGTGGGTCTCGCATAATAATAGCTAAAGGCGTTTTTTTATCAGCATCTTTAGGAAAGTGTTCGCTCATAGTGATAAGACCATCTCGTCTATATCCCGCCATATCAAGAGCCGCTACGCTGGCAAGATCACACATGGTTTCTTCAGCTTTACTATTGTGATGGTGTGGAAAATCACGACCTAAATCCAGATGCATTAATTCATGCACAATCACACCGGCTAATTCATCTTCCGTTTGTGCCACATCTAAAAGACCTTTGGTGACTATCAACATTGGCACGCCATTATTGATACTCATTGCATTTATCTCAGGATCACCTGAAACGAATAGTTTAATATCTGCTGTTTGAATATATTTTTTTGGTAGCTTATCAATAAGCTTTCGAAGATAGGCGGTGACCGCTTTTGCATACTCGTGGTCATCATCTATGATATTATTTTCCAGACGATAGAAATCCGGTATATTACCTTTCTTGATCTCTGCATTTAAAATGCTTGCATATCGGCTATTTGACATGAGAATTCTCAATTTTTGCTAATGATTTATTAATTATACCACAATAAAACTTCTATCTATTTTTACTGACAAATCAATGAATTGCGAAACCCAACTCCTACGTACCGTGGCTTGTCCACGGTACGTAGAGGTTTGAGAAGGCACATAGGGGTTCTCCCCGTTTTTGTTCTCATTCAATCCTTACACCACCTTCTCAATTATCACATCACTTGTCGATAAGTAGACTCGGACGCAGGTGTAATATTCACAGCCGTTTGAGCCGGCTTAAATAAAGAATAAGCCTTTCTCGCAGCAGATGATGGCATAGGTACTACGTTTGCATTCTCCAATTTAGGTGCGCGAGATGCAAAATCAAATAAAGTCTGCACAGGATATTGCGCCAATTCAGGCACCTTCGCTTTATAAGTATGATTAATCATAGCCAGTATCAACGAAACATCTCCACCCATTTGCTTAATCAAATCACAACAAGTAACCGTCGTCCCGCCACTGGCAATACCATCATCAATCAAAATAACTTTTTTATCTTTCACATTAGAACTCACCGACAGCTCAACCACTTCATCACTGTAAGCATTACTATACTTTTTAGAAACCACCTCACCAGGAATTTTACCTTGTTTGCGAATAATCACTAATGGCACTTGTAATGCTTCAGCCACCATAGCGGCAGCAGGTACACCCCTGACTTCAGGCGTGGCTATACATAAGATCTCAGGATCAATATTTAATTTTTTAATCGCCTCAATAAATGAAGTCGTCACATAATGCGATAAATGTGGCTTTTCATAAATTTTCAAAACATCAAAAAATTCACTCACGCCTTTGAATTCATGATGCGGCAAGATTTTTTGTAAATAATCGCGTGAATAGTGCCAGCTCACTTCATGACGTTCAGGTGACATCGGTACATCTTTGCTATGTGACATTTTTTCACGATCGGATGGATAAGTCGTATTTAATAATTCAAACTCCACCTCTTTTAATTGATCCCATATAGCATCTTTAATCCACTGAGTCACACCAATTCCCGCACAAGTTCTAGGGCCAGCAGAATGATATAAACCCGATTTTAATAAATTAATGTAAATTGGCGTACCTGATTTCACCGTAGCCTGACCTAAGGCAAGCGCCTCTTGCGGGACTCTACTACGGAATGGAAATAAAAATGAATCATGTAATCCTTCTGCATACACTTTCTTTCGTGCTTCTGTAGTTTTCAATCCAGCAGTCACAACAGTGCGCAATGTTTCATACATGGCATTTTGAATAAAATCCAATGCCAGGATTAAGACAAATGCATTATCCAGTACCGCAGTATCAATTTTATCTTTTGGAAAATTGGAATTTTTCATCAAACTCTCACGAAACCGACTAAAAAGACAGTTATCGGCTCCAGCAATAAAATCACGCAATTCACTATCAATCTCTGCGAACTTGTCTTTTTTCAGATAACCATACAGCTTGCAGGCTTGCGTACCCAGGTAAGGAACATTTTTTAATCGACTATCATAATAGCTATAACGCAATGCTGAAATAAGCTTAGCGCGTGTTTTGCTAAATTTATCAGCATCAGCTTTATTACCAAACATAAATTCACACCAAAAACTTTCCATGAAAGACTCGAATGCCACATCCAGAGCAAACTGAGGCTTTTCTAAAAATCGATGGAAATGTTTGGCGACTAATTGGCTGACCGATTGTGCATTACCCACGCTGTGCAAGATGCCTGTATGTATGCCTTGCCAAATAGGATTAATATTACCATCAACAAAAGCCGGCAACGCATTAATATTCAACATGTGACCGTGTGACACATCAAAGTTGTGATTTTGAAAGCCTGAAACCGCATTAGCATTTAAGACTTTTCTGACATCTTCTTTATTTTGAATCACATAGAAAAAAGTAGCAAAAGCAAATGCCACTTTAAAATCGGTAGTTTGATAACGCTCTTCTAATGTATCGATCGCATCATAAAAATTACCTGATTTTAAATAGCAAGCCAGAAATTCAAATACATTCACATCCATTAATTTATTATTTTCAAGCGCCTTATTTACTAAAGTCGTAGCTTCCTCTAGTGTGCCTGAGGTATCGATCTGTACGAATTTATCCGATTTATTTTTTTTGATGTAGTCAATGACAGGTAAAGTTTTCTCAGCAAACACTTTAATGCGGCGAGCAATTGTCAATTCATTATCATCTTCTCGATGCAGAATGTCGGCTCTTTTAAGCAAGCGTGACGTCATAATAGATTCTGTGGTATCAAAAAAGAGAACTTTACTGCATTCCTGAATGGTATTTTCAAATAAAGCGAGTTGTTCTAAAGTTCTGGGATAACCATCAATCAAAAAGCATTTTGCTTCTTTGTGCTTATGCATTTCGCAAGCCAAAACGTCCGTGATCATTTGATCATCCAGCAACTCGCCGCTTTGTACTTTGGCACGAATCGTCGCCATTTTTTCATTCGTTTGATCGGCATTGTCTTTTAATAAATTGCGGATCAAATCGCCTGTTGAGATATGGTGGTAACCTTTTTCTTTTTGTAGTCTTTCGCAATGCGTTCCTTTCCCACTACCTGGCCCACCAATAACGAAAATAACTTCGGCTTTAGTGGTAGTCTTTGTTGAGCTAAACATGTTCTTGTCTCCGCCATTGAATTAAGTTAAGCAATGGTAAGACTTTTTTAAAAATCCGTATGTCCTGACAACCCCTGTCAGGAAAAAGCCGGACACGACATAAGCTATTGATTAAATAGATGCTCGGAGAAATAGTGACAGAAAAACAATGGAATCCATTTGTAATTAATCTGCCGTCATAAATAGGTTCCCACCTTTGCAGACTAGAGCAGGTAAATCAGAATGAATTTCTATCATCCTTGCGCAACCGCAGAACGACAAATTTAAAAGGTCAAATAGACTGAACAATCGGGCACAAAAGTTAACACTAACACGGATCATAGGCACTTTCCCCTTTGAAAAAGGGGGATTTTTATAAACTTTAATCACGCTCTAATAAATGGTGTATAAAAGTCAGCATTGTAAATTGAGTTGAGCGCATTTTGCGAAACCCAACACTACATTATTACATAACAAGATTAACCTACCGTGACCCCCTGCTAAAAGCCGCAATCAATTCCGCTTTATTCCGACACTTGAATTTTTGCTTGGCCCTATCAATATAAGTTTCTACTGTCTTTGGAGAAAGCCCGATAATTTTAGCGATTTCTTTCATCGTAAAACCTTTACAAAGATGCAAAACACACAAACTTTCTCTATCCGATAAGGTCTCGTTATTATGTGATTTTTCAGGAATAACCGTATTACTCACTACCACATTCGGTGAACTCAATAAACCCAACTGAGCAATTTGCAATAACGATTCTGCCAGCGATTGCTGACCTAAAACAATCGAACAACCAAAGATCCCGACAATCTCATCATTGTCGTTATACCAAGGTGCTTTCACCGATAAAAACTGCAAGCTAACACCATCATTACGCACATTTAATTCTTCAAAAATTTTTATTCTGTTTTCTGCAATCACTTCATTACAATTATCAATTAATTTTTTAGCACTCTCTGCATCTGAAACATCATACAAGGATTTTCCGCGCGAATCTTCATCCGACTTAAAACCACATATTTCAACCGATTGCTGATTCATATGCCGCGTTTCACCTTCCAAATTCAGAAAATAAAAGTTAAACGGCAGTTCCGATAAACTCGCGACTGTATGAACTGCCTGAGTGGACTGTGCTTTAGCTTCCGCAGATCCTGGTTTAACCAGTTTAATTCCTTGATTGACCCGCATAATAATTAAATTCGGATCTAAATCAGAAAGATCAGATTGCTTTGACATAGAATAATTCTGCCTATTTTAGTTTATGGAACCTTCGCACTAAAGCCATCACTTTAATTCTAACCGCTCAGCTCTTTGCTCTAACAAGTCGAGATACTTCTCCTGCATAGATGACGACAAAAAGCTTTTTTTAATTAACTCACTCCATTGCGGTATCGCCTCTTTTATTTCTGTTAACACCGCTGCAATGACCTTGTCATTTAATTGCAACTGCTCTGATGCATAATAATCTACAAAATCTGCTCGTTTAAGATTATTCTTTTTACCATTTAACGGTAACGCTAATTCCTCTTTAGTGTTGCGCTGGGCGATGGTTGTATTCAATAAATCATAAGCTGGCGCTAACGTTGTTTTCCCTTCTTTTGATAGCAGGGAAAAATTCTTTAAATGCATATCTTCATTACCAATTAAAAAATTAAATAAAACCAATTTAAATAATTTAACGGCTTCAATTTTGTGAAAGCTGCAATATTTTTGCAAAATCGCCGCAACTTTTTCCATCGAACTATTATATTTGGTTTCGCGGGAGTGTTGTGATAGCTGTGAAAAATCCTCAACTGCAATTTTTCCACCGCGACCCACTCTATCAAATCGACGAATAAAATAAGTCATACTATTATCTTTTGAATACACTAAACCGTGCACTGGAACATCAATACCAATAATCTCAGCCAAAGACATGGTAATCGCTTCATTTTCAGGTAATTCAGGATAATGCTCGCTTTGTGGTTTCAAAATAAAAGCACCTTTCTGATCCACAATTTGAAAGCGCTCCTCACTGATTTTCAGCACAGCGCTAAGCTTAGACTGCACACCCTGAATTGACATTTTGCCGGCATGCGCTATCGCTTCAGCTCGCTGTTCTGCCGCACTGAAAGCCAATGGCACCAATCCTTTTAATCTCGGCGAAAGTAATCGCAAGCCATCTTTTGAATAATCTTCATTTTGATGAATCACTTCATAAGTAATTGGACAATATTTCATGAAACATCCTCTATGGTCACCGCACCGACCGTGTCATTCCCCACTTGTAACAACTGACCAAAATAATCATTTTTATCTAACTTATATTTTCGAAGTAAAGCTTCAAGTTGTACGCCTTCCGGTAACAACCCTTCAAAAAAAGCAGGGAATTCATTAAATTCGTATTCGCGATTTTTCACTGGCATCGTTAATGAAACAGGCTCGCCTGAGTAAGACCGTTCATAATAAAAACGATATTTTTTCTCGGGCAATTCTTCAAGCATGCCCGCAACAATACCATGCACTAAAATACGCCCTTCTCTCATGATTTATCCTCTGGGACTTGCGGAAACGGGGTTTCAAACTTGACATGAATATTTAATACATCTAATACTTTTTTGAGGCTATTCAACTGCACCGTTTCTTTACCTTTTTCGATATCAAAAACCACAGTCTTGCCGACACCCGCCACTTGCGCTAAAGCTTGTTGAGACAAGCCACTACGCTTTCTAAAATACTTAACCATTTGAGCGATTTCTGCTGGATTCATTGACTGACCCTGATGACAAACATTACTGCTATAACAGTAATTATGGTTGATTTACCCTAAAATATCCACGCTTACTGACAATTAATCTAATTTTTACTGTTATAGCAGTACTTATGGCCAGTAATCACTATTTTAAGTTAATAAAGAGGGTAAAATAGACATAATTACTGCTATAGCAGTAATTTTAATAATAACAAAACAGGAACAAACAAAAGGGTCTGCCGCAGCAAACATTCAACTTTTAAAGGAATAATCAGCGCTTATTTTGTTTCAAATTATGATTGATTGCTACCATATCTGCTTGAATACGATAATCAATGGCTCTATTTTCCATTCTTTGTGTCAGTTCGTATTGGGAACGGGATTTAAGGCCAGAGTACAACCCATAAGTGGCCGCTAATAAACTGACGGAAGTAGCTTCCGCAATAGTGATCCCCAGTGCAGCCCCTTTAAATGCCCCAAGAATCGCGCCAGGTATCGCACCAACGCCACCAGCCCAAACCGTACTACCGCCAGCTATGACAATACCCAAGGCCACACCCACTAGAGCACCCATCACACCAAAGATTGCTGCTTTCAGATAGCTATTAAGAGGTGCCGTACCATACAATTTTTTATCTAAACTTTTTCCTGAGCGCTCTATTTCTTGCAAAGAAAGTCTCGGATTTAATAAAACTTGATCCACTAACTGAATGTAATGATCCGTAATGCAAAGATATTGATAATGATTATCAGCAGTCCAGGGTACATTCGAGAAGGCTTTCGAGAAAGACCGTAGCCGAATCACTAATTCTTTTACAACGTCTTTATGATCATCGGATTCTTCTAAGTCATCAATTCGCACATCCAAAAATGAAAGTTGCATGACTTTAAAAAGTTCAAGCTCATCTTGAAATCTTAAATAATTATTATCAGCAATCACATCTAAAAAAACACGGCGGTTTGACTTGATGACAACTGATGAGTCTGCTGTTTCCTCTTTCATGTACATTCTGATACGCAATCTGTCAGCTGCATCCGCTAACACGAATTTGATAGAAGCATCATTTAAATAATCATGCAAATACAGTTGATAGGCTTCTAAGCTTTTTTCCAATAAAACGGGTTTCGATAAGTTGATTGATGCATGACGTCTTTGCATTGGGGTTTGACCTACACGATAGCGACTAAAATATTTTAAAAAAGCTTAAGGAAATCTTAAGAACACACAGATACTAATAATAACAGGATTTTTCAGCATACTGCTAATAAATAATAGCCGCCTTAAGTCTCTCTTAAGATCTTTGTGTTAAATTTTAGCGATTATTTATTTGAGACGACATCATGAATTCACGTATCTTTGTCTGGAACCCAAAAAAAAGAAGCAATGCGAAAGCATTTAAAGAGACTTTTGGCATTGACTTTAAAGAGGGGACATCAGGTAATCATACGATTGAAATTGCAACGGTTCATAAACTTTCTTTGCATGGTATACCTTATCCATACGGTGCTTTTGCAGCAAAATTAATACCTGAAAATGAAATCATCGCGGAATATACCGGTATCGAAAAACGAGGCATTGCCGCAGATGATGCGTATGTTTATCGCATTGATGAAACCAAACCAGAATACATTGACGGGAAAACAGCAGGTAATATTTCGCGATTCGTCAATCACTCAGATTCGCATAATTGCAGCTTCATAGTACAAAATAATAAAGTCTTTATTAAAACGCTGAGGCTCATACAACCAGGTGAGCAATTAACTGTAAATTATGGCCCGAATTATTGGAAAGGGATCGATCGAATTTATCTGAACACCCATGATAACTGGGAAACACCCGCTGAACGTTAT
The DNA here is from genome assembly GCA_031291175.1 of Gammaproteobacteria bacterium. Taxonomy (GTDB): domain Bacteria; phylum Pseudomonadota; class Gammaproteobacteria; order DSM-16500; family DSM-16500; genus UBA5158. The sequence continues at coordinate 32,363 of JARLJO010000030.1, forward strand.
CAAGCTCATGAAAACCATTATCAAACCCTGGGCAAAGCAAAACTGGATGCCGCCACCAAAGCATTCATCCAAAAAACGTTAAATTGTAGCAATCCAGATGCTATTTTAGTCCCGCGTTTAACCCACACACACCTTCCTATTCTTGTCAGAAATCATCGCGGTATTTTACCGCAACAATATAACCTCACTCTTTTTCACGTTTATTGTCATCAAAGCAATCTCAAGATGATGCAAAATTTATTATCATCCGAACACACTAATACTGACCTTCAATGCAGCAAAGGAATGACCGCGTTATCTTACATCATACAAGGAAATGCAAGCGAACCTAATAAAATTAATGCATTGGAACTGATTTTTAACAACAGACGCCCAAAGGTGACTTTTAGCGGCGATGCCAACAAACGTACCATTTTTCATTATTGCATCGAAAATAATTTATTGCACTGTCTCAACTTTTTAGTCCGCAACTTGCGATTTGATCTCAGCTATTTTGATAATGACGTGCCAGCGATTATCCCTTTTGCAATTGAAAGCGGAAATTTAGACGCACTAAAATTATTAATCACTAAAATTCCAAACAGCGATCTAAAAAAACATATGCGCATCAATCAGGCCGCTATCAACACCGCACTGGATAATGCTTCTGATCCAGCCGCCATCATTGCTATCTTTTTAGGTGTAGGCTATCGCCTGAACTATAAAATTAAAAGCATTTCAGACAGTGATGAAGATGATAATGAAATAATGTCACAGGAAGATACTGCGAGTGACAATTTAAAACAATCTGCCTCTGCGCCACCAAAACAATCGGCTAGAGTACTTGCTAACCTACGCAAACAAAAAATAAATGAATCCGCCGAAAGAGAAGAAAAGGAAACTTCAAGCAACAAAAGAGCTCGCTATAAAGCTAACTTCTCTTTTTTTCCAAAGAAAGATAATAAGCCCATGTCAGCAACAGAGGAAGAAGCATCCCCCACTTTCTGTATATCCATGTAATCACGGATTCAGATGATAAACATCTACTTCATTTAAATCGATAACTGATCTGATCCTCTTCATGCTCAACTTTATGGATCATCAAAAGATCTGATGTACTGACTGGTGTATTCTTCACTGTAGTGAGAATATCAGATCGTCGACTGAAATTAGCAGACTGGGACCCACACGCAGTTTGACTAAAATCCATCGAACTTTGCCTTTTTCGAATGGAATCTTTGACCTTATCGATAAGAGAAATGGCACTTTGGCTATCTTCTGCAAGGCCATGCAACACCTCGTTTGCACACCGATCCAGATTAATTAACAAATCCATTATTTGTTGAATATTCACATCTCGATTATTCGTTCTTTCCACGCCAACAATCAATTCCAGACCAGCCTTCAATGCAACCAGTTGCTGATTAAATTGATCAACACAAACCTGCATTGTTTCTTTAATTGCAACATCATTCAACTGATCTGTCGCATATTGGATTTGTCTCAGTAAACCATCCGTTCGCTTTAATGCAACCGAGATGCTTAATTGACTGAATTTTTCGGGCGGCACTTTAGCAACAGCTTCCACAACAAATGTGATATCTTCGTGTTTAGATTCGGATGCATGCAGATCGGTATCTTCTGCAAGCTCTGGCTCTACAAGACTGTATTCCTTTTGGTAACTCGCCCATTTTCTTTCCAGATTATTAATCACTATTGTTGCTTGAGAATAATCAAATTTGCACTTAATTTTTGCTCTTTGCTCTTTGAGCTGTGCAATGAACGAAGCCACTCGCAGTATCTCTAATTCAATGTTAGCTTGATGCTGTTGCAGACTTTCAGAAAAACTTTCTGCATCCGCATTATTGCATTGGGCCTGTAAATGCAGTGCCGCAAACGACCGGAGCTTTGCATGTTCCCTTCTAATCTGCTGAAATGAAAGAAGAATTTTTGTAGCAAGCACATTCATTTTTTCGCCCGCTTCTTCGTCGTCCAGATACGTAAAATCATAGTCTACAGACGAGAAATCTTTATCCAGTTCATCAACTGAAGCATCCATATTGAGCCTTTCAGTAATGCTTGTAGTCGAACTCACTGATCTTGGCATACTCATGCGAGCATTCCTTTCATTTATTTTTATCTGAATCTAACTTTTTATCATAAAAATCTACATCTGGGCAATTCGGATCTTCACTTTATTTGAAAGGATCGCCTCCTCCCACAGAGAATAGTGCGGCATTTCAATATTTGTAGGATATTTTGCAATGAAAGCCGATACACTACGGTTGTTTTGGGCCAGATCGTAAATGACAGAAGGAACGTGCCCTATTTTATTCATTAAGATGGAAGCTCTTTTTGAGATCGAGGCATTTTATTAGCAATTAGGTTTATTCATACTTTTTTGAAGATATCTTTTTTGGGTATCAAAGTCATACAACTTTTAGATTAACAACTCAAAGAATGCTGCTTCTCTTCGCCATCGTATTTATTATTTGTCACAACAGACCCAGGTTGCGGCTGAACCGACAAGCCATCCCAAGATCGCCTGGATGGTGAAGAAGATGGCGAGACCTCCGGCTGCAAAGAAAAAGACGCGGAAGGTTTATCAGGATTTATCATCAAACCATTTTTTTTAAAATGACCGTAGGTCATTATCGATGGCTGTGGTTTATGTTGCTGCTCCTTTTCATATTGAATAAGATGCAGAAATGGCTTTTGTTTGATTCGGTATTGGTTGGCCAATACCAAAGCCGATTGTATGACCATCAATGCCACACCAATAGCCGGATTTAATGAGAAACCAACTGCCAAGAGTGCACCGCCCGCCGCAAGCAAGACCGTCATGTTATAAACCAGACTCATCACTAAATTTTGCTTGATACTACTCACCGTTTGTTTAGCAACAGCAAATGCCGTGACAACCGGTAACAGCGACGCATTATCAATCACCGCACCGGCCTGCTCTTGTGTAATAACATCGCCTGAACTGGATTTGACAGCCATGCCAAAATCACTTTTGATAATAGCTAAAGCATCATTCGCAGCATCGCCTATCATGGCAACGCGTTTGTTTTCTGCTTGTAAAGCTGCGATAAAATGTGGCTTGGTCAAGTCATTTGGATTATCTGAAGCGTTCAGACAATTGGCTTGTACATTTTGCGCGGCTATACCTAATTCACGCGCATATTGATTTGCCACTTCAACATCCGCACCCGTACAAATATAAACTGCTTTACCCATTTTTTTAAGTTCATTAACGGCAAGCTTAGCATCCTCACGAAGAGGATCTTTAATCTTAACATGCCCCATGATTTTTTTATTTTTGACTAAAAAAATAATTTGCTCGGCATGATTTATTTCGTAATCAGCTTGAGACATATCAATATCGTGCGCGCGTAAAAAATCAATATTACCGACCAGGCATTCCGCACCATCAATCACCGCTTTAATACCAGCATGCTGTGTCTGATCTATATGATCTATCGCAATCCCGCCTTGAAATCGGGTCTTTTTTATCGAAAACGCATAAATCGTTTTTGCAACAGGATGCAGTGATTCTCTTTCAATGAGTGCTAAGTCTCGAAAAAAATCCTCTGGGTCCGTCTGATTTCCTGGATAAATTTGATAGTCTGTGACCTCGGGAATACCTGTCGTTAATGTGCCATTCAAATCAAAAACAACCGTGTCTATGTCATCGGCATTTTGCAATGTTTTACTGTTTTTAAATTGAACGCCATTTTCAAGCGCTTTCGATACACCTATTTTGACGGCGAGCGGCGTAATAAATCCCAAAGTACAAGGACAAGCAGATACTAAAATAGAAGCCGCACACTGAATCGCAAGAGCCGGAGTGAAGAATAAGCCAATAGCAACACCTGAGATCACAGCCAAAGCTAAAATAGCTGGCACAAAAAATTGTAGAATTTTATTTGTTGTGGTTTCTATCCGCGCTTTTTCTTTATTCGCTTGCAGAATTTTCTGATCGAGCTTGGCAAGATAAGATTGAGCGGCAGGCTGCGTGATACGTATTTCTATATAATCAACATCATCTGGTACTTTCATACCAGCTAAAATGATCTCACCCTGCTGGATGGCAGAAGGAACAATAGCACCAGTCACTATAGTAGTATAAAGCGAGCTGTTTTCAGACTCACAAATACCATCCACTGGAATTACATCACCTGCTTTCAACCTGATGATTTGACCTGGCAAAAGCGCGGATGAAGGACACTCATTCCAAATGATCATCTCGTTCTGCTTTTCTTTTTTTAAAACAGACACGGCAGCACGATCTTTAAATGCAAGCTCCGCTGCCACTTTTTGGATGATGGATTCTTCTAATGCTTTACCTAGATGTCGAAACCCAAAGATTAGTAAGCCCGTTTCTAACATCATGGGCAACCAAGGTACAAATAAACTGGCAATCGACACGCCAATGACCGTTAATGTACTGACCGTAAATAGCGTATCCATGGTAAGCGTTCTTGCTTTAACCAGCTTTTTAGCGGCATCAAAATAAAATTCAGCACCCAGTAAAAATGTCAGCAATGAACTGCTCGCCACCATCGCATACATGAGTAAGGTTGGCAGCACTATACCGCTTAAAGTCAGTGCGATAACGCTCGCACCCAAAAAAACACCCACTATACCCTTAATAATATGCGAGCGAATTTTTGATTTTTTTGGCGGTTGAATGACTTCCGGAACAGGCTCATTGATTTCATCTACAGCTTCCATAACAGCGAGATCAGGCGGCGGTATTGCAATACATTCCACACCAATGTCTTCGATGGTTTCTGTCAAAATGCCGATGATTTCAGCGTTGGGTGTTAAATCATCTTCAACCGTGATGGATATCGTCTTAGTCACTAAATCCGTTGCATATTCTGTAATGTTCAACGTCTCACATTTACTGAGGACATGTTCAACCGGAATAACACAATTAACACAAGTGATGCCTGGAAGGCTGAAATGAAAGGTTTTAGACATACCCATCCCGTCCTGCGTTGGTTGGGCCGGGCAATCTGCTTTTTTTAAAATGGATAGTATGTGGAAAATAAGTTTCCATGCATCTTCCGATTGCTACAGGTGAGCAGCGTTTTTTGAATTTGCGTATTGTACCACTAATTCTGGAGATATCGAATATATTGTGCTCAAGGTGCATTGCTGAATAATTTAAACTCTGAACAATTACCATTCCCAAGCGGGAGTACTCGCACCCAATAAATCTGTATAAATTTCCACCGCCATGCGTAGGCGCATGCACAGAGAACTCCGATGGAGCACAAAGTAGCACGGACTAAGACCCCCACGCTTTTTGTGGGGGTCTTAGTCCGCGAACCCCTGCTAAATCACACACATTCACTCGGCACATACGAATCAAAAATTCCCGCCCTAATCATTAAAGCCCACCAGCGTCACATTTTTGCCGCGCAAAAAAGATAATATTAGGTTTCGCACTAAAAACACAGGCTTCAAGAAATAGTTTCCCGCCTTCACGGGAATGACAATGCCCTACAAGAGATAAGTGGCATCCTATTTCTTAAGTTAACACTATGCGCATAGGCGAAGATCCATCTTGTCTGCTAGAATATTTGCATTAAGTGAAAAGTTTAGGATGATCCGACATGAGCAAAGCATTTACCAAAGAAAACGACGATGATGATGAACCCGAACAACCAGAAACACCCTCTCTCATCACAAAAAATTATGTCACGCCAACGGGATTTGCCGAGTTACAAAATGAACTAAGACAATTAGTCGTGGATGAGCGCCCTAAAATAGTTGAAACCGTGCGGTGGGCAGCAGGCAATGGCGATCGCTCTGAAAATGGTGACTATATTTATGGTAAGAGACGCTTGCGCGAAATCGATAGACGCGTGCGTTACCTGACAAAAAGAATTGAAAGCGCCGTTGTCGTTAACCCTGAACATCAAAAAAACCTGACTCAAGTTTTTTTTGGTGCGACCATTACCTATGCAGAAGAAGATAAAACACAAAAAACCGTCAAAATCGTAGGCATTGACGAAGCCGATCTAGCCCAGGACAAAATCAGTTGGATATCGCCGGTCGCAAAAGCACTCATGAAATCGGAAGTAGGCGATACCGTCAAACTGAAAACGCCATCCAGCACAATTAAATTAACTATTGTGGCTATTAGATATGGCTGAATACGAATGCGTGAGGTGTAAAAAATATTCCAATATTTGATAGGATTTTTGCGTCTCAAGAATAAACCTTATTCCCATCCAACTTTTCAATTTAGTTGTGTATGAATGTCATCTGTTCTTTTTCTTGATATTGCGCTTCACATTCTTCCCAGGAAAAAATCTCATAGCGTTAAACAATAAGACTCCCGGCGTCGCTGATACAGACATTAAAACCATTTTTTTATCGCGGTTGACGTCATAGATAGGAATAATCGCAGACGAGCTTGTATCTACCGTCTTGCAGAAATAATATTTTTTCAAAATTTAAGGTTGTATATTTAAACAGAACACGCTAGGATAATTTTTTGCAAAAAATTATTTTGGTATTTGTTATGTCTTTTCACAATCATGCATTCAGCTTTACCGCCATCGAGATCACCCTCTCGATGATGATGCGTGGTTGCATTTTATTCCTCTTTATCAATATGTTATTAGTCGTCATGCTTGTCGCACACTCCTCGCCCTGGAGCGGAACGTTTTAGTTATCCGCGCCTCTTCAGGGAGGCATACTCGCGGATAAACTGACAAGTTCCAATCAGTTCAAATTGAGGAGATTTATCGTGCTAAGAAATTCAAAATCAGAGACACCTGTTGTCGAACCCAAAAAATCTGAAATCAAAAAATATCAACCATCTGTATTTCAAAGTCTAGCTATCGGCAGTGCAGGTGGCGCCGGCGAGGTACTTATCAACCATCCTTTGTGGACACTAAAAACTCGCAAACAGGAAAAACTGCCTTCCCTGCTGGCTGTTATCAAGACTGAAGGTGCGTCACTCACCCCAATTTCTCGCATGCTTTACTGCGGTGTGTTACCAAATATGGCAAGCATGGTTCCAACCACAGCGATTCAAGTTGGATTGGATCGTTGTTTCCAAAAAGCATTTTTACAAGATTCAAATCAAGTAGGAATCACTCATAAACTGGGAAGCGCATTTGTTGCTGGCGTCGGCTCAGCCTTGGTCAGTTGTCCATCTGAGCTGGTTCTGATCTCGCAAGCGAAATTGAATCTTGGCAATGGCTTAAATGGTTTTTATAAATCAGGAACTAGTGTCGTACAACAATATGGTATGCGAACCCTTTACACAGGATTGACTGCAACAGCATTACGAGATGGCATTTTTTCAATGTTTCTATTGGGCGTAGTACCGTATTCGGTAGTATGGATGAAAATGCAGTTCGGAGACAATGCTGTAGCAGATCTGTCTGGAAAAACATTGGCAGGCGTTGGAGCGACCGTTGTATCACACTCTGCAGATACCATTAAAGCAAAACAACAAGCGCATGCAAACCTGAAGCAAAAATTGGGATTCATTGAATCTGCCGCTCAAATTTATTCTAAAAATGGAATACAAGGATTTTTTGCTGGTGGTGGATGGCGTGGATTACGAGTGATTTCAGGACTTGCCATTGTCAGCACGGTAAAAGAGGAAGCAGAAACCTATCTTGCTAAAAGAAATCTAAAATAACTTTATCCCCTCCTGCAGACGTGCAGGAGGATTTGAATTAAAAAGCAAAAATCACCTCAATAATCCTGCTTAGCTTCCTTCAGCTTCTTCCACTAAAAATATCTCGCAAGCACCCGCATCCGTATCTTCTCGTGTTAAAGAAGTTTTCCAGACTAAACCCGCATCACTAGACGCGTTAACCAGATATCCTGTTAACGTGATAAGTTGACCTACTTTAAAAGAATAAATTTTGTTAAAAATTTTACGATTAGCCGGAATGATATGCATGTTGCTCGCGGTATCACTGATTTGCTTCAGCGGAGCAACATAATGATCAACATGCCAAAAGAAAAAGCGACCCGTTTGTGAGACATCTATTTGTTCCCGAAAATGAGGGTCATTCCATATCTGCCAACCTAAAGCCAGATCCATAGGAAAGAGAGCCGCATCCATTCTGGTGCCCATAATATTTTTGATATTCAGATAATAACGGTCAGATGATAAAACGCGTGCTTGCAGTTGGAAAGTGGCCACCGGTGTAATCGTATAGCGACCAAATTTAAATGCCGTCGCATCGGGATTAATCATGACTTGAATTGGCGGATTTTGAATGGATATTGTGGCAGGCTTTATCGGGAAATAGCTCGCAATCAATGCGCCATCCACAATTTGTGAATACCAAAGATTGGTATAGATATAGGGAAATACCCAATAAAAAAATAGTATCGTGCAAACCCAAGCGAATATACTTTTGTAACTCATCAGCCTCTATTCCCTTACTAGTCAGCGAATTAATCAGGCGCAGTATCGAAGTGCCATGCATTACCATATTACGGGAAACCTCCATTTCTTTGTAGTGATTTGACTGACAATCCTCTAAAATCACCTTCACGGTTAATCCATTTCAGGGCTGAAATTGCAAAATGATATACTCAAAATACGGTTATAGAATAAATCAGATTTCCCATGCGCCAGGTTATAACTGGTTATTTTTACCCGGTGGTCCAGGCTTAGGTTCTGAATACCTGATAGCACACTGCAAAAAGTTAAAATTACCGGGAACCATTACCGTTTTAGACTTCCCTAAAGACGGCACAAATGAGCAAGGGATATTAGGAATTCAACACTGGCAAGAAGGGTTAGTGGATTTATTAAAAAATTTTCATCGCCCTATTTTAGTGACACACAGTTTTTCAGGAATGCTAGTATTGAGCATGCCAGATATTGAAAAACACCTTGCGGGTCTGGTATTAATGAACACAACCACAGTGAACAGTTTTTTTGAGCACGTGAGCGCAATGCGTGATAAACACCAATTACCTGATTTATTGCCCGCAGCCAGTGCATACCACTTAAATCCAAGCAATCAAACCTATCGTGAATTTTGGGATACTTACAAATACTATTGCTTTACAGCAGATGAGATGGCCGAAGGTGAAAAAATAATTCCACTTTTTGCCTTCAACAATGAATCGTATCATTATGCTATTACACATTTCTTTATGAATTACAGTTGCAAATGGCATCCTACAACCATTCCGCTGATGACGATAACTAGCGAAAATGACTTTATTTGCCCGCCGTTGATATTCAAACAAGATAAGCGATTTCAATCTCACAACGTGATCAACAAAGTCATTATTAAAGCGGGACATTGCCCTTGGTTAATCTATTTTGATGCTGTGCAAGAGTGCTTTAATGAATACATAGAAAAATTAAATTCCCCTGACATTTCACACTGAGCAAACAAAAAACTCAATTAATGTAGGTTGGGTAGAGCGTTTCTTGCGAAACCCAACAATGCGTTGTTAATAAATCAAGAAATGGTCTTGTCTTTCCCGTGAAGGCGGGGACCCATCTGTAAAACTACACCGATATCGAAATGAACTCTCTTAAAATGACTGGGGTCCTGTCATGATAGGTTTACTTTTTTCGTGCTCGCAGGCTGCGCGCGTAAAAAGCAAACCTACCCTGCCACCCCGTTTTTTTGATTCACTTCAACTTCGTTGAAGCGAAAAGAACGTTGTTACATTGGCCCATTGCACAGAGAATTCCGATGCAGCAAAGTAGCACGGACTAAGACCCCCACGCTTTTTGTGGGGGTCGTGTCCGCGAACCCCTGCCAAATCACAGAACATTCACTTAGCCATACAAACCAAAAAATCCCCACCGTAATCATTAAAGTCTACTGATGTCACATTTTTGTCGCATAGCTATAAAGCAATATTGGGTTTTGTACCAAAAATTGAGATTTCAAGAAATAGTTTCCCGCCTTCGCGGGAATGACAATAATTTACAAGAAATAAGAGTCATCCAATTTCATGTTGACGCCTATGCGCCTGCGCGGCGAAGACGAAATCTATACAGATTTATCGGATGCTAATGCACGCAGGCGGGAATCTAGTATAAGCAAAAGCAGCTAATAAACTATTCAACACTAATAAACTTTCCTGAAAATCTTCCTCTTAAGATTTAATATAAATAGAAGTAGTACAATACACCTTAAAACCAATTCTTTTATACAAGTTGAATGCCTCATCCGATGAATCCAAAAAACAATGTTGAAACGTCATCGCTTTCGCTTCCTTCATCATTCGCAATGTCAACGCCGTCCCTAAACCTAATTTTTTAAATTTAGTTTTTGTCGCCAGGTTATGTAACATCACGGATTCTTTCGACACAAACAACGTTCCTGCCGCTGCGATTTTATCTTTGTAATAAGCAATAAAATGACGGATTTTTTTATTGTCTTTTTTCATGACATGAGCATTTAAAATTCGATAATCTTCATCATTCGCTTTAATTTGAAAGCCTTCATTAACTGGTTGAATCCACTCCTTCAAATCACTCAACCCATCGACCTCTTCAATCCTGATAAAATCCGATTCGAAATCAGGCAAAGGATTGGATAAATCAAAATAGAGCGCTGGCGCCTCTTCCAAAAAAGATAACCCATGTCGAGTTAAGTCGTGATTCTTCGAAGCGGGCATAACAAACCATGTCCATGGCACTTGCTGCTGACTGAAAAATTGGTTTACAGTTTCAACAAGAAGAGCACTGTCTTTTCTGTCCTGACGCAAATCAAAATACACATTTAAAAACGGCGATTTGATCCCAGTAAAAAACGCTTCTCCCTCTGAAAACTGCCGCTTATCTTTGGCTAATGTCTGATAAAAATCGACAATCGATTGAATACCAATTTGAGTAATTTTGTCATCACAGAGCTCAACCGACATATCATACATGGATTCGATCCTTACAATTTATTTTCAAGTAGGTTGTTTTATAACACAAATGACCAAATAATGACTATATTTTTTGTTTTTACTGACGTGACCCTGCATGATTTGTGAACTTCCGTCATTCCCGCCTAAGCATAGGTACCCACACAAGTAGACTACCTACGGGCTTGCCCGTGGGATAAAGATCAATCGGGCAATCATGCTCAAAAGTAAATACTAATGCGGATCGTAGGCACCTCCCCCTTTGAAAAAAGGTGTGTAGGGATTTGAGAACTTACGGGGAATAATATGGTCAGAGTAAGTTTACTTTTTTGTGGGAGCTTGGCGTAGCAACATAAAATATAAACCTACCCTGCACCCCGTTTTTTAAATTTCATCTATTTTTCACTGATACCTTTAGGATAATGACGCTGAATATCATTTTTCAATTGCGTAATGCAATCCACCAATCCTTGATAAAAATTCCCCTGTTTAAACTGCTCGCTAAGCTTGAGAGACAGCTCATCCCAATAATTAGCAGATACTTTTTGATGTATTCCTTCACCGCCAACAATTGCAAATTTTCGATCTTTCTCTAAAAGATAAATCAACACTGCATTGTGATGCACGTTTTTATCCAGCTTGTGCTTAACAAAATAAGCTTTAGCTACCGCTAAAACATCCGGATCATCCGAGGTCTTATAAAAGGCCAGATGAACTTCAGTCGCAACTTCCGCTTCTGTTTTTAAAATCAGCGCATGCAATGATTTTCTTTCCTTTGCATTAAGCATTCTACCAAGATCCACTAGCACCTCCTCCTCCGAAACTACCGCCTCCCCCACCACCAAAACCAAAACCGCTTCCAGAAAAGCCGCCTCCACCTCCACTACCACTACCCGAGGTGAAAAAATCCCAAAATGGTGTATGAATATGCGATGACAATCCAAATAAAGAAAGAATGATGGTACGTAATATCCCAATAAACCTAAGGCTTAAAAAGCCCATAACAATTAAGAAAATAGTTTCGCCCACCAAACTCCCAAAAGAAATTTTTTTAGCATGATACTCATTTTGTGTCGCTTGCATAATCGCATTGACACCGGCCTCAATTCCACCGTCAAAATCGCCGCGCATTAAAGCAGGACTGATTTCATTCTGAATAATCTGTTCGGCAATGGCATCCGGTAGCGCGCCTTCCAATCCGTATCCTACTTCAATTCGGATTTTATGCTCCGCCTTACTTAATAAAAGTATAATGCCATTGTCGTGTTGATGTGTGCCTATTTTCCAACGCTCTGCCAGATGAATGGAATAATATTCAATTGGCTGATTATCTAGATTGGGAACAGTGACGACGACTAATTGATTTGAAGTTCTTTTCTCAAAATCACCTAACACTTCATTAAGCCGCTGTGAAGCGGCCGGTGACAGCAAATGTGCGTAGTCATTCACATAATTATCGGGTTGCGCTGGCACACTGAAAGCCATCGCCTGCCCTAAAGATAGCAGCAAAAGAAATGACGACAATAAAATCAACCAGCACGCTTTTATTTTCATCTGATACCCGCTTATTCTTTTTTAGAACGAGACCACGGGTGCTTTGGCAGCTACCGCATCCGCTTGAAAATAGGCTTTCGTTTTAAAGCCAAATAAACCGGCAACAACATTGGTTGGGAAAGTAATAACGGTATTATTATATGACTGCACCGTTTCATTAAAACGTGAACGCTCAACTGCAATGCGATTTTCAGTTCCTTCCAGCTGCGCCTGCAATGCTAGAAAATTTTGATTTGCTTTGAGATCGGGATAACGTTCAACCGTCACTAGTAAGTGCGAAAGCGCTGAAGTCACTTGACCTTGGGCAGCTTGAAATGCAGCAAATTTTTGTGGGTCATTTAAAACCTCGGCCGAGACAGGCTGACTGGCGGCTGCGCGAGCTTGTGTGACCTCTAAAAAAGTGGACTTTTCATGTGCCGCGTAACCTTTGACGGTAGCCACCAAATTGGGTATGAGATCTAATCTTCGTTGATAAACATTTTGAACCTGCGCCCACGATGATTCTACTGCTTGCTGGCCGCGAATAAGACTGTTGTAGGTGCTACCTACCCCGAGAACAATCACGACAATAATAGCCACCAACACTAGCAAAAAGCTTTTCATAGGTCACCTTGATTTCAAGAGAGTAATAATTAATTCTACATGACAATAACATACGTGAAAAACTTATCTGATTAGACAGCATAATTATTGCTGTTATTTCATAGCATTAACCTCTTAACATGCGAATTTTACGCATTGGTTGCTGAGAAAACATGCCAATCTCTCTTTCTGCCAAAAACCTTAACTACTTGATTAACATGATCTAATTAGACTCGAAAAAAATAGGCGCAAACTGCTGCTATAATAGTAGTATCAAATCAGTGCGAGGCCTTTATGCTGCATGGTTTAGCGAACGAAGTCATTCTTCACTATTATACCGGCAAAGGCTTTTTACAAAGTTTTGGGCATGTCGCTATTGAATTCAACGGCCATTATTATAGCTATGGACAAAGTGAAGGTGAAGAAAGCTTTGTGAATAGCGATCGCCAATCGGCAATAGAGGCAGACAAAATCTTCTACGGTGAACACATACCTATTCGACTATCCCTGACAAAAGAAAATGTAAATCTCTCCCACTGGAAAACAGACTGGAAACCTAACGAGTATAGTTTTCTTTTTCATAATTGTGCACACTCAGCCTTATCTTGTCTTGAGACACTTGGCATAGTGGAAAAACTCGAACCCGCAACACGCAATAAACTTGAGCGAGATGGAAGCTTACGAAGAATTTTACGTCCCGCTGAATTAGCCGAAGCCATGTTGAAAGCTGCAACCGTTGATATCAACATACAACGTAGCCGATTCAGCACTAAAAATAGATTAAACATTACAGACACAAGCCAGGAAGAAATCAAAGGCCTCATTAAAACCGCAACTGACATATTGAGCGGCTTATCGGCGAAAGAAGAAAAAGACGACGTTACTGATGCACTAAACCGATTAGTAACCCAATTACGTGGAAGCCAATCAATTGTTGAAATTAAAATGCACTTGAAAGAAACTCTTCTCTCGTTTCGCGAATCTAATAAAAACGCTCATGCAATAAATGAAATACAGGGCTTTCTAGTGAGAATCCAAGCCATTGAACCAGACATTAAAACTCGTCTGGAAAATCTCATCAATGACGAAATCCATTTGTTTGCAAAAATATCTGATAAAAAAATAAAAGAAAAACAAGCCCCACTATATATTGATCTCATGTTATTACAGTATCGACTGCCTAATTTGAAAATTGCTGAAATCAACAAAGAAATCAGCGAGCTTTTGTTAAAATACCCCTTGATACCCGATTCCATGGCAAACAACTTCATTCATTGTCAATTTGCGATCAATACATTAAAACCAGCACAACAGATCTTTTATGAACAAGAATATGCAGAATTAAAAAGTCAATTGGATATCAAGCAGCGCTACCAGGATTTATATGAAAAAGTCTCCTATAAAGCCAAGAAAACAGGCATTACTAACTTTGTTCATGAAGCCTTAACTCAATTATTAAAAGAAAGCATCGAGCAGCCCAATAATCATATTGACGACAATATCAAGAAATTTAATTTACTGGATGGCGCGATATCCAACCTTCAATCCTATTTAAAAACCTACAATTGCAGCAACACATTTCAATATGTTTCAAAATACGATAATGATGAAATATCGGATATTCTACTTAAATTTTCTGATTCAAAAATAAGCCTCACCGATTTTTCGCTTGCATTTGAAAATTTATTAAAAGCAAGAGTAGACTCAATGCCAAAAAAAATCACTTTTGAACCAGACAAACGAACATGGACTCACGAAGACTTAGAATGGCTCAAATATAAATTAGCAAACCTGATGTTTTGGCATAATACCTTAAGCCCGGAAATGCCTGCACAAGATATAGTTGTATTTATGCAGGCACTCCAAATGATTGAAGAAAAGCATGAGTCAAATACAGCAAATTATATTTTTAACCAGCAATTAGCTTTCATGATAGAGTACTGGGAAAATAACAACACCGACAAACGCAACGTATTAGCCCGCGATATTGGATTAATACTTCAACAAATCGACAAAAGTAACAAAATAGAAGAGCTGAGCTTGCCAGTCATGCACTCTCCACACGAACACATCATCAGAGAAGAAGCTCTGTTACGTGATAATGGACATGCGAACAATCAATTTGCTGAACTCTGTTTTCAAATTCGCGATATGACAGCAGATTCACCGATCACTGCACACCTGAAAGATTGTGCGCTACGATTGAAGCGTTTTAATGCCATTGGTAACATCACACCACAACAAGCTATTGAAGAACTGGGCACTGAAATAAATCGCGCCTTAAAAACAGCGCAAGAAAGTAAAAAACCAGAATTACCTCTTCAACATGAATTAATGTCACTCAATCAATTTCTTATTAGTCAAACAAAAGTATCTGACCAAGTAGCATCGCTTGCTCCTCAACAAGAACCATTGGAGATACGATTGCTCACCAAACCTGAAGTCATTGAAATCATAAAATCTGCTCTTTTAGAATCAGACATTGCACCAAATCGTG
Organism: Gammaproteobacteria bacterium; assembly: GCA_031291175.1. Taxonomy (GTDB): domain Bacteria; phylum Pseudomonadota; class Gammaproteobacteria; order DSM-16500; family DSM-16500; genus UBA5158. The sequence continues at coordinate 47,853 of JARLJO010000030.1, forward strand.
TAGGCAAAATGCTAAAATTGTTGAACCTAAAAAGTGATGATAATGTTCTACTTAAAGTTAAAACAGCCGTGTTAGGGTACTCCGAACCTAATCCTTCACGATTTCTGCAAGCGGAACCTTTACAAAATAGCGGTTCTTTGCCTACTTTTTTTGGCCAAAAAATTCCTGCTACTAACACGCTTTATGCCGGCATGATTGCAATCATTGATCAAGTCGAAGCCAACCAACCCATCCCTTCTCCTGCGCCCAATCAAAAACTATCGCATTACCTGGCTCACTTCAAAGGTCTGGAATTGGTCCCCTCTTCACACCTGAATCCAGCGAAAAAATAGTCGAATTAACTCTCATCACTTTAAACGACAAAATGAAATTGAGCATAGATATAACAATTTGACTAAGTGCCAATCCATAAAAAGCAGAGACAATCAGACTATTTCAAGACATACTAAGGTAATTCCTGTAGTAATAACGCTTAAACATCTCTCGCGGAGTGTGATATGTCTTCAGTCCGAATACCCCAAACTGGCTCTGTTATCACTGATAGTGCGAGTGGCTCAGCATCATCGTCCAAGCCTATTGTATTTACAGCTTCCAATCCTCCGTTGTTAGCAGCAGATCAATTAATCTTTATGGAAGAACCCGACAAAGCCTTAGGCGAAGGCACCACAGGCATTGTTTATAATGGACTGTACCTACCCACCAAAGCACATGCCCTTATAGAAGTTGCAATAAAAGTTTATAAAGAAGATGCCGATGACGACGAAGTACCCGATGAAATAGACTTCATAAGAAGAATAGAAGGAGTCAAAGCGGAAGCAACGACTCTCATGCAATTTCAGTCTCCTTACATCATCCGATGTTATGGCATAACCATCACACCGATTCGCATCTGCCTTGTCACAGAACTCATGAAAGGTGGCAATTTAGAAGACGCCCTACAAAATGATTGTCTGGATTCTCAGCCAGTTAAATTAAAAATAGCATTGTCTATTGTGACGGCGCTAAAAGAAATTCATAAGAAAAATTATGTGTATGGAGATTTAAAATCCGCAAATGTATTATTAACAAAAGAGAAAAAAGCAAAACTAGCTGACTTTGATAGAACCGCACTCGAATCAAACATAAAAATGTCAGGAACAATACCTTACATCGCCCCAGAAGCCATCACTGGCATTCAAACTAAAAAATCCGATATCTACAGCTTTGGCATTCTATTTTTAGAACTCATGCTAGAAGACTACCAGTTATTTGTAGATGCTTTTGCAGCTTATTACGCCACAGAGCAATCGTTACTTTTTTTTGCTGATGTCGCTAAAGGAAAAATTGCTGCGCAAATAGATAAGCTACTCACTGCATGTAAAGACAGCTCATTTACATCATTAATCACCAGCTGCATCCATTCCAATCCAGAAGAACGACCTGACATAAACCAAATAATCACTACTTTAAATCTGCTGATTCAGAATGCATCGCCAAAATATACTAGTGCCTCATCCTCAAGCGCAGCCACTCCTAGAATGCACTCTGATGCTGACCCAGTCAAAAGGGATAAAATAATTAAACGCACGCCCTCTCGCTCATCACCACACCGCATTTTAAATTTTTTCTCTCCGTCGAAAGAAATAACCAACCTAACCCATCACGTTAAATCACATACAATGCGTAAATCTTACTAATGCATCAACCCGGCGTTGCTGCCTCATCTGCGGAAATATCTCGCCTCTTGTGAGTGTCGTTCCCGCAAAGGCAGGAACCCACCCCAAAAACTACGCTAATCAAGGGGTCCTGTCAGGGTAGGTTTACTTTTTTCGTACTCATAAATTCCGCGCGTAAAAAGCAAATCTACCCTGCCACCCCGTTTTTTTTGATTCACTTCAACTTCGTTGAAGCGAAAAGAACATATTTACATTGGCTCATTGCACAAAGATCAGTAGCACGGACTAAGACCCCCACGCTTTTTGTGGGGGTTGTGTCCGCAAACCCCTGCTAAATCACACACATTCACTCGACACATACAAATCAAAAATCCCCACCATAATCATTAAAGCCTACTGATGTCACATTTTTGTCCCGCAAATATAAAGTAATGTTGAGTTTGTACTAAAAATAAAGATTTCCAGAAATCGTTTCCCGCCTTCGCGGGAATGACAATGTCCTACAAAAGATAAGTTATATCCTACTTCTTAAGTTGACGCCTATGCACGCAGGCGGGGACCCATTCCTAAAACTACGCTGATATCCAATGAATACACGGTTAAACAACCAGACAAGCCTCCTCAAAACTCAATCGAGGCAACCGAGGAAACAGATTCGTTTTATCACCATACCCTAAATTACAAATAAAGTTAGAACGCCACTCCGTTCCAGCAAAAAACGCCTCATCCAATTTCTGCTGATCAAATCCAGACATAGGTCCACAATCTAATCCTATCGCACGAGCGGCCATAATGAAGTAAGCCCCTTGCAGAGAACTATTTCTAAATGCAGTAGCTTCTGAATACGCGGCATTCGTTGCAAACACCTCTCTAAAACCGACAGCGTGTGGAAACAATTTTTCAATCTGATCATAAAACTTATTATCATAGGCGATAATAGCCGTGACCGGCGCTGATTTTACCTTCTCCACATTAGTGGGCGAGAGACAATCAATGAGCTTTGCCTTGTTGGGACCGTTTTTAACAAACACTACCCGCGCCGGACCCAAATTAGCACTCGTTGGTCCCCACTTCATTAAATCATAAACATCGCGAAGATTTTGATCACTGACTTCTTTAGGAAACCACTCATTATAGGTTCTTGCGTCATAGAAGAGTTGTTTCAAACTGTCTCTTGAAATTGGTGGCATGCTTTTTCCTTAATAATTTCTTTTAACAAAACTGGCCATACTCTTGGTTACTTTTGTATACTCGAGTATATTATGTTACTAACTATAAAATGAAGACGGCACATTCAACTCACTTAGTTACCTTGAGGGAACCTATGACAAACCTACCCGCACACCATAGCAATGACGTTGATGATTGTGCATTTCGCAGCTTTCTCGATCGCGTGGCTGATAAATGGTCTCTATTACTCATTGTCACTCTAGAAAACGCTCCTAAGCAGCGCCGTCGCTTCTCAGAACTGAAAAAATCAGTTCCTGGCATTTCTCAACGCATGCTGACGACAACGCTCCGAAATTTAGAACGCGACGGTTTGCTAGTCCGGCATTTTTTCCCTGAAATTCCGCCGAGAGTAGAATACGAATTGACGACGCTGGGCAAAAACCTGATGTGCCCCATCGGAGAACTAGTACAATGGATTCGTCAAAATTGGACCACCATTACTAACGCTCGCAACGAATTTGATAAAAATAATATGGCTAAATCAACAGGAGTAAAAGAATGCTGATTAAATCATGGATGATTATTTTATTCTGCGGAATGACTTTCACCTGCAATGCGGCATCCGACATTAAACCCGCTGTCACTCAGCCGATCCCCATAAATGATCTTGTGGGTTTTAAAACGGATTCCGTACCAGTTAAAAATTTGATTCGCAAAAGCTACGCTTTATCAGCAAAAAATTTAACTTACCTCTATGGCTCAGCCAATCCTTCCAACAAAGGCATGGACTGCTCAGGGACTATTTATTATCTTTTAAAAAGCGCGGGCGTCAGTGATGTACCACGTCAAGCAAATGAAATGTATGCATGGGTCGAACACGATGGCAATTTATCCAAAGTCAGCAATCAGTCAGCCGATTCTCTCGAACTGAAAAATCTTAAGCCGGGTGATTTATTATTTTGGAAAGGCACTTATGCTGTTAAGCGCGATCCACAGATCACTCACGTTATGCTTTACCTCGGCAAAAACACTAAAAATCAACCCCTCATGTTTGGCTCAAGCGACGGACGCAGTTATCAAGGTAAAAAGATGTGGGGAGTCAGCGTCTTTGATTTCAAGCTATCAAATGATCATGGCGGCAAATTTGTCGCTTACGGTTGCATCCCACATTTAACGTGTGAAACCAGCAAACAGCCATTTTATTTAGATAATAGCTAGGCGCATCCATACCATCAAGCCGCCAAGCAAGAATCAATTTTCATATAATTACTTGATTAATTTAATATTTATTTATAATCCCCTCACAATTACAAACCCGCTTGTCAAGAATAATGCTATAATTAAGACAATAAGACGAGGTGGTTATGAACGGCAAAGCATCAACAATAACACCCGGCAATACAATGAGAATGTCCACACCGTGGACGGCCGTGATTCTCTATAGCTTAACCATCATGATGAATTGGTTATATGCCTACCTTGTGCAATCTCAACCTGCCATCATTATGAATTCTTGGACCGTTGTTTTCCCTTTAATGAGTTATTTTTATTTATCTTTCAGTGGTATTTCTGTAGTGGGAATCTATCAACGAACGTGCTGGGGATTTTGTCTTGGCTATATTACAATTTTTTCTGGCGCAGTCACCTGTGCTATTTCGTATCTGTTAGCTTTTCATTTTTATCCAGAGATTTTTGATTATTTCATTTTGATACTGGTGTTAAATTTTGCTGTTGTTGTCTACATGGTTGCCTATTATCAAAATAATCCGATGAATCCGGATTAGAAACGTATTGTCTCTAATCCTGAATCAGGATATCCATGAAAGCTCACACTTCTTCGCCTTTTAAATACGACTTGATCGTATCAAACTCACCCTTATTATTTTTTTGTACTTCATAACGATGCTGAGTATCGCTGACGGATTGATTTTTTGCGTAATGCTCAGCATCTTCTTTATTATCAAATTTTCTGTTGTTAATCGCATCATCCTTGCCAATGGCAAACTTAGATACATGATAGTCAGACATGATTACTCCTTTTCATTTTAAGGTAAGAAATGCTTTGTTGAATTAAATCCCTTCGTCTTTGTTTTTCAAAATATTAATCGCCAATTCAAACGGCTCAGAATCAATACTGAGCGTCCCCGCAAACGGACAATCCAGACTAAAAATAAGATAAAAAGTCAAACCAATAACGAGCGATAAACCAAAAAGCAAAGCCACCCAAATTCCTATTGTTTTCGCAATAAATAATCCGTGAAATCCGAACAGCACCAGTGCACCGCCCATGAGCAATGGCCACAAGGCTTTTACACTATTTCCTTTTGCCGTAAGAATGCGCGCACGACGCGAATCTAGCCATTTGTTTAACATCGTGATCGTTTGACCAAAAATAGCTACGTCGCGTGGCTCATGCGGAGTAATGTCTTGTATCACTGTCACTACCTGATAAGAGACGGAACGACTTTTTTCGTGTGATTGAACGAGATTACTAGTAAATGACTGTAGTGTTGGCCATTCCTGCTCGACCACCAGTTTTAAATAATTGAGCACAGCGCCACGAATATCAGCATGATCTAAACTGGGTGAGGACTCCAGCGTATGCACCAGATCTAACAATGCAAATGCTTCATCTTGAACTGATTTACCGGCGTCAGTGAAGTTCTGCCACACTCCCCATAAAGTAAACGTTAACATGATGGCATAAATCGTGCCTAACACTTGATAGACGGAAGAAGTCAAATCAGTATTAGCGGCTAATTGATGTGAATCAAAAAACAAACTACAAATGAAAGCGACTAAAAAAGCTAAAGCAATCGTTATACCAATGATAAAAATAGGCTGAAGTCGTATCGGTAAAGATAGAATCAATAATCGCATGGCTTAGCCTTAACAGAATATATCTTATCCGTCATTATAATCCAGTTATGCCAACAACATACAATATATTGCGAAGTTAGCTTGTTTTAAAAAAACAATATGATCCAAATAAAATAATTTAGACGCAAATCGTATCATTCTGCTTTATCTTGGCGCTAGACTAAAGCCAATAATCAGAAATACTGGATATTCAATAAGCGCAGTTATATATTAAATATTACGTTCATATCGGTGAGATGAATCTTATGTCAACCGCACGCATAATGGATCAATTCCAGACTCATCCAGCAACCAGTGACAATAATCCAACGCCTGCGGCTGCGGCTGAACCAGCCTCTTCTTTTAGCGCCGAAAAGCCTAAAGAAAACAGCATGACACTCGCCGAACTCGGTCGCTCAGTTTCTTATACTATTCCGTACGCTGAATTAAAACGAGGAGATAAAATCGGTTCCGGCCACTCTGCCGCTGTTTATAATGGAACTTGGCGAGGGATAACGGTTGCCATCAAAGAGCTGTCTGATAAGGCTTATCTTAAGGAATTTTGCGATGAAGCGAACATGCTGAAAAAGATTCAGGCCTTGTCTATTCCCAGTGTGGTTCAGTATGCCGGATTCAGTGAAAATCAAGGTTACTCCTATAGTTTAGTCATGGAATATCTGCCCCTTCAAGATGCTTTTACCTGGATAGAAAAAAATGCCGGGGACATCACCAAAGATATGCCTAGCCGTTGTATTATCTTAAAAAACACCATCGCTGCCATTCAACATTTGCATCAACATAATATTCTGCACCGCGATTTGAAATGGGAAAATCTGATGTTAGACACCGATTATAAAATTAAGCTAATTGATTTTGGCTTTGCACTTCAGCTAGAGGGAGAGACTGCCACTTATGTCAGCTCAGAAATAACCGGAACCCCAAGTTATATGGCACCTGAATCGATAAACCACTGTCACTACAGCAAAGCTTCCGATATTTTTTCATTTGGTTCTATGCTCTATACAATGCTAGAACAAGCTGTTCCTTTTTCTTATCCAGGCTGGTCAGATGCCAGAATAAAAAGTCATATTGCAAAAGGCCAGATGAGCCCCATTGCAAAAACACCACCAGCATTTGCTGCTTTAATCAAGCAATGCTGGAATATGGATCCGTCAAAAAGACCCACAGCAGAGGCCGTATATGAAGCTATCGATGCCATCTCACAACCTCGACCAACACCCTCAATGAATGCGTGACAATGAGTTAACTACTCACTATTCTATTGGCCTTATTTTTGAAATTTAGGCCAGATCAAGGATTAATTAAGTGAAAACTTATGAGTGGATTTTATTTGATGCGGATGACACACTTTTCCATTTTGATGCGTGGACGGGCTTGCAACGCATGTTTGCTCAGTACGGAATAAACTTCACACCCGAAGATCATGAAGCGTATGAGGCCATCAATCAACCCCTCTGGAAACATTACCAAAACGGGACCATTACAGCAGAAGAACTGCAAAATCAACGCTTTGACATGTGGGCCTTAAAACTCGGCGTATCAGCGCAAGAATTAAATATGGCTTTTATGAACTCCATGGCTGAGATTTGCACCACCTTAGACGGCGCCATTAATCTTTTAAGTGCATTACAAGGTAAAGTCCAGCTTGGCATTATTACCAATGGGTTTACGCACTTAATGCAAGCCCGCCTTCAACGTACAGGCTTGGCAAGTCATTTTGATTTACTTGTCATTTCAGAAGAAGCTGGAATGGCTAAGCCACAAAAAGGCATATTTGATTATGCGCTCTCGATGATTGGTAACCCATTGCGTGACCGTGTGTTAATGGTTGGCGATAACCCCGAATCGGACATTTTGGGTGGGATAAACGCCGGAATAGATACCTGTTGGCTCAATACCCATAACAAACCCCTGCCCACAGGAATTGTACCCATGTACCAAGTCGCCTCACTAAGCGAACTTCAAAATCTGTTATTAGACGAAAAACAATTGATTGCAACAGTATCATAAGCATTATCCCGCAATGAATATTGCCGAGGTCTGGCTGACACACACCTCGGCCATTGACTTGCCTCTAGGCGCGTCGCATATCAACCATGATATCAGCTGGATAGTCATAAGCCGCGCCATCAGCGACATCCACGCCCGCACCAATGACACCACCAAATATCACATTACCAAATGCCATCGCTTTGGTGTTGGAAGATACCAATTTCTCTACTTTTTTGTAACCGGGTTTTTGACAAACAACATGCATGTCATGATAACTACGCGAAACGGTGACACTCCCAGGTGTTTGATTGACATACCATTTACCCTTATTGTTTTCCAACGAACAGGTAGCACCGATAGCGGGTGTCGTTTTAATGGATACCGGTTGGTGTGTACCACTCACAATGGATGCACAGCTGCTTGTTAACATAGCAACAAACAACATAACAGCGATCATGCCGGTATTTTTTATTTTATTTACAACTTGCATAAAGTCTCCTCACTCTTCTTAAGAGTGTATATTTGATTTAGTGATTGTTTTTCAACTGTTATTCGATTTGAGTCATTTTTTTGGCGCAATAAAATAGTGATTTGTTATGCGTTGGAAAGGAAAAAAGGTAACTATACAGGGGTCGAACTAAGTAGGCGGGGAAGTGAAATGATAACAGCTGAGGTCGTACGCGCCACACTGATGGTGACAGGAGACGACCTTACACTATTTTTTCAATTTTCAAAAACACTTTTTTTATTAATTTACTTTTTTTTGCTTTTAATGGGCTTAGATTGTTTTGCTTTCATACCCCGGCTACTAAACCATTCATCACCGTAGGAAACAAATATCTCTTCACCTTTTTGAATGGTCCGATCTGCTTTAATCGTCGCAATGCGATTTTTGATATTAATCGTATAGTCTGCATTGGGTTCAACAGAATGGTTATAGATACTCCCAAAACCGGTAAATAACGCGTATTTGCCTTTGGCATCGAAGTAGTAATCTTCTAGCGTTTTGTCGCCACCTTTGGAAATAAGGACATAACATTCTTCGATGATTTTACCTTTTTTGATTGTCTCTAGAGCAAATACACCGTATCCATGCATAGTTGATTTTTTAACAACTATTTTGTTCTGAAGTAACTTGGCTTTCATTTTGTTATGCCTTAAGGATTAAAGTCTATAGGTGAGTCAGTGAGTCTATCATTGTGTTTATCACAGAGTCGAACCGTCATTATAGAGGTAAGTATTTCAATAACAAAAATTTTTTTGGTATTTTGGATAAAAAACAGAGACTTGCGCCTTGTTTCGGTAACTGATTGATTATATTAAATAGCCAATGATTTAAACTCTGGTTAAAAACACCAAAAATGAGTATTATTTAATCTATTTTTAAGCTGGACATGCTATCATAGAAAAATGTAGGTCATGAGATTATATCTATGCTGCTTAATCCAAAATCCGCCGGTGAGGCAACTTTACTAGCACCTGACTCAGATGGTGAAGCAAAAGCCGAAACACGTCCAGAAATCTCGAATTTTGACCCAAAAGGCCATTTTGATTGGCTCCATCACTCAAGCTTTATCCAAAACACCGATTGGTGGAATATTTACGAAGAAGCTTTTCCAGTAAAAGAACGTGATTCAAAAGAACAGCTTCTTCTCGCGTTAAAACAAAACATCGCTCTCATTGGGAGTTATAAAATTCAGCGGGAGATGGTTGCCATTGCGGTAATCTATCGTGCGCAATCTCCTTCTTTTGGTTTCTTGCATTATTTTGCAGTTGCCCCCAACTGGCGGAATAAAAAATTAGGCAGTTATTTATTTCACCTGCTAGTCAAAGAAGCAGAAAAATTTGTTATCAAAAACCACACCCATTCATTAGGTCTGATTTGGGAGATTGAGGATCCCGAGCATGCAACAGATCCTAAGGATCAGTCTCTTCAACATAGACGCATTCATTTTTATCAAAAGCTTGGGGGAAAATTGTTTCCGGGTAAATTTATTCAGCCCGGCATCAATGGTTTTGAACCGGTACCGATGCAGCTTATGCATTTTTCCACGTATGAGAATTTGCCTGAAGAAAAAATTGCACGAGCCATTTATTTAGAAAAGTACGGCGTTGTTAATGCCATTGCAGAAGATCACTTATTGGCTTTACTGGCACGTTGTCATAATAAGTAAAGACAACCCATTTTTAAAACACATTATCTCAGAAAAAATTGCATCGGCTGAGGCTCGCCAAACAACTTACCCTGCATGACTTTAAAACCTAGCTTACGCAGTAAGTTCTTTTGCTTTTCCTCGTCTACACCTTCTGCTATTGCCTCTAAACCCATGTTATGAGCGAGATCCATGAGCGCGCCGAGTATCATCTCGTTTTCAGCGTAAGTGGATAGTGTTTGAATCAAACGAGGATCAATCTTTAAATAATGAACGGGTAATTGCGTGATTTTTTGAATGGCCAAATGACCTAATGCAAATACACCAATTGAAAGTTGCACGCCCAGCTGATCCAAATTGGCAAAAGACTCATGAAGCGATGCGGCATTCTCCGTAAAATTCTCAGCCGTGACCTCAAAGGCCAGATGCTTAGGATTAAAATGTGTTTCAGCGAGAATGTTTGAGATGGTCGTCATGAAATCGGGATTTTGAATTTGCTTAGCACTAACATCAATTGCCAAGCGCTCGGGCTTTAGGCCTAATACATTCCATTTTTGAAACTGCACAATGGCTCGCGATATTAACCAAGCTAAGATATCGAATAACTTGTTTTCTTTTTCAGCCAATCTTGCATAATCATCATAAGTTAAAAGACCTAACTCTATATCTTGAATATAAGGAATCGCTTTAATTCCAATAATTCTATTATCCGATGCATTCACTTGTGGAACACAATAAACAATTAATTTATTCAAAAGATCAGGACGTCTTAATATATTCACGATCTTATTTTCACGCTCAGTAATAGCTTGTAAATTAGGATCATTAAAAAGATATTGCTGCTCTGTTTCAGCCTTAGATCGATCGAGTGCTCTCTCTGCGTGCGTCAAAAGCTCCGTCAACGTTTCGCCATCCACGGGAAAAACTGAAATACCAATATTCGCCTCAACATGCAGCGCCATCTCTTCAATGACAAACGGTTCTTTAAATTTTGCAAGCATGCGTTGAGCAGCATAAGCTGCCATCTCAGGCTGGACTAGCTGGGGCAATAAGATCACAAAGAGATCAGCTTTATAACGAGTGACTGTATCAATTTGTCTGACACAAACACTCAGCCTCTGCGCCACCTCATTTAAAAGCAGATTGGCTTTTTCCGTACCTAGCTTGTCGTTCCAAGCTGAAAAATCTTTGATATCAACGAAAAGAATACCCGCTGGTTTTCCAAAGCGCTTACTCATATTGATTGTTTGAATGGCTCGATCTTCAAAAATTTGGCGGCCGGGCAATCCTGTCACATAATCGACTGTATCTAATAACGCTGTTGCTTCACCCATTTTATTGTTTTGCGTCGCTTCTTCTAATTTAATTTGCTTTTGCAGCAAATCATTCTCAAGAAATTCTGTGTATTTGCGTAACTCTTTCAAATGGGTATTTTTGATATAATATAGATAGGCAAAAGTCGCTGTTAGAATAGTTAAGATAAGGGAGATTAACACGGCGGCCTACCTCGCAAAGTGTACTGGCGAAATTACCTATTATCTAGGCAACCATACTATTTATTTTAACATATTTTATTGCTGGCTTTCATCCACTTTGGGAACAGACTAACTATGATAATGAATGCATTCACTATATATTTTTATGACATTGGCAACGATTGCTTAAGGGATATTCAGCTTGTCGCTATCGCATGAATTATTATACAGACACACTTTATAAAAATGACTCTACATTCCATTACTTGCGGATCAGCATCGGCATTACAAAATGAGGCTATCCTCTCTTTTAAAAAGCGACTAAAATAGCTTTGAATTAACACGGTTGACAATTCTCAACTTAATTAATAGATTACCAGGTATAATGAGTCCCAAGACAGATTTTCTCTTCAGTTTAAAGCTCCACTATTTTGAACTCGCATTTCAATTAACACATCGGAGAAATTATCATGCAAACCAAAGACACGACCACTTCAGATTTACAAAATGACCTTCATCAAGTAAAAGAAAAATTGCAGGAAACACATGCGGCTTTATCACAAACCGCCGAACATGCAAAAACAAAAGCGCAAGAATACCTGCACGATAAATTAGGCCATGCAAAAGAGCAAACAGAAGAACTCCAAGAAAATGTCATCACTTATATTCGTAAAAACCCTGTAAAATCACTCGGCCTGGGATTTGCGGCAGGCATCTTAGCTGCTTTATTATTACGTAAATAATCGCTAATCCATCAACCCTGCTTAAAGACATCGACTGCTCTGATCTGTCAGATAGTCGCTCTCTTAAAGCAGGCTTTGTTGAATAACTGAATCATGCTAAATTTTTTCTAATGCCCACACTTGATAACTTGGCACCTCATAGGGATGCGCAAGCTTCAGTGCCGCGATAACGCCTTCAATTTTATCTTCTTCGCATACAGTTTCCACCTTGTATTCTTGCACTTTTTCCACCGCATTTTCTATACCCAGAAAAGGTCGACTTCCAGCAAGCGGCATAAACTGTCCTTCCCCTAAAACTTGCCAAGCACATTTACTATAGTTATCAACTCTTCCGGCACCCGCCTCAAAAACCGCCTCTTTTACCAACTCAACGTGAGATACCGGAACATTAAAACAAATCAGGTACATAATTGCTGCCTTATTAAAAATGAAAAATCCAAACCATATGTCTCTACATATTAGCTAACAAACGTGTTACCTCAGTAATAGCACTCCAATCTTTTTCTGCTAAGCCATTCACTTTTGCAATCGTGAATTTATTCTTAATGACATTCGCTATATCAGGCACAATACCCACATCGGACAATGCCTTTTGAAATAACGTAACATCTTTATTACCCCCTTTTAAATCAAAATTAACATTATCAAAATCGCGATCTTTGATTTTATCCACATACAATTTAAAAGCGGGATGCGCATAAACCGAATGAAACCAGGCATGAATGATATTTGCATCCAGATCGCTTTTTTCCGCAAAAGCATAGAGCTCACCCATAGTTTCAATAGCGGAAATTAACATGTAATTCATGCAGACTTTAACGACATTAGCTTGATAAGGCACATCACCCACGACTAATGTTTTAGTCGAATAAGCAGAAAAAATCGGTTGGCATTGATCGACGGCTTTCTCTTCTCCAGCAACCACAGAAGTTAATTCACCTCTGTCTGCCGCTTTTGGCACACCTAAAACATTTCCGACAACATAAATACTGTTTTTTTGATGATGCATATCAAGCAATTGCTTTGAGGTGTCTGGCAAAATCGTTGAGGTTCCCAAATGAATCGCACCAGGCTTCAGAAAATTGACAAAACCGTCCACTGTTTGCAAAACAGCCTGATCATCAAGCAAAGAAGTAATAACAATATCCCTATTTTCGACCGCTTCTTGCAACGAATTGGCACAAGCAATGCCAGCCTCAACAAACGGCGTCATTTTTGACGCAGTGCGGTTATAAACAATCAAATCAAACTTCGCCAACATCAGACGTCTTGCTAATGCAGAACCCATTTTACCCAACCCGATCATACTGATTTTCATCCTTGCATCTCCTAAAATGTCGCGCCAACTCAGTGCCTAATGGGTAATTAATATTAACCTCTCGCTTATCTTACTCATCAAAGAATGATTGTTTATCCCGTCTAAGTACAGTAAGGTAGATTGATCACATTAGAGTCTTTTTATGATTAAATTACCTTTTCTTCTGCATCGCAATCATTATCATTTAAACGCTAAATCATCGCCTACCTACTTTAATCTATCTCGATATTTATCCCAACAAAATTGGCATGAAACCCGTTTTCATTGTCGAGCCGACTTCAGCGAAAATAATTTTGGTTTTGATATAGACACAACAGCCAACTTAGAATTAAAAAATCGACTTGCCGATTTAACCAACGGTTTAGCGCCCACGATAGCCCCCATCACCTTTTGCCTTAATGATGACAATTGGGCTTCTGTATTAAATCAAATTGCAAATCGATACTACCCACCTCTGGTAGATGAAATCCCCTATTTAGCCTGGATTCTAAAACCAGCTCATTTGAATAATGGCAGACACATTCATGTTTTTCAAAAACTCAGCCAATTAAAATTCCATTTTCAAAGTGCTAATCGATTAGGAGGAGAGCAAGTACTTCAGCATTACTTACCATTTCCTCATTTATTACAAGGCCATAAATATAGCATCCGAATGTTTGTAGTACTGACAAATTACGCTGGTGTGTTTCTCTATCCCAAAGGGTATTTCAATGTCGCACAAAAACCTTATGAATATGCTAATTTTAGTGATCTGCGATCGCATCTGACCAACGAACACCTAAATGAAAACGAAACTAACGTCATTCAAATTCCCACTACACAATTTGATTTTTTTGCATCGCTTTATGCCCAAATCAAATCGCAACTCACAACCCTTATGGCAACATTACAACAAGCACACAAATCTGCATTTACCTGTCATAAAGATCGCAAACTTGCCATTTTTGGTTTTGATTTCATTGTCGATAGGGACATGCATGTTTGGTTACTTGAAGCCAATCATGGCCCTTGCTTTCCAATAGAAGACTCTCATGTATTGCAACAACATCTCTATCAGGATTTTTGGCGGGGTGTCATTGCTGAATTTGTATTGCCCATTGCACGAAAGGAAAAAGCACATGAGATTCAGTATCAAATTTTTGAATCGATTTTAAAAACTAACAGCTACTGATAAGCAATACAGAATAGCAACACGCATTATCTGCGTGCTGCTATGGTTCTCAATGAGAAATTGACACTTTTATTATTTGGCGGCTGGAGCAGGAGCAGCTGCTGGTGCAGCAGGCGCTGCTGTTGCTGGCGCGGCAGCGGCTGGTACAGCGGGCGCTGCTGTTGCTGGCGCGGCAGCGGCTGCAGCGGCAGCAGGGTCAAGCTTAGTGCATTCTTCTATATTCGCTTGTGACATGGCCACTGTTGCGGCTTTTGACACCGCTTGAGTAATACAGCTACTACCACTTGCATCATTGGCACATTGACCCAGTGCGGCATCATCCAAAGACTTATCAGCTTTATCGGATAAACAACCACATGTGATATCTGAAGCACCCATACTGGATTTACATTTTTCAACGAAGGCAGATTTGATTTGCTGGTGAATAGTGCTAATCGCTGCGGAATCCAGATTTGCAGCAAACACAGCAGAGTTAAGCGAGAGCAATGCAACACTACCTGAAATGATCGTTAGCAGTTTGCGCATAACATTTCCTTATATGAGTTCATAATAATAATCACTTAATAATTATAAGACATCTTCATTTTTTTGTATATCGCGCTAATGGACTCGACCTATACTACCACCCAGCACAGACCACCATCACATTGAGTAACTATCCATCGCTTCTTGCCAATGATAATACTTTTTAACTAGCCAGCTAAAATACGCTCCGCGCCATATCATTACCCGCCGCCCTCATCCTAACATCATGATTAAATTATTATTTCAAATAATCATTTTCACTTTTATCCGCCTCTATTCACGCCAACTTCACTTGTGAAATTTGTGCAATATATGATACCATTCCAAAAAAATTTACTAGTGAGTATTCCATGGCAAAATCGATAGAAACCACCATCGCAGAAATGTTGCAAACAGGCGCGCCATTAACTGGCGACCTTGAGAATATTTTATTACGCGACCCACAAAGCCTGAAATCTAAAGAATTTCAAGCCGCGCTATCACAATTTATCGAGAATGAAATCGATCTGGATGAGCTGGCACACCTGATCACCGCAGAAAAACAGCACGAAGAAGATCTGGAAGATACTGAGCGTGAAGAAGCCTACTTAGCCAAATATGAACGCGAGCGCCAACAAGCTTCACCTTTCGATTACGAAAAAATACCGCAATCGCCTACACCCAATGATACCAACACAATCGAACCCAGCTTATCAATATTGCTCATTGAATTCCTGCGCTACAACCATGCGCTGAACAATACGAGACAAGCAACTCATCATCTGCACATCAATCAACAAGCCCTGAGACAACAATGGCAAGCTAACCAAGCGGCGAACGCTAATCATTTTGTCAACCAATTGCATCATGTGCCAATTCTGTTACCGAATGGTCAAGCAATACAACATGCATTGGAGTTTGATGCAGAAAGCCTTGAAGCAAATGAGCTCCGTGAACGCCTGGCTGCAACACCAATGACGGCTGAACTTATCGACAAATTAGCGCATACCCATATGCGTGAGATGTATAATAAACAAGTACAATTACAAGAATTAAATATCTTGAACACTCAACCTGCCCTGGCAAACAATCCAGAAAAAGTTGAACTGCTCGCCAGACAGCAAGCAATCTATGATTTAAATATTGATACCCGCCAATTGCAAAACAAGTTCATATTGAGCGTTTCTGCGATTCACCGGTATCTTTTAAATAAGAATGGCCAAAGTCACGTCAATGATATTGTCAATGATTACAACATAGCGCTTGGTATTGATCCACACACACCAACACAAGCACATAAAAAAGTGGGTATTTTCAGAATTATCAATGATTCTATTTCACCGTTTTTGACCCCACAACCCGGGATGCAGCCCAAACGCAATGCAGAAGAGCCAGATGAAAATGATTTGAATATTCAATATCTCAAATCAAAAGTCGAACAGCATCAACTGGAACAAAAGCAACGTGCCCAACTGCATTCTCTCCAGGCACTGATCGGGAGCTTACGCGCCATGGCGGCTGAAAACGGAGACTACAGCTTCATCAATGCTATTTGTGATCGAGTTGCCCCGAGAATCGCGCAAAAAAATCATAGCGGCATGTCAGCTAAACGTTAATCACTCTCGCGCAAAGACAGTAAAATACTGTCTTTGCGCGGATCAAGCCCATCTGTTTTTTTCAATTTCAATGTATTCTTTTAATTAACCGGATTACCACTCACAGCACGCTTAAGCCTACTCACCGACCTATTACAAACCATCTCAAGCCAGTTGCAATAAACTTCTGGTATCTAATACTTCACTAATCCGATCGCCATTCCACACATAGCGCAGGTGCGAAACTTGCTTAGGAACACTCACCGCAGGCGGACGGAAAGCAGCAATGCAGAGACCACCAGCATGTCTCACGCTATTGTAGACCACACCCCAAGATTTTGTTGCGCGCAGTGCTTTGCCGAATTGTTGCGATGCCAAATAATTACTGGGATCATGCAAGTGACTATATTCATCTTTCTGAATGTCATGCAAAGGCTTGACGACTCTCCCTTCATAGACTCGCATCGGAATTTCGCAAGGGTCTTCATTCGTTGCGCTAAAGAACAGCTCTCGATGATAAACCGTCTCATAAATAGCAGTCTCTTTGGAAAAACTGGCATAGTAGATACCAAAACTCCCATCGGTAAATCTAGACGGCTTACCAATGTGTGTAAACGCCGCCATGACGACAGACGAGCCGTGTCCAGAAACACGATCTTCGGGTGATACTAAAAAAATATCTCCCGCTTCTTGCTGAACCCTTTCATTCGTCAGACTCTCAATTTCCCATAACATTTCCATTTCAGAAGGATCGACTAAATCTTCAAAAAAGTTAATCGGTGGATAAACAGAAGGAATAATACGAAATTGATGATGGTCTTTAAGATGGTATTGCAAAGGAATTTTTTTCATGTCTACCAACCGCGCTCCGCATCGAGATAACGCCTAACATCAGCTAAATCAATCACACGGCCATTCATTAATTTCTGTAAGGCAGAGCTACCATTGAATAATGCTGCCGCATTGGGTTTATGCACCCATTGGTTTGCCGATTTTTCATTAGGGATTAAGATGCGTAATGCTTTATATATACCAAGCACGTAAGAAATACGTTCCAGCGTATCGGGTGTCAAAGAACCCTCTAAATGCTGCCGCCAGCGATAAAATGTGGCTTTAGGCACCCCTAACAAGACACGCTCTTCTTCGCGAGAAAGACCCCATTTTTGCGTCACTCCAAAAAAGGCTTTTAATGCGACTGAATTTTTTCTTGGCGCGGTTAGAGCAGGCATTTTTTTGATAATTTGCATAGACACCTCCTATTGATAGCTTAGTCCCATTTGAGACTTTTTGCAAATTTAATCCCATTTGAGACAACAGCAGGGCGGCAAAAAAAATCCCGTCGCTCTGACAGGATTTAAAGGATAAAACCACAAGGATAACTTAGGAAACGATCACTCTATCAGCAAGCTGAGCTCGCACCAACGGTTCATTCTTAACAGGCACTAACAATGAAGTATAGGTTCCTTTATTCACGACAACACCGTGATTGAAATCCGGATTCAAAGTACGCAATGCTGCGGGAGTCACACCTGATACCTCTAGCACTTTCGAGAGATTCATGGTTTTTTTCACTTTGACTTCGGCAAAATAAGGCGCGTTGTTAATCGGCGGCAAACGCACACCGTATTTTTCTGGGTGTTTCACAATTTCTGCGACTGCCAATAATTTGGGGACATACACTTTTGTTTCTTGTGGCAACTTCAGGTTCCAAAAGCTATGACTGCCCGTACGATGCTCGGCCGATGCCACCTTCACTTGGCCACAGTTATAAGCTGCAATCGCTAAATACCAATTACCATTAAACATTTGGCCGAGATCTTTAAAATACGCCAATGCTGCTTTTGTTGAAGCAACAACATTACGACGACCATCATAAGAATCTCTGATTTTAATGCCAAGCTCTCTTGCCGTTTGCGGCATCATTTGCCAAAGGCCTGTTGCACCTTTGTTAGAATGATCATTCGGATTAAACTCACTTTCAATCACAGGGATTAACGCAAGTTCCGCTGGCAAGCCACGCGCTTTGGTTTGTTCATGAATAAAATAGATATAGGGGCCAGCCGATTTTAAGATGCTATTTAGCTTATCTTTATCCGCTAACAATTTTCGAATCTCAGACTGCACTTGCGCTAGCTGCACCTGATGATCCAGTTTAAGCTCCGGACTAAGACTATCCCAAATAGACCCAACGGGCTTTGGCACAGGTTTAGCAATCGGGCTCGTAGACATATTAGTTGTTGGTTGTAACGCGAGTGCGGCCTTTGTGTTCGCATTTTCATAAGCAACAGTGGAAACGAGGCCAGGGGCATCAATTTTGTCACCGAAGATGGCTAGAAAAAGACTACAACTCAAAACAGCTAATACGACAGATTTTGAAACGCTCATTGAATTTTGCATGCGGCCATCATACCCAATAGAGCCCCCCGGAACAACCCTTTTTGTGTATTTTTCGATGTTTTTTTACATAACTTCATGATTATAATAATAAATTCTAGACCCCCTAACAACCCTTTTTCAGGTCGTTGGAAGGCTTATTTGGACATTTTATATCCGTTGACCCCCACTAGAAATGACCGGGATCAGGGTCATATCATCCCCCATAAGTTCTCAAACTCCGACCCGCAAGCCCTCCCCCTCCCCTACGTACCGTGGCTTGTCCACGGTACGTAGGGGTTTTCTGAGCTAAGTAGGAGTTCTCTGAGCTAAGAGTCAATGGCTTTAATAGTTACGGGTAATGATATGGTCAGGGTAGATTTACTTTTTTCGTAGGCGCTGAGCGTAGCAACGTAAAAAGTAAATCTACCCTGCCACCCCGTTTTTTGTACCACTTCAACTTCGTTGAAGTGAATTGCAAAAGCTTAAGGCCAATGATGTCGAAAATCGTATCTGCCTGGCGCAATAATATCGTTTGGATCTAATGCTTTCTTCAAACGAGCCACCACCGATTCATTGGCATAATTCGATTTTGGAATCGCATCCATAGACTGAATACCCAATCTATTCGGATAATAACCCGCCTCCATAAACTGTTTTAATAACGCTTCGTAACACTGCATGGCTTTCTCATCCTCACCAGGCACTTCTCTATCATAAGTGATAGCGCAAGGAATCATAACTGCGCGCTTACCTGTACTATAAAGAATGCAGAGATTAGGCTCAAACTGATATTGCTGAATGGTTTTTTCTGCTATTTGCACCGCTTTCACAACATCACTGCCCACAGAGGGCACATTCACACTGCACCAGATAAATCCGACTTTATCTTTTTCAGGTGAAGCCAAATTCGGCTTCGCTTCTTTTGATAAACGTTTACGCCAATATAAACTTTTTGCGCTTATATATCCTGGCTTACCTTGAGAACCAAACATTTCTTTGATCGAGACAATGGCACCAAAATTAATGCGCGAAACAAACTGCAACAACACTCGAAAATGCGTCAGCAATTTGAATTTAAAATCGGTAATTGCAATAAGGTAAGAAACCTTTCCAGCAAGCGCTTTATAAACTTCCTTTTTGCGCGCACGATTGACCGCTTTTGAACTGGAACGTAATACGATCAGTCCATTCCATTTACCTAAAAAATATTTTTTCCGCCACTTTACCATCCACTGATCCAGAGAATTTTTTTCATCCACTTCTTGCCACGGATATTTTCCGACAGTGGCGGCAATCTTGAAATCATTTCTCAAACTGACATCCGCAATTACATCTCGCAATTTCAGCGATCTTAAAATATCGCACACTTCTTCCAATTGCGCTTCGCTGTTTAATGTAAACAAAATACCATCCTTATCTTCCGGGATGGGTGATAACCATAAAGTGAGGTCGGTAATGATACCCAAATTAGATTGTATAAACAGCCCTGCTAAATCGGGACCCAAACCCCATTTTGTGACATGTTGTATTTTAGAATTCTGATAAAGACCCGCACCCGTTTTAATGTAATCGCCATTCGCCATGACCACACCCAGATTGCAAACATACTCGCATCTTTCAATATAAGGGCCTGTCGTATCGCCTCGTTCTGCGGCATTACCAATAATACTACTTTCAGGAAAGCTGCCCGTGACGCTTAACATTAACGTGGATTTTTGTTTGCTTAAAAAAACAGACACCTGTTCTTGCGTCACGCCAGGCTCAACAGAGATATAAGCCAAGTCCTCATTAAAATCGAGGATCCGATTTAACCGACTTAAATTAAAGATCATACAGTCATCCGTATTAGGAACTTGCGCTCCCAATCCAATATTTTTGCCTCGACTGATGGGGTATAACTTAATCTGATGCGCATCGGCAATTTTAACGCACTCTTGAACTTCTTCGCGGGTCCCAGGATACAAAGCGCCTTTAATTTTGACACCTGTAGCGAAAGTGGTGATTTGCAGATCTAAAATACGGTCATCGGTAATGACATTTTCAGCGCCAATAACCTGTTTGAATAAGTCCACGGCAATTTGACTTTCCTTGTCCATTTTTAACGCTTCCCGGCTATTTTCGTTGATGACTTTTTTGGAGCTACTTCATGTTATCACCTTCTTTCACCTCTCATAAGTAGCGATTCTTGAAAAATTTTCGGCTAAATTGATTATTTTTATTACATTTGCTGTTTTTTTATACCGTTTCTGCTGTCAACCATAACCACATGATTAATATAGACATATACTGAAAATGGCAGCAAATTTACCACTCAATATGTATTTAATATATACAATTAGCAAATATTCTAAAATTAGTTGCGAATGAAGTTGTCTATTTACACTTATTTTCTGGTACTATTAGCACAGCAGCTTGAGAAATGGTTCTTCACATTTTGAATAAAGATGAGTTGAGTCCACTTTTTAAGCGCTGATTTTTTTTAATTTTATGAGGTTTAACAAGTATGGCAGCGCGTGAAAGAGGAACCGTTAAGTGGTTCAACAATGAAAAAGGTTTTGGTTTTATCGAAAGAGAACAAGGCGGAGACGTATTTGTTCACTTTAAAGCAATCACCGGTGACGGATACCGTTCTTTGTCTGAAGGACAGCGAGTAGAATTTGCTGTTACCCAAGGCCAGAAAGGTCTTCAAGCTGAAGACGTATCTGTTGTTGATTGATGCAACGGATCGATTAATTGTCCTGATACAATCTGACAATTAGACTTATATAAAGGCCAGCAATGAAATTAAGCTATCGAGCAATCGATGATTTAAACTGAAATTGCTGAGCCTTTAAGTTTTTCCTCCTAAGAATTCCCCTTACTAATCAGTAACATTCTCTTTTAAACACCCGTTCGCTCCTTTTCTGCATTATAATATAGTATAACTTCTTAAATCCTATCGCTCTGCAACCCAGGGAGAGACTTGCTATGGTTATTGAACCAATACTAGATGCCAGTGTTAAGAGTCGTGCTTCCGATATTCATTTAGTACCAGGTATTCAACCATTAATGAGAGTGGATGGTGTACTCACTCCGATGAAAGACGTAGCCGCCCTGACGCCGGAAGATACCAAGCAAATGGTTTATGGTTTGATGACCCCTCAGCAACAAACTACATTCGAAACCAACTTAGTACTAGAAATGGCAATTGCCGTACCCAATATTGGCAACTTTCGTGTCAGCGCTTTTCACCAACTGCACGGCATTGCCGCAGTTTTTCGCGTTATTCCAGAAAAAGTACCTTCGTTTGATGAATTAGGCTTACCGCCGATCTTGAAGTCTTTGCTCACCTTATCTTATGGGCTGATTCTGGTAACAGGCCCAACCGGCTCTGGCAAAAGTACAACATTGGCAGCAATGATTGATTACATTAACTCGTTTCGCTCCTGCAATATCATCACCATTGAAGACCCTATTGAATTTGTCTATCAAAATAAAAGGAGCGTCTTTAATCAATTGCAAGTGGGACGCGATACCACTGATTTTGCCAGCGCACTGCGCGCCTCATTAAGACAAGATCCCAATGTTATTTTAATCGGCGAATTGCGTGACCTTGAAACAATGCGTCTGGCATTAACCGCTGCGGAAACAGGACATCTTGTGATGGCAACCTTACACGCAAGCTCTGCTCCTATTGCAGTCAATCGCTTTGTGGATGTTTTTCCCACGGAAGAAAAGAATCGCGTGAGAAACTTGTTATCTGAATCTTTGCAAGGCGTTCTCTGCCAAACGTTAGTGAAAAAAGCTACTGGGGGTCGGGTTGCCGCCTTTGAAGTCATGTTGAGCACACCGCCCATTCGAAATTTTATTCGTCAAGAAATGTTCTCTCATATTGAATCGGCAATGCAAACAAATGGTGACAAAGGGATGTTTACCTTAGAACAGTATCTTCAAGATTTGGTAAATTCGCATATAATCAAAGATACGGTGGCTGATTCTATTACTGCCAATCGAGGCGCTGCAAGCGGATCAAAACCGAGGTAGATTTATAGTAGTGCAGCTGTTTTTTTCAACTCGCTCTTAGTGCATTGATGATCTCATCATTTCTGCGCTATTTTAGAAATATTTTCATATAATCGTACATTGTCTCATCATTATAGTAAAACAAGAAAGACGACTAAGCCATGTATCTCACTAAAATGCCCGCTTGAAGCGGGCATTCTTTGTAGAAAGCCCACAGCCTTTATGTCTATAATATCGCAAGAATATTCTCCATCTTGCGTATTTTAAAAATCGTCAGGATGAACCTCACCAATGACAAAGCCGAATATAAATTCGTCTTTTAATTTCTCAGCAGGAGCTAAAATGAAATTGCAAATCATGGCTATTTTATCTATTACTTTATTATCAGGCTGCGCTTATCAATCAGGCGTGTTAGAAGACAGAGCCGCTGAAAAAACAGCAACACCGTCTACCGGCGCCACCGCGATTGATACTCCTGCTGCAGCCCCAATCAATACACCACCAAACAGTGCAGCCTCTTCGGCACAAAGAATGATTAGTCCATTAACTGGTGGCTAAAACGGTGTGGGACCTATTGGGAGCAAGGTTAGCCTTATGAGATTGATGAAGCGGGCAACGCTAATTTTCGCGCTGGTAGGTCTCAGTGTATTTCAAGCTGAGTTGGTATTTGCAGATCAAACTACCGATAACACTATCCATCCCACAATGGTGGTCATGAATCTGGATAAAGAAGAGATAAACGCAAACCAACTTACAAAAATTGATTTAAAAAATACATTAATTCAAATTACTGCTTCAGATACCCATGTTGATGCGCAAGATAAAGTCAACAAGGCACTTAAATTACTGGCAGCAAAATCTAATCACTATCCGGTGATACTCGGCTTTGTCGTAACATCTGTCACACCATTAAATAGAGCCGCAGCACAAGATATTGCAACATTAGCAACAAAAGCTACTTTCATATCAACCAAGTTTTCATTTGAAACCCCTAAAGACTGGCAACTTGTTTTGGATGCTGAGCAAAAAAATCCAAATTTACTTTCCGTTGTATATGGAACGAAAGCCATTCTGCAATTACAAATGATGCCTGAGATGGGGGCTTCTTTCGCGAATACGGACTTGGCTTTTATTCATATTTTTATACCCAATGACGTTTCGAGAAAATCCGCCATTTCGTTTTGGCAACAGGTGTCTCAAACATTAAAAGCCACAAAACACGCATTGGGGATTATCGTTTTAGAGTCAGGCTCAAATAATAAATTCGATTACAATACCATCGTAAAATCCAGCATTGATGAGGCTGATGGTTACTTATTTTGGCTTGGTGACAAAAGTAACGGAAAATTGACGGCTGTGACGCTGAATGCGACCCACTTGTCTGTATGGCGCAAAACGACAGATGGGATTAAAAGCTTCTCTTATGCACGAACGGAATCGCCGCAATCGCTTTATGCCGCACTCGGCACGACTCGCCCAAGTTATGCCATGTTAAGTTCTTTCACGACACGCGCAAAAAAAGCCATGATAGCAGGCATTGATTTATTGGGTGATGCAGAAACTAACATTCACAGTTTAGGAGTGTTATTAGATTTCGCGAATACGGTGGTTTGCGATAACGATACCGTCTATTTGCCGCCAGATATCTCTTCTGTAACACTATCCAAGTTAAATATTTTAGTATCAGATCCGTCGAAAACGACCATCCAAAAAATTTCGGATGATTCCATGATATTGAAAGAAAGCATGATGCAACAAGATTACATCGGTGTATTTGATTATTCCATCAAAGAGAATGCTATTTTTTATACCCAGCTCGGTTCGTGGCTGGCAAATTTTCCTGGCGTTAGTATCAGCTACAACACTGACAATTTAAGCAGTTTACAAGCCATTTTGGATATCGGCGTAAAAAATAAAATCAAAGAACTCAACTTAGGCCCAGAAGCTAGTGCTCTTTATTCCAATAAAGCCAATGACACTATTAAAAAAATGGCGGCCGAAGTAAAAGTTCATTTATACGAAAATTAATTTTTATTTGCGCAGATAACTTGCGAAAGCGGATCTGTTGCTGAGTATGCAAACATTGAAGAGACAATTTCCCCATTTGTTTTAAATGCTATTTCAGATTGGATTTTAGCTACATGTGAAAAATTGTTTAATATTGATCGGCTATAAAGGTTCTCATATCCTATCCGTGGATTATTTTGCCGAACGTACTATCACATTGCTGTCAATGCGTAAGTCCTAATTAACATAACGCACTAACCTATCGAATATTACGATAATCCCATGGTTTTTCTAAAGCGCATCAGCGTAATAATGAAAAAGGCACCACCTATAACCATAAGAGCTAGAAACTGTGGCCAAACGACATCTAGACCAGCTCCGCGAAACAAAATGGATTGCGCAAGACTAATAAAGTGAGGTGTCGGAGTAAACATCATAATGTATTGTACCGCCTGAGGCATACTTTCCTGTGGTGTAAAGCCACCAGAAAGCAGATCTAAAGGAATTAAAACTAATAGCATGAGCAAAGCAAATTGAGGCATTGAACGGGTGGTTGTGCCCATGAATATTCCCATAGAAGTAGTAGCGAAAAGATTCAGGCTTACACCCACCAAAAATAAAATAAGGGATCCAGCAATCGGCACTGATAATATTTTCTGCACCACAACCAAGAGTGAAAAAGTAGTCGCTATCAGCACAACAAGACCCATCGCCCATATTTTGCTAACCATAACTTCAAAGGGAGTCACCGGCATGACTAATAGATGTTCGATGGTACCATGTTCACGCTCGCGTATTAAGGCTGCTCCCGCCAATATAATTGAGAGTATTGTAATCTGATTAATAACTTCAACGATAGCGCCAAACCAGACCTTTGTAAGCGTTGGATTAAAACGTATACGTATTGCTAAATCAATTGCGGGAGGGGAGGATGACTGATAGTGGCGGATAAATGCGTTTGTCTCTTGATTAATAATCGTGTGGATATAACCACTACCATTGAAAGCTTGGTTCAACTGAGTGGCATCGACATTAAGTTGAATTGTTGGAGATCGATCTGCCATTAAATCTTTTTGAAATTCCGGCGGAATATCCAAAGCAAATGTGTAATAACCAGCGTCCAACCCTGCATCCATTTCTGACTGCGCAATCAATACGGGTTTTATAAAATGCGGCGGATAGAATGCATCAATGATACGCCGAGAAACATCTGAATGATCCTCATCAATAATCGCGATGGGGGCTTTGTTGAGAACTTCAGGCAATGCTTTTGCCGCTGAATATATAGAAATAGTAAAGGCAAATAATATGAGTGCTAACATAGCAGGATCACGCTTAATGCTTCTAAATTCTTTGATGCCTAAATAAAATATATTTGCGATGCTCATTTAACTTTCCTGCTTTTTCAAGAAAAGAAGACAAAGGCCAAATAACACAGGAATCATGACAAGCAAAGGAAGGAAAGAAAAATACAAATCATTGAGACTCAGCCCCTTGGAAAAAACACCACGACATATAATGAGAAAATAGGTAACCGGATAAATGCTACCAATAAAAGCACCTACCCCCACCAAGGATGAAACAGGCTCTATTATTCCTGAAAACTGTGTCGCTGGTAATAGAGTTATTATTGCTGTACCAAATATCGCGGCTGTCTGGCTACGCATAAAAACTGAAATAAAAAATCCAATCGCAGTTGTTACTATTACATACAAAAATGCTGCTAATAATAGTGCGATAAAGCTCCCTTTTAATGGCACTTGAAGTATTAATAACGCCAAGAGAACTAAAAGAAAGAAATTACACAACGCTAAAAAAATATAAGGCAATAACTTACCTAACAAAAATTCTAAGCGCGTAACCGGCGTTACATAAAAGTTGATGATAGAACCTAATTCTTTTTCGCGAACAACAGAAAGCGTTGTCAGCATTGCAGGAATAAATAGTAGTAAGAGCGGGATGACGGCGGGTACTATTGCAGGCAAACTTTTCATATCTGGATTATAGCGGAATCGAGTTTCAATATTAAAAGAAGGCAACGTTTTCATTCCGAATGTTTGAGCCAACTGGTTAAGCCAGAGTGCTTGCTCAGCATAAAGATAATTTTGTACTGTTTCGGCTCGCTGCGGCATAGCACCATCTATCCATGCTCCAATTTGTGTTGGCGTTCCTTTTTTTATATCCCTAGCAAACTGATAAGGAATTTCCAAAGCCAAACTGAGATTACCTGACCTCATTCGTTTGTCAAGATCATCATAATTACTGATAGGTGCACGTTCATTAAAATAATGAGAACCAGCGATATTTAATTGATAATCTTCACTGATAGCCGTCTTGTCTCTGTCAAGAACTGCAAAAGATATGTTATCAACATCAATGCTAATGCCAAAACTAATCACTAACATCATAATGAGACTGCCTATTAGCGCTAAGATTGCTCTCAACGGATCACGAATTAATTCCATTGCTTCTCTGTATGTATAACTATAAATACGTTGCAGAGCCAATGTTCGCTTGTTTGTATCAGGCATTGGAGCTTTTATTTGCTCTTGATCAAGTTTTAACGGGGTGAATTCTTTATTTTTAGATTCCTTCTTATCAATAGCTTCTTGGAGATAACTGATAAAAGCTTCTTCCAATGTTTTGCATTTTCTGCTTTCAACTATATTGTGCGGCGTATCGGTAATTAATATATGACCCGCATGCATCAAAGAAATACGATCACAACGTTCGGCTTCATTCATAAAATGAGTTGAGATAAAAATGGTGACTTTTTCTTTTCGAGACAAGTCAATCATGAATTTCCAGAATAAATCTCGAGCGATAGGATCAACACCAGAAGTTGGTTCATCCAGAATTAATATTTCCGGTTGATGACAAAATGCTACTGCAAGAGATAATCGTTGGCGCAATCCAAGTGGTAGATCATCGGGTAGTGAGTCTTTATTTTCACTCAGTTCAAAACGCCTAAGTAAAAAAGAAACACGCTGAGGAATCTCATCCGCAGGCAAATTAAATAACCGAGCGTGAAGAGTTAAATTCTGCTGAACGGTCAACTCCGAATAAAGAGAAAAAGATTGCGACATATAACCAATACGCCGCCTCACCTGGAGGTTAAGCGCATCAACTCTTTCCCCAAATATTTTCGCTTCCCCTTCTGTTATGGGTAATAATCCAGTTACCATTTTCATAACGGTTGTTTTTCCGCAGCCATTAGAGCCAAGAAAACCGAAAATTTCACCTTGCGCCACCTGCAAATCGACATTATCAACAGCGACAAAGTTACCAAAACGCTTTGTTAATCCTCTTGCTTCAATAGCAAGAGTAGCATTTAATTGCTTTTTAATGGGGGGTATGACTATTTTTTCATGTGCTTTCTGTAATTCTTCAGGTAGCAAAACAATAAAAGCATCATCTAAGGTGGTTGTACCGGTACGATGAAGTAATTCCTGTGTCGTACCTGTTGCCATTAACCGTCCAGCATTCATTGCAACTAGTAAATCAAATGTTGCCGCCTCCTCCATATAAGCTGAAGCTACCAGGACGCTCATATTCGGATGTGTAGCACGAATTTGCTTGATGAGCTCCCAAAACTGATGTCGCGAAAGAGGATCTATACCTGTTGTCGGCTCATCAAGAATCAAGAGGTCGGGCGAATGAATAAGCACACAACAAAGACCAAGCTTTTGCTTCATACCACCTGATAGCTCACCCGCTTGACGATGTTTAAAATCAATTAAACCAGTTATTTTGAGTAAGTTATTAATTGAAATTTCTCGCTGCTCTCGCGTATAGCCAAAGAGCCGCCCAAAGAAATCAATGTTTTCATATACCGACAATTTCTGATATAAATTTTTCCCTAGTCCTTGTGGCATGTAAGCAATTCTTGGGCAAACTAATCTACGGTGAGACGCATCGTGCATATCCCCGCTCAGAACATCAACTCTGCCTGATTGTATGACACGTGCCCCAGAAATAATCGACAATAAACTTGATTTGCCAACACCATCTGGGCCAATAAAACCGATTATTTTGTTGCTTGGCAATGTGAGATTAATATCATCCAGTACTAATTTTTGACCGTACTTCAAGTTAAGATGAGTGATTTTTACAACCTCTTTTTGCACTTGAGTGTACTCAGTTAACAAGTTAGTCATGAGGTAAATTTACTCGCAACGCCTTTGGCCAGGACGCTTTAGGATTGAGTCGCACATATGCCACGCCAGGTAAGCCAGTTTTGACACTGCGAATATATTTTTTTAATAATTCGGGAGGAATTTGTGCTTTGACACGAAACATCAACTTTTCACGCTCGTTTACTGTTTCGACAGTTTTAGGTGTAAATTGAGAAACGTCAGATACAAAACTGACCTTTGCTGGAATAATATATTGCGGTATTGCATCAAGAATCAAATGAACTTCTGCGCCAATACGCACTTGACCGGCCTCTTTAGTCGGTAGAAAAAAGTTCATATAGACATCACTTAAATCAATCATATTCAATACTTTGCCGCCCGCATTGAGCACTTCGCCAGGTTGAGCAACACGATATTGAATGCGCCCATCACGCGGCGCTTTCAATGCGCTGTCTTTGAGATCAGCCTGCAGACGATCGATAGAAGCATCTCTTGCAATAACTAAAGATTGAGCACTAGCTACCATCGATTTAGCAGTCATAATTGCATCATCACTCGCTAGAGCCTGTGCTTCTGCTGCTTCCAAAGCGGCTTGTGCGCCAAGAAAGTGAGCGCGAGCTTCGTCTACGCTGTCAACTGTAACAAAACTTTTGTTGAGGAGAATTTTTAAACGCTCAAAACGAATTTTAGTTAGATCTAATTCAGCTTTGCGCTGAGTAATAGCGGCCAAAGCTGAATCTTTTTCACTTTGTCGTTGTTTCACCAGATTTTGTGCAACGGCAACATTATCTCTTGCTTGTTTTGCTTCTGCTTTTGCTTCATGAATTTGGGCTTCCAGGGTTTCCGTATCCATATTAGCAACGATTTCCCCGGCAGTAACAAAATCTCCCTCATTTACCTTAATGTCTTTTATTCGCCCCGCAATTTTTGTCGCTATATCAACATCAATTGCTTCCACACGTCCATTTCCGCTGGCAAAATCTTTGCCTAATCCTGCTGGCTGTAGGTACCACCAAATTAAGCCTCCAATCGCTATAATGAATACAATGCCAAGCAACCATAATTTTCTCTTTCCATCGATCATTTGTTGCCTCCAACGACATATGTCCTCGATTAAAATCATCATACCCTGAGATAGAATATTCCTCTACGTCTTTGACTTATGATTTATTTGTAATATCCATTGGTTAGGGCACTGAACCTACCAAAGTCAGCACTGACGTAACCACACCAACATTACATCAAAAATTATCGTGGATATCAGATCCAGGACGCCCCCAAAGCACCAAACATAAAATAGTCGCGTTAAGAGTTACTAGCTTTCGTATTTCGTTTAAGCTCTCGCAATGAAATGAAGCGAGAACTAACAGAAGCGGCTATCAATTCTTACGAGACACTCTGCGCTCAGAATTTATAGATTGTTTTAATTAATGCACACTTAGAGTGCATTAATTTGGTGATCATAAAAAACATGCTATGATTTATGACTGAAGAGATTGAAAGGATCAGTCATGGAAGAAAATGAATACATATCTTTATCAATTAAATATTTAACTGAAACATGGAATGAGCTAGTTAAATGTTTATTGAAAAATCCAGATAAATTAGTTAATCACCAAATGAGCTATTGGCATGATTATCTCAATTTATATCAGAACTTAATCCTTCCCCCTGAAGACAATGCTGATAAACGATTTAAGTATCAAGAATGGCAAGATAACTTAGCATTTGATTTTATAAAGCGATCCTATTTATTAATTTCAAAGCATCTTGAAGATACTATTATTGATATTACAAAAGATGAAGATATAGAAACATCAAAAAAATTGCGTTTTATTATGCGACAATTCATTGATGCAAGCGCACCTACAAATATTGCTAATTTAAACCCTGAAATTTTATCTAAAATTGCCGAGACAAATGGTGAAAACATATTATTAGGCTATAAAAATTTTTTAGAAAATATACAGCAAGGTAGAGGTCTATTTAATATTAAATTAACAGACATGACCTCATTTGAAATCGGCAGAAATATTGCCTGCACTCCGGGAAAAATTATTTTCCAAAACGACTTAATACAACTTATTCAATATCAAGCAGCAACAGAAAAAACTTATCAGTACCCTCTTCTTATTATTCCACCATGGATAAATAAATATTACATCTTAGATTTACAGAAAGAAAATTCATTGGTCAGATGGTTGGTTAGCCAAGGATTTACTGTTTTTATGATTTCCTGGATTAATCCTTCATCCAAACAACGAACAAAACAATTTTCAGACTACATGCAAGAAGGGCCATTGGCAGCGCTAAAAATAATTGAAGAAATCACTAACGAACCAAAAACAAACGTCTTGGGTTACTGTATTGGCGGCACACTACTCGCTTACACCTTAGCGTACTTAGCGCAAACAAATGACACTAGAATTAATGCCGCAACTTTTTTGACTACACTTTTAGATTTCTCTGAGCCAGGAGAGCTAGCCGTATTTACCGACGCAAAACAAATAACAATTATGGAAAAAATAATGGCATCCAAGGGTTATTTTGACGGCAACATAATGGCTGCAATTTTTAATTCACTGCGTGCTAATGATTTAGTATGGTCTTCATTTGTTAAACAATATTTAAAAGGTGAAAACCCACAAGCATTTGATCTCTTATATTGGAATTCTGATGCAACCAATATTCCTGAATATGTTCATAGCTTTTATTTGCGTAATATGTATTTGGAAAATAATCTGGTCCAGCCAGGAAAATTAAAATTAGATGAAATACCAATCGATTTAGGCAAAATAACAATTCCTACTTATTTTATTGCAACCCAAGACGATCATATTGTCCCCTGGGCATCTAGTTTCAAAAGCCAGCAATATTTTAATGGCCCAAAGAAATTTGTCTTGGCTACATCTGGTCATGTTGCAGGTATTGTAAATCCGCCATCGCGTAATAAATATGGCTATTGGTATTCTAATAAAAAAGTAAAAGATCCAGAAAAATATTTGGCAAACGCAAAATTTCAAGAAGGTTCTTGGTGGAATGATTGGAAAATATGGGTAAAGAAATATTCAGGTAAACGGCAATCAGTTAATACGTTAAATTTAAAAAATAGAATAATTATTGAAGACGCGCCCGGCTCATATGCTAAAGTCAGCTTGGCTGATATCGCTCTAGAAGAAGCGCAAGAAACTAAATCGAAAGATGATCACAATTGAGATAAATTTATTTTTGTAATACATAAGTCCCAGGAGCATCACAAATCACAGGGTAATTTTTTGCTTCACCCAATGCAGGAGGCGCAATTTTAACACCGGATCTTTCAGTCAACCATTTTTCCCATTCAGGCCACCAGGAACCTACTTTACTGGGATTTCGTTCTAACCATTGGTCAGCGTTAATATGTCTGGCTCCAGCCACACGCAAACCAATTTGATAGCTTCGCCCTTTATGACCAGGCTCATTGACAATGCCCGCATTATGACCCCCACTGGTCAGCACAAAGGTGAGCTCTGCATTGGTGTATAGTTGGACTTTATAAACTGAACGCCAAGGCGACACGTGATCTTTTATTGTGGCCACTACAAATAAAGGTTTTTGAATATCATTTAAGGCTATAGGTTTTTTATTTACTTTATAACGCCCATGCACTAACTCATTATTCAAGAACAAGTTACGCAGATATTCCGAATGCATTTTATAGGGCAAGCGAGTAGTATCATTATCCCAAGCCATTAAATCATTCAACGGTCGGCGTCTTCCTAACAAATAATCTGCTATGAGGCGTGACCAAATTAAATCATTAGAGCGCAACATACTAAATGCGCCAGCCATTTGCGGGCCATCTAAATAGCCCTTCTCCCACATCGCATCTTCAAGATAACTAATTTGGCTTTGATCAATGAATAATGAGAGCTCTCCGGGATTACGAAAATCGACTTGGGCTGCAAATAAAGTAAGACTTTTCAATCTTTCGTCATTTGTCTGCGCCATAGCAGCCGCTGCAATCATTAATAAAGTGCCACCTAAACAATAACCTGTAGCATGAATTTTCTGATTAGGTACAATTTTATTAATCACGTCTAGCGAACTCAGAATACCTAAATCGAGATAATCATTTAATGTAAGATCACGATCACAATTATCTGGATTTTTCCAGGAAATGATAAAGACGGTATGCCCATGATCAACGAGATATTTCACTAATGAGTTGTGAGGAGAAAGATCCAAAATATAATATTTCATGATCCAAGCTGGGGTAATTAAAATAGGTTCCGCATAGACTTGTGCTGTCGTTGGCTCATACTGAATTAATTCGATTAATCGATTTTTATAGATAACTTTACCTGGTGTTACCGCTACATCTTTTCCGACAATAAATTTTTCTGAGCCTATTGGCGGAAGCTTATGTTCTAGATGACTATAATCTTCAATAAAATTTTGAAAACCTCTTAGAAAATTCATTCCACCTTCTGTTAATGTGGCAGCGATAACTTGAGGATTAGTTATTGGAAAATTAGAAGGTGATAACATATCCAGAAATTGACGGGTTGTAAAATTAACTATGTCTTCATGATGTTTCGAAACGCCATGAATATTTTTGGTTGCATCATTCCACCATTTTTCAGCTAATAAAAAATTTTGAGAATAAAAGTTAAAGGGAAACGTATCCCAGCCCTCTTCCTTATTAAACCGAGAATCACTTAGGCGAGGCTCTACACAGGGATTTGGCTTCACACCAATGCCTGATTCGCATTGGCTATAAGCATAAGAAAATAACGCTTCTAGATTTTTTTTTGCTTCATTTGCTAAGTCGACTCTTTTCGCAGGAGCCAATGCTAGATGCGATAACCAATCATGCATCGCCAACCCAAGTGATGTTGGCGACAACCAACAAGTTAATTTAGCAAAACAAGCATTTAACATAATATCAAATACTTCATTATCATAGTCTGCGGGACAAATGTTTGAACTCGCTGCTGAACTCGCAGTGATATGTTCCGATGGCATACTTTCATTCTTAGGTTCATTTTTTTTGAACTTAGACTGCCGCTTCATCGTTTTAGCTCCTGCAGACTCACATAAAAAGCTAAATAATAATTAACCTTGCTGTCCTTGTGCTTTTTCTTTAACCTTATTTATCCCTGTTTGAGCTATATCAGCTGATTTTACTGTTGCTTTACGAACAATTTCTTCAATAATCTTGTTGCTTTCTGTCGCCGCATTCATCAAGATTTCGAAAGCTTCTTGAGTATGTTTGAGTGATTCCATGCAAGCTACATTAACAAGTTTTGTTTGAGCTGATAAAAACTCTTCTGGTTTTTTTGCTTTCAAAGCATCTTCTAAAAGTTCATTTTTCGCTAATCTACTTAATGTCTTTGTATTAAGCTCGGTTAAATCCTTCATCGGCTTAATAAGACTTTGGCTTAGCTTGGTTAGGTTTTCTAAATAGTCATTTGGCATAGCACGCCCCCTTATTTAGTTTAATTCTCATTGTTTATTAATTATACTGCATTGCAGCATAAATATCAATGGCACCTAAGTGATTGAGAACACATGACTTTTAAAGGGGGTCACTCTTTTTTTTGCGGGAAGTATTCTTTTTATTTGTTTTTTTTGCCTCATTTGTCTTATTTTGCATAGCTTCCCACATAGCTAAATTTTGTTTGGCGATGTCAGTTAACTTTGTAAATGGATTATTTTTTCCTATCATTTCTTGAAAATACTGATCGAGATCTATTTTCTTATCAGTAAATGCTGAGAAGCTATTTTCCAGAAAGTCGCTCATGTTTTTTTGTAATGGATTTCCGTAGAAACGAATGATATTTTGCAAAACTTCCGTCGTAAAAATCGGCGTATGTCCCGCTTCACTTTCATTGATAATTTGCATCAGTATGTAATTAGTTACATCTTCTTCGGTACTTGCATCAATCACTTTAACTTTAATGTGTTTTAAAATAAGATCTTTTATTTCACCTAAGGTAGTATATTGACTAGTCTGGGTGTCATAAAGACGTCGGTTAGAATATTTTTTGATAATCCGATTTATTTCCATAAAGATCTCTCAATGTATATTTTTAATGGCCTATTTCGCAAGTATGTTAAATATTGTTAGACAATGGGAATCAAAGAATACTCTCAATCATCCCATTATAAAGCAACTTTAAATTTATGCTTTCAAAAAGTGAAAACTTAATGCTAGAGGAACCAGAATGAATAGCTAATACAACTCCCACGGCTGGTTAAAATAATGGGAACGCTCGCTGCTTGCTGCCTCCATACCTGATAAATAAATCATTTCTTTATAAAGTATATTGCCAGACTCAAGATCCGTGACAACTTGTTAACGGGATAGACGCTTTTTTCTTTAAATTCATTCACTACGAATATATCAATCAGTATACAATAGTTACTTATTAAAAATAACATCGCTGCACTTTTAAAGGAATTTTTATGAAAGGAAGAACTGCATTAATTACAGGCGGACTTGGTGTTATTGGTACAGCAATTTCAAGAGAATTTATTAATTTGGGAGCCAAAGTTATTGTTGTAGACCGTGGCAGTAAAGAGAAAGCTCAAGCATGGCAAACCCAACAAAAAGAGGAAGGCTACGAAATAGCTTGTATTTATGCCGATGTAACTAATTATGATAATTGTTGCGACATGGCAAAAAACATTGAAAAAAATTTTAACCCAATTGACATTATTGTTAATGGTGCGGGCACCATTCAAGATGTCTCTTTTCGTAAAATGACTCCAGAACAATGGAATCATGTTTTGCATACTGACCTTGATAGCTTATTTAATGTCACCCGGCAATTCATTAATGGAATGATCGAACGTGGCTATGGACGCATTATTAATATTTCTTCTGTCAATGGTGAAAAAGGCCAATTTGGTCAAACAAATTATGCATCAGCAAAATCTGGCATGTATGGCTTTACGAAAAGTTTAGCCCTAGAGGTAGCAAAATACGGAATTACAGTTAATTCTATTTCACCAGGCTATGTTGAAAGCAAAATGGTTATGTCCATCGCGGAAGATATTCAAAAACAAATCATTGCCCAAATTCCAGTAGGACGCTTAGCAAAGCCTGAAGAAATTGCTTGGGCGATTGCTTTTTTAGCTTCAGAGAGAAGTGCTTTTATCACAGGATCTAACCTTGCTATTAATGGTGGAATTCATATGTATTGAACTTTTCGAAATTATCGATTTTAAAGGAATAGAACTATGAAAAATCGAGTCGCATTGGTTACTGGGGGAATGGGCGGAATAGGCTCAGCTATTTGCAGACATTTAGCAACCCATGGTGCAAAAGTAATAGCGAGTTATAATAAAAGTGGCAATCATGAAGCAGCAAAAGAATGGCAAGCTCAACAACTGGCAGAGGGATATGATACCCATATCTACTATGTAGATGTCACTGATTTTCAGTCTTGCGCTAACTTAATTAAACAAATAGAAGAAAAATTTGGCGCAATAGATATTTTGGTAAATAACGCTGGCATTACATGTGACACCCAATTATATAAAATGGATATAGACCAATGGCAATCGGTATTAAGGACCAACCTAGATAGTATTTTTAATGTAACTCGTAATGTCATAAACAAAATGATCAAACATCGCTACGGCCGAATCATCAATATCTCCTCTATTAGTGGCCAAAAAGGTCAATATGGCCAAGTTAATTATGCTGCATCCAAAGCAGGGATTCATGGGTTTACTAAAAGTTTAGCCCAAGAAGTCGCTCATAATGGTATAACGGTAAATACAATTTCTCCAGGTTACATTGAAACTCAGATGGTCATGGCTATTCCTGAATCCGTTCGCGAAAAAATTATTGCCCAGATCCCAGTTGGACGATTTGGTAAGCCGGAAGAGATAGCGCAAGCCGTAGGCTTTCTCGCTGCTGAATCAAGTGGTTTTATCACTGGATCAAATCTGACAATTAATGGTGGACAGTATTTAACTTAATAAACGAATAGAATCTTAGTTTGTTATTAAATTTTATTTAGTCATTTGAGTCGGTGTATCTGCAATATCTTGATTGACTGTATCCAACAATGATTTAAACGAATCTGGCCCAATCACGAAATCACCCTGAAAGGGTCTATCCAATGACAGCAATAAAAAAAGCATAGCAGCGGCCATTAAAGCGCCAGCACTTACCGTTACAATATGCAAATAAAAATTCATGCCGAATAAATAATTAATGCCAATCGTTAAAATGGTGCCGATGAGAATGACTTCCCATATTTCAGGATTCAATTCTGAGTAACTCATTTGAATGCGCTGTTGACGGCCATCATAAAGATTACGAACGGATTCAAACATGTCATGCAAAATCAATAATTCGGTGCTATTAATACCACTGTAGTAACTTAATTCTTTGCCGATGCTATCAATGATTTTATCACCGTCTTTATTGATTTTTTGGCCGCTCTCCATCTGTGGCCATTCAACATTAATGACTTCGGTAAGATATTTTTTGATGCTTGCTTGAATGCGTGTTTTGGCGGGTTCTTTTAGCAAGGTACTGTTACGATAAATATTGGCGACAGAGTTTGCTTCGCGTTGAACGGCATCACCGGTGTAACTGATATTATTAATGAGATAAAGCGCTGTTAGTCCCACTAATACGCCGTAGATAATACTGATTAAGGCGCTCATATTGCCTATCACTGGGTTATCTTTGTAGCGTAGCTCTAAGGGAATGTATCGCCTAATTAAAAAGACGACAATAATGGTGACAAAAATTGAAGTTCCGCTTAGCAATAAAAACAAATAAACATCGGGCATTTGCAATAAATAATCTAACATGATGCATTCCTTTCATCTTGTTTAGAATAGGCGGTGGCGTTTTGTTTTAGCACCGTTTTCATATTAAAACATACAACAGATGAATGACAAGGTTTTAAACATAGGAAACAAAATTTCTATTAATGTTGATTCAAAACCTGCTAATATAACTTAATTTTTTTGCTATCAAGGATGGAAATACTCATGAAATTAAGACCCTTTTTTATTGCTATGGTTAGTGGATTAACACTTAGCGCATCTGTTTTAGCTGCGGGTAATAACAGTCTTAACGTTGGTGGTTTTGACCCGACCGCCGGCCAACAAACTCAAAATGCGGAGAGCAAACTGTCAAAAGCCGCTGCCTTGCGCAATTCTGGTCAATTACTTCATTCTGCAAACAATCCTGTAGCGGGTAATCCTTACGGCACTTTATCCATCGTGGAATTTTTTGATTATCAATGCCATCATTGTGTCGAAATGGATCCGAAGATTCGTGCTCTCATTAGCAGTAATCCTAACTTAAGAGTCATTTACAAAGAATTTCCAATTCGCGGTGCTGTCTCTGAATACGCTGCCAAGGCCGCGCTGGCTGCTAACATGCAAGGAAAGTACATTCCATTCCATGAAGCTCTGATGCAGGCTTCGAATGATTTAAGCGAAGAGAAAGTGCTTGAATTGGCAAAAGCGAATGGCTTGGATGTTCAAAAGCTCAAAACAGAAATGAATAGCGAAACGGTTAATCGCCAGATCGCAGAGAATACTCAGTTAGCACAAAACTTAGGCCTCAGTGGAACACCCGCATTCTTCGTCAGCAAAACCCTGCATCCTTCCGATGCCACATCTGAGATGGTGTTAGGACAAGTGGATCAAAGCTATTTGCAGGATATTCTGAATAAGATTAGTCATTAGTTAATGACTAGGGTCCTGTCATGGTAGGTTTACTTTTTTCGTGCTCGCAGGCATAGCAGCGTAAAAAGCAAACCTACCCTGCCACCCCGTTTTTTTTATTTTTTGCCGCATAAGCGGTAATCCTATCTTCTTAATAGCCGTATAACTTTATGATTTATATAAAAATTGATTGCGATTCAGACATGAGACACGATTGATTACTTGCGTTGACTTGTATAGATAACGATAATACCCGGTTTTAGGTCATGAAACCCCGATGGAAAACGTCTTTCAAAGTGAACTGATCAAGCAGCACACCTCCATGCCAGCCCGCGTTATGAAGATGCAAACTCCGCACGGTGAGGTGATGACGCCAGCATTTATGCCCGTCGGAACGCGCGCTTATGTCAATTATATGACATCCAATGATCTGACCAATTCAGGCAGTCAAATTATTCTGGGTGGCAATACCTATCACATGCTGTGCTCACCCGGTACCGATATATTAGAGAAAGCCGGCGGTATGCATAAATTCATGAACTGGAACAAACCGATGTTAACCGACAGCGGTGGCTTTCAAGTTTTTAGCTTATCTAAAAATGGCAAAATTTGTAAAATTGATCAGCATGGCGCACACTTTAAACATCCTATTACCGGACAATTAATTCATCTAACGCCAGAAACGTCTATTGGCGCACAAAAAATTATTGGTGCAGATATCATCATGGCATTCGATGAGTGCACACCAGAACAAGGTGGCCGTGAAGCCGCTTTGTCTGCTATGGAAAGAACACATCGGTGGTTACTGCAGTCGATTGAGGCTCACTCTAAAAATCCAAATTCTGCCTACGGCTTTCGCCAAGCCTTGTTTGGTATTATTCAAGGGGGCAGTCAACGCGATCTACGAGAACAAAGCACACAGTTTATTCTTGATGCCAATTTAGATGGTATTGCAATCGGTGGTGAGATCATTGGTTTTGATATGGAAAAAACCGCTGAGATTATTGACTGGGTGAGACCCATGTTACCCGATAACAAAATTCGTTATACGATGGGCGTTGGCTTAAATCCTCAAGATTTAATTGATGTGGTTGCTAAAGGGATTGATATCTTTGATTGTGTTGCACCAACTCGAAACGCACGCCATGGCGCTCTGTATGTAGGAAAACCTGTCGTACACGACAACTGGCTGCGTTTTGAAAGCAACGAAGATAAGAACCGGATCCTGATTAAAAAAAGCATTTATGCTAAAGATGATACCCCTATCATGGAAGGCTGCGAATGTTATACCTGCCAGAATCATTCCAAAGCTTATTTGAATTTTCTCTTTAAAGATAAATCGGTTGCTTATAGCAACCTGGCCTGCATACACAATATCCATGTGATGCAAGATGTTTGTCTCAAAATGCGAGAGTTGATATTAGCCACTTAAGCAGTACACCAGCAAGCCTTAGCCAAATTTGTATAAGGCTTCGAGTGCACAAGATTGATTATGATGGCTGGTGTTAGTGCTGTTTAATTGGGTGAATGCACTTTTGTTCGAGAGATCATGGCGTATTTCAGCATGGATTTCAGCATTTTTAATGGGTGAATAACCCACTGTCAGTGTGGCTGCGCGCCAATTCTGACGTACGCCTGTTCTAAAACCGTTTGTATCTTGAAAAATTTCGGCACGCAAAGAAGATTGCCATTTTTCAGAAAATTGATAATTCATATAACCCGCTAATCCCTGCCATTGTGCTCTACTGTAAGAACCATTCGGTAAAGACGCTTTTGTTTGCCACCCGTAATCATAATTAGCAACAAAGCTCAATTTGTCAGTCGCATGTACTGTCGCGACTAAATCAATCAGTGTGCGCATACCTAATGGCCCAAAATCCGTGCGCGGAGTCGCCCGCTCTTGACCGTTAAGTGCGCTCAGCACCAATGAAAACAAGGGATTCACATTGTATGAAACGCTCATCTCAATCGTTTTGCGGCGACTCCAATCCCGGATATTATCCCAACCATCGTTTATGCCTGCCGTGAAGCTTACTTTATCATTTAAAGTATAGATGCCTCGGATACCGGTATGCGTATCTGGCGTACTGTAGAAGAGAACTGAACGGGAAAAATTAGTGTCTTGCGTTGGATCAACTTGCTCATTCCCAATTAAAGTTAAAAATCTACCGCCCAAAACAGTAAAAGAGCCTTTTGTATATTGTAAAAATGCCTGAGGAAAATCGATCGCCAGTGTTTGAGAATCAAATTCTGAAGCCGGTATAAAGCCATAGGGTGCCGTCCCGTTGGCATCTCTTCCCATTATAAAATTGAGGAGTCCACCGAAGCCTTCTTTAGGTTGATAGGCTAGGACAATAGCCGATTGCTGCAAGGTTAATCCATTGGGGACAAGGTCAAATACTCTGTCGAAAGAACCACTGGTAAAATAATTTTTTGCGAGATAATTGTATGAACCATCAACATATCCTGACACTTTAAAATCACTCGAAGGCGGAGAGGGCAAAGACGCAGGATGCGTGGCTGGTATCGCACTTGCTAATATTGCTGAAGAGGTTCCCTCTGCTATTGTCACAGTTGGAATCAATAAACTAGCTAAAATAAAAAATACATGAATTTTACGCATGACCTATCCCTGTCTTAAAAGCACACCCTTGTGGCCTAGCATAACAGTAGGTTATTTAATTAACCTTAGTGATTATCATGCGAACCCTAGGCCACGTATTTATATCGAAGATTTTGCATTTCTGTAAACACCCTTCATTTTGTAATGAAAACGAAGCGCCAATAATACTACACCAACCACCGCTCCAATCACAGCCCCCCACCAAAGACCCATACCGCCCATGTGAAGATTGATCGCCATCACATAACCTATAGGCAATGACACCACCCAAAAACTGATAACCGAGCTTAACAAAGTAAATCGAGTATCTTTCAATCCTCGCAACGCACCAAACAAAGTGATACGAATGGCTTCAAGTAATTGAAAGAGCGCCGCCACGGAGAAAAACTGAATAGCATACGAAATGATATTGGAATTATTGGCTTGATCCAAGCTTAAATCCAATTCAATTAATTTTGTTGGAGAAATACAATATATCCCGCCCACAAAAACCATAAATACGATGGAGATAACAACACCGATATAAACTGCGCGTTCTGCTAAATGAATTTTACCCGCACCAATCATGTGGCCCATACGCACCGTAATCGCTTGCGCGATGGCAAATGTCGCAACAGAGGCTTCCCCTAAATATTGCATGGTAATTTGATTGGCCGCTAATATATCACTACCAAGGCGACCCATGAGCAAGGTTAATGTCAGAAAGAAGGCGATTTCGATGCAATACATGGCGCCCATAGGAACACCAATCTGACATAACTCTGCCAAAAAACGGGGCTTGGCAAAAATAAAAACGCCTTCAAAATAACGACGATACGATTTATCCCATAATAAATAACACGCAAGAAACACTGCCAAAATCCAATATGCAAGCGTCGTGCCCCAACCGATACCTGCCATACCTAATGCAGGAAAACCAAATTCTCCAAAAATTAATCCGTAGTTACAGAAAATATTTAAAGGTACCCATATTAAGGTAAAAAACATATTGGTGCGGGTGTGGCCGAGACCAATCAAAAATTGCATCAACACTAAACCGATAAAATCCGGCAAGAGACCCCACGACAAGCCATTCATGTAATCCACAGCAAGTGCGATGGTGGCTGCGTCCTGGCCCGCTAACGCAAGAACAGGCGCGATGTTTCGCAAGAGTAAAAAGGCAGGAAAAAACAGAACAATGCCCAACACTAATCCGTCACGTAAAATTTTAGAAACACCTCTATCGTCTTTCTCACCGTGTTTTTGTGCAATGAGAATGCTGACAGCACACAAGGTGCCCCATAACACTACCATCATGGTGAAGAATATCCACTGGACAACTGCACCCGCCGCTAATTCGCGCGAACCAAGATGGGCAAGAAACAAAGTCGTGAAAAACCCCACCGAGGCTTCGATAAACCCTGTTAAAATCAGCGGAATGGCAAGTGTGATTAGCACACTGATTTCATTTACAGATAGTTTGGTATAGGCTTTCATTATTGGCATAAAATATCAGCACTAGTTGCAATGAATAATATAAGTAGGTCTATAAAACACCCCTCACCTAAAAACGGCATTGCTACTTAAATCTGAAATGGTCTGTCATTCCCGCGTAGGAAAGACTACTGTTTAGAGCTTGAGTTATTCAACAATGCCACTACTGCTAAATTGACACTATTATTCAATAATGATTGATGTACAAATTCGTGAAAAAACCTTCGGTTACTGTCTATTATACCAGAGAATATTGGGTTTGATCACGTGAGAAGCGCAATTTAGTCAATCAGTTAGGTTTCCAAGCCACTGACTTTAATAGCCCATAAAACGCCATCCAAAGCTTAGGAAGCCGCAATTCACGCAGAAAGAAACAAACCGTGTCTTTTGATAAGTCGCGCTGAAGAACGCTTAAATAGCGTCGATGTACATCGCCAATAGCAGGCTTTTATTTTTACAATAACTTAGATTAAGCACTTTTAGTTAGCGATGAAAAATAATCCCACTTCCGCACACATTCTAAAATGGGGGAAAGTTATCATTTATTATAAAAATAATTGCATTCAATTACTTAAAAGACAGAAGCTGTCCCATCATAGTAATTTAAGGTAAGAGGAATATAATTAATAGAGTTGGAGAAGATTTAACTTATTACGCTTATTCTTCAGTAGGATAAATATAATATGCAAAATAACAATGCACGCTTGAATTTCATCCTCTTAATCAGCCTTGCAATCTTCAGCATGGTACAAATGAATACTGCTTTTGCTGCGCCGGATGCTGGCACAATGCTGCAAAATTTTTCCCTCACCGCTCCACAACTCATGCACTTAGTTACTGCTCTAGCCTACGTATTAGGCATTTTTTTTATTGTTAAAGGCATTAT
Source organism: Gammaproteobacteria bacterium (assembly GCA_031291175.1). Taxonomy (GTDB): domain Bacteria; phylum Pseudomonadota; class Gammaproteobacteria; order DSM-16500; family DSM-16500; genus UBA5158. Next base: position 91,699 of record JARLJO010000030.1, read on the forward strand.
CGAATTGAAAAAAGTAGGTGAAGCGCGCACCATGATGTCTGGTGAAAAAAATATTCTAGGCCCTGTGATTTTTATTGTCATTGGAACTATGTTGCTTTATATCCCCAGTTCAATTCAAGTTGGTACCAGCACATTTTGGGCGAGCACCACGCCGCTCTCATATGTCACAAATTCAAATGATCCCTGGCAAAGCATCATTCATGACGCCTACTTAATTATCCAATTGATAGGCACCATTGCGTTTATTCGTGGGCTGATCTTATTAACACATCTCTCAGAGCGTGGACAACAGGGTAACTTTGGTCGCGCAATGGCATTTATTATTGCTGGCATTTTGTGCATTAATTTCTATTCTTTTATTCTCGTGGTGAACAACACACTATCCCTTGGGCAAAGTTAATCACTGCTTTTTTTCTCATTCTAATTGCTTTAAGATGTCGCATTCCATGCTTTTTAAAAAGGCTACGCATGAGTCAAATTATCGATATTGCAAAAATAGCAAATGACTTACAAAACTTTGCAACGGAAAGAGACTGGCAACAATTCCACAGCCCCAAAAATCTCGCTATGGCTCTTTCTTGCGAAGCAAGCGAGCTGCTTGAAATTTTTCTCTGGTTAACTGAAAAAGAATCTCACGACCTTATCACCAAACCTGACACCATAGAAAAAATAGAGCATGAACTTGCAGATGTAATGCTATATCTGATTCGACTTGCGGATCTTTTGAAAATCAATCTACCAAACGCGATCGAAAAAAAATTCAAACTCAATCAACAAAAATATCCGGCGGACCAAGTCAAAGGCAGCGCCAAAAAGTATAACGAATATTAAACTCATGCTTGGGAAAGAGTAATGAATCGAACATCTTTTTTTAAAATCATGTTAGTAACACCCATTTTTGTTTTGCGAATATTCACGGGCGCTATGTTAGTGGTCACGGCCAATGCGCAAGCTGGCACACCCAATGCAGCTACTATGCTCGAAAATTTTTCGTTATCTGTCCCTGAACTCATGCGCTTAGTCACAGCAACCGGTTATGTCTTAGGCATGTTTTTGATATTCAGAGGCATCACTGAACTGAAGCAATTCGGCGAATCCAGAACCATGATGTCTCGAGAGCATTCACTTAAAATTCCTTTAGTCTCTATTTTTACGGGCACACTCTTGCTCTATCTGCCAAGCTCGGTTGAGATGAGTCTTGCAACTTTCTGGACGGAACCCACGCCCTATGCCTATATTGTTGATAGCAAAGATTCGTGGTCTAGCATTTATACCAGTGCTTATATGGTCATTGGTCTAATCGGTACGGTTGCCTTTATTCGTGGCATTTTATTGTTAAATCATACCGGTGGTCATGGAGGCCAGCCTGGTACTTTCATGAAGAGTTTAATGCATATTATTGCTGGCACCTTCTGCATTAATCTCAATCAGTTTATTCAAACCATTTCGGCTACCCTTGGCATTGATTAGCCGTGACTTGTTTTCGTTAGGATTACCGAAAAGTGAAATGATTTAAAAGCCTAGATACCGCGCATAAAGCGCGGTACGTAGGCTAGAGAGCTGAGTGACGAAAAAATTTCCATGAAGCAATGGATGAAAATGTAGGTTGGGCTGAGGTACGAAGCCCAACATTACCTTTCGCTTAGAACAAACTACTGTATACTGCAGCAAGACATTTTCCGTGGTTTTTTTATCTTTAGCTCCTGTCCTTCTTTATTTTGCTTATCAGTCGCTGCTGCTTTTACAGGTTGGAACAAAGTTGGTGCACTGGATTGGCGAACGGGTAATTCTTCCCTGGGAACTTCCATCAGTTGCTCCAAATCAAGCATTGAGCTACGTCTATTATATGAGAAGAATCCTTGTCTGTGACTTGCTCCAAATGAAACAGTGTCGTTGGCTGCCTGCTTTTCCTCTACCAAGGCTAATTGCGGAGCAGGTGCAATCTTTAATATCTGCTTAAAGAAAGCATTTATCACCGGATTTCTTTCCAGTGTTAATCCGCACTTTTCATACCAACGACTTAACACACCTTTGAATTTTTCAAATCGATTCTCACCGGCATACACTTGACTGTAGTCAACATCCAGCGGTACCGTTTTACCCCAATGCGGTTTGGCATGGCGAATATCGATAAAATAATTTTGCATTTCTTTTTTAAATTGCGAATAACCTTCAATATTCTGATTTGACACGATGTCAAAACCGCAGATAAATTTGCCAGCCTCATGATGGCTAGTAGAAAGACCACCTTGCGTACCATTAATAACACGTATATAACCGGCAAAAACAACGGGATAATTGGGATTTTCTGCTTTCGCATGTTTATCCAGCAACTGATTCATGAATTCCAATGTTTCCACTATTTCATGAGAATCAGGGCTAACTTCAAAAAGATAATCAAAATTATCAATCGCATGAGGATACTGCGTTTGAAAATGCATTTGATCTGGCCAATGACCCACTTGAATCGTATCGCAGTCAGGCACTTGTGTGGATGCAATAATATCCATCATCTTGGGAATAGCGTTTTTCTCAGCGCTCATAATCGTTGTTGTATGCATCACTTCGCTAATGCCAATTAAAGCCTTTTGCTCTAAATCAGCGAGCCAGGGATGGCTGTGTGCATCCGGCACACTTAACGGCACTGGGGTTTGTTTTCGAATACAAATATTTTTTTGATGAGAGGCGTTATATTTCGGAATGATCATAACGCTGACATAAGGCGCCTCGGCTGTGAACAAACCATTTTTAACTTCATTAATCAGCTCATCATTCGTGCGTGGCTCTTTGATGGTTTGAATTTTTTTGGCGTCAATGCATTCCACATCAACACTCAGCAACGTTCCAAATAATCCTAATGAACTCCCTCTAATATCATCAAAATCAGGATGTCTTAGCGTCTTCACACCGTCTCTCGATGCCACTTCTTTTTCAATATTATCTTCATCTGGCGGCAAAATTCTCACGATCTCACCATTCGGTAAGCAGAATTTCATTCCTTTGATTAATCCAGCGACCGCAGGTTGCGCGATACCCGTTCCATGGCCTGAATTACTTAATAATCCGATTAACGATACCTTACCAATTAAACTGGATGTGGGTAAAACAAATCGTGATTCAGAGTGATCATTACCATATAAAATACTATCAACATCTTCCACTGACACATTCGCACCGATTTCTACTAATTTTTTCTCTTTATCAATGATGGCGATTTTTCTAATATTATCCTTGTGATTTAAATCTCCAACAATATGCGCGATCACATCACCTTCAGCACAAGCTGTCATGGAAAAAGATTCACTGTATTCCTTATTTAACCCACCAGCCGCATCGCGCATCACTACATCTTGATTGCCATTTTCATTTTTATTAAAGTCTAAGATGATTTTTTTAGCGCGTTGCAATTCGCTTTCATTACGAATTTGCAAAATAATGGCATCTTTGACAACGACATCTCGGGTAAAGTTTTTCCAGGTTTTAATTTCGTAGGGAATTTGATTTTGTATTAACACCTGGAGCAGTTTTTCTTTAGCAGCAGCATTAAGAAACGGCATGGCCCACTCTCCTTGTCATGTAATAATAGATCAAACTTTAATCTAGCATCGCATTGTTAAGGAAACCTTAAGCTTAAATTATGCTCACGTTTTGCGCAGGTGTTTTGCTTAAATTTGCTGGTTGAAAATATGTGCTTAGCAACTTTTTTACAATATAATAGTCCTTATATTTTATTTAAAACATCGGGTAAATGAATGGAAAATTGTCCTTGTGGTACTGAACTTGCCTATCTGCAATGCTGCGGTAAATTTATCATTGGTAATGCCATCCCGACCACGCCTGAGGAGCTCATGCGGTCGCGCTACACGGCTTACACAATGGCAAATGTGGATTACATCGCGACAACGATGAAGGCGCCTGCAAATAAAGATTTCGATCCAGAGACGGCGCGTGAATGGGCAGAGCAAGTGCAATGGTTAAAGTTAGAGATTGTACAAACTAAGCAAGAGACCAACGAAAAAGGTTCTGTAGAATTCCTTGCGCATTATGCAGATGAAAACAAACGCTATATTTTGCATGAGATCAGTGATTTTCATTTTGAAAACGGGCACTGGTATTATGTGGATGGGCGTGGGTCTGACCGCAAATCACTACCACAGCAAAAGACATCTTTACCTAATCGCAATGATCCCTGTCACTGTGGCAGCGATGTCAAATTCAAAAAATGTTGCGGACATCCAAGCAAAACCTCTTAATTCATAACACCTATATCGCGGACGATAAAAATGCATTTATTGTTATTTGGCATATTGCTAGGAATGGGAGCCGCCATTCCTATTGGTCCTGTTAATCTGGAAATGATTAGACGTAATCTTCGTTTTGGCACCCACTATGGGATTATGACTGGACTGGGTGCTTGCACCGCAGATCTCACCTATCTGATTTTGCTTTGCCTGGGTGCCTTAACCCTTTTGCAATACCCTGATGTATTGCGTGGTCTAGGATTGGTGGGCTCCCTGGTACTTGGATGGTTTGGGATAAATGCCTTTCGCTCCAAATTAACCGATATCCCTGAACAAAATAAATCGCCCTCTTTATTTCGATTTAGCTTAGAAGGTTATCTTATTACACTGATCAACCCCTATACCATTTTATTCTGGGCATCCATCAGCTCTCAGCTGTCCATGATTGCCGCCTCACATGACTATACTATTTTGCTTGCTGGGACGGGTGTCATCGTGGGTGCTGCGGCTTGGGTCTTTATTTTGAATGGCTTTTTACATTTTACACGTCATCGTTTAAGCAAAAAAGCTATCCACCGCCTGAACTATGTTGGTGGCGTGATTCTTTTGGGCTTTGCTGCCATTGGACTCATACGAGTAGCAAGGTTTTAATGCCGTGCGGTTTTCAGGATTTTATAACAAACCGGCAACAATACCAATATAGCTAAACCTATTAACGGCAATATCAAACTGGGCTGAATAAAAATATTAAATCCCAACGCTTGATCTGAATCAATAGCCCTGCTGAGATTCCTCCCTAGTGACACATAGATTGCTGTCAGCGGAATAATACCGAGCAATGTACCGAAGGCAAAAGTCAAAGTACGCACGTTTATCAAAGCCGCAACAATATTCACCAGCCAAAAGGGAAAAATAGGCACTAATCTTAATACTAAAATATAGTTCAAGGCATTTTGATGAAAACCTTTTTCCATTTTTGCAATCCATCGGCTTGTTCGCTGTCTAAACCAGGCTGAAAATGCGATTTTAATCGCTAAAAAAACAAGTACTGAACCTACTGTCGCAGAAATCAATGCATACAATAGACCTTGCCATAAACCAAATAACATTCCACCCGTCATCGCAAAAATGAAGTTACTGGGTATCGACATAGCAACAGCCAGGATATAGAACAACATATAAAGGAAAACTGCTAGCTTGTAATGAGTTTGGGACCAAACAAGAATCACTTGCTTGTGATATTTCAAGCGATCAAAACTGAGATATTCATACAGATGAAAATAAAAAAAACTCACTAATCCTGCAATAATCATGAGTAGTGGCAACCAACGCAACATCGGTATTTTATGATTGATGGGAAAATAATTCATTTTATCAGCGCTATGGATTACCGGGCAAAAGTCGCCCGGTATCAAGTTGTTTACTGGATTAGTTATTCTGCCATTTTGCTCATGCAAGAATGCGAGTCATGACAATCGCATGCATGTTGGCATTTCACGCAGTTGCATTTAGTAGCACAAGCACATTTATCTGCCTGGATTGATGCGGCTACTGCCATAGTTGGAGCCAATGCGCTTAATCCCACAACACCCATCACAATAGCTAAACTTGCTAGTATGGTTTTTTTATTCATTTTCTACCCTCAAATATTAGTAAACTCTATCAAAACTAGCCTAGGTTATCACGCTAAAACAGTTATCTGCAATGTTACAGCTTGCACCAAGTGATCTAGCATCGAGGATAAGTGGCATTGCTCGCGTTTGGGGTAAATGGTTTTGAAGGTGACGACATGGCTTGTTGCTGGCCAGCCGATTTCTCTTGATAAATTGCATCATCTACAGGCTGCTGATGAGCGCTGCTGTCATGATCTTTTGCAATCCGAAGGCCGTGATCTCGCTGCAGTTTTGCACGGGTACTAAGAGCTCGTGCAGGCTCATTAGATGAGTCCGGCTTTTTATGCTCGTCAGATACGGAATTTGCACGCTCTTTAATAGGAAGAGGTTCTGCTGAAGAACACAATGCGCCAGCGAGAGCACCAATGAGAGCACCGCCTAATGCTGCGAAGGCGCCAAGGATTATTTCTAACAAAAGAACATTAGAAAAAGCGGCAGTGGAAAAATGTAAAAATGCGCCAACAGCAGGAATAGTAGCAGGAAATACTATTGCGACCGCAATAGAGGCAATAATGCCTAAAAACGCGCCTATTTTAATAGCATTCGAAAATGTCTTGGACGGTGCTGGATTTGCGAGTGGCAGCTTTTCAATCGCCGGATTGCGAGGCACCACTTCATCAGCAGGACTAGCTAAAGCCGTTTGGTGCACCATTGCAAGCTGAGCTGGTTGGCTAACCTTGTACTCTTCTTCAGTATCAAATGCCGGCGCGGCACGTTGCAACACAGCAGTATCGGGGACTGCAATGAGCATCGCTCTATTGCTTCTAGCCTCTATTAATACAGACAAATCCTGTTGTGCTTGTTGCAATTGATCCATGTTGATATTTTTTTGATTGCCATCATACTCAAACATGTAATTGGTAATATAAGCACATTCTTCCTCTGCTTCTTTGTCTTCTATCAAGGCTTGGTGTTGGCGGCGAATCAGCGCTATTTGTTCGTTATAACTCGCTTCATCAAGAAATAACTGTTTTAAAACGGACGGAATAAGCAATGATCGACTGAGATCAATGGTTTGATAGTTTCCTCCCGCATCTAAACCTCCAGCATTGCTAGCTAATGCAGCTTGTAAATCTGCAGAAGAAAATTGTGCGATATGTCGCATCAACTCCACACAAATTGGGCCGCATGATTCGAGAGCGCGCGCATCCAGTTGAAATTTTGTTGTTGAGATAAATACATTTTCAGGTTTTATCTGAAGTTTTTTTCTAGCGGCGAGCAGTGTGGAATAGAAATTTTTGTGATGAGTCAAGCCCAGTGGATTAATGATGAGCAGTGATTTTCCGACCATGACACCATAAATATAATGGGAGGATCCACCATTGGCCAGTCCAGGCTCAAAACAAATAAAACTGCTTGGCGTCGTTTGTTTATTTGGGGTGATCATACGCAGATTATACAAGTGCGTTTCAAACGAAAGATCCGGGATCTCACGTAAGATATAGCGTAAGGCATGGATGTGGGTACCAGATGGGTATGGTGAAAAAGTGTAAGCTAGTAATTGATCATCTGAATACCATGAATCTAATATAGTTTGCCCCGACAGCATGCTTGCGCCTCTTGTTAAATAGAGCGTTTGTAATTGATTTTAATAAAAAATAGCTTATTTAAATCGCGTTGTAACCGGCAACTATATCATTAAGAAATTAAGGGAATATTAAGGCTTAGAATAAATATAAATCGTCCTACTTTACTTAGGTAACAGTTCATTTTGGCGCAGTCAGTCGTCAATCTGATACACATGAAACACTTTCGCCTTGAAGCAGCACGTCAAGTCACCATCATTGCGAGCGAGAGCAAAGCAACCCAGGTTTTTATGCCACTTTAATAAGAATCTGGATGTTATCTTTTGGGCCTTTCACTAGAGGCAAAGCCTGGATTGCTTCGCTCGCTCTCGCTCACAATGACAGAGCCTTTAAATACCTGCAGAGTTTATCTTGACGGCTAGGCACTAGCGCGGGAAAGTGCCTCTATCTGCATTAACTAAAGAAAATATGCACGCCCATCAAATTTATGCTGAAAAGTCCGACTAAAATATGTGAAACGCTAACCCCTACCAAGTTTTTTTGCCGTAAGAACATCCAACCCCAGAATAAGCTGAGTGGGAAAGTCACTGCAGCTAAGACATTAGATAAGGCAATATGAGTTAACGAAAAAACTAATGAAGCGAGTAAAATAGCGACCACATTTTTCCAGGGCCCGGTCAAAAAATATTGTAATGCGCCTTGCAACGCTCCCCGGCAAATGGCTTCCTGCAAAGGAATGAATGCCATATAAATTATTGCGATCACAACAAACTGCCGAAGATTCTCATAGCCAGGATGGTGGATGTCAACTGAAGGATTAAATAGTGGCTCATGAGCAAAAGCGGGTATAAATTTAATAGCGAATAGTTTTATTAATAATATTAAGGCCAAGACAGGTAAAGTATAAATAACGGCTTGAATCGATACTTTTTTAGCGCCATGCACGGTGAAACCAAAATTATTAAATGGCAATTCGCATTGTTTCAGTATGTAAAAACAAATCACACCAGACAAAACGAGAATTGGCACAGTAACATACGTGGTGTTAGGAGCAACTTTTGCCAGTGCAGTGACAATTTGCATTGAGAAAACATACAATAAAATAACAAAAATAGTTTCTACTAAATACCGTGCTGTGATGACTCGTAGCTGAGACTCTTTTAAATGATTTTCTAAAGCAATGACTGCCTCAGTATTAGTATGGCGCAAACGAGAACTCAATGTTTTTGCCAGGTAATGGTAAACGACGCTGCTAATTTGGACGTTTTGATCAATAGCAGAGCGAAGCTGAGCTATCGAAGCTGAGAGAATTTTGCTAGGCACCAATGTACGGGCAGTCGCTGAACGTTTTTCATCATCAAGCAAGGCAAGCTCACCCAGAACATCACCTTCTTTAATAATCGAAATATGATGTTCGCGAGTAGTATTTTCTTCGTATTTTACTATCTCTGCCTGACCATCAATTAAAATATGCATGTCAGAGGCAAGGTCATTTTGAACGATAATGTTAGCGTTGGCGGGCAATGACTCTTCATGAAATAATTCAGCAATATTGAGCAGATCGGAAACTTCTAATTCACCGAATATTTCTGTTTTAGCCAGATAAGCGGCTACTGACTTATTTACTATCTGCATGTCCATCTCCATATAGCATCATACAAGTTGTTTTTGGAGCTCAACTGCCTGTCTGAAAATATATTCAATGTATCTTTCTATTCTTAATATCATACCTCATGTATAACAATGTACATATACAAAGTATTCTTTACGCATAAACTGGTAAGTTACACGAACCTATTGAAATGAATAAAGAAGGTGCCTGTATTAGATTTTATTGCCTCATACCATATCTGTTTTCAGGTATTCGCTTAAAGTTTTGTCATAGAATCAATGAAATCAATTCATATCATTACCCATAACTATTAAAACCGTTAACTCATAGCACAGAGAACTCCTGCGTAGCGCAGAGAGCTCCTACGTACCGTGGCTTGTCCACAGTACGTAGGGGTTATGAAAATTTTAGCCCTTGCTCCCCACTCATAGATGATGATTGTGTGCTTTTATTATTTGTTGTACTGTGACGGGAAAAATAGATAAGGAAATTGTTTCATGTTTGGTTTTTTTTCAAAAAAAATGACAGAACACAGCCATCATTATCTGGACTGGTCTCGTGTCGGAGAATTACTACGCGTAGGCAATCATCGCTATAGCCAGGACGAAATTATTATGCGAGGCGGCATCATTGCCTGCACCGCGCTATCAGCCTTTCTGGCGGGCTATTTTAATAATCCAGAAAAGACGAACTGTAGCACATCAACTTTGAGCATCATCGGTGGAGTGTTTGGGTTTACCCTCTCACATGCCATTGTGATTTATCCGTTAATCAAAAAACGTCGGGAGATGAGTACTGACTGCCACAACACAGTCAATGCAATTCATAAAATGGATATGCCACATCAGGAAAAAATTCAAGCTGTCATCACTCACATATTAAATTTATCATTAAGCAATGATAAACATAGCAACGCTTCTCAAACCTGGGGCCGTAGAAAGTATTTATTAAATAAATTACATGAACAACTCAAAGACCAGCAGACGCCTCTGGATTTTAATTACGATAGCATTGAGGAAATTGTAGCGAAGTTAAACGCGGACAGAAACACGCAAGCCCTTGCTCGCAAATTGTCATGAAGGCTTGTTTATGAGGAATACCATTGAATGATTCCCCCGCAGCGCTTGAAAAATGGTTGATAACTACTAAAATCCCCGTCTTTGCGAGCAACAGCGAAGCAATCCAAAGCGTACCCCCAATGCTTCGTTCTGGATTGCTTCGCTATCGTCCGCAAAGACGAATAGCATTGTACGTTGGCTTCCGTGTTTTTTGCAAAACCCAACCTACATTAATGTATGGAATTTTTTGAAAAACAGGACAAGCCACGCATCCTGCTTTCATGATCAGCTCGCAAAGATCTCAGCAAAAAATTCTCTTGCGATTACCCAAGAACGTTTATCTGCCAAACCATCATAGACAGTACCAAACTTTGGATCATGAGCGACAGGATTCGTAAAACCATGCATGACATTACCAAAGGTATGAAACTGCCAATCCACTTTGGCGTCGGTCATTTCTTTCTGAAAATCAGCCACTTGTGCTGGTGGAACCATTGGATCATCATGGCCGTGTAACGCTAACACTTTTGCTACTATTTTTTCCTGCGGAATACCAGTTGGTGCATTCAACAAACCATGAAAACTCACCGCTCCGCGTATATCAGCGCCACTTCGCGCCAAGTCCAATGCACATAAGCCGCCGAAACAAAAACCCATTACCGCAATGCTTGCCGTATTCACTACTTCTAATTCTTGCACTGTGGCAAGTGCAGCCAGTATTCGCCTACGTAATAACGCTCTGTCTTCCATAAAGGGCTTAATAAGTGCAGATTTTTCTTCGTTGGTTTTCCCTATGATACGGCGACCATACATATCTAGCGCAAATCCAACATAGCCTAATTCCGCCAGCTTTTCCGCTTTTTGACACGCAAAGTCATTTCGACCCGACCAATCATGAGCAACAATAACAGCAGGCTTTTTGCCTGGCTTAGTATCATCTAATGCGCAATATCCTTCTAAGACAGTGTCTCCATCGATATATTCAATTTTAGCGATTTGTATCATAACGTCTCCAGTCAGTTCGTGATATTCGTTTGAATAGTAAATAATATTACAAGGATGATTCTAAAATAAAGCAATAACAAACGCTTGATCAAATTCCTTATCGCAACCATTGACGATAAAAATTTAGAATGGCGTAATAGGTGTGTCATGCGGATTGTTTTTAAAATCTCTGAAGCGATTTAGTTTGAAATAATCTTCGATTGAAAATGGTGTGCGTAGAAAATTGGATACCTCATCAGCAGCAACAGCCGGTGATAATAAATAACCTTGTATTTGATCGCAACCCAACTTACTTAAAAAAGCATATTGCTCCATAGTCTCGACACCTTCAGCGACGACTTTCATTTTTAAGCTTTGCGCCATCGCGATAATCGCTGTCACAATCGCAGCAGCATCATCGGGTTTTTCGGTTTTATTAATATCAGTAATGAACGAACGATCAATTTTAATCGTGTCAATCGGAAATCGTCGTAAATAACTTAAACTAGAATAGCCAGTACCGAAATCATCAATTGAAATACTGATGCCCAAATCCTTAAATTTGTTAATCACTTTTGTATTATGTTCAATATCATTCATGATCAAACTTTCGGTCAATTCTAAGGTAACATATTCACCGCTCAACCCGGTTTCCTTTAGTATCAGCTCCATGCGTTCAACCAAGTTGCATTCTTTAAACTGACGCGCAGAGAGGTTGATCGCCATTCTAGGTTTAATAGAGGCGCCATCCATATTTTTGATCCATTCCAGGTTTTGACGGCAGGCGGTACGCATGACCCATTCACCAATTGAAACAATAAGCCCCGCCTCTTCTGCGACAGGTATAAATTCAACTGGCGAGATATATCCTAATTTAGGATGTTGCCAGCGCAAGAGCGCCTCTAAGCTGGTAATCATATTAGAAGCAATGTCCATAACGGGCTGATAATACACTTCCAGTTCTTCATTTTTGATCGCTGAACGTAAATTGGATTCAATATTGATTTTTTTAATGATCTTGTCATTCATTTCCTGCATATAGAATTGGAAAGTGTTTCTGCCACGTTCTTTGGCACGATATATTGCCATATCCGCATTTTTTAACAAAATCTGCATGTCCGTTCCATCGCCTGGATAAACACTGATACCAATGCTAGTCGAGATAAAAATTTCCCTACCATCTAATTTAAAAGGCCCTCTCAGCGCACAGCAAATTTTGTTCGCAATAACGATTACACTTTCTGCATTAATCTTTTCAAGGATAATCGTAAATTCATCGCCACCTAATCGGGCTAAAGTGTCACCATCACGCAAACTATTTTTTATACGCTCGGCGACTTTTATTAATAAATTGTCACCAACATCATGTCCTAATGTGTCATTGATATTTTTAAAATGATCTAAGTCCAAAAATAAGAGTGCCATTTCAGTGCCGTTTCGTTCGGCACGTGTTAATGCCTGCGAGAAACGAGCTGTGAATAAACTCCGGTTGGGTAAATCCGTTAAGGAATCATGCGTCGCTAAATAATTGATACGCGGCGTCATATCACTGATAAGCGAAAATACGCCTTGCATCTTGCCATCTTTTATATGTGGGATAAGGGTGACACTCACATAGCGTTCGTCTGTTGCACGAAAATGCATAGTCGTTTCATAGGTGATGGATTTGTCCATTTGCAATTTAGCAAAATTCTCTTTAAAAATTTCAAAACCGGTTCGATCCAGTACGTCTTCAATTTTTTTGTCGTTAATTTCATTCAATGATTTACTGAACCAGTCTTCATGTGCTTTGTTATTGAAACGATAATATAACTGCATATCAATATAGGAAATAAGCACGGGTAAAGCATCTGTGACTAAGCGATACTGTTCTTCGCTTTCGCGTAGCAATCGTTCTGCTAACTTGCGTTCATTGATTTCTCCGTTCAATTCTTGATTGATCATTGCCATTTCATTTTGTGCAGAGGTCAAGTGATTGACTAATTCGTCATTCTCAAATTTCAGTTTAATGGCATTATAAATAGCTGAATGCGTTTGCCAGCACGAGATAAGTAACAAACCCAGATAAAGAAAGGTCAACAACCCTAACAATTGATGCGTCATGGTGCCCTGCATTAATGACCAAACAGCAAATGGCAGCAACAACGGCACAACAAAGACAAAGCAAACAACACGACTTCCCGAATAATGCGGGACAGCACCCGCAGAAACACCTGCTAAAGAGCAAGCAATAAATGTTTGATGAATACTGCTTTCAGGCATCAATAATGAACCCACTAACGACCAACTCACACCCGCCAAAGCAGACATGGCGATAAAAAGGTTTTTCCAGAGTGTACAAGCGGTCGGTGGCGGATTTTTTTTGAAGTAAACTTTTGCTAACGCATAGCGCGCGAGCATAACAACCAACATAAGAGCGTACCAACCGAATAATTTTTCGTTTGGCACAATCCCATATAGTCCGTATACAAGACAGCTAGCCACAATGAGAGAACCCACAATGGCGGCTGTTGCTTGACTATAAAGAAGTTGGATAAGCTCAGAAGTGATGTTCTGCTGAAAATGATTAGTGTGATCTTTTAGTTTTTTAACTAATAGCATAGCTAATCCTAGTTACATAAATATTTCCCTATGTCACTATTATTAGCTATTTTTTATCAAATTGCCATCTATCCTAAAACACAAACCTGCTAACTTATTCGTTTTATACAAGTTGAATGAAACTGTACGATCGTGCTACTGAACCAGATTTTTTTCTAAAATGATTTTTGGCACGCCGCGTAAGTCTTTAATAATATGCAATTTTTCTAACAACTTAAGCATATAAAATGTAATATCAATTTCCCACCACATAAACCCTTGTCTTGCCGCTGCAGGATAATGATGATGATTGTTATGCCAGCCTTCACCTAAAGTTAGCAACGCTAAGATCCAGCTATTGTGGCTATTATCCTTAGTCTGAAAACGTCTCTTACCAAAACGGTGCGATATGGAATTAATTGAAACCGTAGTATGAAATACAGCTATCGTGGATATACTGAATCCCCACACCAACATCTGTGATCCTGTCGTACCCAATGATGGCGCAACATGATTCAACAACACGCCAACAAGAAACAATGATAATGCAAGTACCGCAGGCACTAAACCATCATATCGATCCAAAAAGACTAATTCAGGATATCGAGTCAAGTCAGTTACACGTTCAGCGTTATAATAATAGTTCTTTTTTGATAAAAACCAACCCGTATGGCTCCATAAAAACCCATGCTGTATTGGTGAATGTGGATCTTCTTTTGTATCTGCAAACATATGATGTTGGCGATGATGCGTTGCCCACCATAGTGGCCCTCTTTGAGCGGCACTAGCGCCCATCACGGCAAAAATAAATTGCCAAAATCGATTGGCTTTATAAGCACGATGTGAAAAATAGCGATGGTAAAATGCACCGATGGAAAATACGCGGATAAAATACAACGCTAATGCTGTGGTAAATGCAACCCAGCTAAAGCCTACGCAGAAAACCAATAAGCAGGACAGATTAAGCAAGATAAATGGCAACGCTCTCACCCAGTCAATTTTATCGGGAATGGCTACTGTCTCATCATATAAGTTCTGATTAGTGAACCATTTATGCAATGATTGCAAAGTCTCTTTCATCAAATTTTATTCCTCTACTACCGTTAGCAATGGGTCTTGCAATTGTGTGGCTAATAAGAACACAAAATGGGCTTTTTCACAAGATATTAGTTTCTTCATGCAAGGGGAGCAACAAATGGAAGATAGCGCCGCCATCCCATCTGTTTTCGGCCCATATTCTGCCGCCATGCGCTTTGACAATACTCTGGCAAATAGACAAACCTAACCCGGAACCCTTTTCTTTTGCTGGCGCTTGACCCCGATAAAATTTTTCAAACACTTTATCAATATCTTCCAACAATAACCCAGGGCCTCTATCGGCAACCGACACTAAAACATGATCATCTTCGATTGACACGGAAATCTCAATGGGTGTCTCTTCGGGCGTGTAGAGAATCGCATTCTCAATTAAATTCACTAAAACCTGTTCCATCAACACTTTATCAAATGAAATCAATGGCAAATTAGGGGGTATCTGAATTTTATAGGGCTTGTTTCCCAGTCGCTTTTCAATACGATGAAGAGAGGCTTGAATCAAATCATCTATTGATCGGGGTTTTTTATGTAATTTTATTTTCCCCTCTTCTAATTGCGTAATTTGCAGTAGGTTATTAATCAATCGATTTAAACGTTCAGATTCATACGCAATGTCATTAATGAGCTCATGAGCTAGTATCGCATCCTCTTCATTTTTATGTTTTCGGAGGTTATTGACCAAACGCACAATCACAGCGAGCGGTGTCTGTAATTCATGTGATACCGAGCTAAAAAGCGCAGTGCGAAGCCGTTCTGTTTCGATGGCAATTTGTGATTCTTTGGCTTTTTCTTGTAATCTATCCACCTCAAGTGCTGAAGCAATTTGATTACAACAGGCTTCCAAGAGCCGCAATTGCTCCGGAATTAGCAAACGCTCTGCTTGTCTGGGACGTATCTTTAATACACCAACAGGCCCATGCGAGCCTAGCAATGGCACATATACCGCATCACTGAATGGCAATGTATCTGTTCCTAAGCCTGCTATTTGGCCCAAATCATAAACCCACTGAGCGACACCTTCATCTTTCGGATTAAGGTCTTTTTTGGCGCTCCCGCCCGAATAAATTTTTAATTGATTATTTTCCGGCAATATCGCAAGGACTTCGCTATTAAAAACAGTCGAGATGTAATTGACAGCAATCTCTAATAATTTATCAATACCACGCGTACTGGCCAGTTGGCGGGTAAGCGCGTGCAACGCGACTGTCCGCTGCTCACCTAAGTGAGTAATATGCGCTTGTTCACGATTAATATGCGTCAAATAACTCACAATAAAACCAATAAAAAGCATCACAAAAAGTGAAGTGGCATAATCTAAATTTGGCGCAACAAAACCGTATCGTGGTGGAATAAAATAATAGAGATAAGCGACCACACTTAGCAAAGCAGCCAGTAATGATGGACCAATGCGACCTGTCATTGCGACAAATACCACGCCTAATATATAGATCGCTAAAAGATTACTCTGTGCGATATGAGAATAAAGCATCAGATCTAAGCCAGTCACAACCGCCACAACCATAAACGGGACACTGTATGCCCACAGTGATATGGCTTTTTTCGAAAAAATATTTTTCAGCGAGTTGGCATTCACATCTTCTGCGTCAGCATGGATGATATAAATATCAATATCGCCACTTTTTCGAACTAATTGCTCGACTAAGCTGCCGAATAAAAATTCTTTCCAGCGGGGTTTGTCGTGTTTGTTAGTGATGATTTTAGTTACATTGCGATCGCGTGCAAACGCAATGATTGCCATCGGAACATCAACGGCACTTAAAACCCGCGTTTCAGCACCCAATTGCTCAGCTAAACGCAGATTTTGTATGGCGCTAGTTTTCTGTTCTTCTGATAAGTGAATTTGAGGAGACTCAATATGCAAAGCGATCCATTCAGCTCGCAGGCTCATGGCCATGCGTTTTGCGGCACGAATCACTTTCGTGGAATTACTCCCAGGACCAATACAAACCAGCAGCCTTTCAGCCGTAGGCCAGGTTTGTTCTATGCCTTGACCTCGTCTTTGGATAAGCACTTGTTCATCGACATAAGCCGCCGTATAACGTAGCGCCAACTCCCGCAACGCTGTCAAATTACCTTTTCTGAAAAAATGTTGTGTGGCTAACTCTGCTTGGGCCGGGATATAGACTTTTCCTTCTTGTAGCCGTCTTAGCAAATCGTCTGGCGGCAAATCGACAAGCTCTATCGTGTCGGCCAATTCTAAAGTGAAATCGGGCACCGTTTCGCGCACTTTCACGCCGACGATTTGAGTAATGATATTGTTTAAACTTTCGATATGCTGCACATTTAGCGTGGTATAGACATTAATGCCACGATCTAGCAATTCTTTAATATCTTGCCAGCGCTTGGCATGACGCAACCCAGGAATGTTGGTGTGCGCCATCTCGTCTATTAAAACCAGACCTGGGTTACGTGCTAAGGCAGCATCCAAATCAAACTCTAATAAAGGTTTACCATGGTAATCAACGATTTTTCGCGGCAATACTTCAAGCCCTTGAAGCATGGCATCAATCTCTTTTCGCGCATGTGATTCAACCACACCCGCAATTACATCTAAGCCTTGCTCACGCATGGAGAGCGCATCCGCTAACATGCTGTAAGTTTTACCTACGCCCGGAGCCGCCCCTAAGTAAATTTTTAATTTACCGTGCTGTTTTACTTCTTCCTCTTTTGCTCTCACTAGCATTTTTTCAGGATTGCGCTGACGCTCTGGCATAATGCTCCCTTACTACTGATTTGCACCTCTATCGGCCGCATCCAATGCCAAATTAAGCTGCAAGATATTGACTCGAGGCTCCCCTATCACTCCCCATAATCGATGCTGGATATTAGCTTCTACCAGCTTCATGATTTGATCTTTTGAAATTTTTCGTGCTTCAGCGATTCGACTCACTTGATACACTGCGGCCAGTGGACTGATTTCGGGATCCAATCCGCTCGCAGAAGTTGTCACCATATCAACGGGAACTTCCATACCGGCATTTGGATTCGATTGATGCAATTGATTCAATCTATTTTTAACAGCCGTCAAATAATCCGGATTTAATGGCCCGTAATTTGATCCCGATGAAGACTCAGCATTATAAGGATAGGGCGTAGTTGCAGAAGGACGCCCCCAGAAATATTTATCGTCACTGAAGAATTGCCCAATTAATTCTGAACCAATGATTTTATCATTTTTCCAGATTAAGCTACCGTTGGCATGCCAAGGAAACACTAGCTGCGCTATACCCGTGACCACTGCGGGATAAACTATTCCTGTCAAGATCGAGAGCAATAAAAGCAGAACCAATCCTGTTTTTAGTTGCTTCATGACTTCCAACATATTCACTCCTTAAAGATAGGCTAAACCTAAAAATCGTATTAATAAATCGATTAACTTAATACCCACAAACGGTGCTATCAAGCCGCCTAGCCCATAAATAAATACATGCGTGCGTAATAAAATTTCCGCTGATACATGACGATAGGTGACACCCCGTAAGGCAAGTGGAATTAATGCCACAATGATGAGTCCGTTAAAAATCACCGCCGATAAGATAGCGCTTTGAGGCGTGGTAAGATGCATAATATTCATCGCATTCAAAGCAGGATAAGTGCTGGCGAAAGCCGCCGGAATAATTGCAAAATATTTTGCAATATCATTGGCGATACTGAATGTGGTTAAAGCCCCTCGCGTCATCAAGAGCTGTTTGCCAATCTCTACAATTTCGATTAGCTTCGTTGGATTTGAATCTAAATCCACTAAGTTTCCGGCTTCTTTAGCGGCTTGTGTCCCGGTGTTCATGGCTAAGGCGACATCTGCTTGTGCTAACGCTGGCGCATCATTAGTGCCATCTCCGGCCATCGCCACTAAATGACCTTGCGCTTGTAAACGGCGAATCAAGGCTAGTTTATCTTCCGGTGTGGCATTCGCCAAGAAGTCATCAACCCCCGCTTCCGCTGCTATAGCAGCCGCCGTCAGCGGATTGTCCCCTGTCACCATGATGGTCTTGATGCCCATCTGTCGCAATTCAGCAAAACGTTCCCGTATGCCACCTTTGACAATGTCTTTTAGACAAATAACACCCAATACTTTATTGCCTTCGGCCACCACTAAAGGGGTACCGCCTTGTCTTGCAATGATATCCACTGTTGTCCGTACAGACGCAGGAAAAACACCTCCCATCTGATGCAAATAGATTTCAATCGCCTGAGCGGCTCCTTTACGAATTTGACGTCCCGGCAAATTTGCTCCACTCATTCGGGTTTGTGCCGTGAAAGGAATAAAAGTGGCTCCCAACTCATGCAATTCACGACCACGCAAATGAAAATTTTCTTTTGCTAAAATCACAATACTGCGTCCTTCGGGAGTTTCATCAGCTAAGGAGGCAAGCTGTGCGGCATCGGCTAATGTTTCACCTTTCACGCCTTCTGCCGGAATAAACTCCGTGGCTTGACGATTGCCTAAGGTCACGGTACCGGTTTTATCTAATATCAAAACATTCACATCGCCCGCTGACTCCACCGCGCGTCCTGATAATGCGATCACATTGGCTTGAATCATTCTGTCCATACCAGCAATGCCAATAGCAGATAGCAAACCGCCGATGGTCGTGGGTGCAAGACAAACAAATAACGCGACTAAAACCGTGATAGAGACGACACTACCTAAACCTAATGCATGATAACTATAGATAGAAAATGCAAGTAGTGTTGCGCACACTAATAGAAAAACCATTGTTAGCGCAGCAAGCAAAATCGTTAAGGCCAATTCATTTGGCGTTTTTTGGCGTTTAGTACCTTCAATCAATTCGATCATGTGATCGAGAAAGGTTTCTCCTGGATTGGCGGTGACTCGGACGACTAACCAGTCTGAGATCACTTCTGTCCCCCCCGTTACCGCACTTCTATCCCCGCCACTCTCTCGGATAACGGGAGCGCTTTCGCCGGTAATCGCACTTTCATTCACAGAGGCGATACCCTCTATTGCTTCACCATCCGAGGGCACAACATCGCCTGCTTCAACCAAAACAATGTCTCCCGCTCTCAACTTGGTTGCGGGAATGAGTTGATACTTAGCGTCTCGCGAATGAGAAGAGAGTTTTTTAGCAAGAATATCGAGACGGGATTTTCTCAGTGTATTCGCTTGGGCTTTGCCTCTGCCTTCCGCCATGGCTTCTGCAAAATTAGCAAATATTAATGTAAACCAAAGCCAAAGCGTGATCGCAAAGATAAAGCCTGCCGGTGCCTCCCCTTTACCAAAAAGGGATTGAATAAAAAGGCAAGAAGTTAAAATACTACCGATATAGACAGCAAACATAACAGGATTGCGTATTTGATAGTGTGGGGTTAATTTCTTGAATGAATCAATCATCGCCGTTTTGATGATTGCTGCATCCCAAATAGGTTGACCTTGAATTCTAGCTGCCATATTGATTCCAAAGCGTAAGTTGTTCAACAATAGGACCTAGTGCAAGCGCTGGGAAAAAAGTCAATGCACCAACCACAATCACAACACCGATTAGCAACACGAGAAATAGAAATGTATTGGTAGGCAAAGTGCCCGCACCACTCGGGATAGCTTTTTTGCGAGCGAGAGAACCCGCAATGGCTAATGTAGGTATCGCATACCAATAACGTCCAATTAAAATAGCAATACCACCCCAAATATTATAGAAAGGGGTATTCGCATTTAGCCCTGCAAACGCACTACCGTTATTGTTTGTCAGTGATGAAAAAGCATAAAGAATCTCACTATAGCCGTGAGTGCCCGGGTTTGAAATGGAATTGATGCCAACATGCGTCACCACAGCCACTGCTGTCATGACCAAGACAACCAAAGGCATAATTAGCACCGTAAATGATGCCATTTTCATTTCATAGGGTTCAATCTTTTTGCCTAGGTATTCAGGCGTTCGACCCACCATTAAGCCTGCAATAAACACAGTCAAGATAATGAATATTAACATACCAGACAAACCTGAGCCGACCCCTCCAAACACCACCTCGCCCAGCTGCATTAACCAAAGCGGCACTAAACCACTCAAAGGCATGAATGAATCCAGCATCGTGTTAACTGAACCATTGGATGTCGCCGTAGTCGCCGTTGCCCAAATAGCCGAGTTGACAATACCAAAGCGCGTTTCTTTGCCTTCCATATTCCCGCCTGGACTAATATTCGGCATGGCAGCCTGACTGATGCCAAGCTTGCTCAAAGCAGGATTGCCAGATTGCTCTATTGAAATAGTACCGATCGTGAGTGGCACATAAATAAATAACATCGCAAATAAAATGACCCAACCTTGCTTCGTATCTCGTACCATCATCCCAAAGGTATAACAAAGTGCAGCGGGAATGAGGAGAATAGCTAACATTTCAAGAAAATTAGTGAGCGGTGTGGGATTTTCGAAAGGATGCGCTGAATTGACATTGAAAAAACCACCACCATTTGTGCCCAATTGCTTAATAGCAATCTGTGAAGCAACCGGTCCCATCGGAATCACCTGTTCTGTGACAACTTTGGCTTCCATAACAGGGACATCATGTGAATCTTTAATCACTTGGCCGGCATCATCTAATTTGGCTTGTTCGTATTTCACTGTCGCGATAAGACTGGCTGTTTTGTAAGGGGCTAAATTTTGAATCACGCCTTGTGAAACCAAGACTAGCGAAAAAATTAACGATAATGGAATTAAAACATAGAGCGTGCCGCGAACCATATCAACCCAAAAATTACCGAGATTAGTGGTTTCTTGTCGTACCAACCCACGTATCATTGCTATCAATAAAGCCATACCCGTTGCTGCGGAAAGAAAATTTTGAACCGTCAAACCCAACATTTGTGTCAAATAACTTAATGTGCTTTCACCAGCATAGGCTTGCCAATTCGTATTGGTTGCAAAACTCGTTGCCGTATTAAAAGCAAGATCCGGTGCCACGGCTGAAAAATGTTGTGGGTTAAATGGCAAGTGTAATTGTAATCGCGCTAATGCATAAAGGATCATCATACCAAGCAAATTAAATAACAGCATGGCAGATAAATAACGTTTCCAATTCATCTCACTATCAGGAGAGACGCCTGCAAGACGATAAGTAAACGTTTCGATATGTCTTAAGATAGGCGTGCGAAGTTTACCCTCATAGACTCTCGCCATATACCAACCAAGCGGTTTCACTAAAGCGATCAGTACTACCAGGTACAATACAATTTGAAATGTACCGTTTGCTGTCATCGAAGAATCCCTTCTTTAGAATTAAAACAATTCAGGTCTAAATAACACGACCAACAAGTAAATGAATAAAATAAAAGTGATAACGCCACAAATCAAATAAAGCGTCATTAATCATTCCTCGTTAATGAATCAAAAAATTTGATTAGACCAAAGCAACTGGCGAAGAAGACCAATGTAATACCCAAAAATATTAAATCAGCCATGATTATCCTCTTCCTTTGCGATTGAATATAAAGTGAATGTTCTTATCTTATTCCATTTTGAGTTATTATCAAACTTGAATATTCTGCTTAAAATATGCGGACTAATTAAGCAAATCAAAGCGCGTTGCGTGCTTTGGTTGCAGATCAGAAAGCGCCGGAGACTATTTAATATTTCCTTAAGCTTTCTACTATAGCCTATTTATATCTCACGCGTAATGCAAGAACAGGGAGTGTACTATGCTTGAACGTGAATCTAAATCAGACTCTATTAATGAATTCTTTGCTAATCTCCCAGCACTATATCGTGGCAATGATGCCAATTGCATTAAAGTCATCTCTTTTATTCAAGAAATCGCGAAAAAAATGCAGGGCCAAAGATCGAAAAAAGCGCTGTACGGCCTAGCGATTTTAGCCTACTCACTTCTAGAAGATAGATCCTATTTATCGCAAGTTTTAGCTAATCGATTTTCGTTCTTCCGTGATGATAGCTTACAACTTGCAGCAACTTTTAAAAAACAATCGGGCATTTTTGAAGATGGTATCGAAAACGAAGAAATGAAATTGATTTATTTAACTGCTTTACTTCAACACGTCAAAAAGCATGAAGCTAAAGTAAGTTATGTCTTTAATAAAGAAGATAAAACGCTCAGTCAAATTATCGAGTGTTTGATTCAACCTATATTGAGTGCTGCGAAAACAGCTAGCGATATTAAAATACTTACGCATAAAAGACCTAATGCTGAAGCATTACAAAAAACATTTGCCAGCATACCCGCAACGTATCTTGAGATTAAAAAGGAAAAAGCCAATCGCAAAGAATACCTAGCAATCATAGAAATAATGGCTGCCTTGTGCCAAACCAATCATCTGGATCAATCCCTGATACCAATAGACGAAAAAAAGATGCCTCTAGGTTATCTGGCACGATTTGCAACGCTACTCTATATCATGACTGAACAGGAAGCCGAATTCACTTTCCGTTCTGTACTTTATGATCAATGTAAAAGTGCATTGAATATTGATCATTCCAGTGAAATCCTAGCTTCTGAAAAAACCGCTTATTATTTAGCCCTGCGAAGCTGCATGCCAAAAACAGAATCGCCCTCAGCCTGGAAAAGCCCAGAGCTACAAGCAGCAAAACCCCTCTTTATCCAAATGGAAAAAAAGCTCAAAGAACACATGAGTGCTCCGGATCGATCAATTAGCATGGATGAACCGCATCCTTATATAGCGCGTTTTAGTTATCTGGTTGAAACGGCTGCGCAGTTTGGTATTACCTTAGGCTTAGGTTATATGTCCGGCACGCTGGCACAAAAAGTCATAAGCAAAACGGTAATAAACGCCACATCTGGGGTTATTGTTTATGGATTGATGCGAGCAGAAGGTTTGGTCGCCAGTCAAGTTGAAACCGTCTTAGAAAAAAATGTGCTTCCTGCAGCGCTTAACCGATCTATTGGATACGCAACAGGATTAATGGGCAGCGCTATGGATATTTCCATTTCTGGCACGGTTTATATGGTTTTAAAGTTGCCGACCGAAGGGATAGAAGCCTTACTCGCATTCTGCACGGCGCTGCGGCAACAAGGCGTGAAACTCGCAGCATATAATAATCCAGAATGGGCTCAAAGTTTATTGGCACTACCGGATGACTTGGTTAATAAAAGCATTAAAGATCGCATTCTCAACACGCATGTAGTTGATGTTGAATTGGAAGATTTAACCGAGATACCTAATGCGGCCGCGAGCTTTACAAAAGCTGGGCCATAGTTAAGTTTTACGTTTTATAATCCCGTCCCGATCTCTATGTCTCGAAGCCCCGTTCATGATTTATATAAAAGCATCTGGATCCCGTGGACAAGCCACGGGACGTAGGGCGCGCGGGGTTCGGGATGTAGAGTGGGCAGGTTCAGGGATGTAGAGCGGGCGGAGTTCGGGATGCACGACATCCAATTTACTTTTACTCCCTCCGCCCGCTCTACGTCCCGTGGCTTGTCCACGGGATCCAGATCAACCTAGCAATTTTTTATAATTCCGTCCAAGAGTAGGCCTAAATTCCAGAAATACAATATCCACTTTACTTCCATTCTCTGATGAGCGTTTTTTCTATCGTTTGCTGAGTCGCAAACGCCGACTGATATTCAGGATGTGCAACAAAACTGCGAAGTAACCATCCTGATTCACCTTGAAAATTCACGGCCAATGTTTCTAATGAATCAATGGTCGGCACCGTAAAACTAGAAAGCGCAAATGCAAAACCCTCTCCTGACACTTTAATTAAAGCTTCTTTACGCGACCATATCCGATAAAAACAAAGCGCCCGCTCCGACTGTGGTAATGCGGATAATTCCCTATATTCACTTTCACTGAAAAAACGCGCAGCCACCGCATCATCATATTTTTCTTGTGTTTTTTCAATATCCACACCGATAGGCTGATCCAAGGTAAAAGCGTAAACCGCCATATCCTGGGAATGCGACACATTAAATTGCAAAGCTTGCTCCCGTAAATACGGTTTACCACGTGGAGAGTAATCAAACATAATTACTTTCGGATCAACTTCTAAATAAGCACCCACAATGTTTCGCAGCATCCCTCGCGCCGCAATAAATCGCTGTCGATGAATAGGAAAACGAAAGCGATTCGCACGCGCCACTTCATCGGGACTCAAAGCAGATAAGAGAATATTTTCTTGCTCAACAGAAATAATGACGGAGGTGTACCAAATATGCACCTCGTGTTGGTCTAACACAAATTCAGAAGATGACTGGATCACTGGATTAACCTTATTGCAAACGACTGTGGACATGATAGCATTTCTAGTTAGAAACTTTCATTATGGAGATTAGAATGTCCAAAATTACTTTAAAAGGCAACCCTATTAACACAGTAGGTGAATTGCCAAAAATAGGGACAGAAGCTCCCGATTTCATCTTAACAAAAACCGATTTATCGGAATTTTCGTTACGCGACTGCCAAGGTAAAAAAGTTGTTTTGAGCATTTTTCCTAGTCTTGATACTCCTACCTGTGCAACTTCCGTCCGTCACTTCAACGAAGCCGCTAACAAATTAGAAAATACTTTAGTTTTATGTGTCTCTGCTGACCTTCCTTTCGCTCAAACTCGTTTTTGTGGTGCGGAAAATTTATCCCGAGTCATGCCTGTTTCTGTATTTCGTCATCCTGAATTTGGTAAGCAATATGGTGTCACCATTGTAGATGGTCCTTTAGCTGGCCTATTGTCCCGCGCCGTCATTGTTTTAAATGAAAAAGGTCAAGTCATTTACGCACAACAAGTTTCAGAAATTGCAGATGAGCCAGATTACAATGCTGCCTTAGCCGCACTAAATTCTATGACAATTTAAAAATGAGATAATGTGCGAGTCACCTGATCTTTATTTATTATTCTATATTTCCACTACTCAAAAGAGACAGTAATGCCATATTTTCACTACGATCATAACGAACTCTTTGCCGAAGGAGTCAAACTCAAAGACATTGCGCACGAATTTGGTACCCCATGTTATGTCTATTCTCGGGCTGCTCTTCAAAAAAATTGGCAGACGTTTAACGAGGCGTTTGAAAATATGCCGCATCGTATTTGCTATGCGGTGAAAGCGAACTCAAATATTGCTATTTTGAATATATTAGCAAGACTCCAATCAGGTTTTGATATTGTCTCTATTGGCGAACTAGAACGTGTATTAGCTGCTGGTGGCGACCCAAAAAAAATTGTTTTCTCCGGCGTTGGCAAAAAACCTGCAGAAATTTTACGTGCGCTTGAAGTTGGGATATATTGTTTTAATGTCGAATCGGTTGTTGAGCTTGCACTTTTAAATACATTAGCCAAACAAGTTAACAAAGTCGCTAACATTGCATTACGCGTCAATCCCAACATCGATGCACATACCCATCCCTATATTGCAACAGGACTGAAAGATAATAAATTTGGCATTGAATATGAGCTAACCTCGCGTATTGCTCGCGACATTGCTAACATGCCCAATATCAAACTGGTGGGAATTGCTTGTCATATCGGCTCACAATTGACGGATATGGATCCGTTTATGCAAGCAGTCGATCGTATTTTAGACTTAGTTTCTCTACTGACAGCCGATGGCATCATCCTTGAACATATTAATATTGGTGGTGGCTTAGGTGTTCGGTATCAAGATGAAGAACCACCCTCTATTGAGACGTACGTTAAAGCATTGCGAAACAAATTAGATAAATTTCCCTACGAAGTGATTCTTGAACCGGGGCGGGCGATTACTGCCAACGCAGGCGTATTACTCACGAAAATTGAGTATCTGAAGCATACACCACACAAAAACTTTGCGATTGTAGACACGGCAATGAATGATTTGATGCGACCAGCGCTATATGATGCTTGGCAAGAAATTTTGCCCGTGACCGTCAATTCACATCATCAAGAAGAAGTGTATGACATCGTCGGTCCTGTTTGCGAATCAGCGGACTTTTTGGGTAAAGATCGGCGCTTGCGATTACAAACAGGCGAGTTACTCGCTATTTGCTCAGCAGGTGCTTATGGCTTTTCCATGAGCTCTAATTACAACTCGCGTCCTCGTGTTGCAGAAGTGATGGTGGATCAACACCACACTTATTTAATTCGTGAACGTGAAACAGTGACATCACTATTTGCCAATGAAAAATTGATCCCCTAATTCCATAGGAAGCCTATTAAAATGGACTTTGAATTGAATGATGAACAACGAGCCTTTCAAACATCGGCTAGAGAATTTGCTCAACAGGAAATTGCGCCATTTGCGAAAGAGTGGGATGAAAAACACATTTTCCCAGTGGATACTTTCCGAAAAGCAGCCGCTTTAGGCTTTGCAGGCATTTGTGTGCGTGAAGATGTGGGTGGCACGAATCTAACACGTTTAGATTGCGCTTTAGTTTTTGAAGAATTAGCAACCGCTTGTGTTTCTACGGCGGCTTATCTCTCTATTCATAATATGGTTTCATGGCTAATTGACCAATACGGGAGTGAAACGATACGCCAAAATTGGTTACCGCGTTTAGTCAAGATGGAAGTGCTAAGTAGTTATTGCTTGACCGAACCTGGGTCAGGTTCGGATGCGGCCTCACTCAAAACGACGGCCGTCAAAGACAATGATCATTATGTTTTGAATGGAACAAAAGCCTTTATCTCTGGTGGATCTGCGACTGATGTCTATGTCTGCATGGTACGCACAGGAGAAGAAGGGCCTAAAGGAATTAGCTGTATTTTAGTCGATAAGAATTCGCCTGGCTTGAGTTTCGGCAAAAAAGAAATGAAACTGGGCTGGCATTGCCAGCCTACCACCATGGTATTTTTTGAAAATTGCAGAGTGCCTGTTACCAATTTAATTGGTGAGGAAGGCCAGGGTTTCAATATTGCCTTGTCAGCTTTAAATGGCGGCCGCATCAATATTGCCGCTTGCTCTCTTGGCGGCGCTAAAGCTTGTCTTTCACTTGCCAAAGAGCACATGCGTGAACGAGAACAATTTAAGAAAAAACTGATTGAGTTTGAATCGCTTCAATTCAAATTCGCTGATATGCTCACTGATTTAGAATCAGCAAGGCTTTTAGTCCATCGAGCCGCTTCTGCGCTCGATAAAAAAGATCCTCTCTCGCCGATGTATTGCGCCATGGCAAAACGGTTAGCCACAGATAATGGTTTTCAGATTTGCAACGAGGCACTACAGATATTTGGTGGATATGGTTATATTTGTGATTATCCCGTTGAGCGCTATTTCCGAGATTTGCGTGTCCATCAAATTCTAGAGGGCACTAACGAAATCATGCGCCTGATTATTGCGCGCACGGCGCTTGATGAAAAATATTTGATTGAATAGTTTCGTCGTTATTTACATTCGTCGGCTAGCATTTTAATAATGGCGGAAAAATCTAAATCGCCATTTCCTTGGTTCACGAACAGGGTATACATTTCCGTGGCTTCCGAGGCAAGCGGAATGGCGACGTCCACCGTTTCAGCAGCATGTTGCGCAAGGTGTAAATCTTTCAGCATCATCTTGGCGGCAAATCCTGCTTTGTATTCATTGTTAGAAGGCACGTTATCGATGACATCTGGAGCAGGACAATAACTTGTCATGGCCCAGCATTGGCCTGATGCGTTTGAACTGATTTCAAAAAATTTCTTTTTATCTAATCCCAATTTTTCTGCCAGGTTAAATCCTTCAGAGACGGCGATCATTGAGATACCCAGAATTAAGTTATTACAGATTTTTGCAGCTTGACCACTGCCATCTTTGCCGGCATAAATAATTTTTTTACCCATTTTTTCCAGAATAGGTTTGGCGGTGGTGAAAACGGATTCTTCTCCACCAACCATAAAAGTCAGTGTCGCTGCATTGGCTCCTACCATACCACCGGAAACGGGGGCATCTAGCATCCAAATGTTTTGCATTTTAGCTTCATTATGTAATTCACGAGTGATCGTAATTTCAATGGATGAGCAATCAATAAATAGGGTATCGCGTCTTGCATGCGCGAATATACCGCCTTGTCCAAGACATACGCCGGAGACTTGTTCGCCTGTTTGTAGCATGGTAATTAAGACATCGGATTCTTTAGCGACATCTGCTAGGGAATTAGTGGGTATAGCACCTGAGGCAACCAAACTTTCTATGGCAGCGGTCGAGACATCGTAGACTTTGACTTTATAACCTGCTTTTAATAAATTTTGCACCATAGGATTACCCATATGTCCCAAACCTATAAAGCCAATGGTTGTCATTAATTCTCTCCTCGCTGTCATCATTTAAAGGCGTATCTGGCCAGATAAAAACTTTCTACCCCCTATCAAAACATATTTTCATGTTCCGTCCAATAAGCACCTGATGTTGCGTTTCAAATGTATACACGACGGGGGACCTTGGTGATATTTTTACAAGTTATTTCCGTCAGGAAGGATGGTATGTTCTGTATGAATAGGGAATCATCCGCTGCGAGGTGAAATTTGATATGGAAAAGGAGTGGGCAGGGATTCGCGGACACGCCCCCCCCCCCCACAAAAAGCATGGGGAGCTTAGTCCGTGCTACGATCTATTATGGCTCGGATGAGAGATTGTTATGGTTCCTTACTCAAGCATCAAATGCAAATTTCCAATGCGATCAATTTCATTTTGATTCACTCCAGCCTTTTTCGCAAAAGAAGACCACGCATTGATGACGCGTCGAATGTCATTCATCACCTGCATTGCCTCGCCAATACCATAACGATCAGCCACTACAAGCATATCATCAACGGTAAAGTCTTTATATTTTCCATTCACCGACATCAGGTGCTGATTAGTCCACTCTCCTTCAGGATTATGGGCAAATGTGACATCATATGCAGGTGCGAATTCCCAACTACTACCTTGACGTAATAAAAAAGAAAAATTCTTCGTGTGATCATCACAATTGCGCCCCATTACATTAAAGACCATCCGTCGAAATGCTTCGACCGATGCAGCATGTCCGAGAGAGAGCTGACGAATTGTCATAAACAATTGTTCATAGCTATTGGTCGATTTTTTTTTGTAATCCAGATGATTCACGGCACACAAACTCTGCATGTGATGCTTGATATTACCGTTCGCTCGATCAAAGCGTTTCGTCATAAAATGCGCTCGACCATTTTCTTGAAGCAAACGAGACTCTGACATATTGATGCCAGCTTTGATTGCCATTAAATAATAGGCATATTCGATGCGGCCATAATCCTGTGTAGAACCCAATTCTCGGTCTGCTCCCATACCGTCAAATTTTAAAAGCCAATGCTCAAAACCTTCTTTCGTATCAACTTGCCCAGAACATATTTCTTCGGTTTCGGGATTCCAGGCGATAACCGCCTTAGCGCGAGCACCTCCTGCTGATGTACCCACTTCAATAATACTTCTTAACGCGGCGCTGGCATGATCATCGTCCTGAATGTTTCCCTTCAGCATTTTCCTCGCTTCAGTAACAAGACTATTCATCTCCAAAGCAGTTGGCTTATGTGTTCTAGGTCCGCGAGTCGGTTTGAATTCTAATGCTCCCATCGCTCGCTTACTCATGTAAGCCAAGCGATCCAATTGCGTTACCTGACCTGAAGAAATACCCTGATCAGCCATGTAACGATCAATCAGCGCATTACCAAAATCATCCGGTAACGCATCCGCGAGCATTGCGGGCAAGCGTTTATACGTTGCCACAGACAAATCTGTAAAGACGTAGAGATTTTCTGTGTCATTGAGAGGCATATGCAGCGGAGAGACTTCAATTCCACTTTTTCCGAACTGCTTATCATAGGCAAACACGTAATAGTTAAGCTTGGGATCAAGCGCAACTGCACCGACAAACTTTCCCCAAAGAAATATCTCAATTCGGTCAACTCGTTTGTAGCTTTCAGATTTTTTCTTTTTTGCCATAAGTCCTTCTGCTCGCTCGTTGTCGTGGGTATTTTTCTCGAACCATGTGCAGTGGATTGATACTCACTTCTGGAGCGATGCCAGTGAGCCAACTTTCTCGATCAAGCGCCTTGATTACTCGCACGAGTGTTTTAACTGTTGTTCCCTGCCCTCCTTCAAGATGCCTGAGCGCGTTCTCGCTAATCCCGGCTTGCTGACAAAGCGTTTTTCGATCAAGATTTTTTTGCAGACGAAGGGCTTTTACGCTCTCTCCTAACATTACCTCCAGCTCTTCTGGAGTTGATATTAAATCCATAATTGTCTCCAGCGGGGCATTTAATTGGAAATTATTGGCATAAAAGTCCTATTTAAAACAATTATACAGACAACTTCGAATTTACTCAATACTATGTAATTGTCTTAATTAGAACTACTAGTAATAAAAATCAATATAGACGTCCTTTTAAAGACACTTATGCAATACCGTATGCGCCACGCAATGCTAGGGAGAGTCAGTGGGCAATATGCCATTCCCCGTAAGTTCAAACCCCTACGGTGGCTTTTCCACTGTACGTCAGAGCTCTCTGTGCTATGAGTCAATTGCCCGCTCTACGTCCCGC
The DNA here is from genome assembly GCA_031291175.1 of Gammaproteobacteria bacterium. Lineage (GTDB taxonomy): Bacteria > Pseudomonadota > Gammaproteobacteria > DSM-16500 > DSM-16500 > UBA5158. The sequence continues at coordinate 122,917 of JARLJO010000030.1, forward strand.
GGGACGTAGAGTGAGCGGGGGACGACAGGCTCTAGAATTCGGGGGTTAATTGACGACAGACCCTGGAAGCTAGGGAAGTCATTTCAATCACGTTTCTTACTAGCTCATTTCATTGTGGGCAATGTAAACTCCACTATCGTTTTAGAATCTTTCGGCCAGCGTTGCGTAACCGTTTTTATTTTTGTATAAAACTGCATGCCATCCGTACCTTGCATATTAATATCCCCAAACAATGAGCGCTTCCAACCACCAAATGTTTGATACGCAACCGGCACAGGAATTGGCACATTAATACCAACCATACCCACTTGAACTTTTGAAGCAAACGTACGAGCCGCTAATCCATCATGCGTGAAAATCGCTGTTCCATTACCATATTCATGTTCATTCACTAATTTCAATGCACTCGCTAAATCAGGAACACGCATCACAATTAAAACGGGGCCAAAAATTTCTTCTTTATAAATTCGCATGGATGGCGTCACTTTATCAAATAAACTCCCACCCATATAAAACCCTTTCTCATGACCTTGAGGCTTATAATCCCTTCCATCCACGACCAATTCAGCGCCTTCTTTTATACCTAAATCAATATACGACTTCACCCGCTCCCAATGTTCTGCTGAAACAAGGGGGCCCATTTCAACGCCATTCATCTCTCCTGGACCTATTTTTAAAGTCTCAACCCGGGACTTTAATTTTTTCACTAAATGGTCGCCTAATGTTTCACCTACTGTCACAGCAACTGAAATGGCCATACAACGTTCCCCAGCCGAACCATAAGCCGCGCCGATTAAAGCATCCGTCACTTGTTCTAAATCCGCATCCGGCATGATGACGCAATGATTCTTTGCGCCGCCGAAAGCCTGTACCCGTTTACCATGAGCCGTACCTGTTTTATAGATTTGCTCAGCAATCACAGTGGAACCAACAAAGCTGACAGCTTTCACATCAGGATGCGTAATTAAAGCCCCCACGGCTTCTTTATCACCCTGCACGACATTCAAAACACCATCTGGCAAGCCAGCTTCTTTTGCAAGCTCTACTAATCGGATCGCACAAGAAGGATCTCTTTCAGACGGCTTTAAAACAAAAGTGTTTCCGCAAGCAATCGCCATGGGAAACATCCACAACGGAATCATAGCGGGGAAATTAAACGGTGTGATGCCAACACAAACGCCTAAAGGCTGACGAATGGTATAACTGTCCACATCGGTAGCAATGTCTTCTGCATAACCGCCTTTCAATAGATTCGGCATCCCGCAAACAAATTCAACCACATCAATACCACGCTGAATGGAGCCACGCGCGTCACTCAAGGTTTTGCCATGTTCTTGTGTAATGAGTTTCGCTAATTCATCAATATGTTTATCTAATAGCGCTTTAAATTGAAAAATAATGCGTGCCCTGCGAGTTGCTGGTGTGGCAGACCAACTGGCAAATGCAGCACTCGCTGCGGAAACAGCGCTGTCTACCGTTAACTTGTCTGCAAGCGCTACTTGCCCTATCACATTTCCCGTTGCAGGATTGGTGATGTCTTGCGAACGTTTGTTATCCAATACATATTGGCCATTGATATAATGCGTGACGTGATAGCTCATGGGTTCCTTCCCTATTCAACAAAGAGAGACAATGAATGCTTTAACACCTTGCCTGATGCATTTTTTTCATGCATGAAAGTCATTGTATGCAAATTTTCCATTTGCGTCATTAATATGATATTTTATAGAGAAATAGGAGGAATAGCATGAATTTATTCCGTACAAAATCGGTTGGATCAGAAACAACAGAAAATAGCTCTCTCAAGCGTTGCCTGAATGCCTTTGATCTGACATTGCTAGGAGTCGGCGCCATCATTGGTGCGGGTGTATTTGTATTAACCGGTATTGCTGCCGCCACGAAAGCCGGGCCTGCGATTTGTATTTCCTACATTATTGCTGGCTGTGCTTCTATGTTTGCCGCACTATCCTACGCAGAACTCGCAACGGCTATTGGTGGTTGTGGTAGTGCTTATAATTACTCTTATGTCGTCTTTGGAGAAATTATCGCCTGGGTTATTGGCTGGGATCTGTTGCTTGAATATGCGCTTAGTGTTTCGACCGTTGCTATCGGATGGTCAGGGTATGTTAATGACGCGCTCGAATCCCTCAATATCCATTTACCGCTTATGTTCCTTCGCAATCCGTTTGAAGGCGGCATTGTCAATCTACCCGCTGTCCTCATTATTCTGTGCCTAGCCTCTCTACTTTGTATCGGTGTAAAACAAACGGCCCGCTTTAATGCTATTATCGTCTTTATTAAATTACTCACCATCGCCTTATTCATTGGCTTTGCTATTAACAATGTGAATACCGCTAATTGGCATGTTTTCTTTCCTTTTGGTTTCAGTGGTGTCATGCAAGGTGCGGCATTAGTCTTTTTTGCCTACATTGGTTTTGATGCTCTCTCTACCGCGGCTGAAGAAACCATTAACCCACAGCGCAATATACCCATTGGGATCATATCCTCAGTGATACTCTGCACGACTATTTATATTGTCGTATCGGCTCTTTTAACGGGTATCGTTCCCTATACGACACTCAATGTGAAATCCCCAGTCGCTGATGCCATGCTCCATATCGGCTATCCTGTAGTGGCAGGCTTCATTTCCGCTGGTGCCATAGCAGGTCTCACCACCGTGATGCTGGTGATGTATTATGGTTTAACCCGCGTTTGTTATGCGATTTCACGCGATGGGCTGTTACCGCCTTTATTTGCTAAAACCAATCCGAAAACACAAACACCCATCGTGATTATCCTCTTAAGCGGCATCGTCATTGCCGCCATTGCAGGATTTGTGCCTATTGGCCAAGCAGCGGAGCTCGTCAACATCGGCACTTTGTCTGCCTTCATCTTGGTCTGTGGCGGTGTGATTGTCTTACGTTACAAGCAACCAAACTTACCAAGACCATTCCGCTTACCTTGGAATCCCGTGATTCCAGGACTTGGCGTACTGTTCTGTGCTTATTTGATCATTAATCTCGCCCCTATCACCCTCTGGTTTTTTCTTTTTTGGATGATAGTCGGGTTAGTCGTGTATTTTAGTTATAGTCTAAAACATAGTATCTTGCATAAGATGCATCAATAAAATAACACCATGATAAATAATGATATTTTCTAAAAATATTGGCCAGGGAGCGCCCCTGGTCAATATATGCTCTTGTATTGCGTTTTAATATCAAATAAAATGCGGCACGCTCACACAAATGATAACAAAACGGGGTATTTTGAATGGGATTGCGCGCGATACTTCGCTCTATCGGAAGTTCTATTGCTAATAATGCAAAGAAAGTAGCTAAAGTTATCGCAGCTACTAGCTTAGTCACTTTTAAAACGGGTGCGGGTGGCGGCCAAGCCATCTTCGGCTGTAAAAAACAAGTCGCCTATGTCAGAGACACACTAGGCATTCCAGTTCATCCTAAAATTGAAGCTGTCTACATTGGCACTGTTGTCGGATTTACTGTAGTGACAAGCTTACTCACTAGAGCTGGCAATACTTTCAGACAAATCCTTGGCAAAGATTACCTTGTAAAACTCGGCGTACTACGGAAGAGAGCACCAGATGGTGTCGAACATCTTCAGATTGTCATTGAAGCAGTCCCCAATCCAGCATTAATGGCAGGGGATGAACCTACCAATCCCAACATTCTTGTGCTGGATGATGACGAAGATGAGGAAAAAGTCCTTGCGGAAGAGGCAGCGGCCGATGCTCTGGAAGAAACCGACGCAGAAGAGGAAGCCGAAGATTCGGAAGTCGTTGAAATCGATCCCGCACTTCTCCCCTCACGAGCCCGATTAGCAACCCAAATAACGATTGATTCATTCATTTCAGCTTGCTCTCTCACTTCAACTTATTTCACCACCATTAACTCTTACAATTTCGGTAAACAGCTAATGGGTTATATTGAAGATATTGATCCCAACACAACTGAAACATCCGATGATGTCACAACTGCCATGTTCGTCTGGTTACAAATTGGCGCCATTGCTATTACATTGGGAAATCTGTTTTCTAACTATTACTACAACTCTGCAAAAGCCAGAGCTTATGGTTTCCGATTTGCAAATTGGGCAACCAGCCTCAAATACGATGTCGACACCAATACATTGACAAAAACCGAATACAACCATTTATCTGATATGTGGTCATATCGATACGCTATTGGATTTACCTGCATTAACTTTGGCTTTAGCGAACCTTCTAATGCCTTCTTTACAACAATGAATTCAATCACCGCGGTTCCCTATGTCACCAGGATTTTCTCAGAGAATAGCGTTGAAATTATATCAGGTTGCTCAACAGGAACTGCTGTTGTACAAAACATATTTACCAATGTGCCTTCCGTGAAAAATCTGCTTCAGCCTGAACCCGAAGTACAAGCAGCGCTGGATCGCCTACCGCAAGGTAGCAAACGCTTATTACGATTCGGGCAGTTTTGTGGTGCTGAAGATAGTTTAATCACGGGCTTCAGTTATTTTATTGCGATTCTTTATACCTTGAATAAGATTGACAAGAATATTTCTCTAACCGATCCCGTTGCCATGACAATCGCAGCCATTTGCGGTGGAATTAAAGCACTGACTAACCAAGGATTTTCTGTTAATCCCGCTTTAATTGATTTATTAGAAGACATTAATCCTGAAATTTTTGAAGAAGAACGAAATAAAGCCAAAGTAGCAAAAGCACTAGCAGAAAATGCGGCGCGCGTACCAGTCCCAGCCAATGCAGAAGAAAAGGAAGAAGATAATCGCAATCAACACGAAGTCATTGAGATGCATTCTTCACGGAGCAAAAAGAAAAAGGTTACAATAGGTAATAGCGATCTCCATGAACACTTAATGCCACCGGGTGCGGCAGCAGCCCATCGTGATTCCGACTCCGATGCAGACTCCGATTCCGAATATCAACCACCCAGTTTTGCTTCCGGTAGCCGCACACTCGCAAGCACCAAATCCTTGCCAAACTTATACCAAGAAGATAAACACAGTCCACAGGTTAGCCGGCAGAGTATTGGAAAATCCAGCACACGCAGTCCCCATATCATAAAACCTCTCAGTAGAGCTGAACATGTGCATGCAACGGATTTTTATGCCGGTCTTGATGAGCTACCTCATCAAATGGCATCCCCAGTTCTCACGCATCCTGTTGGACCAGGCACTTTTGCGCATGATGTTGAGGAGCATAAACATTCAGTCCCTAGAAGTAGTGCTCGCGCCAATGCATCATCCAGTCATGCCTTCATGAGTGGCATGCGCGCCAACAATGCATCATCCTCGGCAAGCAAACACCAGGCTCGCACGCTGCCTGCTTCTTTTTTAAGAGACTTACCGCCGAATATCGAAGCTGGCATCCAATCAGAACCGATTCAGCCACGACGATCAGCAGCGCTTCATCGTGCTACGCCACAAGCAGTTCGCATTGTACACTCCAGTCAAAAAAGCGGGTTTTTCAGTCATAAGAAGCGACCAGCCCCTAGGAAGGTTGCTGCTGATGATAATTTAGAGAAAAAATACGGCCGTAGCTTTGGTGATAATTATTAATTTATTCACTTTTGAAGCGAGTCGTTCGAAAGCTATCTTGACCCTCTCTTACCTAATAAAATTAGCCGATAAAGCGGCTAATTTTTGGGTGCGAGAAACACTGCACGATAAATCCACTCACATCAAACTGATTTCAATAAAAACATATTCTTAAAAGTTTGACTTAAACTTTGACGATTTTTCACATAATTCTCACCGAAACCCTGATACTTAAACCATGGTGTTTTAGGAGAAATATGATGAAGCGAGTGGTATTGACAAAATCCGAATGGAGCAACAAAGAGATTAACAAACCAATGCACCGTATCCCGACTAAGATGCAGATCGCGACAACCAAAATGACTAAAGAGTTCCGCATAATAATAAAATATGCAATAAACCGTAAAAAATGGAATTAACCAATAATACAAATAAATCGATTCCAGATGAAAATAGAACAAAACAGTCAATAGTAAAATATGAAAAATATAGCAATTGAAAAAATATTCTTTGGTATTGATTAAAATATTTTTAAATTCTATAAACGACTGCACGCCAATAAAAGGTTGGATATAAAGCACAACCAATCGGTACCATCGATATTTTAATAATTTGCCGCTTATTCCCAAATGGTCATACGAGTAATTGATTTTTGCCTGCTCTGCTTCCAGATTAAGGTGATGACTGTAATGCTCAGCCCTCGTCCCTTGCACTGTATAAAAAAGCGGAATAGCGTAGAAAAAATCCAACCTGTCATTCAGTGTTTGATGAGAAAATAAATTGCGATGCATTGCTTGATGCGACAATTCTGCTAAATATCGCTGACAAGTGCCGATGATAAAAACCGAAAGCAAATAAGTATGATGTGAATAAATAAAAGAAAGATAGACACTTAAAAATATGACTGCCCATATAGCAGTGATAGTCAACGCAGAAACATAACCGTTTGCTTTCGTATTAAACTGCAAGTCTATAGTCATTGACCATTATCCTTGATTAGTTATTTTCTTCAATAATACCCCACCAGATGAAACATATTTATTGCCACTCTTTGCTTGATATAAACCTATCTTTGCACCATGGATATTTTCTTTCCCTTTGATTCGATAACTATTATCGACTGATACAATAGGATAAATAATATCATTTGAATCACGTATGATGATCGTGTTGCGCGTGAGTGGAAAAATTTCCTGGAGTAAAATATCATTAATTCTCACGCGCTGATAATCCCCCTGAAATTCCAGAGGGATGTCCTTATTTAACTCCATTGAAAAATCATATCTCGCAACAAATGCTTTGTAAAACACTTGCGATTGCTCAGTGACCGAGTCAAAGGCAGGATATCCAAACTGATCAAAGATGGTTTTGTCCGCTAAATCGCCGTTATCATTAAACGTGAGGTAGCCTTTTTTATGCTTAGTGGAATAAGCCCATAAATTACAACCACTGAATGATAAACCATCGTAACCGATGATCACATCATCTTGAGCCATTCTAAGCTCAACCGTCAACCCATTCATTAATCGATTAGAGGCGGCGCGTGCTATATGAATATTCGTCATGAATTGAAATACGCTATTTTCAAGCAGACCTTCTAACAAGATTTTTTCGTCACGGAGTGTGGTATAAAAGCCATTGCTATAACAAAAATACCCATGATCCATAATCGCAATGGATGCCAGATCATAATACTCTGACAGATCCTGGATAAAAACATCATTGACTCTTTTACGGGAAAAATGACTGTGTTTTAGCTGGAATTTTTCTATCACATATTTTTGATAGAGTATTTCAAAAGAAGTATCGTATACTTTCTCAATCAAATACCCTAAAAAAAGAATTGAAATTTCTGAGTAGTGAAACTTACAACGATTGGGGTACACTGGCGTAATTAAATTCTGACAGTGATATAAAAAAGTTTTTTCATCGCGGATGCTATGGTGCTTGTAAGGAAAACCAGCATCAACGTTTTCAATTTCTTCTTCAGAGGGATCGAAGGTATAAGGTAAGCCAGTATAAAACGAACAGATATCATGAAGGGTGAATTGACCGCCGATGGTTTTTTGGAATATGGCTAGAAAATCTTTGGACGCTTTATTATTGCAAATTGCATCAAAGAATTTTTCATCATCCAGTATTTGATTTAAATCATATCTTTCAGACAGCAAAGACAAGGTAATAAAAGTGGTTAATAGCTTGCTGAACGACCCTGCGCAATAAAGTCTATCTGGATCAGCTGATCCTATAATTTGTATTGTCATCTATTCATTCCCTTGCCTCGGTCAGAATTAGAAGTGCACATCTGCTAATTTTACTAGAAATCGCGTTAATCTGCTCTGTAATATAAAAAATTCTGAGAAACCGTTGATATAACTCTTTCCAACTCGCGCGGGTTTGTTATAAAAACAGACTATTTGAAAGATACTATCATCTTGATGAATCAGGCAGGATCGATGGGCAAAGTCATTGAGGTGAAAGAATCACCTCATGCTTAGTCATTTGAACACATTATTGCGGTAATCGGGGTGCGAATGATGGCTGCTGCTCATTTCTTATAATAGGCGCTTCAGCTTTGGCTTCCACTAAAGAACCCGGAATAATTTGAATATCATGCTCTGGCGCATCTCCATGTGCATCAACCTGAATACGTATACTGTGTTTTCGATGCAAATTGGCGGTGCTCCCGAGCCCATCCTGAGGGGCTGGTTCATTATTATCATCAAACAAACCATTCTCTATTTTAGGCTGCACATTCATCTTCTTATTGGCAAACAAATGCAAGCTGCTTGCAATGGCACCTAAAACACTACCGACAAAGCTACCCGCAGCCGTCATGACGCTTGCAACCATGATACCGCCCATCATGGTCGTTGACACATGTAACAACGCGGCAATCAATGGAATGGCTGGAGGGACAAAGATAGCGATGGCAAGGGATGCTACCATTCCGAATAGAGCACCAATTAAAATCATATTTTTAGATAATTTACTATTTTCTTCTACCTTTGGTTGAATAGGATTTTCTGCTGGGATATCAATGACAACATCAACTCTTTTTTCTTCTTCATCTAATTGATGACCTCCCAGGTCATTTTTTCTTTCTTCCAGATCGTCCCATTCGGCTTGCAATTGCGGCCTAACAAAATTGGCATTGCGTCCCGCAACGTGACGTCCAGGCAATTCTAATGCCGATGCATGAGAGGCTAAATATCTTTGTTGTTGCAAAATCATTTCATTAATCAATGGCAAAGCAATTGCAATCACTCGTGCGGATGGTGCTTGATAGTTCGGCACCAAAGCCATGTCCAATCGCTCCCCTGCTGGATATTCTGGAGCCATATGGAAACGGATTTCTGGCATTCCATTTAATGAATGGCTATCAAAAGCGAAAGAAATATCGGTTGCGTTCATCAACAAATCTTGAAGCGTTGGTTCTCTTTTTAGATGAATTAATTGGGTATTGGGACGTTCTCTGTCTACTAAAGAAACGCGATAGAGATAATCTCTGAGCTGCATAATGACTTGCTGTGAAATTCTAAAATTGAAATATTGTAAAAAATTAATTTTTTTAGATAATTTTTTACGAATGATTTCTCGGCCTTCCGGTGTGGCGTTAGTGTAATATTCCAGCTTCACTTTATCTTTTACATCTGCTCTAAAATAATGGCTAGTGTGTGCCAGTGCCGTACGAGAAATGACATTGAAGATCCAAAATAGTTCGAGATAAGACTTTAATTCAGCATTTTCGCTGCTTGATGCTTTAACCAAATGCACTTCTGCAATATCGGGACCAACATCGGCTAATATAGTGGCTTGTCCCGTTTGTTGAACAATGTCACCAGCAGCGTGTAACCAGTAGCATTTTATTTTTTTGCCTTTTCTTGCCAGATTGGTGGCATAAATGATTGAATCATTCGCTACTTGAGTAGTCACCCCTGCAGCATTAAATGCAACTAAGGTGAACAGACTCACTTTATGAAAATTACTTTGATGAGTATCAGCTTCTTTCATTAAGGCCACGAAACAGTTTTGTGTATCCGCGCCGCCTAGACTGTGACCGCATATGGTAATTCTTATATCCCGAGAATAAATGTCATCTATGGCATTATTGACTTCTTCCATAATGATAGGCAATGCTCTTGCGATGGATAAAGCACCAGCTCCCTCGGGCTCAATATCGCGAAAGAGGCTATCGAGACATTGAGTGCCTCGAAAAAGAATAAAAACTTCTTTCGTTCTGCATTCTGGTTTAGGTTTTAAAATAAAACAATAGAGTCCAGCATGCGCGACATTTACTTGTTTTACCACATAGGGAAGGTCTGCATTATCATCCACATTTAGCTCGTGTCCATCCACTAACCAACTTTGGTAGACTATGTTATGGGCTAGATTTTCACGGGATGTGTACAATTCACGAATACCCTGTGGGATAACACCTTCACTGGAAGATCTGCTAGATGACATTTTGCCCTCGTCTTTTTGATTTAATTAGAATCTTTTTGTTTTAGTTAGACTGATTAATATACACGAAGAGGCTTAAGATAAGCTTAAGAATGGCCATAAATTGAATGGATACTCAGGGCATCGGGCTTAAAGTTGAACACTGACGCGGGCTAAAAGGTGGTATAAAGTAGGGCTTTTTTGGGGAAGAACCCTACATAATGCCAGTCTCTGAGAGTTTTTCAAAACATTTTGCAAGTCTCGCTGATCCTCGAAAGGATAATCACAATAAGCATCATAAGTTAGGCGATATATTAGTTTTAACAATATTAGCAGTGATTTGCGGGGCAGATAGCTGGGTTGAAGTAGAGGAATTTGGAGGGACCAAAGAAGATTAGCTAAAGATACTCTTAGAGCTGCCCCACGGGATTCCGTCACATGACACAATAGGTGATTTATTCGCTCGTTTATCTTCTCATGAGTTTGAGATCTGTTTTTTAAGCTGGGTAAATTCATTAGTAAAAGTAAGTGGTGGAGTATTATCCCAATTGATGGAAAAACGGTGAGGCGCTCACATAATAGAAGTGAAGGACGCGCAGCGATTCATGGTATTAGGACAGCTAAAGTAGATGAGGGAAACCTTCCCGAGACCTCCAGGGCTTGCATTGCACTACGCTGCATACAGACTACATAGACTATAGCTTGGACTCGGGATCAAAAACCCAAAACACATTGCCGCTTATTTTTTAAGTGCAGGAATCATAGACGCTGCCGCTTGAGAAGACTGCTTTCCTTCCATTACTACTGGCACTTGTTGCATTAACGCACCACTACTAAAAACGGTTAAGCTTGGCACTGAATAAATAGAAATCGCTTGAGACACCGGCATTTTTTCAACAAGCGATTTTATCTCTTGCAATTCAACTAATAAAAAAGCATTAGGCTTAATACAGCTTGTTTTTAATAATTCGTCAACTTGATTAATATCTGCTTTCGCCGCGACAATGTCCAAAGCATTGGCTTTGAATTTTGCTCGCATACAAAAAGCTTTCGCTAACAACGGATTCAGTTTTACAGCCTTATCTAAATAAGCAACAATCTCTTTAATTGCACCCTTTTCTTGTAAAAGTGTTGCCAGCGTATAGTAAGCTTCTGCTAAACGAGGCTGATATTGATCTTCTGACACACCGTCTTTTGCGACTTTCAAATAAAGCTTAATAGCGAGCCGTACCTGAAAAATGGCCTGATCAATTTCATCATTTTCTTTCCACAAAATACCCAAATTTAGACGAGCACACGCAAAATCTGGCGATTGAGACAACGCGCTATTGTAATGTTCTAATGTATTAGCGAAATATTCAGAAGCCGCATAACTATTTTTTAGCTTTTCATTAGTCTCATATTTGCAGCCTTGGAATAATTTGTGTTGCGCTCTACCACACTTCAATTCAATCGCGGCAGACTTCCCCAATTTAAGCACTGAGGCAGCCTGATATGCTTTGTAAGCTAAAGCATAGTATCCCATGCTAAAGTGGTGGTCACCTTGTCTCTCATGCGCTTTGCCCAAATCCTCTCTTGAACTTAATGCCATCCGTATTCCCCTAGAGAAATGATAAAATTAACAATACCTCAGCCGGAATCAAAATTCCATTACCCACTGATGACAGGGCAATATTCAAAGTAAGATGTCGCGTTGGAAGCCAACCTAGCTCAAATTTCTGGGACCGGCTTGATTGGCTCAGCAAGTGGCTTGTTCTCTGGTCAGAAAGCACATGTCGATTATTTTAAAAATCGACGGGCTGAATATCTAAATCCTGATTTTCAAGTTGCCACGCAGACACTAGCCACGACGGCGCTTTTCAGCAGCTTGCTAGATTAAGTCGGGATTAATACAGTTAAATTAAGCAATAACACCACTTGATTGGCCTTACAGTTCTTTTAAACGTTATGTGAAAGAAGGACGGTATGATTCTGATTGGGGGGATCATTCGCTACGTGATATTAGAGATTAGAGACATGGAGTACGAATGAACAGGGGTTCGCGGACACGCCCCCACAAAAAGCATGGGGGCTTAGTCCGTGCTACGAAATCTTATTATGGATTGTCCTGGTAAACACCCTCAAGAGGAAAGATGATTCGTGAGTGCAGATTTGATGATTTATTCGAAAAAATCGGCAGAATAGGCCGCATTTACTTTAGACTGAGTCGGTCTTTGCAGGTAGTTCGATATAAATTGGCCAGCTTTTATTAACTTCGCCAGATCAACATTCGTTTGAATGCCCATCCCATTTAACATATATAAAACATCTTCGCTTGCCACATTGCCAGATGCGCCTTTTGCATAAGGACAGCCACCAATGCCTGATACCGAACTATCAATCACTTGAATGCCTGACTCTAAAGCAACATAAATATTGGCTAAGGCTTGTCCGTAAGTATCATGAAAATGCACAGCTAATTTTTCACGCGCAGTTTTTTCTGTCACCACGTCTAACATGTGATGTGTTTTACTCGGTGTACCAACTCCTATCGTATCGCCTAATGAAACTTCATAGCAGCCTAATTGAATTAATTTTTCAGCCATATCAGAAACAGCTTGCGGTGCAATATCACCTTCATAAGGACAGCCTAAAACGCAGGATAAATAACCTCTAACACGAATTTGAGATTGTCTGGCGACAGTCATCATCTCAGCAATTCGCGCCAGGCTTTCGGCAACAGAGCAATTGGTATTGTGTTGGCTAAATTGTTCAGATGGCGTCGTAAATATTGCGATTTCCTTCACACCCACATCCATCGCCGATTGCAGCCCTTTTAAATTCGGCACTAACACAGGATAAGAAACGCCCGCATTTTTTGAAATGCCCTGAAACACTTCTTTGTGGTCTGCCAGTTGCGGAATCCATTTAGGAGAAACAAAACTGGTAGCTTCAATAACCGATAAGCCACTTTCTGCCAGCAAATGGATAAATTCTATTTTAACCGCCGTTGGCACAATTTTCGCTTCATTTTGCAAACCATCACGTGGACTGACTTCCACTATTTTTACCACTTTCGGAAAGGCCATACAAAAAATCCTAATGGGTTTTAATCAAGACCAAGTTGGCATTCGCTTTTCTAAAAAAGCCTGTAAACCTTCTCGCGCGTCTGCTGTCGTCCGCATTGTTGCTAAATGTTCTGCTGTATAACGAATCAAATCATCTGACACTTTTTCACTGGCAACCGTTTGGATTAACCGCTTAGCTTCGCTGACAGCACTGCGGCTGTGTTTCAATATTTCATTAGCGATAGTCACACCGACCGAGTTTAACGCTTGCGGATCCACCACTTGATGCACAAACCCTATTCGATGAGCTTCATCTGCACCAAATCGCGCGGCCGTCAGGAAATAATACCGTGCAGCACGCTCCCCCATTGCTTTAATAACATAAGGACTCACGACGGAAGGTACAATACCAATCTTCACTTCAGAAAAAGCAAAACTCGCATTATTTGCTGCAATGGCGATATCGCAAGCTGCAACCAACCCTAAACCACCACCCAGTGTCGCCCCGTGTGCCAAGACAATCACGGGTTTTGGGTAGGTGTAAATCGCATACATTAATTTTGCTAGTTGCAATGCATCTGCTTGATTATCCGCCTCTGGAGCCGTCGCTATTTTTTGCATCCAGGCAATATCTGCGCCAGCACAAAAATGTTCGCCGTTCGCGCGCAAAATAATGACGCCAATATTTTTATTCGTCGCAATCTCAGCTAATACCGACATTAAATTTGCAACAAGCACACCATCCATCGCATTACGCTTTTCCGGTTTGTTCAATGTGATAGTCGCGATTCCTTCTGTCATCGTGACTAAAATCACAGGCTCATTTGCCATATTTTTACATCCTAAACAGGCCAAATTGCGTTGGTAAAATGGGAGCGTTCAATGCAGCTGATAAACTCGCGCCCAGAATTTTCCGTGTATCCATTGGATCAATGATGCCATCATCCCAAACCCTGGCGCTGGAATAATAAGCATGACTTTGTTTTGCATATTGCGCCAATATCGGTGCTTTTAAGTTCTCTTCATCTTCAATGCTGAACGTTTCACCTAGCCTTTGCTTTTTTTCACGGGTCACTTGCGCCATGACATTCGCTGCCTGTTCACCACCCATGACCCCAATTTTAGCATTAGGCCACATCCATAAAAAACGCGGCTCATAGGCGCGACCACACATCGCATAATTGCCTGCACCAAAACTGCCGCCAATAATCACAGTGAACTTTGGTACTTTGGCGGTAGCAACTGCATTCACTAATTTTGCCCCATGTTTGGCAATACCTTCTGCTTCGACTTTTGTTCCTACCATAAATCCCGTGATATTTTGTAAAAAAATTAAGGGGATACCACGTTGGCAACAAAGCTCAATGAAATGCACACCTTTTAAAGCCGCATCTGAAAATAGAATGCCATTATTGGCAATAATACCAACTGGCATACCGTACAGATGAGCGAATGCGCAGACTAATGTCTTGCCGTATAACGCTTTAAATTCATCAAAATCAGAACCATCGACAATGCGCGCAATCACTTCGCGCACATCAAAAGGATAGCGGGCATCCGCAGGAATAATGCCATAGAGTTCCGTTGCATCTAATAAAGGTTCTTTTGATTCACGTAAGACTAAAGGATTTTTTTTCTGATGATTTAAATGACTGACAATGCGTCTTGCAATATGTATCGCATCCTGATCATCTTTAGCATAGTGATCAGCCACCCCTGAAATGCGGCAATGCACATCGGCACCACCCAACGCCTCAGCAGTCACCACTTCGCCCGTAGCCGCTTTCACTAGTGGTGGGCCTGCTAAAAATATCGTGGCTTGCTCTTTCACCATAATGCTCTCATCCGCCATGGCGGGCACATAAGCGCCACCAGCAGTACATGAACCCATCACCACAGCAATTTGTGGAATCCCCTGGCTAGACATCGTCGCCTGATTAAAAAAAATTCGTCCGAAATGATCCTCATCTGGAAACACTTCATCTTGTTTCGGTAGGAATGCACCACCCGAATCCACCAGATAAATACAGGGCAAGCGATTAGCTAATGCAATTTTTTGTGCGCGCAAATGCTTTTTAACAGTAATCGGGTAGTAGGTTCCACCTTTGACAGTAGCATCGTTCACTACGATCATGCATTCGATCCCCATGACGCGACCAACACCTGTGATAATACCGCCCGCTGGAATCACATCTTTATAGAGTTCATAACCCGCAAATGCGGATAACTCTAAAAAATGGCTGCCTGGATCAATCAATAATTGAATACGTTCTCGGGGTAACAATTTTCCGTGTTCGTGATGACGCGCGCGAGCGACTTTTCCACCGCCTTGCTCTATTTCCGCAAATTTTTGCTGAAAATCCTCTACGATTAGCTGCATCGCAGCAAAATTACGTTGGAATACTTCGCTTTTCGGATCGATGTGAGTTTGAAACATTTACGCTGTGGTTCCTTAATCTATATTTCAGGTAACGCAAAATGCATAGATGAAAAAACTAATGCTTTTCAGTAAATAATTCTCTACCGATTAACATGCGGCGAATTTCAGAGGTACCCGCGCCTATTTCATAAAGTTTTGCATCACGCAAAAAACGCCCTGTCGGAAATTCATTGATATAGCCATTACCACCTAAGCATTGCAATGCTTGTAGAGCCATCCAGGTGGCTTTTTCAGAGGTATATAAAATAACCCCGGCTGAATCTTTGCGGGTCAGCTCACCTCTATCGCTAGCTTGTGCCGCCGCATACAAATAAGCACGTGATGACATTAATGCAGTATACATGTCAGCGAGTTTTGCCTGCATTAATTGAAACTCACCAATTGCCTTACCGAATTGTTTGCGTTCGTGCACATAAGGAATCACTACATCCATACAAGCTTGCATGATACCAACTGGGCCTGCGGCTAATATGAGACGCTCTATGTCAAGACCACTCATCAAGACTTTGGTGCCATGGTTCACTTTGCCTAGAATATTTTCTTCCGGCACAATGCAGTTATCAAACACCAGTTCGCAAGTATTAGAACCACGCATGCCCAACTTATCGAGCTTTTGCGCGGTAGAAAATCCTGGAAAGCTTTTTTCAATAATAAAAGCGGTCACACCACGAGACCCGGCGTCTTTATCCGTTTTTGCATAGACGATTAAAACATTGGCTTCAGGCCCATTCGTAATCCACATTTTTGTGCCGTTTAAAATGTAATGATCATGCTTTTTATCTGCACGTAATTGCATGCCCATGACATCTGAACCCGCTTGTGTCTCACTCATCGCGAGCGCGCCCACATACTCGCCACTGCATAATTTTGGCAGGTACTTTAATTTTTGTGGAGGAGTACCATTTAATCGCAGTTGATTCACGCAAAGGTTTGAATGTGCACCGTAGCTTAAACCTACCGAAGCCGAGGCTCGGCTGATTTCTTCCATTGCAATCGCATGTTCAAGATAGCCCATGCCGGAGCCGCCAAATTCTTCTTCAACGGTAATGCCTAGTAAGCCCATGTTCCCTAATTTTCGCCATAAATCGGCGGGGAAAACATTTTCTCTATCGATATCGGCTGCGCGTATTGCAATTTCAGATTCCGCAAAATCTCGCACGGCCTCTCGCAACATGTCTACTGTTTCACCCAGATTAAATTTCAAATAAGAGGTCATGCTGAGGGACCTTCTAATGCTTTAATTACTGCCGCCAAAAACCGGGAAGCCTCACCACCGGTTACGGAACGATGATCAAATGTCAGCGAGAGTGGAGCTATGCGACGCGCTTCAATTTTACCGTTATACACAATAGCCGCTTCGCGAATTTTGCCGCAACCTAAAATCGAAACCATGGGCGGCACGACAATAGGTGTCGCATAACGGCCAGCAATCATCCCAAAGTTAGTTAAGGTGATCGTTGCGCCATGTAATTCACTTGGCGAGACGGTACGGGATGCCACGGATTTTTTGAATGTCTCAATTTGTTCTCGCCAGACTTTGGGGTCAGACTTGGCAACATCTTTTAAGACGGGTACAAATAACCCTTCTTCACTATCAATCGCTAAGCCAATATTAATCTCTGCAAATAAGCGGCGTTCAAGTGCTTTCCCGTCATACCAGGCGTTCAATGCGGGTTCTGCTTTGATGCCTGCAATCATAGCTTGAATCAAACGTGCCGTGATATCCGTGCCTTTAGGAAAATCCGTGATATCCGCATCATCAATCAAGGTGACAGGCACAATTTCTTGATGCGACTGCGTCATCACATTTGCCATAGCGCGTCGCACGCCATGCAACGTTTCAGCAACACCGATGGTGCCGCCTTTTTGATTCGCTGCATTTTTCACATCTTCTGCCGTAATTTGGCCTTGAGGACCGCTGGGCTTCACTGCATTCAAATCAACATGCATTTGTTTGGCTAGCGCTCGTACCGCAGGCATGGCTTTCACACCGGCGGTTTGTTGCTTGGTATTACCAATAATAACGTCACTTTCATCCAAGCGCTGCGTGCTTTCTTCTAAACTACCCACCACTGATCCACGATCTTTTTCTTTTGCTGGTGCTGTGCCTTCTGCATTGTCAAACTCAACCAAAGGAGCCCCTGTGGCAATCACATCACCTGGGTTACCGTGCAATTGGCTGATACGCCCCGCTTGTGGCGATGGAACTTCAACCACGGCTTTGGCGGTTTCCATACAAACCAAGGGTTGATCCACCTTTACCTCATCCCCTACTTTGACATGCCATTCACGAATTTCTGCGTCTGCTAGTCCTTCACCTAAATCGGGTAAATTAAATGTCTTCATGCGAATTCCATTACGTTATTGACGGCTTCAATGATTTGATTTTCACTGGGTAAATAATATCTTTCTAAGCGAGCATAAGGGACGATCGTGTCATAACCTGTCACGCGTTGCACTGGCGCTTTCAAGAACATTAAACCTTGTTCTGCAATTTGAGCGGATATATCCGCACCCACACCGCACGTACGTGGCGCTTCATGAATGATGACACAACGTCCCGTTTTTTCGACGGAAGCTAATATCGTTGCGATATCCAAAGGTTTGATGGTAGCCACATCAATGACTTCTGCTTGAATGCCTTCTTTTGCTAATGCATCAGCGGCTGCCATGGTTTCTTTTACCATTGCACCCCAAGTCACCAATGTCACATCCGCACCCGTGCGCAAAGTAAAACAAACATCTAATGGCAATGCTTTACCGTTATCAGGCACATCTTGTTTTGCCCAACGGTATAAACGCGACGGTTCAAGAAACACAACGGGATCAGGATTACGAATCGATGCCAGCAACAAGCCATAAGCGCGTGCAGGCGACGATGGAATCACGACGCGTAGACCTGGGGTATGAGCAAACATCGCTTCTGTGCTTTCCGAATGATGCTCAGGCGCACGAATACCACATCCATAAGGTGCACGAAACACGACAGGGCAAGTGAGACGACCCCGTGTGCGATTTCGAAGTCGCGCAGCGTGATTGATAATTTGATCCAGGGCGGGATAGATAAAACCCATAAATTGGAATTCAGCCACCGGCTTTAAGCCTTGCGTAGCCATGCCAATAGCAACACCCGCGATCATGGATTCGGCTAAAGGTGTGTCTCGCACACGCTCTGGACCAAATTCGTCAATCAAACCTTGTGTTGCCCGAAAGACACCACCGTCTTTACCAATGTCTTCACCTAATAAAACGACATCGGCATCTGCGCGCATTTCATGCGCTAACGCTTGGGTAATTGCCTCTACTAATGAAATCTCAGCCATGGACTGGTACCTCTTTTTTCTTAACATCTTCGCGTTGTTCGGCGTAGATATCCGGTAATGTTTCATACAAATAATCAAATATGGATTCAATTGGCTGTGGTGGGCAGTTTTGATATTCGGCGACAGCTTGATCGACTGTCTCGCCACATTCTGCCAATAACTTTTGCTCGTCGGTTTCAGACCAGGCTTGAATACTTTCTAGGTAACGTCGTAATCTTCCGATCGGCTCTTTTACCCATTCCGTTTCACGCACGCCTTTGGGTTCATAGCGACTAGCATCATCTGCTGTGGTGTGATCACTTTGACGGTAACTGAGAATTTCAAGCAAGGTGGGCTCGTTATTTTCACGGGCTTTTTTTAAGGCGCTAGCGACACGTTCACGCACGGCAATAACGTCATTGCCATCGACTTGTTCGCCGGAAAAACCGGCAGCAATGGCTTTTTGAGCAATGGTTTTTGCACCGGTTTGCGCACTGCGTGGGACTGAAATCGCCCATTGATTATTACTGACGACAAATACAACCGGCAATTGCCAAATACCAGCGAGATTTAATGCTTCATAGAAATCGCCTTGAGAGGTTGCGCCATCACCACAAGTGACTAATACTGCGCGTTTTTCTTTGCGAATTTTGAAGGCGCTGGCAATGCCAGCGGCGTGTAAAGGCTGACTACCAACGGGGACACTGAAAGGAAAATCGGTTTTATCATCGCTATAGGAATTACCTCTTTCATCGCCACCCCAATACATCAAAAAGTCAGAGAGCTTCGCTCCCCGCTGAATGAGTGTGCCAAAATCACGATAATAAGGAACAAACAAATCGGTTTTTGCCAGGGCATCACCCATGCCAACGAACACGGCTTCTTGTCCGCGTGAGGAAGGGTATGTACCAAGCTTACCGGTTCTTTGTAAGGCAATTGCTTTGCTATCAAAAACGCGGATCAGCACCATTAGGCGATAAAGACGTTGCAAATGCTGCGGATCTTGTGCAAATTCTGGCAGCGTATCGATGACAGTACTGGTTTCATTCAGGTACTGATAATATGGAATCTCAAAACGGGCAACAATGTTCACAAACGGGGGCTCCTTTCCCTAATGCTGCAAATTCACATCAGGTTAACCAGCCACCTATTTAGAGTCAAGCAACAATGCTTTAAGAATTCCTTAAGGTTTGTTAAGTATGATGGCAAATTAATTCTGTCCATTAAAAATCACAAGGAGGTGTCATCGTGACTTATCCTAATTTAATCTTTATCAATGAAGTTCTCGATAAGTACAAAGACGAGCGCGTTGAAAAATCCTCCCGTAGTTTCACCGATATTCTTTCTAATACCGCCATCACTTTGATGGGGAAAGCGAATAATCTCTCCGATGTTAGACAAAAGTTTAACGACATTTCCGAGATGTGCTCAAAGGCAAACCAAATGTCGAATGAGGTAGCAAATGCTAATGCATGGGTCGACATTACGATTAAGCTTGGCGAGATTGCCTTTTTGCTTGAAACGCATCACTCTCACGAAATCTTGCATTTATTGCGCACCTACATTCTGCTCTGCGCCACCACATGGCCTACATTAAACAATGCGTTTATCGACAAAAATAAACACTTTCTCGCTGAGAAAAAGAAATTACGCAATGCGATCATAAAAGCCGAAAAAGCCACTGGTGTCTCTGATGATGAAGAAGAGTCAGCAGAGGAAGAAGAGGCAAAAGCTGAAGAAAACATACAAAAAAAGTCACCTGACGAATTACGACTTGAACGAGACAAGATCGATCGTAGTTTAATCTATATCGGCAATTGCGATGCAATCATCGAAGAAAAAGACCTTTTAAAAAAATTATTTCCGCATTTATCAAGCGCGGGTAAAATTAAAAAGATAAAAGGCTTCGAGGTTATTCCGACCATTCCGTTAGTATTGCACCAGACTTATTATCTGGTTTATAGCAAAGAATATTTTGGTAAACATTTAGAAGATGTGATAGCAGATTCTCAACAATCACATGATTTTAAATACGGTAGAAAAAAACCTCCGTTTGCTCAAAGCTACAATCCAGTTAGTGCCAACGCATCTGTAACTGGCGCATCAGCCTCCGTTCCTTTGGGACAAGCTGCGTCCAGTGCCAGCGTGCCATCCACACCACAGATATCCGGCAACGTTCCAAGTAATGTCAGCGCTTCTGTGGTTAATACATCAGCCTCTGCTCCTTTGGGACAAGCCGGATCTAGCATCAGCGTGCCATCCACGCCAAGAATGCCTGTCAATGCTGAAACCAATAGACAACAATCATCACCAGCCGCTAGAACCAGCAGTGGTAGCATTCTAGCTTTCATCCAAAGAACGCCTGATGTAACCCCGCCGTCTCCTCTGACGCTGGCACAAACAGTTGAACAACCGCCTGAAATGCAACGTAAGGCAACTCACGCCAGTGAATCAGGTCTAGAGGAATTTAAACAACAAGTCTTACCAAGTGCTTCTTCCGTAAAAAGCTTAGTGGATGATGAGGTTGATCCATCATCATCTGCAACGGCTAATCCAGGTGCCATCGATAGGGAAGCGCAAGAACTGTCATCTTTCCCAAGAGAAGTAGCACCCGCTTCTGCCAGATCGGGAAATACGAGTCCAGCACCTGGATTATTCAATAAGCCCGTGACGCCGCCTCCAGTGCTTGATCCAGAAAGAGATCTTGAAAATGATCAAACAAACGAGAACGGAAATAAAGAAAAGAAGAAAAAGAAAAAAAGTAACCGTCGTTAAACGCTAAACTTCGACAGCAGCTACATTTGAAAGCTGCTGTCAAATAACTCATATAGCTAGTCTTTGAGTATTGGAGTCATGCCGCTGCCTTTTTGCCCTTTTGAGTTGGATAAAACCATTGTCAAAGCAGTACTTGAGTTCCACTCCGCGCGTAAAAAGCCAACCTACCCTGTCACCCCGTTTTTTTTGAGTCACTTCCACTTGCGTGGAGGTGAAAAGAAAGACTAGAACAGCACATTGACCCCTGTCATTCTTCTCTTTTTTCTGCATCCATATTTACATTTTTAAAGCAGAATAATCGTCATCGACAACACTCTAAACATTTTTTTCTCGCATCCTATTGATTGCAATTTTTAACACAAAAGAATCAATTCCTTACAAGCCTCATAACTAAATTACTAAACATTATCAATAACTTAAAATGCATCTCACATCTTGAGTCTATCCAATATGTTAAAATAAGCTATACCAAAAATTAAACGTAAGGAGTGGGCGCAATGAGAAATCAAAAAAGATTATTCATGCAGCTAGGGACCTTACTTATCACTTCATTTTTCGTTTTATTTTCGCCAAACATTTTCGCAGACGAGATTTATAATCAAGAAACCACAAGCACTAGTATTCCAACTAAAGACGCCATGGTTTCTCGTCTTCAAGCTGTCTTGGCACTCTATCAAGATGCAGTCACGCATCCTTGGCCTCTTGTACCAGATACCGGCAACTTATTAAAACTGGGCTCAAACAATGACGCCGTAACCTTGTTACGTGAACGCTTGATACGTTCACACGATTTGCCGATAAGCGACCACCTGAGTCGCACCTTCGACCATCCATTAGCTGATGCCGTTAAATTATTCCAGGCACGTCACGGACTGACCGTTGACGGAGTCGTGGGTAATGACACGTTGAATCAATTAAATGTCCCTGCCGATATGCGCGTGAAGCAAATACTGCTGAATATGCAGCGTTGGGCTGATTTATCACATCGCTTAGGCCATCGCTATGTCCTCGTGAACATCCCTGAATACAGGTTGCATCTTGTCGACAACGATAAAGAAGTATTAACCATTCGGGCAATTGTGGGTAAAACCGACTGGCCAACACCAGAGCTCTCCTCGACCATTACCCGCATTGTTTTCAATCCTCACTGGAGCGTTCCACGTATGATCGCTCAAAACGACATCGTGCCCAAAATGATAGAGAATCCTTCTTATCTAAACGATAACAACATTCGTATTTTTAATTCCGAAGAAGAAGGCTCAGGTGAAATTTCATCTGATGAAGTAGATTGGCAAGGTGCTGAGGAAAATGGATTTCATTATCATCTGCGTCAAGATCCAGGCGATAAAAATGCATTAGGTTTAGTGAAATTTGAATTTCAGAATTCTCAAGACGTTTATTTGCATGACACACCCGTCAAATCCTTATTCTCTCAAGATAAACGTGATTTAAGCCACGGTTGTGTGCGCCTTGAAAAACCATTCGACCTGGTCGCCTACTTAATTCAAAATGACACGCGAATGGATGATGGCAAAGTGAAAGATATCATTGATACACATCGCACCAACTATTTCCGTATCAAAAATCCTATCCCGATTTATCTGACTTACGTCACCGCCTGGGTAGATGATACGGGTGTCGTGAACTTCCGTGATGATATCTATCATTTGGATAATTAATTTTTGCTCGGCGCATTTTGTGGTATATTAGGCGTTTTTTAGACAATAAATAGAATATGACTGATAAAAACGCCACCGAGCCGTCCTTTTTAAAAGAGACCTTTACCCCTGCCCAAAGTGCTGTTTATATTGCACATCCTGATTTTTTGGAGGCCCTTTGCGCTGAACTTCAAGACGTTTCGGCGGTGGTGGGTAACATTGTCATTTCACCGCACAAAAAGCGTGATATTTGCTTTGCCGCCGATGTCTGGCTCGAACCTCATCTCGTGCATTTTGAATCGATTTCCGAAGCCGTTAAGATTTTACGCCGCGCTGGCAAGTATTGGTTTTTAAATCCCATCGAAAACGTGCGAAGATCCCGTTTGATTGAAGCAGAACTGAAAAAACTTCCCGATCTTAATCATCGCTTTCCCCTAAAGGATGAAATACCGGCAATTGGCTGCTTTAGTTTATTGGATAAAAACACGCTGATTTATTCAGCTAAACGCTGGAAAAAGCCACCACTAGGGGATTACTTATTTCAAGAAGACAAAAAGAACCCACCCAACAGGGCTTATTTAAAGCTCTGGGAGGCGCTAGCATTATTGAATCATTATCCGAAGCCCGGTGACACGGCAATGGATCTTGGCGCCTCTCCTGGCGGATGGAGTTATGTCCTGCAAAGCTTAGGGGCAAAAGTCACGGCAGTGGATAAAGCGCCTCTAGAGCAGAAGATTGCCGCCCTTCCCTTAGTGAGCTTTCTGAAACAGAGCGCGTTTGCCCTCGATCCACACACTTTAGAGAACCCTATTGATTGGTTGTTGTGTGATGTCGCCTGCTATCCCAATCGGACATTGGACTTAGTGCAAAAATGGATTGCCTCAGGCAAAGCCAAAAACATGATCATCACCATCAAGCTGCAAGGTGATACCGATTTTGAAATTCTAGAAAAATTTCAAGCAATCCCGAATGCAAGAGTGATCCATCTCATTCAGAACAAGCATGAAGCCACATTTTTTTATCCGGCTGCACCTCACTTGTCTCCTGATTTTGCTGGTGAAATTTGACGACTGACAAACGCCGCCATTCTTGCCCTTTAAATAATAATTAAATTGGAATCTCCCATGGAATTACAAAGTTTACGCCTCAAAAAAAATGAAGAACGCCGCTTACGTGCTGGACACGTCTGGATTTATAGTAATGAAATTGATATCAAATCCACGCCACTAAAAGGCTTCAAAGCAGGTGACGAAGTACGTGTTGAATCTTACGACAAAAAACCGCTAGGAATTGCTTATGTGAATCCGCAGTCATTAATTTCTGCGCGTTTGATTAGCCGCAATCCAAATGAGCATCTGACGCAAGGCTTGTTCGCGTTTCGTTTTAAAACCGCATTAACATGGCGTGATCAGTTGTATGGCAAACCTTACTATCGTTTAATTTTTGGTGAAGGGGATAATTTGCCAGGATTGGTCATTGATCGATTTGGCAATCACATGGTGGTTCAAATCAACACCGCAGGAATGGAAGCGAAAAAAGCCGAAATTATCGCCGCGATTTTAGCAACTCTACCAGAGACAGAATCGATTTTGTTCCGCAATGATAGTTCAGCGCGATTGCAAGAAGGTCTGGATCAGTATGTTGAAGCGGGCTTTGGCACGCCGCCTGAGCGCGTTTTATTGGAAGAGAACGAGACGATTTTTTCAGCCCCACTGTGGGATGGCCAAAAAACGGGTTGGTTCTTTGATCATCGTTTAAATCGCTCACGTCTGAAAGATTATGTTAAAGGTAAGCGTGTATTGGACGTATTCAGTTATTTGGGTGGTTGGGGAATTCAAGCGGCTAAGTTTGGCGCCAGTGAAGTCTATTGTTTAGATTCTTCGGCAGCTGCGACTAATGCGATTCCTGAAAATGCCCGTTTAAATCAAGTGGAAGATAAAGTACATGTAATTTGTGACGATGCGTTTGTCGGCTTGAAAAAGTTACATCAAACTTCTCAGAAATTTGATGTCATTGTGTTAGATCCACCAGCGTTTATCAAAAAGCAAAAAGACATGAAAGAAGGTACATTGGCTTATCAGCGTATCAATGAAGCAGCATTAAAGCTCTTAAATCCTGGGGGTTTATTGATTTCTTGCTCTTGCTCTATGCACATGGACGAGGATGCTTTTGTTCAGACAATCAGACGCGCAAGCTTGCATGCGGAATGTGATTTGCAATTGATAGAGCGTGGTCATCAAGCACCTGATCATCCTGTGCATTTTGCTATTCCAGAAACAGATTATCTGAAAATGATTATTGCTCGCAAGATGGAAAAATAAAAATGTAGGTTAAGTTGAGGGACGAACCCCAACATCGCTGGGCCATAATGATGTTGGGTTTCGCGAAAAACGCAGAACCCAACCTACTCATCTATTTTAATAGAATTATTTTCTGAATAGGCGCTGCATAAAACTTTTTTCAGGCGGCGCGGCCTCTTCTTCTTTGACTATTCTGTCTGTGACATCTAATAACTTATTAAAAAGTTCCGGTGAAGGCGTTTGACCTACTTTCATTGCTTTTAATAATGGTTTAACCTCGGGATCTTTCCTCACCTTCTCGGGTAATTCGGCCATTAATCTTTTCAGTGCATACAAATTCATTTGCTTGGCTTTAGGTAAAAGCGATTTATCCGCTATCTTGCTATCAATATATTTAAATACTGCTGAGACTTTCGCATTTTTCTGAACATCATATTTGTCAGACAATGCCAAACCCGACTCATCGACATAAGCGAGTCCATGTTTGTTACATAATAAAATCATAGCTTCTACCAACAATGGATCCTTGTGCGGCTTAATATACATAGGAGCATGGCTGCCTTTGACGCCCAGAAAACGTTGTATTTGCCTATCTGCATAGATCAAATATTCTAAAGACGGAATCTGTAAACCACCGACTGATTGGGAATGTTTATTGACTGGCAATTTCGCGGCCGCAATTTTGTATTTATCTCCTTCACGATGCTCAACAAAACTCGCAATTGGCTCAGCATCCGTGGATCTCTTTACAAGATTCAGTGCATATTCTCCATCTTTCAGTAATTTTGCGCCGGCTCTTAAATTGCCTTCTAATATTGGCTCTTGTAAATCCGCATTGATAGGAATATCTCGAACGCCGAGACCTGCGAGACGTTTGACATCGTCTATCTCAGCGATGAATTCTGGTTCTTCAAATTGCCTCAATGTCAGTTGAATAGCTTGAATATTGCTTTTTGGGATACCAGCGTCAACAAATCCTTGGGGCTGATTTTCAGCGGACCAAGTAATACCCATCTTAGATTCTGGAAAAAAGCGCAAGCTGTCACGAATAGACCTGTCATGATCAAAATACCTAGCAGAATCTGCCATATAACCTAAAACCGCAGTCACTGCTTTATTATATTTTCTAGGCTGAGGAGCTGGGTCTGTACCTAATATGGATCTTGGACTCTGACTAGCACTGCTATTTCCGCTGACGCTTGTACTAGCAGTTGGGCTAACGCTTCTACTGCTGTTACCTCTGCTGGAATTTGAGCTTACGCTTGAAGCTATGCTACTAGCAGGGCTTGAAGCTACACTACTGGCAGGGCTTGCACTAAACCCATCTGCATCTAACAGAGATATGCCTAGCCATTTCATCTGAGCATTTCGTTGTGCTTCAAAATTATGTTTATCCAAACTAACTTCATACCATGGGTATCTGGAAATGAAGTTCCCGGATTTATGCTCTTGTACCGGAGAGGCAACAGCCTTATTTCCATGTTCCATCCCATTTTGCCATAGATAAGGCTTAGGTGAAATAATAGAAATAATTCCTGCTATTGGTTGGCTCTCAGGATCTTCATCAATAAGATTAAGATCAACAGATAAGATTTTTTGTTGTTGAAGTACCTCAGCTTGCTCTGGCTCATTATATTTTTCTTCATTTTTTTCATCAATAGCGTCTTGAGCAGCTTCGCTAAAAACAAATAAAGATTCCATGACAGGTCTAAATTGAAATGCGCTTTTTGCTTGCGAAAATGCGGCGATGAGTTCTCCAAGTTCTCTGAGCGCATTCGCATCATAGGGATTATTAACTAGCTGACTTGTCACCTGCAAGGCTTTGTGCAACCCTTCCAAACTCATGGTAGGGTTATCAAGCAATAGCGATTTGGCCAGTTGACGTGCGGCACTAACAACATTGTTAGCTTTATTTTCTAAGGCAGAGAGCGGCATCACCTTCAACTGATTCTCAAGTTGTTGAAGGTCATTTTGAATAATACTATGTGCATTAAATTGCGAAGTCATAATCGAAGTCGCCATGATGGCAATCGCATCTATTTCAGGACGACCCGTATCTAACATTGGAAGAGATTGAGCTAATCCCGACTGCATTTGGATACGTACGGGATCCACGCCAAACTGTGCTATTGCGGTATGCAATCGACTTTGAGTGGGATCTTCCTTTGTTTGCCCAAATAGATCAACAATCCAATTTCTTAACTTACCCGTATTCGTATTATGCAGATCTTTGTCACGCGTGTAAGTCAGACCAGCTGATATAGCAAAAAATTCTTTTATTATTCGTAATAATTGTTCATGTCCTTCGGGAAGATAGGCTTTAACCACCGGGCTAAAACTGCCATCCTCTTCAAACAAGGCGATTTTATTCTGAGGATCGAGATTTTGTTTTGTATCCAAGTACGCCGGAAACCCCGATGCGGGCTGCGGATTATCGGCTAATTCTGGATTATCACTGAGATCAATAAATTTAAGATCAAATTTATTGAGGAAGAGCGCTTTAAAATGCTCATTCAAAGCAGGATTAATTTTAACAATTTCATTGAATACGCGGCTTAAACCGCCGGCATCTTTATGCTCTTCTTTTGATTCATCTAATTTTCTCGGGGCAATAGCTGCATCAAATACCAGCAGATTCCTTGCAAATTGCTGACGACCTTCTTCACTGACTACGTCTATCGTAATAAAGCCTGCTAATTTTTGTAGAACTTCCATTTTATTTTTAGCTTCTGCTATGACAGCACTATTAACCTTTGGAACAACAGATGGGCCTGATTGAGCCATCATGGCTGCAAATGAGGATGGCACGTTTCTACCTAACGCTTCTGCTGCTGAATTACCCAAAGTATTAGGCATAACGGCAAGCAGCTCGGCATCTCGATCATTAGGTGAAGGAGGTGGAATAACAACGTGAAGGCCACCCGCTTGGCGTAATGCATAACTGTCTGCGTCTGCTTCTCTTTCTTCCGGTGTAGTTTTGAGTATATATTCTTTAATTAACTCAACGGCATTTTTATTAAGTTCATCCTCGATCGAATTCACTTTCAAATTAGCTTGTATTCTTTCTTTCACGAGGCCGAATATGACGGCCATTTCTTTTTCCTGGTTTGCCAGGTCTTGTTCAAGCAATGGCTGTATTTCTTTTCTGATTTCGCGCAATACCTTATTGGCCACCATTTCTGAAAAAATCGCATTAAATATAATTCGTTTTTCATAGGCATTCATATTGATATTGTCTAATGCCTTCTCAAAGCCCTGGCGTATTTCTTCCGGTTTATTACCATCGATACGCTTGGTATTCAATTTATCGATTTTTTTAATCAGTTTAGGAAACTGCTGACTAAAAGCCATTTTATTGTTGAATTGATTCACATCATCTTGTGTTTTACCTTTAAGCGCCTGGCTTAATACATCAGCTACAAATGGGTAATCAGCAAATAGTTTAGCTAATTGAGGAAAAGTCGATACAACCGTTGGCGCTTCAAGATTGACGGCAAAATAAGCCTCATCCATTTTGAATTCATCAGGAAACTCCACTTTTACTTCGCCTTCCTCCAGCAAGGCTTCATTTGGCGCTTGATCAGAAACGCTAGGCGTAGCTACCGCTTTTTGTGCTTTCTCTTTTACTAATTGAATAGTCTTATCTAGCGCAGAAATATAAGTTGAAAGTGCAGCCGCCATTGATTTATAAACAGGCATTTTATTGAGAGAAATACTGAGTTGTTTTAATTTTTGGGTAGCACCATTCATTTTAGCATTCGGTTTAGCTTCTTCTAGTGCCTCTGCTGCTTGGTTGTAAATGTCTATAATCAATTTTAAATGATCATCGGAGATGACAGCACCTTTTTTTATATTAGCCAAAAGATCAAAGCCGTAATTATCCAGGCCATTAGCGTAATATAATACTAAACTTTCACTATTAACATCTACCTGATCATTCACTTCAACTACTTTATTATGCAAAACATTTATTGCTTGATAAAGTCGCTCAGCTTGTGTCTGGAGTTTTGACCCAGCAGAGGGTTGTTTAGCAGGTTGTTGCTTCACGCCATTTTCTTTAAATTCAACGACAGAATGGGAATCGCCTGCAAGAGAAGCTTCATTTGTTTTAGAGGATAATTCAGCAGCTGCAATCATCAATTTATATTGTTCTATCGCGTCATAAATATCAATATTCTCTCGATCTTTGTCACTGACAGCGCCCGTATTATAATATTCTTCAAATGCATCGAACATATACGTATCACTGGATCTAGTTTGCAAATAGGGCATGTATTCCTTCCAAAGATTCTCTAAATGATAGAGCGCAACAAATCCTGTTGACCAATAAAGACTTAATACTTTATTGATCTCTTCTAAACATTCTTTTCTTTTTTCATTTTCTAATGCAGTTCCAGTGGGTGAAGCACTTCCAATTAGTAAAGGATCAGCAGCCATCATTCTTAATCTTACTGCAACAAAAACCAGTCGTTGAAAGCTTTTAAATTCATCTTTTAAGCGGAGATTATTTGATATTGGCAAACCACTCCCTGCGAGTATCGAATCACCTAATTTAATCTTCTCTAATCTAGCATTCCATTTATCTTCAAATTCTTTTCTAATGGTTTTCTTGATGTCATTGTCAATATAATTAATCTCATCATTAATAATTACTTTAATACTATGCCTAATTTTTTTATTCTGTGAAGTAACATTTTTGCTCCAATCCATCTCGTCAAGATCTTTATCTAGCTCAGAAAGTCGATTCACTACGGAAGAAACCACTTTTGCTACTTGTGGTGCCGCCGCAACACTTGTCTGTGCTATAACCTGGTCAAGAGGTTGCGAGGAATCTGAATCCTTTGGCAAATCTGCATGCTGATCAATAGATGCGGCCTTCGCTTCTTCAGTAGGTGTTCCAGCCGAGCGCTCTTTGCTATCTGCTGCGGGAATCCTTTTTACTTCTACCTCCGCATTAGACGCTTGCGAGCCCAATTCATCCAATGAAGAATCTGCGTGCTGCACGGCTGCAGCTGCTTCTTGTGATGTCGCCAATTTTTTATGATCATCTGCCTTCACTGAACTTCTGGCACGTGTATTTACTTCCGCTTCTGCGGATGTCGATACAGGTAGCGGGGGTACCTGACTCAATACAGGACTTTGATGTTCTTTTGATTCATCCAGAGAAAGGTCAAGATGAACATCGCTATTGTTGACCCCTGTTCGTGTTTGTTCAGGTACAAAGTCAGGATCTATATTTTTAGCTTTATTTGTATCTTGCCTGGACAGATCAAAGCCAGATTGTGAAGCTGAACGCTGTTCACGAGTTGCGGCAGGTGCTCCACCAGATTGCAAATCAACTTGAGGTGCAACACTTCCACCCACTACAACATTTTGAATTGGCTGCATACTTTTGTATGCTTTAAAACTATTATAAATTTCAACATCATGCATATCTCTGTCAACAACTAGACCTTGTTCTATATATTCAGGCGTGATACGTTCATCACCTGGTTTCATCGGATTAATGACTGAAACATATTTATTCCAAATGGTTTCTAGCTCAGGAATGACAGATGGGCCATTTGCATTATATTTTTTTACAACATCGGTTACCGCTACTTCACAAGCATAACTTTCAGCACTGATTTTATCTTTGCTTGACTTCCTGGCTTCGTAAGCGCCGCAGAGAAACAACATTCTTGCTGCCACAGCTTCTAAAATCAAAAATTCCTTAAATTCTTTATCAACATCATTTCCACCAAATTCATTATGATTATATTTTAGATACTTCAATCGCTCATCCCATACTCTATTCCAAATTTTGCTCATGGATTGAGAGGATGCACCGAAAAGATTGTGGAGTACCGCTACAATTTTATCCTTAACATCTGCTTTGTCTGATTTATATTTTTTCCATTCAGCGGGCAAGTGAATGCTATCTTTCTTCTTTTTGGTAACAGTAGCAGCAGAAGCAGTAGCGCTTACAACTGAAGTAGCCACTGGTGGAATAATCGGTCGAGGAGTCTGTGGCTGAGATGACAACAACACATCACTGACCACCTCTGATTTTTTTTCTTCCTCATCAGGCTT
This sequence comes from Gammaproteobacteria bacterium, assembly GCA_031291175.1. Taxonomy (GTDB): domain Bacteria; phylum Pseudomonadota; class Gammaproteobacteria; order DSM-16500; family DSM-16500; genus UBA5158. The sequence continues at coordinate 154,513 of JARLJO010000030.1, forward strand.
GCCAACTTCAATCGGCGCTGCAGCTGCAGCCACAGCCGGAGTCGCTATATTTACCTTTTTTTCTGCTTTATTAGGCATTTTTTCACTAGCAATTTCATACAATACCGCTTCAAATTTTTTATCTTTAACCAAAGCCTGTTTTGCTTTTTTTATCTTCCCAGATAAAACAGCGGGAGGTAGTTCCTTTAAATCCGGATTAGTAATAATAGATTCATTAATCAAATTCTTTGATATTTGAGCAACAGCATTGCTTCCAAATAATATTTGAATGAACTTATATACTTTGTCATTTTTGCCATTAAATGTTAAATCGGCAATTAAACTATCAATGGATGATGCATTAAATTCAAATTCGGCTAGCCTGGGATCTTTTTTCAAATCAAGCATAATCTCTTGAAATAATGCCACGTTTTTATTCTTTGCTTCAGCGAGATTACCCTGGATTGCATTGGCTTTAGCTTGTCTTTGTTCTCCCAATTGTTTTTTTTCTTCTTCTTCGGGGCGTCTATAACCAAATAATCCCAATAATTTATAGTAATTATCTCTTAAGCTAACAAGATCAGCCTGGCCTGGTTGACTCAGTGCTTCTATTGTTTGATCCATTTGATTCAAGATCAATTCAACTTCAGCCATTGAATTCAATGGACTCATGGTCGAGATAATTTTAGCTCTCTCAGGCAGCTTGAAAAATACATCAATCAATTTGTATATTTTCTCAAATGCTTTTATTTTGTCTGATTGTGCGACCTCATCTTTTTGCAGCTGGTCTAATTTAACCTCTAATGCTTTGATTGCTTCGACATCCTGTTGTGTAGTTTTAGCGGATCTAAAAATGTAAGAAAAAGCTTGTTGCCTTCTTTGAATTTCTGCAATAGATTCTTCTGCATTTTCTTTCTCTTCAGTTATCTTATCTTTTATCTTGGTTAAATCTTTTAAAAGAGATTCTTGAGATTCATCTATTTTGTTTTTTTTCTCCTGTAACTTTATTTTGACTTTTTTATATTGATTTTCAGCAAATAATCTTTTTGCTACGATATTCAACTTATCCTCGGGAAGAGGTTTTAATTTTAAAAACCCGGTTACCGTTTCTTTCAACTTGGAAACATCGCTATCAACATCTCTGAGAGCGGTGATAACACTATTCATCCGATTCTTTTTAGAATTTCTGACGGTGACAACCGTGGGATCTTCAACAACATCTGGTTCATTTGCTAATTCAAATAAAATCAAATTGAGCAATTCTGCATTTTCGGTGGCAGCAATGTTATTAAATAATATATTTTTAAGATCCATGTCACCATCAGAATTCAACCCATTAAATCTTTCATTTGGATTTAATATATTGAAACTTTCATTGGAAAATAAGACTCCTTGATAAATATCGGCATACATTTTATCTTGATCTGGGGTTGTCGCGTCTCTTTGCACTTCTGCTCCTATTAGCTTCAGCTCGTGTAATGCCCTGACAAATTCTGATTTTTGCTCAGTATCAATGCCAACTGCTTCAGCCATCTCATTTAAGGCTTTCAGCTTCTCATCATCCACTAATAAGTCATTTAATAGATTATATTTTTTAAGTTGCGCTTTGAGACCAGGATTTTTTACAAGCTCGAATTTTTTTGCAATGGCGTTTTGAAGTGCTTTATTTTGAGCGTTTACACCCACACCTACTGTAACTGCTCTAGACAAGTCAGGCGTTTTTCTCTTTTGAACAGAAGAGGCTGGGGGCGATACATTATCTGGAGTGGTTGTTCCAGAAGCCAGTGTGGCAGCTCTGGATAAGTCAGGCGTTTTTCTTCTTTCCGCAGAAGCGGCTTTTGGTGAGGCATTTTTCGATTCATCGCCAGCGTCATTCGGAGTGGAAGGACCGGTTGGTGATCTGGGTCTGTCACTTGACATAAAGATACCCTCAATCGTATTTAGCAAGAATAAACAATAACCTCCTAACTGTTTCCTTCATCAAAAATGCTTGGCATCTTTTAATGTAAACTCCATTTAACTTTAGTATAGAACATCAATTATTAAGAAAGAATTAAGTTGAATTAATAATTTACATCTCACTTCCATGTCTACAGTTAGTGGTGTTCTAATACCAATTTAAAGAATAACTTAAATGAGAAATGACCTGCTCCGTCTAATCGAAGCAGGTCATCTTGTCTGTTTTAACTTTTTAATTCTTCACTAATACTTTCGTATTTAGCGCATAAGCTGTTTGCAAGATTTTCAGGGCTTCATAGAGTTGAAAATCTTGTTGTGCCAGATCAGAATAATCTGGGTTATTTATCAATGACTTTACATTTTTATCGGGGTTTTTATTATTCAAGTGGTTCTTTAATTCAAATTCACGGATAGGTCCCATTGCCAAGATATCAGGATTAGTGCTCGTCACTTTGAGGTTCTCAACGGTCACATCTGGTTTGATGCCTTCATTTTGGATCTGACGGCCAGCTGGGGTGTAATAAAGAGCCGTGGTTAACTTGATCGCATGTGTTTTATCGAGTGGAATAACCGTTTGTACTGAACCTTTACCAAAGCTTCTAATACCGACGATAATCGCACGATGATAATCTTGCAATGCACCCGCTGTGATTTCTGATGCCGAAGCACTACCTTCGTTTACTAACACAATCAGCGGCATACCGTTTAAAATATCGTTGGATGTGGCTTTTGCTTGATATTGCAGTTGTGGTAAATGGCCCTTGGTGTACACAATCATCTTTTGATAGTCATGTAGATTTTTGCTATCCAGGAAAGCATTCACGATTTTAACAGAACTATCTAGCAAACCACCTGGGTTATTACGTAAATCTAAAACTAAACCTTTCAGGTGCCCATTGTTATTTTTTTGTAAATCTTGAATGGCTTTAATCATGAGGCCAGGGGTGGGTTCTTGAAATTCACTGATACGAACATAACCAAATCCATTATCTAGCATTTTACTTTTAACCGATTCAATATGAATATTGTCACGCGTCAGATTAAAGGTCATTGGTTTGTCCTGACCTTTTCTTAACACGGTTAAAGCAATGGAAGTGCCTTTTTTCCCGTGAATTTCATTCACTGCTTCGCTTAATGTCATATTGCTAACTAATTTATTATTGATCGCAACAATATAATCACCGGGTTTCACACCGGCTTTTGATGCAGGTGTATCGTCAATAGGACTTACCACTTTCAGGACGTCATATTCACCTGTTACTTCAATACCAATACCACCGAATTCGCCGCTGGTTTCCATCAATAATGTTTTATAAGCATCTTCGTCGAGGTATTCAGAATGCGGATCTAATCCAGCGACAACACCACGGATCGCATTTTCAAGAATTTTTTTCTCGTTAACGGGTTTAACATAAAATTCATTAATGAGTGCGATCGTATTCGTAAAACGTGATACGTCATTTTCTTGTAGAGGTTGTGGTGCATCATCTTTTGCTGTTGTGGTGACGGGTATGGTGGGAGGAGCGGTGACCGCTGGCGCTGTTGTTGTAGGTGTGGCCGCATTCACCGACATCACAATGCCCATTTGACCCAAGATCGAAAATGATAACACGACAAGGAAGCCGAAAAACTTTTGACTGGCAACAGTTTTCATCGCGGTGATCCCTCTAAATGAAAAGACATGAAGTCCCGTTACAATAATTATAGCCCAAATTACAGAAATGAGGGGTTATCCCCCTGAAAATCAATAGCTTGACAAGCTAGAAAACATGCTAAATTAACGCTTGAAATGATATATTGCACTATCGGCCTCCTGAGGTGGTTAAATATTAGATAAAGCGCATTAGTTTGATCTTAAGTTTTATTGGCTGTGGAAAAACATTTTTTTAGCGAGAAAATCAGCCTAAATTCACGCTGATTTTAAGATTATGAAAAATTAGAAGATTTATAAAAGCCTAAAAATGCTGAGTGAGTCGATTTTATTTAGTAATGATATAATTTATACTAGATTTTACTGGCAATAAGAATATCTCAATTATTCTATACTATATTTATAATAAGGACGACTCTGTGAAAACTGATAATTCGAGCGATAGAAAAATAGTGGTCGAACAGCGTAAACGCTTTTCTGAATCTTGCTTGTGGCGTATGCAACGTGAATATTTCGACCAAGAAGGCATTAACGCTTGGGTTAATCAAGTTCCATTCTACATCACCAGTAATCCTTATATTGCTACCTGTTATGCTCAATTGGTCATGCGCTTCATTCGCGATACGATCAAGAATAATCCCGATGCAAAAAACCATCCATTCTATATATTAGAATTAGGCACAGGCTCAGGACGTTTTAGTTACTATGTTTTAAAAACACTACTGGAATTACGTCAGACACTTGGCATGGAAGACATTGCTATTTGCTATGTGATGAGTGACTTCACTAAAAATAATATTCAGTATTACGAAACGCATCCAGCGCTAATGCCCTATGTCGAACAAGGTGTATTGGATTTTGCAATTTATGACTTAGAAGCAGAAAGACCTATTACGCTTCTTAAAAAAAATATTCGTCTTGGGCCAGATACTTTAGTCAATCCTTTAACTGTGTTTGCAAATTATATTTTTGATACGGTTTCTCATGATTCTTTCACTGTGCATGAAGGTAAGTTATATGAATTGTTAATGACAATCTCGACGCCTGAATCGAACATGCGAGACAACAAAGCGGTTGAGATGGAAAAATTAACTATCGATTATAATGTGCATGAAGTAAAAGGTAGTTATTATTCTGATCCACATCTTGATGCGATATTAGAAGAATACAAAAACACTTTTAAAGACACGAGCTTCTTATTCCCAATTGGATCCATTCACGCTATCAAATTAATGAAAAAATTATCTAACAATAAATTATTTATTATTGCATCCGATAAAGGTTATAGCGCTATTGAATCATTAGATCATTTGGGACATCCTTCTTTGTCTTTTCACGGCAGTTTTTCCATGATGGTTAACTTCCATGCTTTGGGAAAATATTTTAAAAACAGCGGTGGTGATTTCTTTTTGCAAACACCACGTAAAGGTATTAAAACTTCCGTATTTTGCAGTAATATTCAACTAAAAGACATGCCTGAAACATCGCAAGGCATGCAACAATATGTTGAAGGCTTTAGTCCGGCAGATTATTTTACCTTGCATCGACGTATGAGTGACAGTTTCCAGGAATGTAATCTTGAAACAATCGCCGCACATATGAATTTCACAGGATGGGATCCACATATTTATGCCAAACTTGCCAACCGTGTCACCTCACTGGTGCCAGATGCAGATAATGACACAGTGAATTTTATGGCGAGTAATATGCATAAAATGGCTGCTAATTATTACTATATGCCAAAGTCAGATTGCATTCTTTTTGAAATTGCTGTTTTCTTCCATTCAACAAAACGTCATGCCGATGCGTTAAAATATTATAAATTAGCACAGCCCTATGTCGGTGAACAATTCGGACTTTTTTACAATATGGCTCTCTGTGAACATCACACAGAAAATAATGCAGATGCCCTGGAAAGCTTTAAGCATGCCATTAAAATAGATCCTCAATCTAAAGAAACGGAAGAATGGATTGTATATCTCGAAAAACAATTGGCTGAAAAATCTCAAGCGCAAGAATAATTTTTCGATTCAGCCTTAAGTTTAAGTGACTTAAGGCTGAGTGATATATCTCTTTTTTCAAAAAATATTTTTACTGAATATAATCATTCATGTATCTCATGCTCTCTGCATCTCCACTCGTGATGGGTTTATAATAACTCTATTGTCCAATAGTTAGTTCAATTTCACTTTTATAGGAGATGAACAATGAAAATTATCGCTCCTTTTGTTATGACTCTTGCGATTATTGGAACCTTGTCTGCTTGTGTTCCGCCGCCACCGCCAAGTTATTATCACGCGGGCATGGTTTATTATCCGCAAACTTACTATCCTGGATCCTATTATTCTAATTATTATTACTATCCTTCTACGCCTGTGATTTATCGTGCTGGATACTACAATGGCGGTTACTATCGCGGCGGCTATCGATATTACAATAATAACTATTACCATGGATATTATAGAAGAGGCGGCTATTGGGGCGGCGGTTGGCGCTAAAAAATGATAGCCAAGCGTTCGTGTGCAAATTGACTGACATAATGTTGATTGTGCCAGTCAATTTTGATTGCAGGTGAGATAATTTTATAACGGGTGATCAATACACGTTTTAAAATCCGATTTGGTAAAAGAACGAATATGGCACCAATAGTGCTGCCAGTTATTTTCTTCCGCAATAGGCTGCCCATGTTTGCCAACAGCATAATATTCTCGGAACAAACTCACTACTCTTTTTTCAGAAGTGAATTGTTGCATTCTCTTTTTCAAATCACAATCCGTGCAAGCAAATTTATAGGTTGAATTAAAACTGTATTCTTGCTGCCATCCTTTTTTTGCATCATTTAATGGATAGTAATAAGTCTCATAATTTTTTAATTGTATTGTGACAGGATCATAACTATATATTTTAAATGCCGGATTATTGCCAAAAATGGGACTAATAGAGGGTGTGTAACTCACGGGAACATCATCCACTTTACTGAGTGATAATACCTGAAACGTATCCATGTGAATGTGCCCTGGTAAAATAGCGGTAACTAATCCCGGGTATTCTTGCAATTTTGTTTGAAATAAATTGGTAAATTCCGGTTGCCAGAATTCTTTTATTCCACCAAATGCTTTTTTGAGTGTGCGATACACATCAACACCCACAGGAATATGAAAAGCGATTAACACATGTTGCTTTTGTTTAGCTGCTTCTCCCAATTCTTTGCTAAACCATTGCAGCTCGGTGTGGGCAGCATCCTGATCGGTAGTAGCAGAGGATGAAAACAATACTGTATCTAAGACGATAATACGCATGTTTTTATTTATAGGCGAAGTAATAGAATAATATCCAGCGGTCGAAAAACTTTTCTGAAAACTTTTTAGATTATTTTCATCTTTAATAAAGACAGACCATGTTTTTTCTGTCTCTTGGAAAAATACGCCATGTGGCACAACACTATAATCACCGGTGTATGAATCGTTATTACCAATTGCAGGATAAATATCGCCAGCAGGAATGGCTTGTCTTATTTCCGCTGTTAAAAATTGTAATGTCTTTTTAACAAAATTATTGTATCCCGCTTGCGTGTGGTCATGTGAGTAGAGAACGTATTGCTCTCGATAATTATGCGCTAAAAAATCCCCTAGAATTAGCGTAAAACGTGTCTTCTCTTTTGCACGGATATTTTGTATTTCAGACAAACTGGATTTTAAAAGAAAATAATTGGTATCTTGGCCGTATGTTGACATTGCTTTATTATCATCATTTTCTAAAATATTTTTCCAGTCTTCATATTTAGCTTTCATTAATTTCACGATCAGCGGACACGCTGTTAACCTTAAAACTTTGCAGCTTGTGAATGGCGTAAAATGAATATCTGCAACACTCAAAAAAGTTTCGCTGGCAGAGGAAACTTTTTCTGAAAGGGCAAATACTTTTTGACAACTCGTTATTAAAAGCATCCCTATCAATAAAAAGAATTTGAGTCTTCTACTCAGACTGAGTCTTGCAACATTCATCAATCACCTCAATATAGTAAGCTTGTGTTTCTAAAGCTCAGGAAAAAATTTTGAGCGATTATAGCAGATTGTGGAAGAAGGGGCGATAATCTAGGGTTTTGCCAAAATCCTCGAAGTAGTAAGTTGACAAGGGTCGAGGATCATATCATTACCCATAACTATTAAAACCATTGACTCAAAGCACAGAGAACTTCTACGTAACACAAAGAACCCCTACGTACCGTGGACAAGCCACGGTACGTAGGGGTTTGGGAATAGGGAAAGTGAAAAAATAAAAGGGGCCAAAATGGCCCCTTTTTTGAATGTCACAAACAATTTATTCGCCTTGTTTGGACTTGATTGCATGCATGATTTGTTCTTTAACTGCTTCCAAATTAAAGCTTGCACCTGATTGCATTGGTGGGTAGTCAATGAAACTTTTACCCAATATTTCAATTTCTTTTTGAACGAATACGAATCGCCAGAACTCATGAGCGAAAAAGCCCATGCCAAAAGCCATGCTTTGCGTATTAGCTCGTTCAAACGGATCTAATCTTAAATTGGTTATTGTTGGCCAATCCAATTTGACTGTTCCGCCGAACCAACCATTTGGCTGACTGGTGAATTGATATTTGTAATCATCAATCCGCACGGCGCTTAAAACATTTTCTGTAAAATACAAAACTTCATGACGATTCGACGGTCCTTTGCCTGTAATTAAATCCATCTGATTGTAGCCATCCAGATGCACTTTAAAGTTTGTACCGTTTAATGCTTTACCCTTCAGTAGTTCATCGGTGATTTGATTATCGCCTGCGGCCGCAACTAATGTTGGGAACCAGTCAAGACCTGACATAATGCCATTTTCAATTTTGCCTGCGGGTACTTTACCAGGCCATTTAATAATAGCTGGCACTCGCATACCACCTTCCAGACCGGAGCCTTTTGACCCAGCAAACGGTGTCATACCACCATCTGGCCAGCTCGCAATTTCAGCTCCATTATCAGTTGTGAAAATCACAATGGTATTGTCTTCAATGCCCATGTCTTTGATTTTTTTCAATACACTGGCGACCATATCATCCAACTGTGCCATACCAGCTTCTTCGGTATACCAACCATTTTCTGGTGTCATCATTTTTGCATACTTGTCACTTAGGTGCGTAAAAATATGCATACGAGTGGGATTCAACCAAATAAAAAATGGCTTGCCGTCGCTTTTCGATTTATCCATGAATTTGAAGGTATAATCGAGGATTTCGTCATCCACTGTTTCCATGCGTTTTGGTGGTAGAGGGCCTTTATCTTCAATTTTTTGCTTACCGATCACGCCCCAACGTGGTTCTGATGTTCCGTCAGCTACATTTGTTGCAACGCAGCGTACCATATTGCGAGGCCCTACTTTATCTTTAAGGGCGGGTGGGTAGGAATGCCAATCGGGATCTTCCATTGCATCTAAATGATAGAGATAACCAAAAAATTCATCGAATCCATGTAAGCAAGGTAAATACTTATTAAGATCACCTAAATGGTTTTTCCCAAATTGTCCTGTTTCATAACCCATGGCTTGTAGTGCGGTCGCAATAGTAGGAGCTTGCGCAGGCATCCCAACATCGGCACCGGCTTGACCAACGGTAGTTAGCCCTGTGCGAATAGGTAATTCACCAGTAATAAAATTAGCGCGACCGGCTGTGCAGCTTGGCTCTGCATAATAATCTGTAAATCGCATCCCTTCAGAAGCCAACTTATCTAATGCGGGGGTTTTTCCCGCCATGATGCCTTGATGATAAGCACCAATGTTAAACCAGCCGACATCATCAGCCATGATGACAATGATATTTGGTTTGGATGTGGTGGTTGCTTGAGTGGTAGTGGCTGGCTGAGTCGTGGTAGTTGCTGTTGTGGTGGTTTGAGATTTGGTAGCTGTGTTTTCTGCTTGTGTTGTGAAGGCGGCGCTTAATGTCAGACCAGCTATAATAGTACAAATTGGCCAATGCAGTTTTTTCATCAATGATTACTCCCTTAATCACTTAATCACTTAATCACTTATGTTTCTGACTTCCAGTTGATCAGTATACTACTAAGATTGGGTTGATACAAAATGTAAACTTTTTATATAGGGGGAATCAGATAAAGCGAAGAGGGAATGACTGGGATCCTGTCACGGTAGCATTGTAGGTTGGGTTGAGCGCTTTTTGCGAAACCCAACATGCTTCATTAAAACGTTGGGTTCCGCAAAAAGCGCTCAACCCAACCTACATTACTGTCCTGACAGGCCCAGTCAATGTATAGCGGCGTACAATTGCACAAGAACATTTACCAATGCAACCGTTGCGCATATTTAAAACAGCAGAACAACTTGTGCCATTTATTGACACATGGCTGATTTTTCTAAAATGTTCTATGTGGAACAATTCTCCACACTTTTTTAGCTAAGCTCCAACGACTCTTGTTCACTAATCACGTTCGACTTTTCACTGAATTCAGCAAACGATTTTATGCTCGCTATCAGCTTTGGTCTGGTGCTACGAATAAAATCACATAATTGATCCAAGACTAATACATTTGATAAACCGTCTCGTGCATATATATCGCGATACAAACTTTTGCCAAGAAACTGTTCAAATTCTTTGAGTGTTTTTTTCTTGGCCGCGACAGATTGTTTATTAAAGTTGCCAATAATCTCTTTTTCTTGATATCGCCTATAGTCAGCCAAACTCACTTCATCCTGTTTTTTCGCTTTTTCAGGTTTAGCGGCTTCCGCTTTTTCCACTTTGGCACGGATTACATCTTTGCTGGACTTGGCGGGTTGATAGTCTTCTTCTAATGCGCTTAATAGATATTTTGCCACATTCACAATCTTACCTTTCACAAAACTGGGTGATGTTTCAATAATCGATATTTTTTCTAAGATATATTTCTCTTCATAATTAGATAAAGTCTCTTCCAATTGATTCTTGGAGAACCCAAAATGATCTTTCAATTGCTGTGACAATGTGAGATCGCTCTCTGTTCTGTCTTGATCTGCCGTTAATTCATTCGCATATTTAATCCCAAATTGAATGGCAACAACCGCTCTACCTTGCTTTTGTACTTTGGAGGTTACGTGTAATGGCGAATACTTATTCACTTCTTCCATCGCTTTATCTAATACACGACGTTTAAAATCTCTAAAAACGGTGTATTTGCCCTCTTCTATTCCCATTAACTTACGAAATTGCGATATATCAAACCACGGCGTTTGTTCAATATTCTGATATCGAATACAGTTTTCATAGAGAGCTAACCCATAACTCGATTGAAACTTCGCTTGCACCATCATATTAAGACGTCCATACAGCTCAGGCGTATAAAGAAGTTTCTTCATTTTATTACTATAAGAATAGGTACAAACGGGCCCATCGATGCTGGCATCAGCAATAATAGAACTCGCATTCCACACACCTTCTTTATCTAACTTGTTTCCATCCACCAAATTCCATTCAATTACCGTCGATAACAGATTAACCAAGGCTTTCTTAATAGTTTTATAGTCATGGCTATCATAACCAATTAAATTACATAGGGTTTTTATATGAATTTGATGTTCTTCTTTAATCAATAACTCATCATAGGCGTTAAAAAGTAAGGCGTTTGCAATTTTACGCTGCACTAGACTCAGCTTATTGCTGGAGTGAATAGCGGCAACGTGTTTCTTGAGTTCTAATGATTTCTCTTTCTCAGCCATGGGTTTAGCTCCCTGTCCTGTTATCACGTAAGATTTGACTAGTCTTTATTTCATATCCTGTAGCCGTCACATTTGGATCCTGTAAGCGACACACTTTCGGAAATACTGGCATCCTGTAAGCGTCACAAAGCCGCAATTATCAGTATCCTGTAGACGACACACTTTCAAAGTTAGCAACATCCTGTAAGCGTCACATTTACACATTAGACTAATCCTTTATCTCACTATGGAATCTATTATTGATCATTCAGTCAAATGACCCCTCATAGCTTTCAGAAAGCAGAAAGTACTCCATCGTGAGAGAAAGTGGCAAAAGATTTAATTTAAAATAATTACCTATTTATCAACATGTTATCCGTTACTTAAGTGACTTAAGTTGGGTATTAAGAACGTAATAATCGTTGCACAATAGCCGTTCTAACAATACCGCTTTGTACCCCTTCTAGCGCAGGGTAGTGTTTTCTGATCTCAATCACGGCATTATCCATAAATTTCTTTAAATCTCTCGTAATAACGACAGATTCCATTTTTCCAAAGCCTTTCATCTGATTACTAAGGTGGACAAGTTCAGGATAATTTCGCATTTCTAAAAAAGTCACAATGCCTTCAGATATCCAACGACTCTTACCGCGCATATCGTATCCATCCTTCACTATCTGTTCTCGGAACTCTTTTTGAAGGGTATTCGGTAAAACAAAGGTGATTTTTGCTTTCGCTTCCATATGATAATTCCTACTCTGCTTCTATTTGTTCTAAAGTTTTCAATAACTGCTTAAAAGCATGGTTAATTGACTTGTAATCAGCCCAGTTAAGGTCTGTAAAATGCTTTTTTAAGTGTGTTAGCTTTTCATGGCCCAAAACCGAATCAATAATCAGGCGGACCACATGAATTTTTTTCGTCGTGCCCAAATTAACTAAGGTTGCTTGGCGACCTCGGGTACTTGGCGCTGGCAATTGGGTTGTCGTCTGTTTTTGAATCTTGTCTTGAGTTGAAATGGATTTCAGTTTTTTTAGCGTGGCGCCCGCAATACAAGCATCAATGGCGTTTTGCTTAATACCATCGGACTTAATCGTGGAAATAAGCGCTGCTTTCTCTAAGTTTTTGAGTTTATTGCTTTGGATAAGCGCTTTTACCTTATCATCAGCGTTCAATACCGCAATAAAGTTCATCGCATGCGGCAAGGAGCAACCCAATAAACGGCCTAAATCCGTTGGGCTAACACGGTTAAACTCCATACCTTTGTCAGCGGCAAACGCAGATAAGATCTTTTCTAAATTTTTTAATCTTTCCCACAAGGAAAGATCGCGGCGCTCAACGTTTTCCATCCATTGCAGAAGACTTATTTTTAATTCTTCTGGTTTGGTATCGAGGATCTTAGCTTGCACTTCACTTTTGCCTGCCAAGATCGATGCTAAAGTACGTCGTTCACCAGCAATTAAGCGATATTTATCGCCATGCTTATAAACCAGTACGGGATTGATGATCCCTTGTTCTTTAATTGAATTGGATAACGTGATTAAAGTCGCTTTTTCTTCTGCTTTACGAAGATAATTTTTATCGTCTTTGTCTAAACCATTGTAGAGATCTTCAAAGGTAAGAATCAGATCACGAGGATTCTCAGGATCCAATTCCATTTTGCGAAGCGGAATCGCTTCAACGCGCAATTCACCGGTATAGTTATGAGCTGCCGAAACGGTTTCTTCTAAACCTTCTGTTAATGCATTACTGATTTGAAAAACTTTTTTCTTAGCCATGATAGACCTTCTCCATTATGTATTCACAGGCAGACTCATATTCCAGGCGTGCAACATTATTCTTAGGTAAATCAAAAATACTTTTTGGATTAGCATCTTCAACCAGGATCTCTGTGTAAATAGCCCGCTTTTTAATGACCCGTGGCATCACATAATCAGACACGCCTTTCATCATTTTTAGACCATTTAGAAACTGTTTGTGTAATTTTATATCTCTTACTTGGTTAGGTAATATACCGATTAGGTTAATCTGGTTTTCTTTTGTTCTATAATAGGATTCTTGTTTCCATAATTGCAACATGCCGTAAACCCCTTCAATGGAGAATTGTTCCATTTGGGCCGGAATAACAATATGACTGGCTGCTTTGATAGCAGCAATGGTTAAAGGACCTTTAGAGGGTGGCGTATCAATGATGATGACATCATAGCTATTGCGAACGTCAGGAAGCTCCAGGAAGCGTTTTAATTGAAGATGGACCTTCTCCAACACTTCATTCTTGGTGACAGCTTCAGCTTCTTGTAATTTGTGCGAATGCGCAGGCAAGAGTTCCAGATTTGAAATTGCTGTTGGGTAAGGAATAACCTCTTCACCATAAAAAATGTTAGCAATGCTGCTGCGACCATCCCACCCTGAGTCAACCCCTACTTCGAAATCAGGGTGCATAGCCGGAATTTTGCCGCCGCGATAGGCAGGATCGTATTCCATCTCGATATAGCGGCCTGATAAGTTGGCCTGGGGGTCCATATCGATAATTAAAGTCTTAAGACCTTTAACCAAAGCAGAGTACTCCGCAAGCATAATGGAGTTGGTGGTTTTACCTTCTCCGCCCTTGTGTGTCGCATTTACGATTATTTTGGTCATAATCGATCCTTTTCGTTAGAATTTAAAGCCTAAATTATGCATGAGAATAACATATGCTTATGGTGTAGTTAATAGAGGATAAACCCCAGCTAGTGTTATTTACGCCTACAAACGTTTGAATAAGTTTAATAGGTTTAAGGGTTAGTTTAGACATCGTAAGATCATGTATGTACTACGATTTTATGCGTACTTTGTGACGCCCTCAGGGTGAAGTGGGACATTTACAGGATGAACTGTGACGACAACAGGCTGCTTATGTGACACTTACAGGATAGAAGCAGTTCTTTTGGTGACAGCTACAGGAATGAATGTGACGGATACAGGATGGTTCTCTCAAAGTGCTTTTCCATAGGGTGCTTTTGCGTTCATTCGCGATGTTTTGATTAGACGTGCTACTATTTAATCTGAAATAAGAAGGCAGAGATTTTATATGACGTATTTGATTGAGGGAGTCAGACAACAAAATGGATGTTAACTTATCAGATGTTATTACGGTTATCTTAGTTTGTCTTGTTAGCTGGATCGTTTTGCGGTTATTTATTCAAAATGAAAAACGTATCGTTTTAATGGTTATTCTCATTGCCGGTGTTTTTTTGGCCACCCAAAAATATTTTATTCCTCTCTATGAAGCTGACACTTATGAAACTTCACTAAGACGAAGTGATTCTGTCATTGACCTGATGGCCAAAAAATCACCTGAAAAATTTAATCGCTATATTGAAAAAGTCAAACAAAGTCTATTGCACCATGCGGACAAAAATAAAACATTCTATTACACCAATGAATATATCAATTCTGTTTTTAGTGAATCCATTCCTTATGCTTCGAATAAAAGTCTCTATGTCTTTTTCCAAAATGAACTGGAAATAGATAAAAAGCTTTTTTTGGTCGATCCTCATTTAGTTTTGTATATTGAGTTCATCGATCAATTTAAAACCAAAACTGACCCTGGCACCATTTTGAGCGTTACAGGGGATCGTTTAATTGAAAACTCTGCGCGTTTGAAAGAAGCGGTGATTCAGTCGGCACTAGAAAGTCCCGAGCCGCCGTTGACGAATGTGGAAAATAATCGGGCAGCACAATCAGTGGATGCTATTTCTGCAAAGTTAACAGAAGTCTATGGCAA
Organism: Gammaproteobacteria bacterium; assembly: GCA_031291175.1. Taxonomy (GTDB): domain Bacteria; phylum Pseudomonadota; class Gammaproteobacteria; order DSM-16500; family DSM-16500; genus UBA5158. The sequence continues at coordinate 169,555 of JARLJO010000030.1, forward strand.
AGAAACATTGCTTAATTTTAATCGTGCAGAAGATCCCACTATCGATCAGAAAAAAACGGCAGAAGCCATAATGCGTTTCTACAGCGAGATTCTGGCAAGAGGGGAAGATGAAGCTGGATTAATCTTTCGGTATTTGGCCTATCAAATGGTGAAGAACAAGAGTTAAGAGTAATAATAAGATTTGTAGCGCGAACTAAGACCCCCACGCTTTTTGTGGGGGGCGTGTCCGCGAACTCCTATATAAAATTTCCGCCCGCATTTCCTTTTCACGCGACAATCCTCTTCTCGAAGAGAAAAAGAGGGTAAGCATGCTTTTGATACACATCATTCGGAATGAAAACGAAGGATGGATGGTATGATCCTGATTGGGGATCATTCGCTACGTGGTGATATTAGAGACATGGAATACGAGTGAACAGGGGTTCGCGGACACGTCCCCCACAAAAAGCGTGGGGGGCTTAGTCCGTGCTACAAAATCTTTTTACTGTTTAAAGTGGAGTACGATTGCTCTGGCGAGAGATCGTCCAGCATCTAACTCACTCCACTGATCCAGCCTTTACTGACTAATTCTGGCAAAATCTTAGCAATCTCGATGTCGGGAAATACCACTGCCGCTTTCTCACAAATTTCACCTAAAGTGCACGAAGCTTGAATCCAAGACAGTAAATGCCACTGAATAGCCGATAGCACATCCATCTGTCTGTCTAATTGATTACGCCAGATGAGATAATAATAGGATTCATTATTTTTAAGTGTAATTGTTGTATCGCCCTGATAGCTATCCAGGTTAGTTTCATAAATGAGATGAGTAGGGAAGGGCGCGGACAGTAAGACTGAGGCAGGCGGGAGAAGGAAGATGAGCTTCTGAGGGTCATTGGCATAGCTTGCAGCGAGCTTTCCAAAATCGAAAGGCAAATAGTCGGGTGCGCTGTAAACGCGATGCCAAGCCCACTCTAAATGCGCCACATCAGAAAGGTAAGGTAACGAGTTTGCTGGCTCAAACTGTTGAATGAAGTTTGCAAAAGATTCGCCATACAAATTTAAGTCGTGCGAGGTAGAAGGGGTGACATCAATATAGCTATTCATCATCGCAATAAAAAAATCCTCTCCAACGAGTTTTAAGCAAGTAGGATAGATGGCTTTGAGGGCTTTTTGTAAAGTCGCAATCACACTGGTTTGATAGAGAGATAATTGATCGGTCGCGGTAAATTTAGGGTGATAGCTCAAGTAGCGCACAATATTGCCAGCAGCAAGATCTCTCATACTGGCAATAAATTCTGACTGTAATTCAGATAGCGAGATCATTATTCTTTGGGAGGGATTGTGCTACCACCGACAATTTTGTCGCATGTGCCTTTAGGTGTTGTGATCCAGGCGCCCTTTTCACCATCGGTTTTGGCACTGCCGGCACAACCGTTTTTACCGTAGTTACAATCATTGAGTCCGGCTTTGGCTACACCATAACATTTTTCCGTTTTAGGGGCGTCTGCTGCTTGCGCTGATACGCTAGCAATTCCGATTGCAAGAATAGCCGTCAATGTTGCATTGGCAACTTTATTGCTCATGATTTTCTCCCTATAAAAAAGCGCTAAGATTTAGTTTCGCGGATTTTCAAAGAGAAGTCTAGGCAAGATTAAGCGCTCTCCATAAAGCATTTTACTTTATGGAGAGGCATTTTTATCATTAAGATTTAGGTAAAGTATTTACTTTAAGTTGACTGGAATGCGGTGCGTTGGATGATGGCGGTGCATCTTGTGGGTAGACAAGGATTGGCATGACAATAGGCATGTTGGGTGTGCTAAACATCGCTGGGTTTTCCATGTAATAACTGTTCATATCTTGAGAAAAGCTTTGCATCAGTTTTTGCACGGACTTTTGCAGATTGTCCTGACGAGATTGTATTTCTTTTATGAGTGCTTGGTTTTGTGCGCTAGTCATGGTTTTAGGGGTAGAAAATTCGACCACTTGAATTGTCTTCGGCCCATTTTTGGTATTCACGGTTTTTTGTGTCATGGAAAACTGGGTCGCTAGTGAGCCTGATTCATTGGTAAGATCTTCTAGTTTAATCCAACCCACGTCTCCATTTTGAGGGTTGCCGATTTTCATCCAATCACTATTTTTGGGCGTGAAAATGGGTACCATGCCATTTGATGAATCCAAGGTGGCGACGACTTTGGCGTCAGGTTTGGGTTGATCATATAGACTGATGACTTTGGCTTCTGCCAGGGATGAAAAGCAAAATGCTAGCATGGCGGCTAAAAAAGCCTTACTTTTTGAGCCTTTGAAACACATATATACCTCCTTTCAATAAAAAATAATATTCATACCTATCTATTAATTTTGGTTCATATTCCACAAATTTCAAGTCATTTTGTGCCGATTTTTTCTTTGTATTGTTGTCTTAATACACGCCGCATGATTTTATTCGAAGCGGTTTTCGGTAGTTCTTTTGTAAAAACAATATCGTGTATTTTAAATAAAGGATTGAGTTTAGTATTGATTTTAGATTGCATAATTTGATGCGTTTTTTCAAGATCCAAATCAGCATTCGTTGCGGCGAAAATGACTAATTGACTCGGACCATTATGTAGTGGGGCCATGGCGATAGCGGCCGTTTCAATAATATTATCAATGCCCACCAACGCACGTTCAATTTCAGCAGAACTGATTTTGATTCCACCCAAATTCATGGTGTCATCGGCACGTCCTAAAATACAGTAGTAACCGTTTGATAACCGGCGCGCTTGGTCGCCATGACGACGAAGTATTTTGCCGTCAGTAGAGGTTGGCATATTAGCAAAATAAATTTTTTGATGATCAGCATTTAATAGCCGAGTCGATAATCCTATGGAGGGAGGGATGAGAGCCACTTCACCTTCTTGGCTCGATTGACCAGTTTCATCCAATAACAAAAGATCAATGCCCAGGGCGGGAGTTGAAAAAACAGAAAGGTAATTGTTTTCAATGACAGTACTCGTCAAATAGCTTCCCCCGATTTCTGTGCCGCCACAATATTCGATAATGGGTTTATAACCGGCGAGCGAGGAAAGATATAGCATATCTTCAGCATTCGAACATTCGCCGGTGGAGCTAAATACTTTGATTGATGTCCAATCTAGTTCTTGCATAATATTTTTTTGTTTCCAGGCAGCAACAAGCGTTGGTACTACACCTAACATGGTTACTTTTGCATTTTGAATAAATTCACCAAACGCACGCTCACTGGGTATATCAGGATAAAGAGCGATGGTGGCATGATTGATTAAGCCCGCAAAAACTAGCCACGGCCCCATCATCCAACCCAAGTTGGTAGGCCATGCTAAAATATCTCCGGGTTGAACATTCTGATGGAAGTAAGCATCGCTAGCGGCTTTTATCGCAGTGGTATGGTTCCATGGGATTGCTTTGGGCTCACCGGTTGTACCCGATGAAAAGAGAATATTACAAGCATCCATGGGTTCACAAGCAACAGCAGTGAATTGATCGTTATCGCCTAAGAAATGATCCCATTGTTGATCGGTATTTCTTAAAAGGATCTTCATGTTTGATTCGGCCGATAACACGATAATGCTAGGCGGATTAGCGGCCAACACTTTTTCGTATAAAGGCAATTTTTTACTGCCGCGCAGTATAAAATCTTGGGTAAAAACGAGTTTGGTTTGAGTGATATGGAGTCTGGTTGCAATTTCATCGCTGGAAAAACTATCCGCAATTGAAACGACCACTCCACCCATTTTAATGATCGCAAGATAGATAGCAACCGCCTCCATTGTCATCGGCATATCAATTGCAATGGCATCTTTGGCAACATAACCCGCAGCAATCAGACTGTTTGCAATTTTGTTCGTGAGGCGATTTAATTCGCCGTATGTCAATGTGTGAAGTTGTGCGTTTTTATCAGGAAAAATAAGGGCAATTTTATCATGAGGTGTGTTTTCGCAACTATCGACAATATTGATCTTAGCATTCACTAGCCATTGTGGGGATGCTACTCCTAGCTTTAAATCGACAATTTCAGTAAATGGCTTGCGGAAAATAATACCCAGTTTTGAGATGATGCGTTGCCAAAAATCAGCAAAATGCAAAACGCTAAAGGCATGCAGGGCAGAGCGAGTTGTTATTTGCAATTCAGACATGAATTTAGCGATATTGGTGTTTGGAATAAAGCGTTTGTCAGGAATCCAGACGGGGGCAAGTTCGGGATGATTTTGCCAATCAGGAAAGAGTAAAGTAAACAGAAAAAGATGTAATTTAAAGGGATGGGCTGGTGTTAATATTTCTTTAGAAATTTTTTGCCAAGCGGCTTCTTTTGAAAGCGTAGTGGTTAGCTGGTGGATTCTTGTTAAAAAAGCATTAACCCCGTCTTGGGGTAATCCTTGCGAGATTAATTGTTCTTGGCTAATGGGGTCTGTCATCGTCACTTCCTTGTACGGGTAAGTATTAGCAAATAGGGGGAGTGGAATGGAGCATCCTGTTTCCTCTCACAATGACCAAGATGTTACAACAAAGATAAGGAATTAACTATCTGCTGGTTTTTTGATATGATTGCCGCATTTGATCAATAGCGAGATACAAAAACATGAAGAAAAAAGCAGTCATTCTCTTCTCAGGTGGATTAGATTCAACGACTTGCCTGGCAATGGCAAAAGCAGAAGGCTTTGAGTGTTATGCTTTGAGTTTTGATTACGGCCAAAAGCACAATAGTGAATTAGAACGTGCAAAAGAGCTTGCTACCCTGTTCGGGGTGATGGAGCACAAAGTGGTGCCGTTGCCTTTACACGAGTGGGGCGGTTCTTCTTTGAATGATTCCAAACTCTCGGTGAAAGATCATAACGAAGATGGTTCTATTCCCAATACTTATGTCCCAGCACGTAATACGATATTTCTCGCCTTGACGCTCGGGTATGCAGAAGTGTTGGGGGCATTTGATATTTATATCGGAATCAATGCGGTCGATTATTCTCAATATCCTGATTGCCGCCCCGAGTACTTGAAAGCTTTTGAGAATTTAGCAAAACTCGCGACAAAAGTGGGCGTTGAAGGCGCTGACTATAAAATTCATGCTCCGCTTCTACATCTGAAAAAAGCGGAAATTATTCGCGCGGGTATTGATTTGGGCGTGGATTATAGTGTGACTGTCTCATGTTATCGCGCAGATACTTTTGGTCGAGCTTGTGGAAATTGTGATAGTTGCGCATATCGGAAGAAAGGATTTATGGAGGCGGGTGTTACTGATCCAACGGTGTATTTTTAAGAGAACATTATTTATAGCCTAAGCGGTGAGTATCACCGCTCAGGCTAGCTTGCTTTAGTCCAACATCCCATATTGCTTTAATTTCTTGCGTAATGTACCGCGAGAAATACCCAAGATGTTCGCCATTTTGACTTGATTGTAATGAGTATGGTTAATCAATGTTTCAAGTAATGGACGTTCAATTTCTTCTAATAAGATAGAGTAAAAATCAACTGGCTGTTCATTCCCAATATTGGTGAAGTAGTTGCGTAGCGTATCTTTTACTGCTTGTCTTAATGTAATTGTATCTAGATTATCGGATGTAGCGATTTTTTCGGACATAATAAACTCCATTTAAATTACCTTACTTATTCCTAAGTCACGAGTCGGACTAAAAGAGTAGTTTTTAAGAGGTTTATAATCATTTTCATCATCTTACTAGTAGAGTGGCTCCAAGGGTGTCTATCCCTTGGGATAATAAAACAATTGGAGCCATCTGATTTTTCGATGCGATTATTTTTCGGTATCGACTTCTTCTTTAAGGTTCTTACCAGCTTTGAAGAAGGGAACAACAGCGGCTTTCACTGTCATTTCCAGACCGGTGCGAGGATTGCGTACCTTGCGGGATGCGCGCTGTCTTACACCAAAACTGCCAAAGCCAACTAAAGAAACGCTTTCGCCTTTAGTGAGTGTGTCGACAATACTATCTAAAGCAGCAGCAAGGGCTTGCTCTGCTTTAGTGACTGATAGTTCGGCTTTGGTTGCAATCGCAGACACAAGCTGAGATTTATTCATATCTACTCCTTCATCTTAAAACTATGTAAACACATTTTCAGTATCCGTAGCTTGGCCGCTTATTCTGTTACTGGCTCACTGGTTTCGCTGCTAGCGGATAGGTTGAATGATGCGTTTTCATGTGATGGAGTTGCAGCATCGGAAGCGGTTTTTTGCTTTCTGGTTGTCTTTTTACGAGCTTTAGGAGCGATTTTGGTCGCTTTTTTAGCTTTTAGTGCCCATTGCTTTTCAAACTGGTTTAGCTGGGTAGCGATGGCAGCAAACTTAGCTTGTTTTGTTGCAACGGTTTTGGTTTCAGCTTTGATTTGATCTAATTGCTTTGTCAAATCTTGAATGGTTTTGAGAGTCTTGTCGTGTGTCATTTTAGCTAAGTTCATCAGCTTTTTGCTGGTTGCGGATGGTTTTTTCTTAGCTTTTAAGGTTAATGCAGCGTGTTTGGTCTTGGAAGCTTTCTTTTGAGCGTCAGCTTTTTTCAGCTCAACTTTCAATTTTTTTTCTTGTTGCGCTAAGGTAGCGACTTCTTTACGTAATTGTGCAATTAGTTTAGCTGGAATGTCTCTGAAGTCTTTTTCTAGGGTGTTAGCTAAATGGTTAGCCGCTTTTTTTGGCTGGCTTTTAACTGCGGTTTTTTTTGTGTTAGTTATCTTCTTAGCTTTTTTACGTGCCATTGTTCATCTTCCTCAATAGTTTTTCAAGACTGTAAAATTTAACACTCTTTTGTTAGAAAAGTCTACACTCGTCTACTGTTTATTATTGATTTAATTTCAGGAACTCATTAAAGTATGTGCTATGCAAATTGTTATAAAAATTTGTCTATAACGTGAATGACAAGTTTCACCGTAAAAAAAACAAAAATGTGAGCGCGTCATTGGCTACATTTTTTAACTAAAGGCAAGACATCTGAGATTTATTCGTCGTTGTACTAGCACACGATAATCACTAAAGCTTTGCAGTTTAAAGCCGCAAAGGGAATTTGTCAGAAGTCTTTCAACTTATATTAGGAGCAAGTACCTGCATGAGTAACGCCAGTCTTAAGGAGCAACTGCAAGCTTTGTCGGTCGTATCGACACCATCGACCTCAGGTAAGCAAGAGGTGAAGCCTAAAAAGCCTAATCGTCCTGAACGAAATGTTTCGAAGCAAACAAAGCAAAAGCCTGTTTGGCTTGAGCACGCTCAGTACGGAGTTGAGTTGCTAAAGGCGTACTATCCCAATTGCTTTAAAGATATAAAAGACATCCAACCACTCAAGATTGGCATTAAACAAGACCTCGTTAAAATATTAAGCACCCGTGATGATATTGTTGTGAGTGATAAAGCAGTGATGGTCAGCAGTCTTTCTTATTATGTTAATTCCGCTTCTTATCATAAGAACATGGTTGCAGGCGCTACGCGCATTGATTTGGATGGTAATCCAGCCGCGTTAGTCACCGCCGAGGAAGCAAAATATTCCGCCGATTGTCGCAAGGCAAAAATGCAAAAGCGAAAGCCTATGCCCCACACTAACAAAGCTACAGAAACAGCGAGCAGCTAATAGCTAACCAATTTTATCATTAAACTCGACATTTTAAGGTCATGGCCTTCTCTTGATAGGCAGGATTGAAAGGTGGTATTGCTTAATCCATTGTAATATAATTGCGAAAATTTTTATCACTCATTTATAGTACGTCTGCAGCCATTTGATCCATTAGATTCGGATGGTTAGCATGAATGGAGGTAGCGTGGAGTTTAATCGTCGATTTTCTCCGTTGAATTTATTGATGCTGAGTATTAATGGCATGATAGGCTCGGCGTGGTTGTTTGCGCCTTTATATGCAGCCAAGATTGCTGGATCTGCTGCTATCATTGCCTGGTTCATTGGGGGCGGAGCCACGGTGCTTATTGCACTGACTTTCGCTGAACTCTCCGTTATGTTACCAGTGGCCGGTGGTACTGCCCAAATTCCTCAATTGAGTCACGGTGCATTAACCAGTTTTTTAATGGGCTGGGTTGCATGGTTATCTGCTCTGACCATGGCACCGATTGAGGTCCAAGCGGTATTGCAATATGCCTCGACGTATTTCCCCTCACTCACCCATCTTGTGAATGGCATCCCGCTTCTGACGGGTGTTGGTTTTTGTTGGGCCACGGTTTTGATGCTAGGTTTATGCATTATTAATATTGCGAGTTTTAATGGCTTAATCCGCTTCAATTTTGTTTTATTCTTTTTTAAGATTTTCGTTATTGCGCTAACCATTTTTATGCTAATAAAAGTGAACTTCCATCCTGCTAATTTTGCTGGCACCAGCGCCACTGTTTTATCGGCCAGTGGCTGGCAGGCGATACTGGCCGCTGTGGCTTCGGGTGGTGTGGCATTTGCATTTACAGGCTTTAAACACGGAGTCGAGTTAGCGGGTGAGGCTAAGCGATCTTCTGTTGCGATTCCTCTCGCGGTAGTGGGTTCTGTGGTGTGTTGTCTGATTTTGTATCTGGGATTGCAGGTGGCATTCATCGGCGCCTTAAAATCAGAAGCACTGCAGCATGGCTGGCATCATCTTTCATTTGCTGGTGATGTTGGACCCTTTGCGGGTTTGGTGGGTGGCTTAGGCTTAATTTGGTTACTGAAGTTATTGTATGTTGATGCAGGCGTTTCACCTTTAGGCGCAGGTTTAATTTATGTGACATCCACTGCACGGATTCTCTATGCGATGAGCAAGATTGGTTATGTCCCCCGTTTTCTATCACAGCTTAGCAAACAAAATTTTCCGGTTGCGGCGATTCTTATTAATTTTTGTGTCGGCATGTTTCTGTTTTTACCGCTGCCAGGTTGGCAGGCGATGGTAAGTTTTCTGGTTTCCGCTATGGTTGTTTCGTATGCCATTGGGCCTATTGCTTTATTGTGTTTAAGATTGGAATTACCAAACCAAGAACGATTGTTCCGATTGCCTGCTGCTAAGTTGATTTGTCTTTCCGCGTTCTATTTTTGTAATCTATTAAGCTATTGGACGGGTTGGGATACGGTTTATAAATTAGCTATCGCCATCCTTATCGGATTTGTTTTCTTCATCACTTCTTATCTTCGTGGCAAATTAAAAATGACCTCGACTGGTATGAAATCGGCAATGTGGATTGTGCCTTATTTATTAGGTTTAACCACGATTTCCTATCTGGGTTCATTCGGCGGGAAGCATATTATTCCATTTGGATGGGATTTCCTGGTGATTGCGATCTTTAGCGCCGTGATTATGTATCTGGCCATTATTAGCCGGTCCACTCAAATGGCTGAGCAATTTCATACGTATCAATTAGCAGAAGCGGTAATTTAAAACGAAAAAAAAGCATTTCGTAAATACCAACATTCACTTCTACAACAGTAAAGAGCTGCGGCAGGGTGGGTTGTTTTTTTATGCGGGGAGTTGAACTCCCACGTACTTGGCTTGTCCACGGCATCCAGCGATTGGAACCTGGTTTAGAGTTTTCTGGATACCGTGGACAAGCCACGGTACGTAGAGGTTTGAACTCCAGTCAACCAAGCTTTAATTTTGGTTATTTAGTGACATACACACGAGTACCAATATCCGTAAAGGTTTCATTTAGCCATTCGGCATCGCCAACAAACAAGCGCACACACCCATGACTTGCATTGTAGCCTGGTACTTCGTATGAACCGTGAAGCGCAAATCCTCCATGAAAATACATACAATAAGGCATAGGCGCACCTCCACGACCTACCGGAAATTTAGATGAAACACACTCATCCCCTAATTTGCGATAGATAGCAAAGCTGCCGGTTGGTGTGTGACAACCGCCGTGTATATCAGGACAATAACCGCGAGCACCTGAAGCAGGCCCCCAACGCACAAGCGTTCCTTGTTCATCATAAGCGCCCCATGCAAGATTGGTAAGAGAGACGATAATGACCTTCTCACCTAGTGGAGAAATTTGTTTGGTAAAGGGAGAATAACTCATGATATCCAAGTCATCACCTCTAGGAATAGCTAATACCATGCCGGGTTCGAGTCGAATATTGATACGATTAATGTGTTTTTCGAGATTCATTTTATCTTCGTCAGGAAAGAGTTTTTCCCAACGATCGCCGCGTTTTGCAACGTAACATGAATATTTTGTGGTGTCTTCGCAAAGGCGGGAACCGTAATAAAGGCTATGGGTGCTTCTTGCATGCGCTACCGTGTTCATGAAAATACATAAGAGCAAAACCAATCTTAGAATAATCGCAACCATATTGCCTCCGCAGACAATGTCAATATTGCTGGAGTGCAATCCTTGCGCAAGCTGTGGATATCCTTTTTGATACTTATGTAGATATTATAAACTGTAAATGTATCTTAAGTTCAAAATATAATCAAAAATAGTCAATATTCTTAAAAGGGATTAATACGGAATTAAATTTATAATTAGATCATCATGTTATAAAATAAAAAACCGCAGTGAATAAGAAGAAGCGTTGAGTCACTTGCATGGTGTACATATATTATACAAAGGAAGGTATCTAAATATGCAATCTCCTCACCCATTGCTCAAAATCACACGCATTCATTCGCACATTTTACACATCTCACTCAATCGTCCTGACGCAATGAATGCGCTGAGTGCAGACTTACTCAAAGAATTACATCTAGCTTTCACGGAAGCGAAATCAGACACCAGTGTTCGAGCGTTATTACTAACAGGCGAAGGCAAAGTGTTTTGCGCTGGTGCTGACATTAAACAATTAGCACCACTGACGCAGGCTGATGGATTGGCATTTGCAGAAGAAGGACAGAGAGTGTTTAACGCGCTAGAACAGTTAGGCAAACCTTCTCTCGCGGCGATTCATGGAGTGGCATTGGGTGGAGGCTGTGAGCTGGCAATGGCAGCAACACTCCGTATTGCAGCAGACACCGCTTCATTGGGACAACCTGAAATAAAATTAGGCGTAATCCCTGGATTTGGCGGCACTCAGCGTTTGGCACGTTTAGTAGGGAGAGGGCGCGCATTGGATCTTTGTTTGACGGGACGTATGTTGAAAGCGCCCGATGCATTGCTATACGGTTTGGTCACCGAAGTTGTGCCTGCCGCCGATTTAGAAAACCGTGCAATCCAAATCCTTGAAAGTCTAAGCCAGCTAGCTCCCATTGCTTTACAAAGTATTATGACAGTTATCTATGAAGGTTGTGATTTACCACTACATGATGCATTAAAGTTGGAAGCAAAATACTTTGCTCAATGCTGTGGAACACAAGATAAGCAAGAAGGCGTGAGCGCCTTCCTGGAAAAGCGCACAGCAAAATTTGGCGGAGAATAAGCATGGAAAAAAAATCAGAAATTCTTTTTACAGAAGTCGAAGGCATTGATGGCAATCTGGGATTGATTACATTAAATCGGCCAGAAGTGATGAATGCTTTGAATCAAGCGATGTTTGTCGCATTAGGCAAACATCTGAAAAAATGGGCTGCAGATAGTCATATTAAAGCCGTCGTCATACAAGCAGCCGAAGGCCGCGCGTTTTGTGCAGGAGGGGATATTCGCTCAGCCTATGAGCGGAAGCTAGAAAATGACCCGACATTGCCAGATTTTTTTGGTGAAGAATATCGGTTAAATAAGTGTATTTATCATTTCCCAAAACCCTATATTGCTTTGATGGATGGAATCACCATGGGAGGTGGTGTGGGGATCTCTATTCATGGATCACATAGAGTCGCAACGGAGCGCTTTGTTTTTGCGATGCCTGAAACGCGAATAGGATTTTATCCTGATATTGGTGCATCTTACTTTTTATCACGGTTACCGCATAAAATAGGTCTGTATCTCGGTTTAACCGGCGCACGTTTGGCCTACAATGATTGCCTGGAGTTAGGCATTGTTAATCATGTTGTGGCCAGGGATTCTTTTCCTAAAATTATTGAGTTGTTAGCCCAAACCTCGCTAGATAAGCATGCGGACGCCACGGTCTCTGAACTGATCAATCAATTTACACGGGCGACAGAAAAATCCAATTTTATGTTTCATCAAACTGAAATTCAGACGTGTTTTTCCAAAAAAACCGTAGAGACGATTATTGATGCTTTAGAACATTATCCCAGTGCATGGTGTGAAGAAGTCACCAATATGTTGATATTAGCCTCACCGACTAGCTTGAAAGTGACATTACGACAATTGCAAGAAGGCGAAAAACTGACATTTGATGATTGCATGAAACTGGAATATCGTTTAACAAATCGGTTCTTAAAAAGTCATGATTTTTTTGAAGGCGTTCGCGCGGCTATTATTGATAAAGATAATAAACCTCAATGGCAACCAGCTGCATTAGGTGATGTTAAAGCAGAGGACATTGATCTTTATTTCGCGCCTCTCAGTAAAGAATTGATATAAAAATAAAGAGTTGATTTATGTCAGCCTAGGGTGGGTTGTCGCCGCACATCCGTCTCTCTAGGGCGTGTCCGTCACTGCCCTCTAGGGCCTGTCCGTCACCGCACATCCATCTCTAGGGCCTGTCCGTCACCGCACATCCATCTCTAGGGTCTGTCGTCAATTACCCACCCACCGCGCCTACGTCCCGCGGCTTGTCCGCGGGATCCAGATCAATCTAGCAATTTTTCTTATAAATCACTTTATTTTAAGTGATTTTCTCTTCAATTATTTTAGCCTATCTTAGTTGATCTGGATCCCGCGGACAAGCCGCGGGACGTAGAGTGGTGGGGGTTAATTGACGATAGACCCTAGAGATGGATGTGCGATGACGACAAGCTCTTAAGATGGATGTGCGATGACGATAGGCTCTTGAGATGGATGTGTCGTGACGATAGACCTTAGAGAATGGATATGCGGTTTCACGAAGTTCATTTTTGCGAGCTTGGAAATAGCACTTCATAAATGGGAAATTAATAATTCAGCAAATCCAGATGAGAGAAAAGGCATGTGTCCACTACGATGAATGATTTCGCATTTTCCATGAGTTAAGTGTGGTTGAATCTGAGAGATAATTCTAACAGGCACTAAGGTATCGTGACTGCCAAAAATATGTAAGCTGGGACATTTTATTTTAGAGAGATCTTCTCTGAAATCGGTATCACGTAATAAAGCAAGACCACCTTTTAAGGCTGCTAAATCCGGTTTTTTTACAGAAAACATTAGTGTCTTCAATTCTTCAAAAAGTGCCGGGTCTTGTTTGCTACCGCGAAGTTGTAGTTCAAGAAAATCCGTTAGCGTTTGTTCATAGTGTTGAAGAAGAGAGTCCGCAAATTTATTCAGCGTTGGCACAGCGATGCCAGGCCAGTTTTCATCTTGCGTAAATCGTGGAGATGCGGCCAGTGTCACTAAGGAATTTATTTTTTCTGGATGATGAATAGCCACCCACCAGGCCACCATGCCGCCTAATGACCAGCCTAACCAGGTTGCTTTTTCTGGCACTAAATCAAAGATGACTGATGTAATCGAATCAAAATCATAATGATCAATAAGCAGGGGGCTTTCTCCAAAACCAGGTAAATCAATCATAAACAATTGATAGTGCTGGGAAAGTAGAGGAACCAGCGGTTGCCACACCAAAGAATGCCATCCCCAGCCGTGGAGCAGGATTAATGGTGGCCCATTGCCGATTATTTTTAAATTGAGAGTAGGATGAAGAAACATGATAAAATAATAGTGTAGTAAGAGAGAAAAGGCAATTTTTTGACTATACTGAAGTTATAAGTCATACATTCTTAGAGGAGGTATAAATAAAATTCTCAGTATAATTGGACGCTTAGACTAACGTGTACACAACTATAACAGAATAGCGCGGGAGGGCAACATGCAACCAGTTAAAATCGTGATCCGCGATATGGAAAGTTCCCCAGCTTTAGAGGACCATATTCGTAGAAAAGCAGAAAAGTTGACGCATTATTTCCAACGAATCCACAAATGTCAGATTGTCATCGAAGTCCCCCAAAAACATAAACGGCAAGGTAAACTCTTCCGCGTATGTATTGATCTCACTGTCCCCGGTAAAGAATTAGTCGTCAATCGTAAATTTGACGAGGATGTTTATATTGCTATTCGTGATGCATTTCATGCTGTTGTGCGTAAGCTAGAAAGCTATGCTAGCATCAGACGTGGTGATGTGAAAAATCACGAGAGTGCGAATATAGGCTATGTCAGTAAACTATTTCCTGAGGAAGGCTATGGCTTCATACAAAGTGTCGAAGGCATGGAGTTTTATTTTAGTATGACGAATGTCTATTTTCCGAATTTTGAATCATTAGCAATCGGTGATATTGTGCAGTTCATCGGAGCTAGTGGTGCGGAAGGTATGCAGGCACATCGCATTACGAAAGAGAAAAAAGCCATTATTCTGGAAGAAGAATCTTCTTAAGTTTTGGCACACGTTTGGTGACGATAATCCCGCACTGAAAAAGCGGGATTATTTTTTTAAATCATTTAATCAAGACTTATCACAATATGCAAAAAGAAGCGTGCTATCAGCAATTCCTAACAGCTAATGTTAACCCGCGCGAATTAAAATACTATGAGTATGATAATGAAGCGACATCCGCTTATGTTTATCATAATAGCCGTCAGTTAATTAATTTTTCCTCAAATGATTATCTTGGATTGGCGAGACATCCTGAGTTGATTGCTCGAAGTCATGCTTATGCCAAGCAATACGGTGTAGGGGCTACCTCTTCTCGTCTTGTCACAGGTAACTTGCAGCTGTATCAATCATTAGAGGCCAAATTGGCAGAGGCATTGCAAAAGCCAGCCGCACTCATTTTGGGTTCTGGGTATCAGACCAATGTTTCTGTTTTAGAAGCCTTGCTGGATCGGCGTGTTTTAGGGGGAGAAGCGCTAGTATTTGCTGATAAATATGCACACGTAAGTTTGCTTACGGTGACGCAGCATCTTTGTCAGTTAAAACGATTTATCCATAATGATTTGGATCATTTGCAACTGTTACTGAATAAGCATCGTGATTCGACATCACCTAAGTTTATTATTGTTGAATCGGTTTATAGCATGGATGGCGACATAGCGAATCTGGTTAGACTCATTGAATTAGCGAAAGAACATAATGCGATGTTATATGTTGATGATGCGCATGCGGTAGGCATATATGGTGCGAAAGGTTGGGGAAAAGCACCAGAATTTTCCAATGATATTGATATCATTATGGGCACTTTCAGTAAAGGTCTCGGTAGTTTTGGTGGTTATATTGGTTGCTCCGAGATTATGAAACAGTATCTCATCAATAAATGCAGAGGATTGATTTATTCCACAGGCCCTTCTCCTGCTGTACTGGGTGCGATGAGCGCAGCAATCGATATTCTGCCGATGCTTGGTCCCGAGCGACAACGGCTGATGAATCATTCAAAAAAAATCAGAGATCATTTTGATCGGTTAGGACTTCATTATGGCAATGCCGATACGCATATTGTGCCTTGGATTATTGGTGATGCGGAGAAAACCCTTCGTGCTAGCCAGTTACTCGAAGCGCGCGGCATTTTAGCCACCAGCATACGTCCACCGACTGTCCCGCTCGGGAAAAGTCGAATTCGATTCTGTTTAAGTGCTATGCACAGCGAAGCTGATATTCGGCAATTAATACGCGCAGTGGAAGAGGTAAAAGAGTTACTGTAATTGTGCGTTTATAGTACATAACGTTCACTCGTCTCTTGTTATCAGTAAGCGAACTGTTTAAGATCTAAATCCTTTGTATTTGCAGAATGGAACCAGTTGATTTTTACTATGGCATTAAAAGAAAAAATAATAAAATGCTTTAATTCAAAAGCTTATACTTATCAAAATGCAGCCGATATGCAGCCTCAAGTTGCCGCACGTCTCGCTGATCGTTTTGCCTCAGTCTCTGCTAAAAATGTCCTGGAAATTGGTTGCGGGACGGGATTTTTAAGTCAGCACTTGCTTCACTCTTTTCCTGATGCCCAATTGCTGTTAACGGATATTGCACCAGCCATGGTGGATATTACCCGCGATCGTTTTCAGAAAAACGCTAACGTCTTCGTCAAAGCCATGGATGGTGAAGCGCTTGAAACATCGACGCAATTTGATTTGATTGTCTCTAGCATGACATTGCATTGGTTCACTAATTTCAAACATAGCTTGCAACAAATTATTGAAAAATTAACGCCTGGCGGGCAGTTAGTTTTTGCTATGTTAGGTAAAAATTCACTACTAGAATGGCGGAACATTTTTCAAGAAGTCGCGATTGTTGCACCTACGCCTGCCTTTCCTGATCATCAAAAATTAGCGCAGCACTTTCCCGAATTAAAAATTGAAGTTGAGGTATCAGAACAGCGATATCGTAATACGCATGAATTTTTGAAAACATTAAAAGCGATAGGTGCACATGCAGCACAGGCTAAGCATGTTGTTTTATCTTCCGGCAGGTTAAGGCGATTGATGCAACGCCTGGATCGGGTTTCACCTGACGGCGTGAACATTTCCTATGAAGTTGTGTATGGGAGCTATACCAAATCATGAAAGGATTTTTTGTCACGGGGACGGATACATCGGTAGGTAAAACTTTAACTGCTTCAGCAATAACGTTGGCACTTAAGGGTACTTACTGGAAACCAGTGGAATCAGGGGACTCTGACTACGCCCAAGTAAAAGAATGGGTAGGTTTGCCCTCCGAACATTTTGTGCCACCAATGTATGCTTTAAAAGCCAGTTTATCGCCTGATCAAGCAGCGCAGCAGGAAAATATTCGTATTGATACGCGTACTTTTAAAATGCCCCAAACCAGCAATACATTGATTGTAGAAGGGGCCGGAGGAATATTTACCCCACTGAATGAAACAGAGTGCATGATTGATGTAATAAAAAAATTCGGCTTGCCTGTTATTGTCGTGAGTCGTGGTACGTTAGGTACGATTAATCATTCGCTAATGACAATCGAGATTTTAAGACAACGAAATATTGAAATTAAAGGTATTGTATTCAGTGGTGAATTGAATCCAGATAATCAAGTTGCCATCCAACAAAAAGGTAAGGTGAAAATATTATTTCATCTGCCACAATTTAATAGCGTGACCCAAAATACTTTGCATGCATGGAATGAGTTGCATCAACAAGCAGTCATAGAGGCTTTAACATGATGTTATCTGAACGAGATCGTGCTGTTATTTGGCATCCCTTAACTCAGCATCAGACGGCTAATTTACCTGTACCGATTGTGCGAGGGAGTGGTTCTTATTTATATGATGAGCAAGGTAAATCTTACTTAGATTTGGTTTCATCGTGGTGGGTCAATTTACATGGCCACAGTCATCCTGAGATTGCAGAAGCGATCTATGAACAAGCTAAGACGTTAGAACACGTGATTTTTGCGGGATTTACGCATGAGCCCGCAGTGCAATTGGCAGAAAAGTTACTTGAAATACTGCCAGCCGGTTTTGCCAAAGTATTTTATTCTGATAATGGTTCTACCTCGGTTGAAGTGGCGCTGAAGATGGCCTATCAATATTGGCGTAATCATGGTGAGACAAAGCGTAAGCGTTTTATCGCATTCGATGGTGGTTATCATGGTGATACGTTTGGTGCAATGTCTATCGGAAAAAATCTCACCTATCATATGCATTTTCTGGATTTGTTATTTTCCGTTGATTTGTTTTCTTATCCCGCAACGTGGATAGCAGATAAATCGGCTATCGAAAAAGAAGAACGGGTCTTGAATCAAATAGCGGAATTTTTAGAAAAATACGCCGATGAAACCGTCGCGCTTATTCTGGAGCCTTTGATTCAGGGTGCCGCTGGCATGCAAATGTGTACTGAGCGCTTTTTAAAAAAATTGGAAAAATTAATTCGTTCTTACGGTATTTTGATTATCTATGATGAAGTCATGACGGGTTTTGGCCGGACAGGCGATTATTTTGCTTGCACGAAATCCAGTACAACGCCTGATATTATCTGTCTGTCCAAAGGCATTTCAGGCGGATTTTTACCATTAGCCGCTACGGTGTGTCATGAGAAAATTTATGAGGCATTTTTAGGCGATACTTTTGCAAAAGCGTTGGCGCATAGCCATTCTTATTCTGCTAATCCATTAGGTTGTGCCGCTGCATTAGCTTCCATGAAATTACTACACCAATCAGCTGATAAACGGCTTAGCATTGAAAAAACGCATCATGAAGAGTTGGCGCGTTTAATGTTGTTGACGGGTATAGAAAAGCCACGTTACTGTGGTACGATTGCTGCTTTCGACTTCAATTTAGGTGGTTATGCTTCACAAAATAGCCGTCAATTGCAAAAAAGATTCGTTGATCGGGGTTTGCTCCTCCGTCCGTTGGGGGATGTTATTTACTTTCTGCCGCCTTATTGCATCACTGATGCTGAGCTACGGGGCGCTTACGATATTGTCATTGAAGAAATCCAAGGAGTTATAGCATGAGAGAAGCAATAATTGAAAGAGCGCAATCCGTTCCTGCTGCGAACTTAAAAAAAATCTGGTCTGCCGAAGAAGTGCTGCAGTTGTTTGATTTGCCGATGCCGGAATTAATGTATCAAGCACAAACAGTGGCTCGTGAATTTCATCCAACCGGCACGATGCAACTCAGCACGCTTTTAAATATTAAAGATGGTGGTTGTCCTGAAGATTGCCATTATTGTCCTCAGGCTGCGCGTTATCACACTGGCGTGAAAGCCAAAAAGTTGTTAAGCGTTGAAGTCGTGCGCGAGCAGGTTGCCGCAGCAAAAGAAGCGGGTGCGACGCGTTTTTGTATGGGTGCTGCATGGCGTGAATTAAAAGACAGAGATGTGCCGGCGATTAGCGCATTAATTAAAGAAGTGACTTCACAAGGGTTGGAATCTTGCGTGACTTTAGGGATGGTAAGTGAAACCCAAGCCTCTGCGTTAAAAGAAGCTGGTTTAGAATACTATAATCATAACATTGATACTTCACCCGGTTATTACGAAAAAATCATCACGACACGTACCCAGGATGACCGCTTAGAGACATTACAAAATGTCCGCGACGCGGGAATTAAAGTTTGTAGTGGCGGTATTGTCGGCATGGGCGAGCAGCGTGAAGATCGCGCTGGGATGTTGTTGACCCTCGCTAATTTAGACCCTCAACCGGAAAGCGTGCCAATTAATCGATTAGTACCTGTTCCAGGCACACCACTTGAAAATGCAGAAGTCATTGATCCTTTTGAACTGGTGAGAACTATTGCTGTGGCGCGAATTATGTTTCCTCATGCGCGTATTCGTTTATCGGCTGGTCGTACTAGTATGTCTGATGAGTTACAAGCTATGTGTATATTAGCTGGGGTGAATTCCATTCATTATGGCGCTAAACTTTTAATGACAGCGAATCCTGAAGCGGAAAAAGATCGGGCGTTATTGCAGCGTCTTGGGATTAATGTTGAAGTCTCTACCAAAGCGGAAGTTTCTTGTCATCAGTGAATAAATCTAACTCTGGATAATATTGAAATTGCAGCATGGCTTGTCGTTCCGGTAAGCTCTTTATGACTAGCTCTGGATCCCGCGGACAAGCCGCGGGACGTAGAGTGATAAGAGTGACGAGAGTGACAGGAGTCGCGAGTCGCGCGGATTAATCTACGTCTCTGGCGAAAATAGTGTTTTTAAAACCATTTATTTTTTCATGACTTCAGAGATAGCATCACTGAGACGATCAAAAATGCAATTCTGCCCGACTAATTTATCAATCTTCGCACGATGCAGACGGCTTAGAATTTTGGGGGTCGCTTCACATAAAATAATCCGAATATGTCGTTTTTGAAATTGCTCGATCATATCAGCCAATGCTTCAAGGCCAGTGCCATCAATCAACGGCACAGCCGATAAGCGTATGATGACCGTTTTAATGCTCGCATGAATGCTAATCATGGTATGTTCAAAAGTCTCAGCTGCCCCAAAAAACAATGGCCCGTTAATCGAATAAATCACCACATCACTCGGTAGAATGAAATGTTCTTGTTCCATCTCATCCGCAATTTTTCTTTCATCAATAGATTCAACATTCACCGTTTGCGCCATTCTATGCATGAAAATGAGAGCAGCTAATATGACGCCAATATTGACCGCCACCACCAGATTCACAAAAACCGTCAGAAAAAATGTCAGTAACAAAATCAAAATATCACTGCGTGGTGCATGGCCAATGATGTGCGCAAAGCGATGCATTTCACTCATGTTATAAGCGACCACAAACAAAATAGCCGACAGCGCGCAGAGCGGGATATTCGACGCCAAAGGAGCCAGTAACAACATGATGAGAATTAACGTGACTGAATGCGTTATACCAGCGATCGGATTGGTACCGCCATTGCGGATATTCGTTGCTGTCCGTGCGATGGCACCCGTTGAGGCAAATCCACCAAAAAACGGCGCAACGATATTAGATACGCCTTGCCCCATTAACTCTTGATTGGAGTTGTGTCGCGTTCCTGACATGCCATCTGCTACCACAGCAGAAAGTAATGATTCAATAGCTCCTAGCATCGCAATAGTAAACGCAGGCCCTATTAACGCTAAGATAAGATGCGCGGAAATAGTAGGTACGTGAAAGGTCGGCAAGCCTTGAGGAATTCCACCAAACGCACTTCCAATTGTCGCTACGCCTTTAAAATGAAATACAGATTGTAATACAGTGGCAATGACCATTGCGATTAAAGGTGCTGGTACGCGCTTTAGAAAAAAAGGCGAAATCAACATTAAAAACAGACTAAAAAGCGCTAGTGCCGTAGTATTGAGATTCAAGTGAGCAAAAGCATGGAATAAAAGCCATAATTTTTCATGAAAATATTGACTGTGAGCGATAGGCGGTAAACCAAAAAAATCTTGCCATTGTCCCACAAAAATAATGACAGCTATGCCTGTTGTAAATCCCACAATCACTGGTGTTGGAATATAGCGAATGGCATTGCCTAATCGCGCCCATCCCATGAGGAACAACATAACGCCCGCCATGACAGTGGCAACTTGAAGGCCTATTATCCCGTATTTCGCCGTAATGCCAGACAGAATAACAATGAATGCCCCGGTAGGCCCTGCAATTTGAACTAGACTGCCACCAAAAGCAGAGGTAAGAAGCCCGGCAATAATGGCGGTATAAAGTCCTTGTTCTGGTTTCGCGCCACTTGCAATAGCAAACGCCATTGCAAGCGGTAAAGCCACTACCCCAACAATAATTCCAGCTACGATATTTTGAAAGATCTGTTTACGCTGGAAGAGATCGGCGTGCTTGGCCATGAGGAGAGCGATCATCCGTTTTGCTTCCTTAAAAAATAATTGTTTAATCATTCTTCATTCAAGCGTAGCGAGAATGAAATTAAAAAAACAGGGTGTCATGGTAGGTTTGCTTTTTACGCGCGGAGCATAGCTCTCACGAAAAAAGTAAACCTACCATGACTATATCATTCCCCGTAAGTTCTCAAGCCCCTACGTACCGTGGACAAGCCACGGTACATAGGGTTTCTGTGCTACGCCGGAGTACTCTGCGTGCATTGGAGTACTCTGTGTACATCGGAGTCTCTGTGCTATGAGTAAATAGTTAGGAGTAATGATATGACCCGACAGAACCCCAATCCGTTTACATCATCTCATATGTAGGCCCACTCCCCCCTTCCGAAGGTGTCCAGGTAATATTCTGTGTCGGATCTTTAATATCACAAGCCTTACAATGAATACAATTCCCCCCATTGATCATTAGTCTGGGAGTATTTTCCGGCGTAAAAATAATTTCATAAACCCCCGCCGGGCAATAGCGTTTTTCAGGGGAGTCATACAATTTATAATTAACATCAATTGCCACTTGACGGTTAGCTAATTTTAAATGATACGGTTGATTCTCTTCATATTGTACATTCGCCAGATAAAGAGAGGTCAATAAATCAAAGGTGACTTTATTGTCATGTTTTGGATAATCTATTTTTTTGCAATCCGCCGCTTTTTTTAATTGCAAATGGTCGGCATGATTATGAAAAGTCCATGGTGCTTTACCACGGAAAATATAAGTATCAATCGCCGCATAAATCAAACCGGGCCACAAGCCATAAGTAAAAGCAGGGCGTAAATTTCTGGCTTCATATAATTCTTTCCATACCCAGGATTTTTGCATGTTGTCAGGATAAGATTCACATTCACTGATTTGTTCTTCTTTAAGAAGCGAAAAGACACTTTCCGCTGCAACCATGCCGGATTTCATCGCATTATGAATGCCCTTGATTTTTGGCACATTCAAAAAACCCGCCGCGCAACCTATTAATAAGCCCCCAGCAAAGCTCAGCTTGGGAATGGATTGATAACCGCCTTCATTTAAACTTCGCGCGCCATACGCCAAGCGTTTGCCCTTCTCCAGTAAACGACAAATACTTGGATGCGATTTAAATCGCTGAAATTCTTCATAAGGATTCATGAAGGGATTTTGATAATCTAAACCCACGATGAATCCAATTTCAATCAGATTTTTTTCAAAATGATAAACAAACGAACCACCATAAGTGGCATTATCTAATGGCCAGCCAATGGAATGTGAGACTAAACCTGGTTGATGCAATTCTTCTGGAATTTCCCAGAGTTCTTTAATGCCTAAACCATAAGTTTGCGGGTCTTTTCCCTCGCGAAGATGAAATTTTTCTATCAGTTTTTTCGTCAGTGATCCACGACACCCTTCCGCAAAAAAAGTCTGCTTGGCAAAAAGTTCCATGCCTGGTTGATATCGTGAGGTTGGCTGACCCGTTCTATCAACGCCTTTGTCACCCGTTATCACACCCACAACACGATCGTCCTCATATAAAATATCGGTTGCAGCAAAGCTTGAAAAAATATTAACGCCTAAACTTTCTGCTTGCTCTGCCAGCCAGCGACATAATTTTCCGAGACTAATGATGTAGTTCCCACTATTGTGCATTTGTGGCGGAGTCGGGAGCTGATACGATTTTTTTTCGGTTAATAAATTAAATTCATCTTTTATCACAGGCGTATTGATGGGGGCATTTTTCTGTTGCCAGTCAGGAATCAATTCATTAAGCGCACGCGGCTCCAATACGGCGCCGGACAAAATATGCGAGCCTACTTCTGCTCCTTTATCCAAAACGCAAATCGATAGCGCCACGTTTAGTTGTTGACCGAGTTGTGCCAGACGAATCGCAGCCGACAGTCCGGAAGGGCCCGCGCCTATAATAATGACATCAAAATCCATTCTTTCACGAGCCATACTATTTCCTTCAAACTGATTTAGAGTATTTCAATGGCGATAGCGGTTGCTTCACCACCACCAATACAAAGTGAAGCGATGCCGCGTTTTAACCCATACTGTTGTAAGGCAGCAATTAGCGTGACGATAATGCGGGTGCCTGTTGCGCCAATAGGATGACCGAGTGCACAGCCGCCGCCATGAATATTTAATTTTTCAGCCGGGATTTTTAATTCACGCATTGCAGCCAGAGTGACCACAGCAAAGGCTTCATTAATTTCAAAAAGATCCACCTGCTCCATGGTCCAGCCAATTTTTGTCATGAGATGACGGATAGCATCAATCGGTGCGGAGGTGAATTCTTCCGGTTTTTTACCAAAAGAGCTGTGGCTCACAATCCGAGCTAAGGGTTTGATGCCTTGTTTTTCAGCATTTTCTGCTCGCATTAAGACGACCGCTGCCGCCCCATCTGCAATGGATGAAGAGTTGGCAGCAGTGATGGTGCCATCTTTCATAAACGCGGGTTGCAATAATGGGATTTTTTCTATTTTGACACTACCTGGATGTTCATCGGTTTGAATTACGCTATCACCTTGTTTAGATGAAATAGTGACGGGTGTGATTTCATTTGAAAATTTATTATCCCGAATAGCGTCTTGTGCCCGGAGAAGAGAACGCATGGCATATTCATCTTGTTCTTTGCGCGAAAATCCCCAATCCTTAGCAAATATCTCGGCAAAATAACCCATTGAACGACCGCGATCATAAGCGTCCTCAAGACCATCCCATTGCATGTGGTCAATCAGTTCACTGTGGCCTAAGCGATAACCTTGGCGCGCTTTTAATAATAAATAAGGCGCATTGCTCATGCTTTCCATTCCGCCAGCGATAAAAATCGCATTGTTTTGCGTCGCTAGTGCATCATGAGCGATCATGACGGTTTTCATGCCTGAACCACAGACTTTGTTAATCGTGGTACAGCTAGTAACAGGGGGAAGGCCCGCGTTTAATGCGGCTTGTCTGGCGGGTGCTTGGCCTTGGCCGGCGGGTAATACACAACCCATCAACACTTCGGAAATAGCACTAGGCTGAATACCGGCGCGTGCCATGGCTGCTTTAATGGCAATTGTTCCTAGCTGATTGCCCGAGAGATCTTTCAGCGTACCCAGTAATTTTCCTTGTGGGGTACGCGCCATACCAACAATCACTACAGAGTCATTCTGCATGATTTATCTCCAATAAAAAGGTGGATGGAATGCGAAATAGAATCATAACTTTTATTAATAAAAGGTGAAAGCACCTGACCGTGTCTTATTTATTAATGCGTTTATCTAATTCATCACTTTTGTTGCCAGTCTCATCGTCTGATATTTTTAACATGGATTTAATTTTGAGAAGATCTTCTTGACTGAGTGTGAGACCTGCACTAGCCAGTGCTTTCTCTGGATTTTTTTTGAATTCTTGTTTGAAGTAAAGATTGTTTTGCCATTCCGTTAGCACGTCTTCGAGGGTGCTCATGCACTTTCCTTTTTGTGATTTTTTTAACGAGTCATCATAACATACGTTGAAATAGAAAATCTGCATCATAGTCTCGCTATTTGGAACCAAATTATTCACTGTTAGAGATTATAGGATGCCGCAGACCGTCATTGCGAGCGAGAGCGAAGCAACGCAGGTTTAAATGTCTCTTTATTACACTTGGAGACATTATTCAATAGGCATTAAAGCCTGGGTTGCTTCGCTCTCGCTCGCAATGACGACCTACTTTTTTGGAATGCACCTGATATTTTAAGCAAAAATAACCATATAGTAAGATACTGAATCGATGATGATTTTTGGATTTAAAAAATGCGTTTGTGTTGTCTTTTTCTTTCAAATTATCTCTAAAATGCAGGCAGTAGATCATGTTACTATGATAATTCATTTTGTTAGAACGTAAGGGAAGTTTTATGCCAGAGGGTATAGAGAAGATGTCGGTAAGCCTAGCTGAGCGCCAAGTTTTGATTAAAGAGCTAGTCTGCTTTTCTATGTTAAAACCATCAGAGGCCAAAGAATTAGCTTCATTAATGCAAGAAGAGACTTACTCCCCTGGACAATTTATTGTGGTGGAAGACGAATTAGTCGATCGTGTGTACATACTCGTCAGTGGTGAAGCGGAAGTGACGCACCAGGTCATGGTCAAAAAACACTTGAAAAAAAATCGAGTGAACATTGCGCCCCTGGCTGTGATTGGACCTGGCGATGCTATTGGATTGAATGATACCGGTTTTTTTTCAACAACGGGTAAACGTACTGCCACGGTGACTGCGACCACCAAAGTGAAAGTGTTGAGTATTGATTTAAAAAGCTTGCATCTTTTTCTTCAGGCTCACTCACATCTTCAAACTAAAATGTATGCGGCTGCCACGCAAATGTTACGTGTTCGATTAATTAAGCAGTCTTTGCCTTTTGTGAAGCTTTCATACGAACGTACGCAATGGCTGGCCACTCAGGTCGAAGAGATTCAAATTGCCCCAGGTACTGTGATCTTTCAGCAGGGTGAAAAAGGCGATAGTTGTTATTTGATTCGATCGGGTCATGTGGAAATTGAAGCCGCAGAAGAAGATGGCACAAAACACGCTTTGGCAACCTTAAAAGCAGGGACTTTGTTTGGAGAGGCCACACTCATTACGCATGATCCACGCAATGCCACCGCGCGTGCGATGGATGAATGTGAATTACTGGTTTTAAAACATAAACATTTATCAGAGTTGATTGAGTCTGAAGAGAACGTGGCGAAAATGTTCATGACCTTAATGGTGGATCGTAGCCGACCTCTTCGCAATCCTCATGTCAGCGCACACCATCGCATTACCGCAGATGGGCAATCAATAGTCATCCTCAAAAATCCAGATAATGGCAGCTATTTTAAGCTTTCCACAGAGGGTTGGTTTATATGGGAGCAACTTGACGGTAAAAAAACGATGCATGCCATTACGATGGCGCTTTCTAATGAATTTAATACTTTTGCGCCTGATATTGTTGCGGCATTGTTATCTAAACTGGCAAAAGCGCGGTTTATCTCAAATCTCGCCGTGGTGGATGAATCTGCCGAAGGCAGACAATCCCATTTCACGCGCGTGACGAAGCGTTTACGCCAACTACTAGAATTTCAGTATGCTTTTGGTGATGCCGACGGTTGGCTCACGCAGGTTTATAATAAAGGCATCTATCTGCTTTTTAGTAAAATGGGCAAAATTCTCATGAGTCTATTGGCGGTGACAGGATTTGTCATTTTTCTCGCTAATACTGGCAGTACTATTGATACCTTTGAAATCATGCCGCACGTGTGGTGGATATTTGTATGGCTGGTGCCTTGCACAGTATTGTCTGTTGCCTTGCATGAATTAGGGCATGCGTTTGCCACTAAATCATTTGGTTATGAAGTGCATTATATGGGTGTGGGTTGGTATTGGATGAGTCCAGTGGCTTTTACTGATACATCAGATATGTGGCTGAGCACGCGAGGCCCACGTATTGTTGTTAATCTCGCTGGTGTATTTACTGATACCTTAGTGGCTGGTGTGGCGAGTATTTTAATATTGCTCATTGCTAACCCTTATGTTGAAGCTTTTTTATGGTTTTTTGCGCTTTATACTTATATTAATGCGTTTCGAATGTTAAGCCCTTTGCAGGAACTCGATGGATATTATGTATTGATGGATTGGGTGGACAAACCGCATTTGCGTCAGGCTGCCGTATTATGGCTGGTGAAAAAGTTTCCTAAAGCTTTGCGAAATCCCAGTTTATTTAAAAATAATTTGCCGGAAGTGTATTATTGGCTAGCCTGTATTGTGTTTATCATCCTAATTAGTTTGTTAACTTTGTTTGTTCAAACTGTTGTGTTTAAAATGCTGGGATTACATGCCAGCAATATTTATCTTAGCCTATCGTTTCCGATTTTCATCGCTATTATTTCTAGTTTAGGGGTTGTTGGGGAAATCCGTAATCAATCTGACTAGTGACTGGGGGGGGGAAGGTGTTAACTCAAGGAGAGGGATTATCTTATTCCAGCTCCAAGCACCACATCCCTGTGGTTAACGCCGCCATCCATGGCGGCGAGTCGCTTCCATAAGATAATCCCTCTCCTTGAGCTAACGCTATTTTATATTTTTTACAAGCGGTTTCTCTATTGGTATTTTGTTGATTTAAGACCGGTAAAATACTATCTATGCGTCTTCAGTGGCATTTTAAATTTAACCGGATTGCTTAGTGCTCTAAATGGCGATGCTCGATGCTCTTTAGCGCGCTTTAGTTCAATGAAAATGCTTAGGAGAACTTCTTTAAAAATATAAAAACAGCGTTAACTCAAGGAGGGGGATCATCTTATGTAAGCGACTCGCCGCCATGGATGGCGGCGTTAACCACAGGGATGTGGTGTTTGGAGCTGGAATAAGATGATCCCCCTCCTTGAGTTAACACCTTAAATAAGATTAAATCCGCATTGGCAGAATGACCAACTCCTTACCTTGCAAATGCAGCTGCCGTTGCAAGGCAATGGCTGTTTCGTTATGAAGAAACCGGGTAATCCAGTTTTCATTTTCAAAAATGAGTTTGCTGGCAAAGAAGATACAGTTAGGAAATTTTTTGCCGACTTCTTCTGATAACTTGCTTAATTCCTCCACCGTGTCTGTGCCATACGCCGCTAAGGCTTGCGAGGCGATACCGTACTGATGACAGTAATCGACAAAATACCGCAGCATGTCATTGACTTCATGTTGCATTTGCATCAATGCAGCTTGTCCCGTGAAACTGCCTACATCGACAATGCCAGCACTGAGAAAAATAAAGTTTTTAAAATGGCGGGGAAACATTCGCAATACACACAGTAAAGTATGCATACCAATGCCAGAACTTTTACCAATTAAAATCACGGCGGTTGGCAGTTGTGAGTCGATAGGAAGCGGCGATAAGTTGTTTACGGCGATGGGTTGTTTTAGTTCTGCATCTAAATCGTTCAATTTTTTAGTCAATGCGCGATAGTGTTTTTTAATCAGTAAACAACAAGCAATGACCGCGCATGTAATTAATACCGTTACCCAACCACCTGAACGAAACTTCGTTGTTAATGTCACACATAAAATACTGCTGGTGATGACAAAGGCAAAAAATGAAAAAGATAAGCGAAATGCCCAATTGGGAGAGGCTTTACTTCTTTGTTTCGCCCAATAAACGCAAAGACCCAGCAGTGATAAGGAAAAGGTAATAAATACATTAATACTATATAAAATCACTAGCCAAGAGACTCTTCCTCGGCTTAGCAGTAAGATTGCCAAAGCAAAAATACCAAAAACAATCACGCCATTTTGAATCACAAGACGGGTTGATAAATGACGAAAGCGCGAAGGCACCCAGCCATCGACCGCCATATTGGCCAACACACTTGGCCCACCTAAAAATCCTGTATTCGCCGCAACAAAAAGCAACCCTGCTTCCAGCGCGAGCGTAATCACTAATGCCACTTTACCAAAAGGTGAATCTCCTAAAATAGAATGAAACACTACAGCATTGAGTGTTTGGCCCGCCATTGGTTTTGCCTGCCAGAGCAGGTAAAGCAAAATAAAACCGCCAGCCGTAAAACTTAGCGAAAGCGCCATGTAAAACATGGTCCACTTTCCTGTTTTAACACGTGGTTCGGTCAAGCGATTGACGTTATTGGAAACGGCTTCCAACCCAGTATAAGTACCACTGCCTAAGGAATAAGCATGCAACATCAAGGCGAGTAAAGGAAACCAGCCCATGGTACTAGCAAGTTGTTTTGTTTCCTGCAAGGTGTCTGGGATAAGCGGTAGCAAGCCTTTACTTTGTGCTGCAATGCCATAAACAATCAACAACACGTGCACGATAAAAAAGCCAACAAAAATCGGCAATAAGAATTTGATGGATTCTTTCATGCCGCGTAAATTAATACCAAGCAGAAAAAGAATAGTCAGCGATTCAACTAGTAATTTATATTCAAAAGTCCAATGCGGTAACATACTGAAGACCGCATCCATCCCGCTGGCAATAGACACGGTAATCGTGAGAGTGTAATCCACAATGAGCGCGGCACCTGAAATCAAGCCAAAATAAGAACCGAGTAATTGACTTGCTACTTTGTAACCACCGCCGCCGCTGGGAAATAATTCGATGACCTGGTTGTAGCCAAGTGAAATAATAAAAACAGTCACCGCCATCGCAATTGCGATATATAAAGCCAGATGCGTATTGAGTGCCCCTAGTGCGATGTATGCTTCTTCAGGACCGTAACACGAAGATGATAAACCGTCAGCACCGAGACCAATCCACGCCATAAATGCAATCAATGAAACGTGGCGTAAAATATTGGGACTGAATGGATTCAGTGGATCACCCAGTAAGATTTGTTTTAAGCGTGCAAAAATAGCCATAAAGCAAGAATCACCTTTTAAATTTAGGGGTTCGCATCAAGTGTGCTATGCGTTTTTCTATAGTTGGATGGGTAGAAAACAGGTTCAATACATGAGGTCTGCGTGTCATTTTAAAAATGGTGAGTAATGACGGTTGATCCTCTTCTAATTCATTGGCGATTTGTAACTTACGTAATGTGGCAACCATATTATCGCGACCGACTAATTCCGCGCTACTTGCATCCGCCAAAAATTCTCGTTGTCTTGAAAAAGCACTTACCATAAGACTGCCTAGAAAAGTAAAAGAAAAAGAAAGCATCATTGTCAGCAGCCTATAGCTTAGCATGGAAATTCGGACATTTTCTTTTTCATGCCCACGACGTAACGCTAAGCACAAAGAAATACCATAAGAAATGATCGACGTTAAAAAGAGTACAAAAGCATGCAGTATTCCTTGAATGAGCGTCAGTGTCACCATATCGCCATTCGCAATATGTGAAATTTCATGTGCAATAACACCTTCCATTTCGTGCCGTTGCATATTAATGAGTAAACCGGATGAAATGGCTAATAGCGCTTTGTTCCGAGTCTGTCCAATGGCAAAAGCATTTAATTCAGGGGAACGATAAATACCGACTTCAGGTAGCGCAGTCAAGCCAGCTGCACGAGCATGTCGATAGACGATATCGAGTAGTTCACGTTCGGTCGTATTAGCGAATGCGGGGCGAATGATTTTAATTTTTAATAACATCGTTGTGATAAATTTTGCGAGAAAGAGCGACAAGAGCGCGCCGATCGTACCCCAAATAGCGCAGACGATCGCTAAATAGGAGTAACGTATACCGTGCTCTTTAATAACGGAATCTAACCCGAATAATTGAATCATGAAATAAATGGTTAACATGATTAAAAAATTAGTGGCTATGAAAAGCCAAACCCGCTTGATCATTGCTTCCTCGAAATTCGAGTGATACTGATGAATGGAGGCATTATAACAAATTATTTACTTTGCCTGCATCCGTAATCCACCGTCTAAACGAATCACTTCACCGTTGATCATGGGGTTATCAATAATATGCAAAGCCAGTTTTGCGTATTCTTCGGGCTTGGCTAAGCGGTGTGGGAAAGGGACATTGGTAATCAAAGCAGCGCGTGCTGCGTCAGGGATTTTTTGAAACATCGGTGTATCCACCAAGCCCGGTGCGATAGTCACCACACGGATGCCAAACTGTGCTAACTCGCGCGCAGCAGGAAGTGTGAGACTGACGATGCCACCTTTGGAAGCGCTGTAAGCCGCTTGACCGATTTGACCTTCGTAAGCCGCAACCGATGCGGTATTAATAATAATGCCTCGCTCCTCGGAATCACCCAAGATGGACAATCCTTGCATTTGACTGGCTGCGATTCGCATCAAATTGAATGTGCCAATCAAATTGACTTCAATGACCTCGCGAAATTCACTGAGAGGCATAGGTCCTTGCTGGTTCACAATGCGCCGTCCTTTTACAATCCCCGCGCAATTGATACAAATTCTTGCAGCGCCATGGGCTTTCTCTGCATCAGCAACAGCTTGTATGACGCTGTCTTCTTGGGTGACATCACACTGGAAAGGAAGTGCATTAATCTCGGAAGCAAAAGCGCGGGCGGCATCCATATTCACATCAAAAATCGCCACTTTAGCGCCAGCAGCGCTCAGCATTTTTGCGGTAGCAGCACCCATGCCAGATGCGCCGCCACTGACAATGGCTGCACAATTTTTTATTTCCATATTGCATTCCTTTTCTTTAAAAAACATTCCGAATCATGGATACTACACAAAAATGGAAATAGATGCAGTAATGGAAAATGGAGGCGACATGAAGATTTTGGTCGCGGTAAAAAGAGTCATTGATTATAAAGTTCACATCCGCATCAAAGCAGATCAAACAGGCGTAGAAACAGCGAATGTCAAAATGGCGATGAATCCATTTGATGAAATCGCTGTCGAAGAAGCGGTTCGATTAAAAGAAAAAGGCATCGCCACGGAAATTATTGTGGTATCGATTGGCGCTACTGGCAATCAAGAGACCTTACGCACCGCATTAGCAATGGGTGCCGATCGCGGCATTTTGGTGCAGACCGAAGCTGACATTCAATCCCTCGCCGCCGCTACTATTTTGCAAGCGATCGTCAAGCGTGAATCACCTCGTTTAGTTATTCTTGGCAAACAAGCTATTGATGATGATAGTAATCAAACCGGTCAAATGCTGGCAGGTTTGCTGGGTTGGCCTCAAGGCACTTTTGCTTCCAAGCTCGACATCGCAAACGAACGCGCCATCGTGACCCGCGAAGTCGATGGCGGTCTCGAAATACTTTCTCTCAAACTGCCTGCGGTGATCACTACGGATTTGCGATTGAATGAGCCCCGATATTTATCGTTACCCAATATTGTCAAAGCGAAGCAAAAACCCATTGTGGTTCTACCGGTCGAAGAATTGGGCGTCGCCATTGAATCTCGTTTACAAATACTGAAAGTGACAGCTCCAGAAAAACGCATGGCTGGGACCAAAGTGGCAAGCGTTGCTGAGCTGGTGCAGAAATTAAAAAACGATGCGCAGGTGCTAACATGACAATATTAGTGATAGCAGAGCATGATCAACAAGCATTGAAGCGAGCAACTTATCAAACCATGGCGGCTGCACTGCAATTGGGAGACATGGTTGATATTTTAGTGATAGGTGATAATTGCGATAAAGTGAATCAGGCAGCAGCTAAAATCAAGGGTGCCAAACGTATTTTAGCAGTGGATGCGAAAGAATACACCCATCAATTAGCCGAAAATATTGCACCAGTCATTGCCGAACTTGGCGCAGCTTATACACATATTTTAGCGCCCGCGACTACTTTCGGAAAAAATATTTTACCGCGCGTCGCCGCCTTAATGAATGTAGCGATGATAAGCGATGTCATTAAAATTGTGGCGGATGATACTTTTGTGCGTCCTATCTATGCGGGTAATGCATTGGCCACAGTCCAATCAAAAGATCCTATTAAACTATTGACCGTACGCACTACCGCATTTCAACCCACTACTGAAAGCGACAGTTCAGCACCTATCGAAATCGTAACAAAATCTGTCCAAAATGATCTTTCAGAGTTTGTGAGTGAAGAAATTCATGTATCCGCACGTCCTGAACTGACCGCTGCACGTATTATTATTGCTGGTGGTCGTGGCTTAAAAAGCGCAGAAAATTTTAAACTACTGGAAAAGCTGGCAGATCAGTTAGGTGCGGCCATCGGCGCATCTCGCGCAGCAGTGGATGCAGGGTTTGCACCGAATGATTCACAAGTTGGACAAACAGGAAAAGTGGTGGCGCCTGATCTTTATATCGCTATTGGTATTTCAGGTGCGATTCAACATTTAGCTGGCATGAAAGACAGTAAAGTCATTGTCGCTATTAATAATGATCCCGACGCACCTATTTTTGAAATAGCAGACTATGGTTTAGTCGCGGATTTGTTTACAGCAATCGCAGAATTGCAAACAGAGTTAGAAAGAGTCACGTAGTTTTTGAATCACCTGGTTAAAAAACATATAGATAAGGAAATTGAATGAAATTAACTTTTTTAGGCGCAACCAACACAGTCACCGGTTCTAAGTTTCTCGTCACGATAGGCACCAAAAAAATTCTGATTGATTGTGGTTTATTCCAAGGATTGAAAGAATTACGCTTGCGCAACTGGAACAAATTTCCTATTGACCCTAAAACCATTGATGCAGTTGTTTTAACCCACGCCCATATTGATCATACGGGTTATTTGCCGCTGCTAATCAAGAATGGATTTAAAGGCAAAGTATATTGCTCCAGTGCGACCAAAGATTTATGCGCCGTGTTGTTACCGGACAGTGGTTATTTACAAGAAGAAGAAGCCAAATTTTTAAATAAGCATGGTTATTCAAAACATAAACCCGCATTGCCTCTCTATACACAACAAGATGCTTTGAATGCGCTGCCATTGCTTTATCCTATTCCTTTTCGCAAAGAATACAAATTGGATGAAGATACCTACATTTCTTTGATTCCTGCAGGCCATATTTTAGGCGCGACATTCGTGCAATTTAAACATTATGGCACGACGTTGTTATTTTCAGGTGATTTGGGCAGACCAAACGATATCATCATGCATCCACCCGCTATCATGCAGGCAGCAGATTATATTGTGCTGGAATCCACTTACGGTAATCGTTTACATAAAAAAATTGATCCGCTGGATGAGTTGGCGGATATTATTACGCGAACCATTGCGCGAGAGGGTACTGTCGTTATCCCAGCTTTTGCTGTGGGTCGTGCGCAGCATTTATTGTATCTCATGTATTTGTTAAAAAAATCAAATCGCATTCCGAATGTGCCTATTTATTTAGATAGTCCAATGGCGAATAATGCGACACAGTTATTTGTGAAATACCATGAATTACATCGTTTGAGTGCTGAGTTGAGTCGTGAAGTTTGTGAAGTTCCCATTTATGTGAACTCAAAAGAAGAGTCACAAGCGATTGATGAAATTACTACGCCTAAGATCATCATTTCAGCCAGTGGGATGTTGGAAGGCGGACGCGTCTTGCATCACATCAAGAAATTTGCCCCCGATGAGAAGAGCACCATTGTATTTGCAGGCTATCAAGCGGCAGGCACACGCGGCGCGGATATGATTAATGGTAAAGCATCCATTAAAGTATTTGGACAAACCATTCCAATTAATTCAGAAGTCAAAGTTTTGAGTAATATGTCTGCTCATGCTGACTATGAAGAAATTTTAGATTGGTTATCGCATTTCAATCATCACCCACGTAAGATTTTCATTACTCACGGTGAACCTGAAGCGGCGAAATCGTTAAAAGATAAAATTGAAGAGAGATATCACTGGCAATGCGTTGTGCCGGATTATTTGCAAACTGAAAATTTAGTTTAGTAAGAATGCTTATCCAGTCACTTCCACGAGAGTGGAAGTGACACAAAAATGAGGTGTCGGGGTAGGTTTGCTTTTTACGCTGCTACGCTTATGCTCCCACGAAAAAAGTAAGCCTACCCTGATCCTATCATTACCCATGACTATTAAAACCATTGACTCATAGCATAGAGAGCTACGACGTAGCACAGAGAACAGTGATGTAGCACGGAGAGCTCCTGCGTACTGTTCTCAAACCCTACGTACACCGCTCCTGAACCCCTACGTACCGTGGACAAGCCACGGTACGTAGGGGTTCGGTACCGTAGGAGTTTGAGAGCGGTACGTAGGAGCTTGAGAACTTACGGGGAATGATATGATCCTGACCTCAGTCATTTATAAGCTGACGTATTCAAAATGCTGGGCAGCTGCGAATTCTTCTGGTGTATTAATTTCTAGTGTTCTTTCTTCCGTGAGGCAAACCCGTATTTTGTAGCCATTTTCAATCACGCGTAATTGCTCTAATGCTTCCGCTAATTCCAGCGGTGTTTGTTTCAGCGTTTTGTAATGCATTAAAAAATCACGACGAAAAGCATACAATCCCATGTGATGATAGACCGGCACTTTCGTATCATGACGAAAATAAGGAATAGCCGCGCGAGAAAAATAAATCGCATTTTGATTTACATCAGTAATGACTTTGACAACGCCAGGCTCATTGAATTTTGTTTTCTCCAATGGATACGCCAAAGTTGTCATGTCTGGTGCTTCCCCTGCTAAATAAGGGGCAATCAGTTGTTCTAACATGCGTGGCTGAATGAAGGGCTCATCACCTTGCAAATTAATGACGACATTCATTTCGGGGAATTTTTTTGCAACGGTTGCAACTCGGTCCGAGCCGGTAAGTAAGTTCGGATCCGTCATTTCAACGGTACCGCCACAGGCGTAAATCACATCCGCAATTTCATTACTGTCAGTTGCTACGATGACTTTGGTTAAGGCTTTGCAGCGGGAAGCATTCTCATATACCCATTGAATCATGGGTTTACCTTGAATAGAGAGTAGGGGTTTCCGGTGAAGACGGGTTGAACCAATACGGCTTGGAATCACGCAAAGAATGTTCATGACGGACTTGCCTTTGCTTAAGATGAATAAATTTGTCCAATTATAGAAGCTCTTAGCTGACTTGGCTAGGTATTCGGAAATATTTAAAGTATAATTATTCATCAATTATTTTAGGGGATAAGTTGTGAACGAACTCCATAAACAGGTTATCCGGGACCTGATAGATGACAGATTATATCGTCACGAAAAGCGGACTATTTATTTGCTAGAATCTGGCAGCAATTGGACGCTGGCAATCAGTTTTATCATCCTGCTCATCGACAATAAGCACATGTTAAGTGGCATAGATAATATGGAAATTTTGGCTTTCAGTTTTGTCATTATATCAACGGTTTGCCGATTGGTAGTCAGTACTAAAGTGAAAGAGTTGATAAAAAAAGCCATGCGGTCATAATAAGCCCTTCTAAAGCAGTATTATTGAGATAAGTGGCTATAATTAATAAGAATAGAGCCAGCGTAAGGCGAGGATAAATATGGCGAAAAACGAGAAGAAAAATCATATTCTAAAGCATCTTCTTCCCAAAGATTTGATTAATGAAGAAGACGATAAAATCGGTACCGGTACTAGCACCGGTGGCACTGGTACGGGCGGCAGTACCGGCGAAATTGCGTTTCGCTATAAAGACCCGTTGTCTGGACCTACTCGAGACGATTTATTACCAGCGGCCGAAATTAAACGTCTGCTGTCTGTTCATAAAGAAATTCATAAAGGTCGTGTTGAAAAGCAAAAAATGGCGCGCGATGAAAGGGCGGCCAAAAAAGATGGACGCTATATTCCTCCGACCGTCCTGCAACAGATTCGCAAAGGACTCGGTGGTGGCGGAGCAGGAGGCTCTTCTAAATATAAAAAACATCCGATCAGTGATAAAGCGCAATTTAGTGGTATAGATAAACAAGTTGTCGGTATTGCGGCAATCAACGAAGCGCACACTAATGAAGATGTCAAAGATGCATTAGATAACAAACTCGAAAATCGATTACAAAATCGCGCAACACCCAAATTCAATCCAAGACCACGTCCAGGGTAAAAGATTCTTATGCCAACCATGTCACTTGCTGATGAAATCATCAATGAAAACGAAAGTAATGTCAGAGCGATCTTACAATACGGCGTTGATTTGAATCAAATCGATGAATACGGTTTTACACCGCTCATTGAGGCTGCTATTGCGGATAATATTGGATTGGCTAAATTGCTTATTCAGCATGGCGCGGATGTGAATCTACAAGATTCAACTGGTGGCACGGCATTAACCTGGGCAGCAGAAAACAATAATATCAAACTCGCTGAATTACTCCTGCAATATCAAGCTAACCCAAACGCTTATACTTTTGCCGGGCAACCTGTATT
Organism: Gammaproteobacteria bacterium; assembly: GCA_031291175.1. GTDB lineage: Bacteria > Pseudomonadota > Gammaproteobacteria > DSM-16500 > DSM-16500 > UBA5158. The sequence continues at coordinate 206,520 of JARLJO010000030.1, forward strand.
GACGATGCCTTTGCTACGCAATCAACCCGAAATGAAAAAATTACTGCAAAAATACGGGGCAGATTTGTCATTCGCGCAAGATTATATTAATACCAAGTTACTAGGTCACGTTTATGAATTAGTGGGTACAGCGGATATTGTTGATCCTAAAAATACTTTTGTTGAAATCGACTTTGAAGGGTTTTATTTGGAATTCAGTTTGGGCGTGATTGGCAATTCACTTTCCCAGTTTCAAAATCATTTTGCAGCCAGAAAATTACGTCGTTTTTCAGAGGTCACTCAGGTTGTTATTAATTCCTTAGAGCGTGCCTCGTATCTCATCAAGTTTCAGCAATATAGAGTGAATTTGCAAGATCATATGCAAGAGATTGATCAAGTGATTCATCATGAGCCTTTGTTAATTCCAGTAGGATACGAAGGGCATGCGATTACCTTTGTTAAACTCGGCAATATATTTGCAAAATGCGATCGCAGAGAGGACAGTCGCTTGTATGACAATATTGTTTTCTACCGTGTGGATCAAGCACAAAAATTCACGCAAGAATTTACCAAAAATCTGTTATATCAAAAAAAATCCGATGACTTTGTGAATGACTACTTACCACAGATTTTGAATCTGCAACCGATTACTGAGCTGAAGGTTGAAGCGCAAATCAGTGGCAATTGTTCCTGGGCAAACGTTGAGGCGGCGATTCCTACCATCTTTTTCTTATTATTGATGTCGTCTGATAATTCGCAGAGTCAGATTTCAAACTACAAAAACATGGCCTTGAACTACTTTCAACAATGGCGCGAGTGGAATAAAGACCGCACGCTGCAGTTTTGCATTCAAAGTTTTCGTGATGGCGATACTATACGTAATGCATGCAAGGCCGAGATTTTAGGCGCTATTTTGTTTCAGCGTTGTCGCTATAGCAATATGGCTGACAGAGAGCGAATTGAGTCTATCTTGTCTGTTTTGATGCATCCACAGTATGAGCATGTATTGCAAAATTATGTCAAAACCTATTGTTATGAGAGCGTTAGCGAAGAAGGTAAAGAGTTTGCTCAAATGCTGAGGGCGTACGGTTATCTGTAAAGAATACAAAGAATCGACCTCAGCGCTTTACTAAAATAGTGACTTCAAGAAATAGTTTCCCGTCTGCGCGCATAGGCGCCAACTTAAGAAGTAGGATGTCACTTATCTTTTGTAGGACATTGTCATTCCCGCGGAGGCGGGAAACTATTTCTGGAAATCTTTATTTTTAGTACAAACTCAACATTACTTTATATTTGTACGACAAAAATGTGACATCAGTAGGCTTTAATGATTATGGCGGGGATTTTTGATTCGTATGTGCCGAGTGAATGTGTGTGATTTAGCTGGGGTTCGCGGACTAAGACCCCCACAAAAAGCGTGGGGGTCTTAGTCCGTGCTACTGATCTTTGTGCTACGTCGGGGTTCTTTGTACAATGGGCCAATGTAAATATGTTCTTTGTAAATGTTCTTTTCGCTTCCACGAAGTGGAAGTGAAAATAAAAAAACGGGGTGGCAGGGTAGGTTTGCTTTTTACGCGCGGAGCCTTAGCGAGCACGAAAAAAGTAAACCTACCCTGACAGGACCCCAGTCAATTTAAGAGTATTTACTTTGATATTAGCGTAGTTTTTAGAATGGAGCGCGCCTACATGGGGAAGACAGAATTTACACAGATTTACCAGGCATTAGTGCACCTGCGCGGGGGCGGCAGAAGTTTACACAGATCTCCCCGGCCGCCAATGTCGTGAATGCGCAATTCAGCAGAATTCCCAGAGAAGTTTTTGCTCTAACTTAGGATTTAAAATGAAAGAAGCGCTATTACGATGGTGTCATCTCTTGATATACTATTTCGCATTATAATAAGTAATACTCGCAACCGATATCCATTCTGTATTCTGTCTAAAATTGAAGGAGCATGGTATGCCAAACGCTAAACTACTCAGCCTCATCGCCTTAATCATCGTTCTCATCGCAGGTATTAACACTGGACTGTATGGTCTGTTTCGCTTTGATCTCATTGGTACAATCATCGGCACAGGCTTTCTGCAACGATTATTCTATATTATTGTCGGCGTCTCTGCGGGATATCTCATTTATTTAAAAATAATGAAAAAAGAGCCATTAAATTAAAAAATGAAAGTCTCAATAAGGCTGAATAAAAAGACGGGCTCGATTCTTAACCGACAAAACGATGAGTGGTAAATATGTTACTAGATACAATTTCGCGTATTCAATTTGGTTTTACAATCAGTTTTCATATCTTGTTTCCGGCTTTCAGTATTGGTCTGATTACCTTTATAGCGATACTCGAAGGTGCCTGGCTCAAAACGCGTAATCCCCACTATCGTAATATCTGTATGTTCTGGACAAAAATTCTTGCATTAACTTTTGGGATGGGCATTGTCTCAGGTATCGTCATGGAATTTCAGCTTGGAACGAATTGGGCCAATTTCACCAGACAAGTCGGTAGTGTGCTAGGTGTTTTGTTTACCTATGAAGTATTAACCGCATTTTTTATTGAAGCCGGTTTTTTAGGAATCATGTTTTTTGGATGGAATCGTGTTAATCCGAAATTGCATTACGCATCAACACTGTTAGCACTGTTTGGTGTCACCTTATCCGCCTTCTGGATTATGTCGGCTAACTCATGGATGCAAACACCGGCAGGTGCGGTTTTTGACGGTCATATTTTTAAAGCAGTCAATTGGGTTGACGTGATTTTTAATCCTTCTTTCGTTCCTCGCTACCTTCACATGCTACTTTCTACTTATATATCGTCATTTTTAGTCATCGGCGGCGTATCAGCCTACTACTTGCTAAATAAAAAACATCTTCCCTTTGCTAAAACTTGCCTGTCTTTTGTCATGTGGTCATTAATCATTATGATGCCATTGCAAATATTGATGGGTGATGAAGTGGGTCTGAAAGTATTGGAATATCAACCACTGAAAACAGCCGCAATGGAAGGTATTTGGGATACACAAAAAGGTGCGCCTTTGGTTCTCTTTGCATGGCCTAATGCAAAAACTGAAAAAAATGATTATGCCATTACGATTCCTAAACTCGCTGCCTTGATTAATACACATGAATGGAACGGTGAACTGGTGGGATTAAAATCCGTGCCTGCTGCGGAGCGCCCTCCGGTTGCGGTAGTCTTTTGGAGTTTCCGTATCATGGTAGGGTTAGGTCTATTGATGTTGTTAGTCGCATTTTTGGGTTTAATACTGCGCTACAAAGGTAAACTGTATCGAGACACTTGGTTTTTAAAATTATGTATATTGATATCACCCATTGGATTTGTATCGATTATTATGGGTTGGTTTACTGCTGAATTTGGACGTCAACCTTGGATTGTTTATCATTTTCTGAAAAGAGCAGATGCGCTTTCACCTATTTTACTGCATCAAGTGATTATTTCTTTTCTCTCTATTGTCTTTGTTTACGGCATTATTTTTGGTTATTTTTACTTCCTCTTCTTTATAAGAGCCATCAAATCAGGCCCTTCCGAAGATACAAAGTTACTAGACCAGCCGTTCTTTTATATGTCTCCAATCATCGGTAAATTGGAAGCGAAAAATAACCAGAGTGAGGAATGATATGATTGATGTCTTAGCAGTCGCTTGTATTTTCGTCATTGGCTTTTGTGTTTTGATGTATGTGTTGTTAGACGGATTTGATTTGGGCATTGGTATATTGTTTCCCTTTTTTCCCGGCAGACATGCGCGCGATATTATGGTGAGTACCGTGCTTCCGGTTTGGGACGGCAATCAAACGTGGTTAGTCTTAGGAGGCGCTTTTTTGTATGGCGCGTTTCCACAAGCGTTTAGTTTGTTATTGCCGGCTTTGTATATGCCTATCTTTGTGATGGTCATGAGTTTATTGTTTCGTGGGATTACGTTTGAGTTTCGCTTAAAAGCGAAGAAATCCTTGCCTTGGTGGGATGCCTTGTTTTGTGTCAGTTCCACGTTAGTGTGTTTCTGTCAGGGATTGGTGTTGGGTACTTTCGTCAAAGGCTTTCAATTGGGCAGCGAACCCAATACCTTGAGTTATGAATTATTTACCCCATTTAATATTTCGTGCGGCTTTGCTTTGTTATTCGGCTATGCTCTGTTAGGCGCGACCTGGATCATTGGTAAAACAACCGGTGAGTTGCAAGCACGCATGTATCACGCTGCAAAAATTTGTTTGTTGGTGGTGACCCTCTTTTTGATGATTATCAGCTTGTGGACGCCGTTTGTTGATGATTCAATACGAGCCATTTGGTTTAACCCTAACTATATTTATAAATTAGCGATGTTGCCGTTGGTGACGGGTCTGATGATTCTGTACTTCGGCTATGCACTTTATAAACGCGCCGAATATATTTTATTTTGGTTAGCAATTGGTATCTTTGTTTGTGCTTATCTTGGATTTGGTATTAGTACCTTTCCATATCTTATTCCACATGTTTTGACTATTTGGCAAGTGGTAGCGCCGGAATCCACGGTGTTATTTATGTTATTTGGTGCTTTATTATTATTGCCAATGCTAGTGGGATACACATCCTATTCGTATTATGTTTTCCGGGGAAAAGTCACAGAGACGATTGGCTACTAAATGCGAATCAAATCCATTGTCAGTTGTAGTATCGGTAACGTACTGGAATGGTATGATTTTGGTTTGTTCGCGATTTTTTCGCCGCTGTTCAGTCGTCTTTTTTTTCCTGAAGAAGATCCTGAGGCAGCACTCATTATGACGTTTGGTGTATTGGCCATTGGGTTTCTGTGTCGACCCATTGGCGCTTTGATATTTGGTTATCTTGGCGATAAACGCGGACGAGTGAAAACGATTCGCTTATCCATCTTAATGATTTCCATACCCACACTGCTCATCGGGTTAATTCCGACGTATGCTTCCATTCATCTTTGGGCACCTATCATTTTAGTATTAATACGAATTTGGCAAGGCATCAGTTTGGGTGGGGAATATAGCGGAAATCTTATCTACTTAACGGAGTCTGCGCCCACAAAATGGAGGGCGACCATTACCTCGCTCGCAGGCACAGGCGCTAATTTAGGTATTTTATTAGCGGCGCTCGTTAGCACCGCTTGCAGCTCTATTTTCAGCGATGCATTTTTTCAATCCGCCGGTTGGCGGATTCCCTATATTTTAAGTGGTCTCTTGTCGTTAGGTATTTATTTTGGGCGCCTTAAAATGCAGGAGACTGAAGCCTTTAGTCATCTGCGGGCAACACATCAGCTAGCTGAAAATCCCATTAAGACTGTATTCAAATATAATAAGCGAGAGATATTGCGAACGATTGGCATGGTTTGCATGGGGAGTATTTTTTATTACTTGAGTTTTATTTACATGCCAACATTTTTAATGTTGAGTATGCATTTGTCTTTGACTCACGCTTCCGCATTGATGACTTGTTATATTGGTTCTATGATTTTTTTGGTTCCAATCGCCGGATATATCTGTGATCAAGTTAGTCGGCGCAAAATGTTGCTATTTAATGTATTTTTTATTATTACGATCACGGTATGCGGATTTCATTTTTTATTAGGAACATTTTCTTATTCTGTTTTGTGGTTCTTGGCGTTGATTACGATCGCCAGTTCATTAGAACAAGCGACCACTTGTGTTGCTGTCGTTGAGAATTTTCCATTACCTGCACGCTATACGGGATTATCACTGGGCTATAATGTAGGCAACGCTATTTTCGGAGGAACAGCCGCCTTTGTTTGTGAATTACTAATTACAAAAGTCCATTTTTTATTGGCACCCGCTTTTTACATTGTGATTAGTGCAATGGTGACGGGCTTAGTGGTTTTCTTTTTTGTACCCGATACCAGAGGTGTTAACCTCAATGAATAATATTGTGATGAAAAATGATATTTCAAAAAATGCCGCTTTAAAATTTATAGTCATGATTGGGATTGTGAGTTTTTTCGCCGATATCACCTACGAAGGTGCTCGAAGTATAGCAGGCCCATTCCTTGCTATGTTGGGTGCAAAAGCGGTGGTGGTAGGTTTTGTGGCGGGTTTTGGTGAGCTGGTCGGATATGGCTTACGAATGGTATCGGGTTATCTTGCTGATCGAACCGCAAGATACTGGCTCATTACCATGATTGGTTATGCTTGTAATTTATTAGTTGTTCCTTTGCTGGCACTCGCAGGGCATTGGTGGGTAGCGGCGACTTTGTTGATGGTTGAGCGCATGGGTAAAGCCATTCGAGTGCCAGCTCGCGACGCCATGTTGTCGCATGCGGGTCAGATTACCGGCATGGGATGGGGATTCGGTTTACATCAAGCATTAGATAGTGCGGGTGGCATGCTTGGTCCATTGATTGTAGCGTGCGTACTTTATTATAAAAATAGTTATCAATACACATTTGCTATTTTATTGATTCCGGCGTTGCTTGCCTTAATGACGTTAGTTTGTGCTCGTTGGCTTTATCCTAATCCGCAAGCGCTACAAGCGGGTAAAGAATCCCTGCGGACAAAACCCAATATGAAGCGCTCATTTTGGTTATACATTATTGGCGCTTCATTTGTGGCAGCCGGTTATGCCGATTTTCCATTAATGGCTTATCACTTTGGCAAAGTGGGTACGATGCCGATGATTTGGATTCCCATTTCATACTCTCTCGCAATGGGTGTCAGTATTATTACGGCACCCTTATTGGGAGCGCTCTATGATCGTTATGGATTTTCTATTTTAATTTATGCGACCTTGTTGTCATGTTTTTTTGCGCCATTAGTATTCTTAGGTACATACCCTATGGCACTCCTTGGCATGATGTTGTGGGGTATTGGCATGGGAGCGCATGAATCTTTGATGCGGGCCATTATTGCGAATATGACCCCGATTGAAAAAAGAGGCGCGGCCTATGGCATTTTTAACATGATTTATGGGATTTCATGGTTCTTAGGAAGTGTGATAATGGGCGCACTTTATGATTTATCTATTCCATTTCTAGTGATATTCTCTTTGGCTATTCAATTAGGTGCTATACCGTTGTTGCTTTTAGTCATACAAAAACGAGGAAGTGCATGAGTTTTATAAGAAAATTATTTTCCACAAAACCACTCAAATTTTACGCTCAAGAAGAACACAATTTACGCCGATGTCTGACCGCTATGGATCTTACTATGTTAGGCGTGGGCGCCATTATTGGTGCCGGTATTTTCGTGCTCACCGGCATTGCTGCGGCGACCCAGGCGGGTCCCGCTATCATTTTTTCCTATTTGTTGGCGGGTTTAGCGTGTGGTTTTAGTGCGCTTGCCTATGCGGAACTTGCCTCCAGTGTTGGCGGATGCGGTAGTGCGTATGGTTATGCTTATGCCAGTCTTGGCGAAATTATCGCCTGGATCATCGGCTGGGATCTTTTGCTTGAGTATGGGATGGATGGAGCGACAGTCGCTATCGGCTGGTCAGGATATGTTCAAGATGCTTTGCGTGCTATCGGCGTCTCATTGCCCCAACCCTTGCTAACGGATCCTTTTCACGGTGGGATTATGAATCTGCCGGCGGTCATGATTATTTTCCTCCTGGCTTGGGTGTTATGTCTCGGAGCAAAAGAGAGTGCACGTTTTAATAAATTGATCGTGTTCGTGAAGTTGTCTGTTATTGCCTTGTTTATCGGAATTGGTTTATTTAACTTTGAACCGGCAAACTGGAAACCTTTTTTACCTTTTGGTATTAAAGGCATTGTGAACGGCGCTGGATTGATTTTCTTTGCTTATATTGGTTTTGATGCTGTTTCAACGGCAGCGGAAGAATCGATCCGTCCACAACGTGATATACCCATTGGGATTATTGCCTCATTGCTGATTTGCACGATTATTTATGTGGTTTTTTCGGCGTTGTTAACGGGCATGATGTACTACCCTGAGTTAAATGTGCCATCACCTGTTGCGAGTGCGCTGATTCATTTAGGTTATCGCTTTGCCGCCGAAATTGTTGCCATTGGTGCAGTTGCGGGATTAACGACAGTTATTTTAGTTATGTTATTTGGCGCCTCCCGGGTTTTTTTGGCGATGTCGCGTGATGGTTTGTTGCCTAAGGCTTTCATGAAGTTGCACGAAAGAAGCCAGACACCGCGTCGTTTGATTTGGGTGCTCGCATCGATTATGGCCATTAATGCAGGTTTGTTACCGATTCATCAAATTGCGGATTTGGTGAATATTGGCACTTTAGCGGCGTTTATTGTGGTGGGCGCAGGAGTAATAGTATTGCGTTACACAAAGCCTAACATGCCACGTACCTTCAGAACACCTTGGTGTCCGACAGTGCCTTTACTTGGCATTGGCTTGTGTTTATACCTCATGCTGAGCTTACCTGCGATCACCTGGATTAGCTTTGGCATCTGGACATTCATTGGGTTTATCATTTATTTTGCCTATAGCCGCCGCAATAGTGTGTTAGGTAAAGAGTTAATGGCTGTCACTGGCTCTAACTCTTTCTAGGTAATCCCATATCGGTTTCAACAGTGTGGGTGTGTTTAATCCTATATATCATCATGTTACATTGTATTCACTTCCATGACAGTGGAAGTGAATTAAATAAACAACCTGATCTGACAGAGCCCCAATCCATTTTTACCAGCTTAGCTAAATAATCAATATCTTAAGTATTTCGCCGCCTTTACTGAAGCATTAAAAATTAAGTTATTTATATAAAAAAATAATGCCAAAAACCCGCTCTCATTTTTAGCGTAACCAATTGAATAATTTATCTTTTTATCCAGTCTCAATTGTCTTAAGCATCCCTTAAGACTCGCCTAATAAATCCTTAAGATTGCGATATGTATAATTAGTAAACAGTAAATGAATTGATGGATTTACTAACTACTTTGATACAGGTGACCGACATGCCGCAATCCAACAGTGCAAGTATGAAGATACCAGCACATAAGGATATGACCAAAAGCGAGCTAGCGCGCCAAAATGAAATCTTATGTTCTTTGGATTTAAGCCATAATCCAGATGCTGAAACCTACAAACAAGCATTAGCTGCTGAACTCGTTAACCTCTATGAAAATGGTGCTAAAGGCGTAAAGACTGATAAATGGAAAGCAAAAAAATATTCCAAAATAGCAAAAGTCGCGTCAAAGTCAGCTTTAATTCAAGACACCTTGTGGAGAACAGAGACCGCCTATAATACTTTTGGTTGGGCGAACGACACACGTTTATTTGCAGTACGTGTAGTGAATCTACTAGCAGTTGCGAGAGTGGGTGCAGTTGCTGCCGTTAATTCGGTCTTGAGTATTTTAGGATTGATGTATGCTATTCGCCTTGTATTTGATATCGCTTTAGTAACAAAAGCCGTATTTTCCCCTGAAGGTGACGAAGAAAAAAATCTCAGTAAATGGGAAAGATTAAAAGCGGTAATGGCTAAAGACACCCGTAAATTCCGCATGGCTAATGATCTTCTTTGGTTTGCGTTGAACTTAGCTGCAATCTGCATGTCAGCTGGATTGTCTCTTGCTGGTTTGATGGCTGCTAGAACAGTAATGGCAGTGGGTGGCTTTGCATTTGATGCCATCGTTGAAGTGATCAAATGGATTGATGTAAGACGCCATGAAGAAGTATTGCTAAATGTGCAAGCAAAAAAACAAGCCATCGAAAGTAATCCTGAATATATCGACATCTTAACTCAAATTGCAGATAAGCAAGCAAAAATAGCGTTATTGAACGCAGTGATGGAGATAAACAAAGCGAACAATATGCCTCAAGACGCAACTGTTGCTGCATTTGAAAATGAAGTGGAAGAATTGAAAAATAGCGCTACTTATCGTGAACATGCTAAATATGCACATATCGAAGTACAATTAACTAAAAAAGTAGCGCAAGTCAAAAAAGATCGTTTGCGCTTGATTGGGATTATCTTCTTGGTATGTGTTGGTATGAGCTTATCATTATTCCCATTAACCTTGCCGCTAGGTGTGGTTGTGGCTGGTGCAGCAGTAGCACTCATTGGTGGCAGTTTTGTTGTGGGATTAGGTGATCGGATTGCTAATTCATTCAAAGCAGATCCTAATGCTAATGTGAAAGTGGAAGAAGCGGTGAATGCTGAACACAACGATGCTTTAGAACAGGAGAATTTGATCGCGCCAAATGCCAATAAATTGTTGCGTCAACATTCACCCGCGATCGCATCAGTGACAGTGGTAGATGTAGAACCATCCCAATCAACAGTTGAAGTATCAAGAAAAGGCAGTTACTCAGCTAGTGGTTCACCCGTATTAAGCGGTTTTTATTCACCTAAGCATGCAGTTAGAAAAATAGAACGCGAAGACAAAGAAAACAACCTGGTTTTATCAGTATAAAGTAGCGTAGGTTGGGTTGAGCGTTTTTTGCGAAACCCAACATCATTAGATCCCACCGGTGTCGCATCTTAGTCGCATAAAATAAGGTATTGTTGGGCTTCGTGCCTCAGCCCAACCTACATTTTTATTTGCCTAGTCAATCCTGAATTCATGACATTTTCGAAAAATCCGGTTTACGTTTTTCAAAAAAAGCACTGATGGCTTCACGAGCTTCAGGTGATTGCAGCATGACTCTAAACTGATTATTTTCGATGTTAATTTGTTCGGCAATTTCATCGGCGCTAATGCGCTTCATCAATGCTTTAGTGGCACGCATGGAAGATGCGGGCAATGCAGCGAGCTTGGAAGCTTGTTCGAGGGCGAAAGCATCTAACTCACCCGCAGGTAATAATCGATTCACTAACCCCAATTCAAATGCCTCACGAGCGGAAAAAGGTTCGCCTAATAAAAGTTTTTCGGCTGCGCGTTGATGTCCTATGAGACGAGGTAGCAAAAGGCTAGATGCGGCTTCAGGACAAAGGCCGAGTTGCGCAAATGGCAATGAAAAGGTTGCGTTTTCTGATGCGTAAACCAGATCACAATGCAGTAATAAGGTTGTACCAATGCCAATAGCAAGCCCTGATACGGCAGCGATGATCGGTTTGGTGGCGCTGCTGATTTGACGCAAAAATTGAAATACTGGCGCACCGGAATCAATAGGCGGCATCTCTTTAAAATCGATTAGATCATTGCCAGCGCTGAATACCCCTTCCTTGCCACGAAATAAAATCACGCGCACAGACGGATCTTCATTAGCGTTATGTAAGGCATCAGCCATTGTTTGATACATTGCAGCAGTAATAGAATTTTTTTTGTGAGGGCGATTGAATTGAATCGTCAAAATGTTGTTGGTAATGTCAGTCAAAATATCCATTTTCTTCCGCTCCTTAACTTCGCTGAATCCACTATTATCCAGTCTTCAATAAAATTATGCCATGGTATTTTGTCATTTGGTTTGATAAGTTAATTTAAGAACGGCGTTATCATTGCTAACACTGACGGTGGACAATTTAATATGCGTGCTTTGCGATAACCACTCAGCGTCGGTTTGATTGACTAAGCCGCTTTTCTCATTAGTGCTAACTTCCTTTCCGTATTTTTTGCGTAGTGCTGTAGAAAGCGATCCAAAAACATTCATTGTCGAAACATACGATGAGTTACCGTCTAATACTAAAGTGACATCAAATAACTTCTCATCTTTAAAATAAAAATTCGCGGAAAACAAACTGCCGACAATTTGAATATTATCAAGATGCAATAGTTTAACAGGTTGACCTTCTAGTACATCCTCACTCGGTTTAGTGGACGCTAATTGGGGAAAAGTCGCACGGACTTCATTGATTGACATGCCAGACGTTGTGCCTTGCCAGAGTGCTCCGGCAAAGGCCATCGATGAAATAAACAGAGTGCCGAGTAGTAAGCTTACGATGTTAAGTTTGGTATTGAATTTTAGCATTTCATTTCCCTAATGTAATGGCAGAAAGTCTTGTTAGCACTAATACGACAAGATCAATAATCCTTTGTATGTGGGCACCTGTAACCAGGGATCCACCGGGCTGCATTCTATCAAAAAGATCAACATAAGCCTAACAAGCTCGTAAGTCGCATTTGGATAGAATTACCTATAAATCACGACAATTGATGGTATAATGCACACCGGGTTCAGTTCCTGATTGTTCCATAAGTCTTTAATTAAAATAATAAAATGCTTAAATTTCAAGAAAGCATGACATGAAATATAGCAATGCAAAATAATAAAACACACACAAAACGAGAACCATACAATGAAGAGTGATAGATTAATCCCACAAAATGCGCCAATACCCGCAGAAGCAAGCGCATCAATACCTCAATTACCAACCGAGCCGAAGGTTGTTTCACTTTCAAAACAACTTCGTCGGTTTTTGCCGGTTTTAGATAATATTGAGGCGGCTCTTGTTAAAGATGAATCGCACGATTTAGCGAAAGAAGTGCTTACATTTAAGACCTTAATCTCTCGGACATTAAATACCAAAAGAGTGTTTATTACCAATCAGGTAGTGATGGACTTATCCACGCTATTTTACAAACTTGAAATGGCAGAAAAACATGGGCTGTGTCGTTTAGGCATCGCAGGCCTATACAGTGTGGCAACAGCATCAAAAGCGCCGCGATGGCTGGTCATTTTGCTTGAGCTTAGCCTTGCCAGAAATGCTTTCCATGAAAAACGTCTTCCCGATTCAGCTGCGTTATTTGCGAGAGTTGGTGACCAAATTCACAAGCACTTACCTGGTAAGCATTTTGAATATTACGCTAAAATGTTAAGACGCAGTATAGAGATAGCTTCTAATCCTTCTACAACGCAGATCATGAATGCATTATTAATCTATTACGATATTTTTAATCAACGAGAGCATGCGCTGCACTTTGTATTGTCATACATTGTTTGGTTAGACAAATCTAACCTGCTTGATGAAGTCGCAATAATTTATCCGCGATTAGTTAAAATGTATTCTGATGATCCTTCTGATCCAAAGGTACAAGCGGTTTTCATTCGTCTTGCTGATGCCTATTTCTTAGCGGGCAGTTTTAGAAGCGCACAAAAGTTATATCAACGGGTATTTAACTCAATCAATCAGAAAAAAAATGTATTCACCATGGCATTATGGTTGAAAATAAAGTTTTGCGTAGTAAAGCTAAATCCTGAAGAGATTGTCTCGCAACAAAAAATAATGCCGGAGTTACTGGGGCAGGATAAAGCTGCTTTAAAATTAGCTGAGTTTAAAGAACAAAATGAGGCATTCAAAAAAGCATACAATGTTATTCCCGAGGAGTTGATTCCACTTTGCACGCCGCAAGAGCTACTCCAAACCAATCAAACTTATTATACCTATTATGGAGAGAGTGTTACATCTACGGCTTACACAACGCTTGCAATGGAAGGTGGTAATGGTGGATTTGATCCTTATCCTGGTTTAAGCAAGGTGGCAGTAAATCATGATAGGATGGTTAATTATCAATATTCAGAGCCATCGCAGTCAATAGTAAATACAATGGCTTCTTATTTAAAACATAAACGGATTGTCAGGCCGGATGTGCCAATTGGTTTCAGAAATATTTTAGCAGGTAATGGGACAACGCAACTTTATCATATTTTCTTATCTAAAATATTTGGCGACAGACCTCGTACTGCGGGTAAAGACATTTTGCTTGTGCCTTCGCCGAGTTATGGATTATTTGCTCCTCAGGTTTACGCATCAGGCGGAGAAATAAAAACCATCCCTTTGCTAAAATCAAATAATTATAAATTAACTGCCGATCAGTTAAATGCTGCCATTCTAGAGACCAATGCGACTTTATTTGAAAAATCGCGTATTGCTTTGACGAGTCACTATAAAATGTTTTTGCAAGCCGCTACTGATGCAGGTTTGAATACCCAGCAGTTGCCAGCTTTTGTGGGGGAAAATGCGCCGACTCGTGAAGCAGCTGAAGCGAATCTTCATGACATTAAACAAAGTACTTTGAAGTTAGTGGATGAAACTCCCATACTGCGAGCAAGAATAGCCGCATTTGGCTGGTTTTCTCTGCCATTGCCTCCTGAAATTCCTAAGGTTGTCGCTTTATTTTTCTGTAATATTCATAATCCAACCGGCAAAGCCTATAATCAACAAGAAGTCGATAGCATAGATAAAGTCAGACGACAGCATCATGTTACCGTCATTGAAGACCTGACTCATCACGAATTGAAGTTTAATCCACAATTGCAATTGGGATATTTTGCAAATCGTGAAGGCGTTCTCCCTTACCAGCAAGTAACGTTAGTGGGGATTTCAAAAAATCTTTGCGCAGCAGCGTGGCGGGTGGGTGTGGCTTTCATATCAAGTGATTTTGAGAGAGCTGCGGAAAATGTTGTGTATGATAATAAGTCGCGCTTTAGCTACATGGGCGTGGCTGAACGTATGTTCAGTCAATCCGTTTTCTTAACGCCTTTTCAACGAAAAGCAGTGGAACTGGGATTCGATATCAGAGACGAAGAAAAAAGGGCATACATTTATAACAATAATAATTTATATTTATTGCGATGTAATTTATTTAGAGCTTTAGTCGAGGGAATTTATTCCTTTGCCGATCCTAAACAGGCTCTAGACGTCATTGACTATGTTGAAAAGACTTCGCCTTCATCATTAGCATTTTTAAATGATGGAATACCTTTGCTCAGCATTCTCACTGTGCCCCAAGGTTCTTTCTTTATATTGGTTGATTTTTCAAAATTGTCGAATAAATATGTAGGCCATTTAAAACTCGACAGTAGTATCGCTGTTTATCAAGCGTTGCGCGGCATAGTCAATATAGATGCAATACCCGCAGAAGGCATGTTATGCGGAGATATGAATATCATGAGATTTACTTTGGCCGTCAGTCGACAGAAAATCTTTGAGTGTGTTAATCGGTTGGCAGTTTTTGTTTCGTATGTGACAGATGAACCCGCGCTGGACTTATCAGCAATACCCGCAGCAGCCGCATCATCGCCAGCATCCAGTGCTTCATCCTCAGTGAAGGCTCATCCGACAATAAGCCATGCACAAAAATGCATTGCGGCTTATGTCAGTAGGCATTCGTTTTGGTCGTCATCTTCGCCTACGACAGAAACAGAAGAAGCATCTGAGCCAAATTACAACGTGGCAAGAACCGATTTTGAAAACAGGCGTTCACTTCCACGAAAGTAGAAGTGACACAAAAACAGTGTCAATGAGTCTGGATGATTTGATTTCGACTATAAAAAAAGATTACTGCTTTTTTTATTAAAGTAGCCGGATAAAATATCCGGATTCTGTTTGAGCCACTTTGCCACCTCAGGTGTTGTGCCATTCTGTGGTAGATGAGCGTGCCCACCACATAAGGGTTTAGGTACTAAGGTGGTTCCAGGCACGCTGATCGGCAAATTCATTAAGCTACGCACGGCTAAATAAGCAAAAATCTGTGCCTCTAGCGCGCGACTATTCCAGCCCACCTCATCAGCCGTCATCACTTCAATCTGCGATCCTAATTTTTCTTTTAACCGAATGTCCAACTCTCGGCGTATTACCGGATTGTTCCATCCGCCACCCGCTAAGATCCAATAAGTCGGTATAACACCATCAAAAAATTCTGTGCTGTGAACAATGGCATCGGCGGTAAAAGCTTCAAGCGTTGCGCAAGCATCCTGGATTGAAAGAATATTCAATTCAGGAATCAGTGAAAAGTCAGCGATATCCAGCGATTTCGGCGGCTTACTTCGAAAAAAATCGCCACTGTGTGAAGTGATGGATTTTTCGTAAAGTAGCTTGATGGTTTCTTCATTGACTCGTCCGCTTGATCCATATTTCGCATTTCTATCCATGGATTCTTTGCCATGTGTGCGTTGTTTGATATAGCGATCAATCAAACCATTGCCGGGACCCGTATCAAATCCAACGACATCAGTGAGTCCTTTGCCTGTGATCACCGTTACATTGGCTATGCCGCCGCAATTGACAACGGCGGTTGGAATTTTGTGATCACGTATGGCCAGCGCTTGATGATACAAGGGCGCAAAAGGCGCGCCTTGCCCACCTGAGAAAACATCGCGACGGCGAAAATCATTCACCACAGTGATACCGGTTATTTTTGCAAGCAAAGCGCCATCACCCACTTGTACCGTGATTTTAGCAGACGGTCTATGCAATAAAGTCTGTCCATGATAACCAATCACATCTATTTCATCCGGGGATCGATGGGTTTTTTTTAAAAGTTTTGAAACAATATCAGCGTGCAGTTCGGTGGATCGCTGTACGACTTGATCAAAGGTAATGGGTTTTTCGTTATCCCCATGAAAATAAAGCGAGAGCTGATTTACTTTGGTCGACACATCAGTATCAATGACGCCCAGTTCATTTTGGAGGTAGTGTTCAATGGCTTGTTGGTAAAATGCTTTTGCTGCTGGTAGATTGCCGGACAGTTGACGGACTGCGTACTCTGCGGATTTTAATAATATGCCAAAATCAGCATCGTAATCGCAAGAGATATCACCTAATTCGGCTATTTGATGCTCACCGTCAGTTTCAATTAATGCGGCATCAATACCATCCATAGAGGTCCCACTCATTAAACCGATGCTTAGCATAAATGATCCTAAATTCAATGTGTTATCTGGCAAAAAGAATAAATAGATTGCAATAGACTAAAGCAAAAGATGACTTTTCGCTAGAGACAATTTTTGGTTAATTGCTACGCAATATTAAGCCTTCGACATATTTTGTGATATTATTTGAGTCTTATATTCACTGCCACGAACGTGGAAGTGAATTAAAAACACCCCAGTCAATGCCAATTTTTTGTGGAGCGTTCCTCATGAGCTCAACGAGACCGGAAGACGTAAGTTACCACCCTATTGTTTTGCCGAGTTCAAAGCCTAGGCGTCGCTCGGGTTCTCAAGCACAAAGATATTATTCATTTGTTCCAGATGCTGAAACGTTATCAAAACCACTGCAGATTCCTCCTGGTCTTTATAGTTTTGTTCAAACCAAAGTAGAACCAAAAACAGTTTACTTACGTTTGATTGTGGCTCATCAAGGCTCGGCACATCGTTTCTTCGCACTCAGTTACGTTAAAATGCGCGAAAAAGATATATTCACTGCCGGTGAGATGATAATTAATGCCTCGGGAAAAATTGCAATGTGGAGCTTTCGTACTGGCTCATTTAGCAAAGAATTGGATTTGGATGATACTAAAATCTTATCTAGCATTATTCGAAAGCAACCCTCTAAGCTTGATTATTGCCGCTTGCCAGCGGAGAGTTTTTACTTTGCGCGTCTTTGGTATGATTATTATGCGCAAGGATTCACGAAATGCTTTTTTGATGAGAGAGGCCGGTTTCGCCTACACAGTGATTATAGTCAGATTACCTGCGATCTGTCTCACGGTGTGCCGGGCAAATTTCTAGGAATGCATCAAGCGGTAGAAAGCATTGCCATTGGATTAGGTGCCGTTCCTAAACAAGAAGCGCTGGAACAGAAAATGTCAGCGCTCAGCATTGATGTTAATTTGGCAGACGCAGTAGTACCCCCCAGTGCGCCAGGATCCACTAAAAATAATTCAATTAACTACAGCACTTCGTTTTTTCAAAAACATCACTCTATTTCTTTGTCAGCAATAGATCTTGTAGAATTGAAAATAGATGAAAATGTGGGCTCACTGACAGAGCCCAACTCTCCGGAAAAAAGAAAAAGTTGTTTTGCCCTTTGCATCTAAGTAATTGATACCATGCCATTAATATTTAATGGCATGGTCACGGCGCCATCTCACTTCTGCATTTATCCCTTTAAAATATGTTAAAATAATGCATATAACCTATCATCATGACGAGGTTTTGTATGAGTCAACCGCATGTCACTATCATACAGGCCCAATCACCGGAAAATAATATTCCCATTAGCACATCAGAAAAAATTGAATTCTCTTTGATTCATTTGGTCTACAAGCAAGCTGCTTTAGGCCTGCTGACTTCTTTCTTTTGCTCCACCGTTATTTTTATCGGTTTATTTCATCATGTGAGTGAGTTAGCTTTGCTAACTTGGTATGGTTTTACGATTGTTGTCACGTTGCTGCGAACCCTTTTAATTACTGTTTATTTCAAGCAAGAAAAAAAAGAAGAGAGGATCCGATTTTGGAAAAGTGCATTTATTTTTGGTGCTGCACTGGGTGGAATCAGTTGGGGTTTGACAGGTTGTTTGTTCTTCCCAGAAGCGAATAGTATTCAGCAGACATTAGTCGTGCTGATACTGGCGGGGACAGCCGCAGGTGCCGTGCCGATATTGGCCGGGATTCTCTGGGCGGCAATAGTCTTTTTAACGACAGCCTTATTTCCATTGATCATCACGCTGCTCTATATGAAAAACGATATCAATGTTTTATTTGATATGACGGTTTTTGTTTATTTTTCCTATTTGATAGCGCTTTCTTTACAAACACATAAAATACTTAAATCATCAGTTGGGTTACAATTTGAAAAACTGGCTTTACTGCATAATCTTTCCGAAGCAAAAGATCAGTTACAAGATATCAATGCAAGATTAGAAGCGGCAGCAACTCACGATCCATTGACCAAAGTCGCTAATCGTAACCTTTTTATTACTAAGCTTGAAGCAGCTGCTAAAAAAACAAAAGACAGTAAGAAAATGTTAGCCTTGCTTTATATTGATTTAGATAATTTTAAAATGGTAAATGATATTTATGGCCATCATATTGGCGATCAGCTCTTATTGGTTTTGGTAGAACGCCTAAGTAATATCTGTAAAAAAGAAGATTTGATTGCTCGTTTAGGCGGCGATGAATTTACTATTATTCTTGAAAATATTATTAATCCTTATGATGTGGCTAAAATCTGCAAACGTATCTGCCATTCCGTAGCGACTCTCGTAGAGGTTAATGGCATAAAAATAAAAATCACAGCAAGCATCGGTATCAGTATATTTCCGATAGACAGTCAAGATGTGGATCAGTTGCTGAGCATTGCCGACAAGGCAATGTATTACGTCAAAGAAAGAGGCGGTAATAATTATCGTTTTAATGTTGAGTTATTGACTGAATAGCCTTTTCAACAGACCCGTTTTTCCTTCGGAAATTTGCCATGAAAAAGAAATTACAATCTTACTTGATGGCTTTTTATGTGGCTGGCAAACGGTTCTGGTATGAACAATATTCTTTTCGTGCTTCATCTTTAGCGTTTACCACTCTGCTTGCCATTGTACCGTTGATGTCGGTTTTTGTGTTTTTCATCGCGACCTTTCCCATATTTTCTAACCTTATTCTGCTAGCCGAAGGCTACATCTTACAGAATTTTGTGCCAGATTCAGGGGCTTCGATTGAATATTATTTTCAGGGTTTTATCCATCAAGCTAGTCGATTACCGGTGTTTGGCATCATTTTGCTATTCATTTCGGCGATGTTATTGATCAATACGATAGAGGAGACGCTTAATGATATCTGGAAAGCACCCCGGCGGAAAAAGCACCTGCATTTAGTTTTATTATATTGGTCTGTGTTGTTATCCGCGCCACTGATTCTTGGCCTCGGTGTGTTTTTGACTTCCTATTTTATTTCATTGAATTGGGTGGCGAGCGCAACGGGGACGCTCGGTATTACTTCGTTGCTCCTGGAATTAATACCGATTTTAATCAATACCATCTTATTCGCTTTACTCTATACGGTCATTCCCAATATGATCGTCAGTTGGCGTGTGGGATTGTTCGGTGGGTTTGTGGCGGCAATTTTATTCCAGGTTGCGCATTATGGTTTTACTTTTTATTTCGTGCGGTTTGACAGTTATCAAGTGATATATGGCGCATTCGCAGCCATCCCGATATTTTTGATTTGGCTTTATATCTTTTGGTTTATCATATTATATGGCGCTTTGGTGTCACAGGCGTTAGCCGCAAAAGAAAAATGAAACATAATCATTTTGCCTATTGCAAATTAGTTCAGCTAGTGTTTAAATTCGGTTTCTCCCTTCTTAAACTTCAGAGCTTAACCACAGTTTGTGCTTATGCTTTTGAAAGTGCACCTTCAAATCAGCCAGTGAATAAAAAATAGCGATGCAATTATTTGTTTTAAATTGTCCATCTTAGTGCTAAAGCACAGGATAATACGTTGATAAATAATGTGATAAGTGCAAGACTGCAATGAACCAGTGTGACTTTCTAAACCTCTCTCGTCTGCGTAAAAATAGCTTACTCCATAAAAACACCTCCATATTAGCCAAATAATACTTACGTCATTCAGGCGTACTTCTAAACCCATAAAAAAATGCAAAGGACAAAAATGACATTGCACATATTAATGTTAAAGGACGGCGCCTTTCCCGCTACTGAAATTCACAGTGCCGTGGTGATACCCGTCAATGCAACTAGATTCATGCCTCTATTACCATCCGGTGAAAAATTATTTGATTTCGCAGGCAGAGAAAAATTAGAAAATGAAATTTTAGAAGCAAATGGAGGCGAAAATCAGGCTATTTTATTAAGCGGACACGATCTTAAAAAGCATAATCTCAAATACGTTATTGTTAAAATCATCAATTTTCAGTCGGCAAAAAACAGCAATGAGGTCAAATTAGAGCTATCGCATTATTATCAGAAAACCTTAGAAAAAGTGGTGGAGAAAGGCATTAAATGCGTCACTATTCCTTTCATAAAATATCAGTCTTCCAATGTCAGCTTAGAAGAAGTCATGACCCATTCGCTGTTAGAAATTCAGAAGTGGACAGTAGAACACCCAGAAATAAAGACACATTTTATTGTTGAAGATGATATCTCGTTTAAAACACTAATGAAAATAAAGCACTTGTTGCTCATCAATGCAGAGATTACGGCGCCAAAAGACTTATTGGATAAAAACAAATTTGGTTCAATTTTTTCAATGCCTTTAGAAGATTCATCGGAAGACAGCTTAGTAGAAGAAGAAAAAGGATTTGATCATCGAAGAGAAAAGACATTATCAGGCCTCCGTCATGCAAACACCAGAACCTATTCGCCTAATCGCTTTGAACCAGAGCCCCACTCACCTATTGAGTTAAAAGGGAAATTGTTCAATGGAAAACAACAGCCACCGGAGACGCCGTTTACGTCTGCTCATCTTAAAAAATGGGAAAGCATATCGAACAAAGCCATTGTAAATCTCAAGCAAGAAGTTGTCCTGGATTTGGATAAGCTGAAATTCTTTCTGGGCCCCGCGATCTATCCTTTGCGATGTCATTATGAAAAAGGTGGCTTAAAAGAACTGGAATGGCGCTTAAATAAATTAAACTGTAAAAAATTCTATTTGACTCAAGCACTCTATGGCATAGAGATTTACTGCAAATATCTAGAGCACACACGATTATTTTTGGTTAATCCTGATGAATTCGGAAAAACAACACAAAAATTCAAAGACAAGTTTGAAGCGCTGCATCACGTACACGCAGATAAAATGGAAGAAGGATTAATTTCTTACAAAAGCTGGATTACTAAAGAACAAGCGGTGTTTTTCGGAAACGAATTCAGCTCAAAATGGCGGCAAATCAAAAAATCCGATTCTTACAAAATGGATGAAGAAACAAAAGAAAAGTTACAAATTGCACTCATTGAATATGTCAATATTGGCCTGGAAAGAACAGTTTATGCTTCTAGTTTGTTAGACCCAAAAACTATTGAGATGCTCAAAAATTTATTCAATCAGCTAAAAATAAATCTCTTAAAAATCATGGAAAAAGAAGACGATTTAGAGCAACTAGTAAAATTCATTAAACAGGAAATATCCAGATTATCAGATGAGATAAAAGTACTTTCAGGGGAGCTTGAGAAACTAAATAAAATATTAGCAGCAGCGATAATCGTTGAGACAAGCGAATACCAAAAATTTGCGGAAAAATGGCTATCAAACGAAGATAACTATGTTTCTGTCTATGATGAGATGTTATTAAATGACGAAAATGAATGGGTAGGCTTAACCAAAGAGCAGCTGGTTACTTTGATTGTTCGTTTTAATTCAAATGAGACTTTAGCAAGACAGACGAATGCAATAAAATCATTCTACAAAAGAGAGAAAGAGATTGATATTTATCAGCAACGATTTCAATCGCAACTCAGAAAACATTATATTGACACTGAGTTCGAGCCGCTCATCATGGCATCCAGACTATTTCATAAAATAGTGGAAAAACAAAAAACAGCGGTGATTCTCTCAATAGATGATGGTGAAAAAGCCGCTTTGAGCGCGATAGCTGATAATACCAGCATGTTGTTGAGATCCGTACTTCAAAGTCCTTTGGAGTGGCATCAATTAACACAAGTGCTGGATTGTGTGGCTTGTAAGAGCGAAGCACAACAATCCCTTAAGATGAAGTTGCAGTCGTTTATCGATTATCGTGATCCAGGATCAACTTATAACTATCTCAATACATTGTTATTCAGCAGCGAAGAATTGCTTGAAAGAAGACGGCAAGTCAATTATTTGGTGAGCTGTTTATATTTAGCGAGTGCCTTACAGCGTGATGACGGCATACTTTTCAAACTCCATCGTGATGGAGCAGATGGTGCTTGCGTGGGTGTGGATTTAATTTTAAATAATTTTAAGAAGGACAACATAAAATCATCGCTTTTGAAGAATTTATTAGAAGCCTTTCTCAATGAAATAAATACTAAAAGTGTGCTCTATCTTCCACAGCAAGCAGGTGATTTGCTCGATCCACTGCAAAATTCTCAAATGACAATTGATGATATCGTGAAAAAATCAGCCGAGAAACTTCCTATTGTTCTGCAATGGCATGATGTTGGTTCCATTGAGCAGCAGCGATCGGCGGATTTGCTGAATGTATTGGGTTTTTATAGATCGCCGCAGTCTAGCGTCTTACTCCCTATTAATGACAACTGCGAGTCCCATCAAAAAATTAAAATCGTTCAAGGAAGATAAACATGACAATGACTGAAGAAAAAAAAGAAGAAGGCATAGAATTACAAGATCTTTCCGCAGTAAAGAGTGAGGCATTAGTCCTGGCGTCATCCAATACGCAGAAAGACCCAGATGATTTTTATCAGGCGTATTGGCGACACTATCAACATTATCTATTTAATAGCGAAGCTGGCATCTTAGATTTGTACAAAGCCTGTGAGAATTTATTAAAATCCTCATTCATTGGAAGCACAAAAGCAGAAGCTGATTTGCATGCAATACAAAAGCGATTTCTGTCACATGATTTTTCTAAAGCAGTTGATAGAGAATTGATCGTGCGCCTTGAGGCGATGAGGGAAGATGATAAGCATTATTTTGCCGCGCAAAACAGCCTGTTTGTTTTGTATTATACGAAAAGATATAGTAGCTTTTATTCCAATTACAGTGAACGATATCATGAAATTTTCCAAAGCTTACAAAAAATTCAGAACGCGCCTAAGCACTTAGACCCGCAGCTTGCTGATTTTGCAGCGGAGTTTCTGGGTGGTTATCCTGATGGTATTTCCTATGAATCGCTAAAATCCAGCGCCTGGAAAATATTAATTTATGAATTATTGGGAGAGGATCCCTTTCTTAAGACAGTGCAAAAACACAAAGATCAGAGTAAAAAAATAATTAACCCGGGTTCGCCTTATCCATTCCAGATCCTGTCATCGCCCAATTTTTTGACTTTTTTATCCACGGTAATGAAATCTCAACCTGAATTTATCGCAGAAGCAACGCAGTGCTATAGCGCTTTCATTCAAACCCATACTGTTAAATTGAATTGTGCCAAGCAAAAGAATGGTATGTATCGCATCCGAATTTCGGATGAGATGTTGAAACAATATCAGAATTCCATCATTTACTTTACCCAAGGTGATAACGATGAGGTCGCTAGATTTGAAATTTTTGATAATCAAATTTATTTTCAAGGGCATGGAGACAATATCCATCTAACGATTGAAGGTGATCTGGATTACAGAGCTTTTCATATTGAAAATAATGAAGCCGATGTCATTTTTTCAGCAAATTTTAATCAAACGCAATCGCTTTATTTTTCAGCGAATGTTAAAAAAGTCACTCTCGATGGAGACATCTTATCCAAAAAAGACATTAAATTTGATGTTCAAGGCGAAATCAACGTTGCAACAGACACTACGCTAATCACGGAGGGCCCGATTGATTTGCGAGCTGATAGCTGCAATATCGATGGGAAAATTGAATCCCATGCATACTTCCAATCAGTGACAGAGGGAGTTACCACAATAGGTCATCGGGGTTCGTGTCATGGTGCAACCGGTGTCAGTATGACAGCCAAATCTTTGAATAAAGTTCTGGGTGAAATTACCACTGATCAGCATTTAGTATTAAAAATAAAAGACGGTGTCTACATTCATGGTTCAGCCTATTTAGAAGGAAAAGAAAGTGTCACTTTAAATGCGAAGTCGTTATTAATCACTGATAAAGCCAAAATAAAATCGGATAAAGCAGCGCAACTTCATTTAGAAGAAATAGTCATTATTGATAAACAAAGCCATTTGCAAGCAGAATCATTTCAAGTAAAAGCGAAAAACATTAAAAATTATAGCCCTAATGTATCAGCCAATAAAATAGCTGTTCACTGCGAGGACACGGTTGAGAACCATCCCGCTGGCGTATTTGCTACCACAGAAAGTTTGCAGTTCATCGGTGGCAGCGTTTGGAATGGCGGCAAATTAAAGTTTGGCAAAAAATTAGATGTCAAATTGAATAAAGTCTTTGTTCATGGCGTTGCCTCTCTCAAACGAGAAGACTTGATGGATGCGGTAAAGCATTCTTCAATCGAAGGTGAAGACATGCATATCATTGCAGGCGTTGTTTTTGGCGCACTGGGTAGCACGTATGTCAGAAACCAACAGATTTCCGCCATTGCAGAATTGGGCGCGGGTCTCTCAACAGCAAAATATACCCGAAGATCACGCTTAGTTTCATTAGAATGCAATATAGAACTGCCCAATATACTTACCATATACAAAGATTTAAGTGAGTTTTGTGGTGCCTTTCAAAAAGGCGATTATGAAAGTGTGCTCAAATCACTTTTTTCCTTTGAAACATTCACCAATGTCGTCACCGTCGCCAGATGGATGGTAAGAACGCTAACGCCAGGATTAGGTAAAGGAATTGATCTGATATGGAGTGTCTTAATCCTCATTAGCAGTCTCCCCAATTTATTCCATCAGTGTAACGCCCTTTATCAGAAGTCAAAGCTAGGTCACAAAATTGAATATTACGAACTCTACCAACTGATTTCAGCAGCCGGTGGCATAGGCATGCAGGCGCTTAATTTAGAAGGGCAAATCGAATCTGGTATAGCGGATGGCTTCAGTATAAGTCTGTCTAATACCAATATTGCTGACAACATCCCCTCATTAAGTTTAAGTTTGGCTTCTTTGTTTATACCATCGACCACCGATGAATCGCTCCTCGGAATATCGAGTGGTGTCAGTGCCAACGGTGCGCTCATGCGCAGGAATATTTTGTCATATCAACTATGGCATACTGAGCTTGGCATTAACATTACCCATACCTTTGAGCAATCCGTACAAAGAAATCAAGTCACACTCGCTAACAATAATTCCAACATAGGTCACGAATTATATCGAAGTGGCAGAGCAATAGTGAAAAGTGATGTGGCCAACGTGGATCGTCTAACTGACTCCTCCAGTGTTTCAGCAGATACCATTACCTGGTTAGCCGAGGACATGAATGAAAATGCTAACCTGCGAGCTAAAAGCATCATAGCTAAAGGCTCTCGTTCTTTATTTCATCAAGGAAATTTCTCAGCCGAAGATTTCATGCAATTATCGAGTGCAAGGCTTGAGATTGCCAAACAAGCCCACTCATCAGCCAGCAATGTTGCCTTCAATGGCGCAACGATTATCAATAGCGGTACCGCAGAAGCAAAACGTTTTATTATGACAGGTAAAGAATATGCTGAGTCGACAAATACCTCAAAGACGACTGCCGAAATAGTGTATGAATCTGCAAAAGTGGTTAAGCAAAATGGTCATATTACAGTTTCACCTTCGGATGCTGTTGATACCATAACGACATCGCCGTCTCCAGCTGAGAGCAAATCAGATGAGCAATCTACTCCCGCACCTACACCTACACCCATGAATGCAAAAGTGATTCTTCATGGTGAAGAAAGTGCTACGGTTGGAGCCGAGGCCAAAATTAATGGAGCAACTTCTAATGTAGCGGTTATGGCAGACACTGTAACCGATGAAGGTCAAACAGAGGCAGATGGCTTATTTTTAATTGGTACAGAAAGAGCAACTTTATCGGATTCTGCAAAATCCACTGTTCATACAATTTATGCCACCGGAAAATATGTCGAGCAAGACAGCGAAATTGAGGTTTTAAATCATGATCCCTCAAGCTTGCCTGCTCAGCCTGTCTCTGATGCCAAAGACGATCGCCCACCCAATGTTATTTTAAAGAGCGAAAACACGACAGCCCTTGGTACTCACAGCAATATTCACGGCAAAGAAGCCATCGTTTACGCAAAAAGCGCTCACGTGACAGATGCCGGTATAGCTGAAGTCAAGGAGGTTATTGTTGAGGCAACAGGTGCCATTGATCTTGCTGAAACCGCTCATACAAAAAGCGAAAAGTTTTTTGCGCATGCGGACACAATAAATCAGGCCAGTACCTTAGAAATAAAAGATGTGCCACATCCCAAGAAAGAGGCAACCCCTAAAAACAATGAAGAAAAAGAAGAGGATAGTCAAAACACTCCCAACGTTGTTTTTAAAGCAAATAAGGATCTCGGTTTAAGCCGCACCAGTCATATCCAGGATGTTAATGGCACAACGTATTTAGGCGGTACCAATGTCAAAGATGATGGCACAGCAGTGGTAGATACTTTGATTGAGCACGCTGATGATCATTTAGAAACCGGTGAATCCGCATCACATGTCGCAAGCACTCTGACAAGTTTGCAGGCAGCGACTGCCTCACTAAATGGTACTGAAACGGCACCCCACGTTGACTATCAAGTGGGGCATGGTCTTAACATCGGTCAGTTAATAGCACAACAACAGCGTCAACAAACGAGTGAAGGGTTATCGTTTAGTACCGAGGATAACTTCATCCTCAATGAGGACATTAATACCACCATTCCAATTGATATTACCTGTAGCAGTGTCAGTGCCAATTCGAAATCCATTCGAGATTCGAAAGATTTCAGAATAAAAACCACGCAGGGTGGTGTCTCATTTGAACATTGCAATGTGCGTTCAGATGGAACGTTCTCCATCAATTCAGCCAGTACGTTAGAGACCACTTACAGTAATATCTCTGCGGATATCCTGGCAGT
The DNA here is from genome assembly GCA_031291175.1 of Gammaproteobacteria bacterium. Classification (GTDB taxonomy): domain Bacteria; phylum Pseudomonadota; class Gammaproteobacteria; order DSM-16500; family DSM-16500; genus UBA5158. The sequence continues at coordinate 233,716 of JARLJO010000030.1, forward strand.
TGAAACGCAATCCGACATACGCCAAAAAGCCAGCATGCTACACGGTGATACTTACACCCAAATTATAGATCATGGCAAACTTACCAATGCAGGTGAGCTGGTGAATGGCCCCAATGGGCTGATGTATCTCCCATCCTATATTCAAGGGGGTTCTGGCGTTGGCTTTGATGGGGTGGGTGCTTATATTGTGGTGGGCGGCGTAGCAACCAATGTGGGATCTTATATTGAAAGTGTAGGTAACTTATTTTTTAATCCTAAAAAAGGCCTTTATAACATAGCTTATCAATACAGTTACACCCAACCCAATTCCCCACCCAAAATAACGGGTCCTCTCAATATTAAAGAAATGATGCTCTACATGGCTGCAGCCTTCTTGCAATTGCCGCCAACGACGGTGACAGTAACTGCGTCCAGTTTTATCAGATCCAGCGGTAACACAACCATTTTGCTAGATGAAGGGGATATCCGTAATACGCGAAGTGGGATAATGGGGAACGAGGTCTACTTACAAACCCCTCAAGGTAAAATAGTAAACCTCGCAGGCCTGCTTCAGGCGTATCGTTATTTAGAAATGATTACGAGCGGCAATATCGAAAATTTATGTATCGAAACCGATGTGCGCGGCAAATACAGCATGCAAAAAATCTATGAAATGGGCCGTATCCTGGGCGGAACAGGTGAAGGTCATGACGGTAATGGATTAGTGGCAATCGCACAAGGCAGGCTCACCAACGATGCATCTGAAATCAGCAGCAGTGGCAATAATTTCTTGAGCGCAAAACAGGGTATTAGCAGCTTCGGCAGATACAACGAATATATTTCTTACTATCGACATACCCGAACCTGGTATGGAAAAGAAAACACAACCATCGACCGTTCTTTTCAAACGCAAAATGCCATTATTTATTCATCTAACGGATCAAATAGATTAACCAGTGAAATGGGCGGCATTGATTCTACGGCGACGGATTTTATCGCGGCAGAGGATAATCATCTTAGTGCAAAAGGCCCGATCAGGTTAATGGGTTATGTTCTCACTAACAAAGAATACAAAGACAAAAGTGCTTTATGGGGCCTGGTTGATCATCAAACTCATCAGAGCGATGAAGTGGCTGTTCCGACAGTCATTGTGAATCCCGGGAATACCGTAATCGAGTCTTTATCGGATGTAAAATTGCTAAATGCAACGGTACGCACCGCAGGTAAAGTATCGATTGCGGCGCAAAATATTCTCTTTTCCGCGCCGGTACTAAATCACACGATGATTTCACGGTCTCGCGGGTTTGGATTCAATTATCCCGCACTAAACATGACAAATTTCAGTCCTTTATACAGTGATTATCAGGCACTAAAAGGATCTCGGTGTGGGCAAGAATGGGCAGCGAACGGTTGGAACATGGGTTTTGACAGTCTCACTTCCGCGAACAATATCATAGCAGGAATGCGGTCAAATTCGCTCGGCCAAACCTTATTTCCTACTTCATCCCTTACCAGCGGAGATTTGACTTATACCAGAACTAAAACGACTTCACGATCACAATCAGTGGCTTCCAATGTGGACGTAGAGTGTGGGGAACTAGAGCTAACAGCAGTCGATGTGTTGTCATTTGCCAATAGTGTTCCAATTTATGTTGCAGGCGATGCACACATACGTACTCGATTATTTGCTCAAACCGGTGCTGTGTTGAATGGATCTGTTGTCAGCGCTTCACAAGGCGTATCAGTCGGTTTGTCGTTAGGATCTGATTATAATGTGGGAGTGAATGCCAGTGGCAGTCGGTCAACATCCACTACCTACGCTAATCAAATTTTTCAAGTGGGAGGTAGCGCGACAATTGATTGTGATCAATGGAGCATGACAAATGCTAATTTGCTAGCAGGCAGCTTGACGGATCATTCTCAAGTGGTCTCTATTGTGAGTTATGCTAATACTTATTCCAGCCGCGCGTGGTCTGTTTCAGCGAATACAAATGGGTGTTATTCCTATCAGCAATCTAGCAATAGATCGGCAATAATAGGCATGGCCAGTGGTATCACCACAACCGCAGGCGCAGATATCACGGCAGATAAAATGTATTTGCAAGGCGGAAAGATCAGTTCAGGCGGTGCTAGTCACATCCAGATAAGAGAAATTGAATCTGAATCAGTGGCTCAATATAGCGAAGGTCATACCTATGGCTCATGCGGCAATGTTCGTGATCTTATGCCTTCACCCTTAAGATCATTATGGCAGCCGGGTATTTCCAGTGTATCGACAACCTTAGGTAGACAAAACTATCAGGCAAACCAACAGGCAACCATTTTTATACCTAATAGTGATGGACTGCAAATCACAACCTTGATGGGTCAGCTGAATACAGCGACTGCAGATGGTTTGATAATTGATCGTGATGTGCATTATAATACGGCGGTTAAAATTCCTGTTGCAACGGCGCGAGGATTGCAGCAGATGCGAGATAATTTTGCTTGGGCTGAAGATAAGTTAATACCACACAATTTTAGCCAAAGTACGCAAATAACTTCACCAGTTGCAAGATCTAATTTACCAATAGATATTGATTCGAATGCTGACGTCAAGCAATCTAGATTAAAGCGTTGGCAAAATAAAGATATAGATGGATTGGCAGGCGAAGAGAGTGCATCTAAGTGGTCTAAATTAGTATTTAATGATTTGCCTCCACTGGTTGATTCAGAAGATAATAGTCAGCATGCAAATAATCTTTCCGGCAGATCTGATTTGCCAGCAACTGCTGAAATACTAGAAAATCTACCAGGTGAACCTGAGGAATTTGATTTTATATCGGGTGCAAGTCCGGTAGAGAAAGCATTAATATATAGTGCAATAGCTGCAAGTACGGTCGTGGATGGGCTTGCAATTGTAGATGTTGCTGCTGGTATTTATCGTTATGGAAGAGCTGGTCTCACGTTATGGCGTACTGCTGCAGAAATTGCGCCAGAGTCAAATCGGTTTTTTATCAATTCTTCAGATAAGCTACTAGAGCGAAATAATAATATTAACTTATTGCGGTTGCAACGTGAGCTAACTCTTGAGCAGGCAAGTTCAATATTTACAGAGGATGGTATGTTGATGCCAGAGGTTATTGAGGGATCAAGGATTGTTATTCCAGGTAATGAATTACGTAACTCTCAACTAATTGATGCTTTAACTAGTAGAGGCGGTTCTCTTAGTGATTGGGGTAAATATGCTACAAAACCTCTCTCAAGTCCTTCGGGTAATTTTGAGATACATTTTTATCAAAATTCTTTAACTGGTGACGTGTATTACGGAAAAGATTACAAGGCTATATTTGAACATCAAGGAACCTGGAACGCTGAACCAAAACCCAAATTTCACAATAGACAATTTAGTAGATAATTTAGGAAAAAAAACATGAAAGTTAAATGTATCAATATTTATAATGAGAATACTAAACAATTTGAACAATCGAGCTACTGGCTTACTATTGGGAAAGAGTATGTTGTTTTAGAGATGAAAATTTATCCGGGAAAAAATATTTTATACCGATTAATCGGGGATAATATAAATAAATCTCCGGGGATGTATAATGCAGCTCAATTTGAGGTTGCTTCTGAAAAAATTTCTTCCAGATGGAAAATAAGCCAACTAAAAAGTGGTTCATTAAGTTTAAGTCCAGAATCATGGCAACGAATAGGTTTCTGGGAAGAGTGTTATGATTTAGATCCACAAGCATTGGAAGTTTATAAGTGCGAGGCTCAAATAATTCTAGAGGAAGAAAATTCGTTCAACAATTAAATTTTTTGAAAAATAATCTAGAATTTGGAGCCAAGAGACTTGAAGATTTCAATCTGCAGATGCTAATTTTTCGTTTACTTTCAGCTTAGATAAACATCTTCAGATTTTTGTTCCACTTTGTTTGCTATGTTTTTTTGGCTAGCGTTCTAATATTATGTATGTTTGATAGCTACTGCTCACCGCCTACGTCCCGCGGCTTGTCCGCGGGATCCAGTATTGCAGGTTAGGTCGGTGCAATTTTTTTTGAAGTCCAACACTTTATTAAAATATTGGGTTTAGCAAAAAGCATTCAGCCCAACATCTGTGAGTAGAGTGTATGCAAGACAAACAATAGATAGCGTTTTAATTATGATCCGACGCTTATGGCAAATCCAGGAGTAATATATGCAATCGCTAATCTCAGCGATACAATCTCTTCCATACTTGAGATTTTTCAATCTACTAGCTCTATTAGCTTTTTTTTATCACGCAGTAATAAATCCATTTATATTTCATTTTTGGATAGTGCCAAAGATTCAAAAACGATACAAAGAAAAAATAATATTCGATACATCAATTTATTCTAGAAGAATACGATTTAAATTTTGGTTCAAGCCACCGGTTGAGGTGAGCGCCTACATCTGTAGTCGATATTTCAAGCTTAAAAATTATATGATTAGAGAATAGTTCGCACTTAAGAAAATTAACTATGACATTAATACAGCAACAAAGACGGAGATCTGGCTTAGTTTATTCAACATTTTTTGTGTGTCATATTTTTTTGCGGAAGGTCTAATAACATTGGTATTTCATAGCTTCAGTACCGGATCTGTCGCCAATTAACCTAGCACTCATGCTCATTGTTCACGTTCACTACTCACACCCAGCGCCAATCACCCACCACCTACGTCCCGCGGCTCGTCCGCGGGATCCAGCTCAACCCAACATCAATGAGTGAAATTTTTTGAAAAAAATCATTCAAAGATTCTTTTTCAGTTTAACTTATGTAATATTAATAAATTAAAATAACTATGATGACCAAATTGGAATAATTATGAAAGTCAGCAGAAAAAAAGTCTTTATCATCGGCGCCGGTATTTCAGGCTTAGCCGCATGCGATCACTTAATCCAGCATGGATTTGACGCACGCATTCTCGAAGCAAGAGACCGCTCTGGCGGGCGCATTTCTACTGATAATAGTTTAGGACTGCCTGTCAGTCGAGGCGCTGCCTGGGTCCACGGCGCAGATGGAAATCCGATAACCCAATTAGCTGAAAGCGCTAAAGTCAAACTAGTAGAGAGTGATTTTAGCCGAGTCAATCGATTTGACCGACATGGAAATCTCATTTCCCAAAAAGACTGGGAGCAATTCGAAAAAAGATTCGCTGATCTATTAGAGCAAGCAAAACAGTACGCCATTCACAACAATAACGATGTTTCACTATCCTCCGCTTTTTCAAAATTTATCAAAGCCGATCAATTATCCACACTAGAACAAGATATGCTTCACTCAAAAATCAGTTTTTTTGAAAATTATATGGGAGCAAGTTATGAGAAACTGTCCGCTCGGCATTGGGATCAGGAAGAAACATGGCCCGGCAATAACTGTTTCTTAGCTGCAAGCTACGGACCTATTATTGATAATTTAGCGAAAAAATGCCCCATACAATTAAATTGCCGAGTACGCCAAGTTAATGCTCGGTCAAATGACATTGAAATCATAACTGACAATGAAGTTTTTTATGCAGATGCAGTGATTGTGACGGTGCCACTGGGAGTACTCAAAAAACAAGATATTCTATTCAACCCACCATTGCCACCAAGAAAACAACAAGCAATTGAAAATTTGGGAATGGGTTTATTAAATGTTATTGGCATTAAATTTTCTACCGTATTTTGGCCTGCTGACCAATGCGCTATGTTTTTTTCACAGCCTGATTCATTATCTATTAACGCCTTCATTAATTTATTTTACTTTATACAGCAGCCCATTTTGCTTGGTTATTATGGAGGAGAAACAGGTAGCCAACTGGAACAATTAACGGATAACGAATTAATTGAAAGAACGATGTCCTATTTTAGAAAATTTTTTGGTATGGATATACCAGAGCCAGAATCTTTCTTTAATACGCGTTGGGGGCAAGACCCTTTTAGTTATGGTTCGTATTCTTATTTAGCGGTTGGTTCTAGTGGAGAGGATTACGAAGCATTAGCTGCCCCGTGCGATGGCCGTTTATTTTTTGCAGGAGAGGCTACCTCTTCAAGCTATCTCGCGACTACACATGGCGCGTATTTATCTGGGATTCGTGAAGCAAATAGAATAATTAATTTATAGGTATTCATCAGTTAGTTTCTCTGTTCATTTGATTTTTTTATTCGTAAGTTATCAATTTCAAAGCACAATGCATTTCGCTGAAGCAGCAAGCGAAAAATAGATATTTCTTTTCAATATTTGTCTGGTGAATCGCTTATGTTCAAGTTAAAAATTCGATGCAATTCACCGATACAATAAGAATAAAGACAGTTAAAACTCACTTCTCTTACCATTTATTTATCCAAATTAATCAGTACCAAACGCCTAAATTCCACACAAAACGTGTCAAAAATTGACATATTTGCACAAATAGATTACAATGCCTCTCACTGCAGCATAGCCTCAGTCATAGAAATACCCGCTGAAATTCAATATCACATTGTACTTTCAAATTTGTCGTCATGACGATCACGAAAATTTATAGAAGAGTGTAGATACATGAGAGCCCGATTTTTATTATATGTGTTAGCTTTATTAAGTATTGTTGGTTGGGGACAGTTTCACTTTGCGCCAATCTCACCTGTGACCACAGGCAACATCAGTATTGATGATGATAGTGTTGGTTCACAAAGTTGGATGGACAAAGAAACCAAAAGCATCACCGCACAAGCCAATAACATCAATCCAAACGTATTAAAGCTAAGTCTCACCGCTTATTCAAAAGCGCGTCACAAAAACCTGGATGATAAAGGTTTGCTGACCATTGTCGATTATTCTAAACCCTCCAGCGAACGCCGTTTATGGGTAGTGGATGTCAAAAAACAAAAAGTCTTATTCAACACTTGGGTAGCCCATGGCAAAAATAGCGGCGCCTTAAATTCCACCTCATTTTCAAATGATCCCAGAAGTTTAAAATCCAGTCTCGGCGTGTTTTTGACTAGTGATACTTACTCTGGCAAAAACGGCTATTCGCTCCATATTCAAGGCCTGGAAAGTGGCATAAACGATCACGCCTACAACCGTGCTATTGTCTTTCACGGCGCCTCATATGTTTCTGGTGGCCGTAGCATGATGGGACGCAGCTGGGGCTGCCTGGCAGTCAGCCGCGATGTCGTAAAGCCGCTAATCAATACCATCAAGAGCAACACCTTGGTAGTTGCTTACTATCCTGACAAAAACTGGCTGAAGCACTCAAGCTACGTTAATACCGATATTGCGTGATGCGCTTTAAGCTTTCCGGCAATTTTGTGTGATATAAATCCTCGCTAACTAATGTCCTATCCGCCTTGATTTCAATTGAGGCGGGGTTTTATGCGGCAAAGAACAAAAAGCCATCTTAATTACTCATGACACCTTAAAAGATTAGTAAGTATGATTCTTATAGGTTAATTAAAGCATCACATATCTCAAAGAAAGAAAATCCTTGTATCACCGTTCACACTAGCTATCAGACAAGAGACTCACAGATTAATGATGCTTGCCTGTTCAAATTGTTACCTGGATTATTATAGTTAGTATAGCTTATGCAAATAATGCTCAATTGAATATATAGATATTTCAATTAGTTAAAATTTTCTCCAAAAGAAAAGTGATCGATTTGTGCGATATATCTCACAAAAAGTATAACAAATAGCCTACATCAAAAAATGAACAGTAGTTTATACTGTGCACACATTATCAATAAACGATCAAAATAAAACTGGAGAAGATAATGATAGCAAGAAATCTGTGTAATTGTTTTGGCATCTTTGCAAAAAAAGTAGAGCTAAGAGCTATAGCTGTAAAAGATGATTTAGAAGAAGACATTCAAATTAATCTCCCCAAGAAAATGATTGGGGATGCCGATCTAATGGTTTTAGAAGTTGGCGAATCATGCTTGAAACGCGGGAAAAATTTTGAAGTTCAAGAACTTTTGCTTGCTGAAGGCACTTACAAAAAACCGAGGGTTTAAGAAATGTTTAGAGGAATCCAGAAACCAGTAGATTACATTGAGCTTGGCAGACAGCACGAAGAGAATGCAAATTTTGAAAAAGCTAAAGATAGTTATTCCGAAGCTTTAAAAAAAGAAGAAACAAAGGCAGAGGCTTTATGTCGGCTTGGAACTCTTTATGTAAGTAAAGTTGCTTCTAAGGCTAAAGAATATGATTTTGAAACAGCCTTACAGTATTTTATGGAAGCAGCTGCAAAGAAACATTCTGAAGCACAATATAATCTGGGCCATTGTTATACTGCAACGGATAGGCATGAAGAAGCCTTTGCTAATTTTAAACTTTCTGCAGAGCAAGATAATGAAAGCGCTCAATATGTTTTAGCTCGTCGTTATTTAAGAGGTTTGGGCGTTCAGAGAAACTTTGAGCAAGCGATCCATTGGTATACGAAATCTGCAGAAAAAGGACTTGAGAAAGCAAGAAATGAGCTTAATTTATATATTTTAAAAAACAATTTATACCTGCAAGCAGCGAAAGAAGGTGACTTGGAAAAGCTACGATGGTTACAAAAGAATAGCCATATTATATTAAATCCAACTTATCGTGATGAAAACGAAAATACGGCCCTCCATCTTGCAGTGAGTGCAAATGTGAGTGAAGACGTAATGGCATATCTAGTTGAAGAAGCACCCGCCTTTACTATAAGTCCTAACAGTGTTGATAAAGAAAATCAGACTCCGCTTGAAATTGCCGTCAGTAAAAATAACTTTAATGGAGTAAAATACTTAGCAGGTAGAACAAAAATAGATTTTTATGTCGTTATTCAACAGGCAATGGCAAAAAAAGCTTCGTGCGAAATAATTGATTTATTATATGAAAGACTGGTTGCTGAAGCTGGGCATTTACCTCCATTGCATTTAGCAGCATCTGCTGGACATATAGCGTATATTCAACATTTAAAGGCAAAACAGGTTGATATTAATTCATTAGACCAAAACGGTCAGTTTGCAATAGATTATGCAATAACCAATAATCGGTTAAAAACAGCGCAAACACTTATGGTATTAGGCAGTAGCATAAGTCATGGAAAAAATCTTCTTTTGCAAAATCCAGGGTTGACGCCGGAAATGCGCGTCTTTGTACAGGATGCCACAGTAAAAGCTGAATTAGATGCGCTTGAAAGTAAGAAAGATCGAGAGCAGCTAACGGAAAAAGTTTATTCAATGATTTTTGAAGCAAACGAATCCAAAGAATTTGTAAGTGCGGCAAAAAAATTAATGTTAGCCGTATTTAATGATAAAAAGTTAGCATTTAAAGAAGAAAATGATGTATATATCTTTAGTCAATTTTTAAAGGCTAAATTATTTTCTAAAAATAGCGATGACATAAAAGTCTTGGTTAAAAAGTTATCCACCAAAGTTAGTTCCCAAGAAAAATTCTCAGCTGCACTGCGTGAAGGTATTGCCGCTTATAAAAAATCATGCGAAGAAGGTGAAGCTGTAATTGATGGAATTATTTTTAGCGTAATATCTAGCTTAAATTTAAAGGCTGACTTCAACGAAGAAGCCCTATCAGAGCTTCTGAAAGAAATGATGTTGGTATATAGTAAAAATAACCCAGATATTTTGCATTTAAATCACAAAGCGATCAGTGAATTAATACACTTAATAGTCATTAGCTTAAACTATTCTGTGGCGGAAAATCTTCAATATCATTTACCTATCTATAAAATAAGAATCCACGCAGCTTTTGATGAATGGTTGTACAAACAAGATAAATTAAAAGATAACGAAAAAGAAGCTTATGCGCTAGCAGTTGAAGTTGTTGACAAGCTAAATCAAGCTGAGCCTTCAAAAATGAAGGTCAAAAAGATGGGGATAGCAAAAAGTAGATTAAAAAAAGTATTTTTTGAGAATCCACCTCTATTACAAAAAATTAGAGATAACGTCGAGTCAATGTCTAAGTTTGTGACGCATTTAGTAGGCGGGTTGCAAGAGGAGTCTTTAAAAGATTACTCAATCGACACCGCAGTTCAAGTTAAGTATGAAACGAAAATTTTGAAATTAAACGAAGAATGGTTAGTTGCAGGTATACATGCGCTAAGCGTTGGCCGTAATTTCAGATTGTTTGGTAATGGTGCTAATCAAGAAATAAAAGCGGCGCCTGCCGATAAAAAGTCACCTTTTGAAATAAACAAGAAAGTATTTATTGATTCATTTATCGATAGATTTGATTTATTATTCGGGAAATTTCGCTCATTAGATGCGGGTGAAGTGAGAAGGAACGAAGAAACAATAGATAAATGGGGTAAAAAAATTGAAGAATACAGAGATAAGATTCCCTCGTTCAAATTTAACGGGAGTGAGGTTCCTTCAAGTTTCCTTGTGCAAATGTTTATTGGATTTGGGATTTATTTAAAAAATGAATCGGTAGCCAAGTCAGCAAGAAGAATGACAAAATTATTTGAATTGCACAATGCAAAAGAACGTCTGGAAATAATTGAACGGGCTGCAGAGTTTTTTGTTGAAAGGCACAAGTGGCAATTTGAAAGAATGGATGCTAAGGGCGCAGAGATTTTTGCAAAAGCAGCAGCCAACCGTGCGGTGCAACATATTACTTACTGCGACGAAAATTCAATTGAAGACGGACCGGGAATTTTAAATAGAATATATAGTTTGTTTTACCCAAAACAACCGTCAAAAATTTTGGAATTCAAAGGACCTTTGGCCGTATTGATCACAGGTGTTTTAGAACAGAAAGCTGAAGAGACGGATAATGATAAGGTGTATGAATACCCGCATGAAGGCGAAGCATGTATTTGGACACCCGTAATGATACTGAATAATACCGGTATTATAGCGAAAGATAAGTTAGGCAATCATAAACGATTTGTTCATCAGCATACGGTATTAGGGTGTGGGTATAGATTTGGTACTGAGGTTGAGGCTTATGAAAATGACTATAAAGCTATAGCTGATGAAGAGCATGTTAATGCTCTTAAGATTTAGGTATCTAAATTAAAGCGAAAAGAATTTTATATTGTTATGAATTTTAACATTTGTTTGAGGAATCAAAGATGCAAGCACGCCGCAAAAATAAATTCGTATCTGAAGCGCAATTTAAAAAAAATTGGAAAATTTCTTATGAAGAATATTTAAGAGATTTATTAAATGATCCTATAGCTAGCATTGAAGAAGGCGAAGAGCTAAAACTATATTTAAGTCCAGAAACAATGAAGAGAAAAGGAATTCCAGCTGGAGATCGTGGGATTGACGACAAAGGTGCCTATATAGTTTATAACAATAAATTCCGTCTTATTAAAAGTATTCAAGTTAATATTTTAAGTAGGAACATTATATTAATGGAAGATATGCAAAAATTAAATAATAAAGAGCTTATCGAAAAATTTAGTGCTTTATGTAGCGCGCTATATAATACCAATTGGTCAGCTGATAACTATTTTCAATATTTTTGTATTTTAGATCATTTTATTCATCTAATAGATGGGGTTATTTCAAACAAAAAACATTTAACCTACGAGGAGATCGGTCAATCAATAAATGAGTTAGGAAAAAAAGTATACGGAACCCCACCCATTAGTTTAAGCGTACAAGCAGCTGTTTGTGGCGTGATTGGTGCATTAGTAGGGCTGGTAATAGGCATAGTTGTGGGCGGAGCCAGTACATTTTATGCTGGTGGCTTTGGCGCTCTTCCTGCTGCAATTGCTACGGCATTTAAGGGCGCCGCACTCGGCGTTACTCTTGCTCAAGGTGCAACAGGTGGGGTACTTGGTTGCTGCTATGGATTTTTCTCTAACAAAAGAAATCTTGCTTTGCATGAGGAAAAAATCAATAACGTACACGCCAACCTGACTCAACAAAGCAAAGACGCAGTTGATGCAGTATTTGATGGACTTAAGCTTGTTGGCTGATTAACTTAGTACTACGAGTCGTTGCATAAGTGGTTGCCCATTATCTTAACAAAAACCGGCTGAACTCAAGCTACATCAGCGCTGAGATTGCGTGATGAGTCTTGAGTTTTGGGGCAATTCTGCGTGATATCACTTATCACTCACTCGTGAGAATAGCCTTAAAATAGCGAGTACTTTATTGGGCACACATTTTTTATATTTATAATTTTTCAGCATCAACAATTATGCCTGGAGCTCAGCAAGAAACCGATCAAATTGTCCTTTCACTTCCTCAAATTTCTCAATCCAGGGAAAATGTCCTGCCTCTTTGATAAGATGCAAATGAATATTCTCCCGCTTAAATCGCACATCATTTTCAAAAACAGAAAATGGCATCATGCTATCATCAGTACCGCCAATGATTAATGTTTTCACTTCGAGTGGAATCCATTGTGCTGTGAAGTTGAGTTCAGCCACTTTAGCAGCCCACCAGCTTACCGCGTGATAATTAAATTTCATATTCTTGAGCATCGCCTTACCCATCTCCAGTCTATCTTGATGAAAATAATAAGGCGCACAGGCAAGCAGTGCTGCCATAGCGGTTTCAGAACAGGGATTGCTATGCATGCGTGCCAGGTCTGCGTCTAGAGATGGACAGTGACGGCGCAGAATTTAAAATAACAAACCCTTGCAGAATTTGTTCGAGTTCAGGAAATAACAGCGGATACATGCCAGCAAACGAGTGCCCAACTAAAATGGGATTATCAAATCGCTTAACTGCATCCATAAAAATCGTATCCCATTTATTAAAGTCATATTCTGCTTTAACATGCTCACTAAAATTATCACCATTACCCGGCATATCAATCAGCCAGGTTTTACCTGGAAGTGCAAGATTGGTCGCCAGGGTTTGTAAATAATCTGCATTGATGCCAGGGCCACCCGGGAAAAAAAGCCAATTATAAGAAGCACCAGCTAATGAATTAGCTAATTGATATCTAGTCTCATTGGCATCATAAATAATTTTATTCACAAAAAAGCTCCGATTATAGCCTTGGGATTTATAGGTTTTTCATCACATATTTTTGCAGCGCATTTTAGGATAAGTATGCTGGAATGTAAATTAACTAGGGTCTATCGTCAATTAACCCCAGCCCACTCTACTAACCCGTGTCCACCCTACTAACCGGTGCTAACTCTACTAACCTGTACTAACTCTACTAACCTGTGCCAACTCTACTAACCTGTGCCAACTCTACGTCCCGCGGCTTGTCCGCGGGATCCAGTACGCCTGAAAGGAACCCTTAAGATGAAGTGATTTATATGGAGAATCACTAAGTTGATCTGAATCCCGCGAGCCGCGGGACGTAGGCGAAGGGTAGGATTAATTGACGACAGACCCTAGCATTAAACAAAACACTTGACTCAATGCACCTGAAAATTAGTAAGACTCAATATTCACATTTTATTACAGCTAAGCGCTTATTATGTGATAAAACCCCGTATTCCATACTTAGAGGCCATCTATGAAAAGCCATACTATTGTTAGCCAGTCCATGATGTTAATAATTGGTCAGTATCGGGATAAGGTGCTAGATCCCACCTTTTTCCCATCAACACCAGAAGAGACACTTCATGCGCGTATTACAGCCACTTACTTATTATCGAACGCTCCGGCAGAAGACGTGCAGAAAGCCGCCGATCTAATCAATCGCACATCTACAAATCCAAATGACCTGGAAAGATTAGCCGCATTATCAGCTAAAGTTACTTATTGGGAATCATTAGATGTCATTGAAACGGACCAGAAAACATCTTGTAAATATTCGCTAATTTACCAGAGCGAAAATGGTAGAGAAGCCGTGAGCTATAATGCGAATTATTTAACAGAAAACCAGAGATGTCGTTTTACAACCCAAGCGCCTATATTCACTCAATCAGATAAAAAAACAGGCTCTCTCACCGTTACAAAAGGAGGCTTTCATTTGTTGGCACCAAAATATAAGAGTCAGGAAATTGATTCAAATAATTCACAGCAAATATTAAGATCAAAGTTGTGATAAACGTGCCAAGGGCGTAGGTCGCGGATACGGGTACAGTGGATATCTGTCCGGGACACAACAGCCATCAGGAATCCCCCTAACACCCTAAAATATAATCAAAAAACCCATCAAAATTTATAGTGTTAACTGCTATAGTGATAAGATCAGAAGGCAAAAAGATGGGCGAAGGTGAGTATTATGGAAAATATTCAAATTAATCAAGAAGTAAAGGGCAAGCTAAGCCTGGATACGTTGTTAGCCGCCCTAGCGAATGCTAAGGCCGAAACCACGCGGCTAACCCGATACAGTGTGGATGAGATTTTCCATCTCATCATGAGCGAAATTCCCTATGCTTTCCAAATCATACCCCGTCTCCTGGCCGAAATCCTATTAGACGACAGTCCTCAAAAATCTAAAAATCTCAGCTTAAATGAAGTGGTTATCTGCCTAGGTCATGCCGTCTTCAACCCTGCTCAAAAAGAAGAATTATCGCAGTTGGTGAAAACCTATTTAATTGACCGCAAAAAAACAGAAAAAGAATACGCGACTACTATCTTAAACAACATTTTAAATGAAAATACGTTAACGCCATTCCCTGAATCAGTGCAAGCATCTCTTCGAGAGCTAGCTCAGACCATCATTGAAAGTGTCATTAACGAAAAACAATTACGAAAAGTGCCAGGCTATATTCCAAGACCTTTAACTGACATCACGCGTCCTATCGTTTATAGCAAATTGTATAATTTAGAATTAGACCGCTTGAAGTTTTCGCATCGTGCTGCTTTCCGAAAATTCGTGAGTTCAATCAGCTACGACAGTTATGACAAAATCCAAGACACCGATCTGTTGATAGCGATCCTGCAAGAAAAAGAAAATGCGTACAATCATTTCAAAGATGCCATCGCCAGAAAGGCACCCAATGAAGAAAATCTCATTAAATTTCAAAATCTATTGAAGTTTGAGCAGTTCGATCGCAATCGAAAATTCGCTACTTTGAAAAAAATGCTCGATGAATTTTTAAAAGTCGATAATGTAAAAAACCCATTGGGTTATTTGTCGCATCATTTACGACTCCGTTTTTCAGAAAAATTACAAAAACTGTTATTCAGTACGGACATCAATGCGGATACTTATCTTAGCGAAGCTACGATAAAAGAAATGCATGACAAAGAATTTCATGAGGTTGAATACGATGTTAATGCCGTGAAGACACTCATGGCCGAAGTATTAAATATTCAAACGAATTTTAAAAAGAATTTTTTTCATGTATTAACCGGTAGCAAGTATTTTGCCATGATAGAAGGTGCGCTAGTGAACGCATTGCTTGGCAGCAGTGCAATCAAAACCGATCCCCTGACGGGCAAAAAATCCGGCGTTAGAGATGGTGGTTATTTAAAAGCAAGTTTGCCAACTATTTATGCTCAAGCCGCAGGTCGCTTGAAAGTCATAGCCGATAGTGTGACAGGATTATTTGCTGAAAAGTTGAAAGGAGAAATTCGAACCGGCATTTTAAACATACGGCACGCACAAGAAAAATTGATTGGCTACTCTGCCGATGCAATGTATGTCCCGATGGAAGAGCCAGAAGAAACTACAGCCTCAGAAGAGATCGTTCCGGCTGTGACACCGCCAGCTGAAACAACAGCAAAAGTGATATCTCCACCATTGCAAGTGGAAGAAACGCAAGAGGCTAAGACGTCAGTTACCACTGAGGAACCTACAACTAAAGTGGTGCCTAAACCTTTAGTCATTGAAGAAGATCTGGATGCCGCTTCAGTGCCTGTCACTGAAGAACCGACAGCAAAAATCGTACCGAAGCCCTTATTGATTGATGAAGATTTTGCTGCTGAACCTACGGTGACAGAAGAGCCCACAGCGAAAGTTGAACCAAAACCCTTATTTATTGCAGAAGATTTTGACTCAGAAACCCCTCCGCTTACCGCTGAACCCGTAGAGAAAGTCATACCTAAGCCATTACTGATTGATGAAGATTTTGGCTCAGAAGTGGCGCCTGCAGAGGCAGAGAAAGTCATACCTAAACCTTTACTCATTGATGAAGATTTTGCAGCTTTACCAACTGAAGAACCTACAGAAAAAGTCATACCAAAACCCTTATTAATCGATGAGGACTTTACAACAGAACCAACAACGAGTCCCGAAGAGCCTACAGAAAAAGTTGTTCCTAAGCCTCTGTTAATCGAAGATGATTTTGATGCTATCCCAACTGATATAGCCGAAGAGCCCGCAGAAAAAGTAGTGCCTAAACTATTATTAATTGATGAAGTCTTTTCAGACGAGCCAGCACCCACTGTTGAGGAACCTGCAGCAAAACTGGTTCCAAAGCCATTACAAATTGACGAAACTTTCGATGCAGAGCTGCCTGCTGCAACAGAAGAACCAGTAGAAAAAATTGTACCGAAGCCTTTATTAATTGAAGCAGATTTTACTGAGGAGCCAGCTCCTGAAACCGAGCCAACTGAAAAAGTGGTACCTAAACCTTTGCTGATTGATGAAGATTTTGACGTCGATCCCGCTACTTTTACTTTAGAGCCTGCAGAAAAAGTCGTACCAAAACCGCTCATTATAGAAGATGTCGAATTTGAACCGGAAATAGCAACCGAAGCCGTTAGCGGAAGCGTCAATGAGTCCTCAATGGGTGCTGGTGAAGCCATCATGAAAAATTATCAACTGGGCGAGTTAAAAAGCTCGGTTGTCATTGCCTGGGAAAAAATGGTGAAATCAACCACAGTGATAGACGAAGCTGTTGGTACATTAACCTTATTATCCGATAACGAAGTCAGATTATATGTCATCTGTGATTTGATTCAGCAAGTGGTCGCTATTGATGAGTCCTCGCTTTCCTCCAGCAAAAAACAAATTTTACAAAATACGAAACACAAATTGATGGATGCACTTGAAGATCCGCTTAATGAAAATAATTGGGGATTCTTTGAAGGGGTAAGACGCGATAATATTGATAGGAATCTTGAGTCTCTGAGAGAGTAAAGCTTAAAATGACTGGGGTCCTGTCATGGTGGGTTTACTTTTTTCGTGCTCGCAAGCTCCGCGCGTAAAAAGTAAACCCACCCTGCCACCCCGTTTTTTTATATAAGAGCCCGCGGAAAAACCTTTGCTTATCGCTCATTACTAATGAAAACCGTAAATGTTCTGAGTAGATTCGTAGCACGGACTAAGACCCCCACGCTTTTTGTGGGGGTCGTGTCCGCGAACCCCTGCTAAATCACAGAACATTCACCCGACACATACGAATCAAAAATCCCCGCTGTAATCATTAAAACCCACCGGTGTCACATTTTTGTCGCACAGCTATAAGGTTGCGTTAAGCGTTTCTTGCGAAACCCAACATTACCTTATGGCTGTGTTATCTTGGTGCGATACCGGTGGGCTTTAATGATGTTGGGTTTCGCAAAAAACGCAGAACCCTACCTACATGCAGGTCACCAAAACATTAGTGCAGTTTTCGCAGGTAATGACTAATAGGCAAAAGTTTTCCCGCGGGCTCTTATACAAAAAACGGGGTGGCAGGGTAGGTTTGCTTTTTCGCGCGGAGTTTACGAGCACGGAAAAGTAAACCTACCATGACAGGACCCCAGTCATTTTAAAAGGAGTGCTAAGCCACCACAAGAATTTGTGCTTAGCAACGCAAACCTCAATCAAAATCAGGCTGCTCATCCTCATCATGTTCTTCTTCCTGCAACAACATTAATTGCTCCCGTAAGTCTTGCAACTGTTGTTGCCAATAACGTGGCGTGTTAAACCAGGGAAAGCTAAGAGGAAAAGCAGGATCCTCCCAACGTTCAGCTAACCAGGCTGAATATCGAATCATCCGCAACGTGCGTAATGATTCAATCAAACGAAGTTCACGGTAATTAAAATCATAAAATTCTTGATAACCACGCAAAATATAAGTCAGCTGGATCTCCACTTGTGCTTTATCACCAGAAAGCAACATCCAGATATCTTGCACAGCAGGCCCTGTAAGGCAGTCATCTAAATCAACAATTTGTGGCCCACGATCATTCCACAACACATTGCCGGCATGACAATCACCATGCAGTCGAATCTGTGCCACGTCACCGACTTCTTTAAACCGCTGCTCGATTATTTTTAGCAACTGCTCGCTCACCAGACAAAAATTACTTTTTAACTCATCAGGAACAAAATGGTGCTTAATTAAATATTCATACGGTTTAGTGCCGTAACTTTCAAGATTCAATTGCCCGCGATGTTGAAAAGATTTGCAAGCACCCACAGCATGCAGGCGACCCAGAAACCGACCCATCCACTCTAATTGCTCTAAATTATCAACTTCCAATGTGCGCCCACCTTTACGCGGAAATAGCGCAAAGCGAAAATCTTTAAAGTGATGTAGTGTTTCACCATTAGCCGCAATCAGTGGGGCAACAACCGGTATCTCAAGTGCTGCCAGTTCCAGGGCGAACTGATGCTCTTCCAAAATCGCTTGATCCGTCCATCGATGTGGACGATAGAATTTTGCTATGAGAGGATCACTATCCTCAATACCAATTTGATAAACACGATTTTCATAACTGTTCAGTGCAGAGAGCCCGCCGGAACAGTGATATCCCACACTTTCAATCGCATCCAAAATCAAATTGGGGTCTAAATTAGCATATGGAGTATTTTTATTATCAGTCAATTTAAAAGCCTGCCTTCATCAATAGAATGGGGATGATAGAACAGTTTTGCCCGAACGACAAACAAGTCTCGCCAAAAGAGCATTTTTAATGATAAAAAGTGCTAGAACGCCCACGCCTCAAAGCGATAGAAAAGGTTAAATCGTAGAGTGATGCGTTGATTCCAGTGATAAAAATGTTTTGATCGTATTTTTGAATTGATCAAACATCGGCTTCCTTTCAGAAGTATTTGGATAGAGCTGAAATGCCGATGAATTGTTATCATAGAACTTTTGACAAGAAGAATTCATTTTTTGAATTTCACGACAAGATTCCAGGTAAGAATCCGTTTGTTTCAGCCTGGTATTAGATTCCAGCGAAACACTTTGATCGGGATCTTTTTGCATGCGTTCAATAATATCCATTTTAGCATCAGCATGACAAATGATTTTTTTGCGAATTTTGCAGTCAGGATAAGGCGCAAGCCTCATTAATAAATCGTAAGGCAAATTGGGATTTGACGCCAGCGCTCGTAAAATAGCGAGATCATTTAATTTAATTAATTGATTCAAAATATCCGGTGGCGTTTTGGGGTTAGCCGCTAATGCAACCAAAATATTATTGCGGGAATAATTTCTCAGTTTCAGTGTCTTAGCATAAATTTTGCGGGCAATATCATCATTAATAAAACAATTACCGGCCAAATTTTCCAGAATATTGCCTGGATTTTGGTTGCTTTCAGAGGCGGTATACACTTGTTTTAATTTCTGCGTATCAAGACTGTGTTCGGCCTGTAGCTGTAACGATTTATCGGGTGTGATATCCACGGGCGCTTGTGGCGTTTTTCGTTCATCCAGATGCGATATCCCATGTAAAAAATCTAACCGACGCTTGGCATCGCGTCTGACACCCATATCAGGATCTTTATGAATCAGTTGATTTAAAACATTTTCAGAAATGTGCGGATACGAAATAATGGCTCGACGAATTTCACAATCAGGATAATCAGCCAGCTGCAATAACATCTCTTCAGAAAAATTAGGATTACGCGGAATAAACGCTAATGAAGCCGACGGCACGCTTCGCGCTTGACTCGCAGAGACCAAGAGCCTTTCCAGAATTTCAGAAGGCGTGTTTGGATTTTTAGTCAGGTTAATCAAAATAGTATTTTGATTATTGGGATCCATGTCACTATAAGCCGTTCTCGTATAAATCATTTTCAGCAGCTCTGGTGGGGATTTATGATTTTGTGCAAGCATGGCGAGTATGTCTTCATTCAGTCGAATATCGCTACTTAGTGAGACCTCCCGATAGATCTTTTTTAAATTTTCAGGATCCGTTCCAATTAATGCATAAGTCGAAAATTCACGCGAGTTTAAAACAATATTATAATCAGTAGTCCCATTATGAATAGCACGTATCATCAAAGTGAAAATGGTTAATGCAATTAATGTCATGATAATACGGGGCGGTGCCGAATGATGATTCAGTAACGCCCGCATTTCTTGCGCTAACACAATGATAGACCAGCAACCAAAAAATCCGATGATGGCAATAATAAAAGGAGCCAGCGTCATGGGATAGGAAACGTTATAAACGGCTGAAGGCAAAAATGAGACGCCTAACACTTTTGTAATAGCGGGAATAAAACTGGCTGCCAAGGAGAGCAAACAACCCCCAATCAAGCTCATGCGTGTTGCGAAGCTCAGTTGTTTTTTTAAAATGAAAAAAAGCCAAAAGCTGATAAGTAATCCAGCTAATGATAAATAAATGAAAGGCTGGTTAAAAATATCCAAATTCCCTAGATGCATTCCAAAAGCTTTCCTGGCAAATGATTTCACTCATTATAACAAAATGTGATGCGTATTTATAATGACATTCTCGCGGTTCTTTTCGATCGCTTAGCAAAAATGATCATGTTACTATGCCCGAGATATTATCCTTATAAAGAAAGAAGGTTGGTTTAGCTTGCTTGTTTTCGGCTTGGGGTGATTTTATTGTGTTCATATTTTAAGGAACTTGCATGACTAGTAAATTGTACGTTGGATCATTACCCTATAGCATTGAAAACAACGAGTTAGAAGCACTCTTTGCCGCCTGTGGCGAAGTGAAATCCGCAAAAGTGATTATGGATCCTGCAACGGGTCAAAGCAAAGGCTTTGGATTTGTTGAAATGTCATCCGCAGAAGAAGCGAAAGCAGCTATCACGACTTTAAATGGCACCTCACATGGTGGCCGTTCCATCGTTGTATCTGAAGCAAAGCCTGAATCAAAAGGCGGCAGCAGAGGAGCAGCAGGCGGTCGCGGTGGAAACGAACGTGGCGGTAGAGGTTCCAGCGGCGGCGGTTGGAGATAAGCATTACTGCCTTAAAGCGTTAAAAAACCCCCTTACCATAAGGGGGTTTTTATATCCGAATGGTTCAATTTCCCTTATCATTAGCCACTGATCTAAGCTAATAAAGGAAATCCTCGTGAAAAAATTTATTCTCTGTTCTGCACTTATTCTCTGTTATGGCACCTCGGCTTTTGCCAAGTCAACGCCGACTATGGATATATCGAATGGCTTGAGTTTAATGGCGGAAGCAACGCACATGGCCAGCGACAATTCCCACTATAAAATGGATATTGAATCCCCACTTTTAAGTGGTAATGCATTAAATAGCGCAGCACAGCTCTACAATCAATCGATCAACAAAATCATCAATACCACGATCACTGATTTTAAAACCAAAATTGTAGAAAATTCTGCATACGTTAAGAATTTGCCGCAATCGGTACAAGAGAACACATTATTCATTGATTACAGTGCGACGGTATTCAAAGCGGGCAATCAACAAATTATCAGCCTGCGCATTAATAATGAATTTTATTATGCTGGTTCTGCTCATCCTTCTCATCAGATCCAAGTATTTAATTACGATTTGAGTAGCGGTAAAGAATTAGCAATGTCCGATCTATTCAAACCAAAATCAAGCTATCTTGATAAAATATCCGATTACGCACGCCGTGATTTGCTCACTAAAATAAAAAATGAAGATAAAAACGAATTTGATAAAGGTACAGCGCCCATAGCCGACAATTATCTCAATTGGAATTTAAAACCCAACGGTATTTTGATTACCTTCAATGAATATCAAGTTGCGGCTTATGTCTTTGGACAACCGGAAGTGTTGGTGCCATACACCATGCTGGAAGATGATATTGCGCCGAATGCACCGATTGCATTTTGCATAAAAACACCTTCTGAGTGCGCATCAAATTGAAAGTGTAATCCGCTTTGGCCGAATGTACGCTTTACATTCTTACCCGAGCAGCTGTCTTAAACTCATCAGGTGTGCTTTTATTTAAGTACGTGCTGAGAATATTTTGTATCGCTGCTTCGGGAGATTTGTGTTGGTCTGTAGCGTGTTCTTTTGTCTCATATAACTGATGGAGTTTTTCTAAATAATCCTTAAGATTTGGGAAGGCTTTTTCAAATGCCGCTGAGGTGGGTAATCGATTAATTATATTGCGTAGCTCTATGGCGGCAGTATTTTCTCGATTTAACCATCTATCATTAATTAATTGGCCAAAACGATTAATGAATTGATAAGTGGCCTTGGTGTCTTCGCCTAGGCGCTCGGCTTTTGGGTTTATGCCACTGATTAACCCAATGATTGCTAAAATATCATTTTGCATATCAGAAATAAGTCTATCCAGGCAAAATACTTTTTCATTCGCTGAAAAATAAGCATCCGCTTGGCTAATTTCCTGTATCACACCATCAAATTCTTTAAGCTTATTTTCTCTTGATATGGCATGTTTGAAGGGCCCAAAAGAATGTTGGGCTACATACAAAGAAAATAACGAAATATACAATGCAGGTGCTTTGCCTTGAAATAACATAATCAAATTACTCTTGTAATACTGATTTATTCTCGCATCATTAATTAAAATATTTAAAATAGTAATATGATCTGATCGCGGGATACATTGGAAAAAGTTGTTGAAAATCTTAAAGCGTTCATCTTGATTGGGGTTAGCCAATAGCTTGCGAAACAGATTATTTCTTTCTTCGAGTGTTAAGATTTTCAATAACACTTTCAAAACATCTTTATTTTCAAACACAAATCGAAATCGTTGTTCTGTGGTAACAATGATTTCCTCTTTCCAAAGATCGGTAAATAAATCGGGAACTTGAATGGCTTGTAGATGTTGGAATATTTCTTCCATTGATAACAAGTCATGGACTAAAGGTTTTGATTTGTTGCTGAACAGTATATGGCACAGTTTAGTCAGCTCTTTTCTCTCATCCAATGAAAAGCTTTCGCGTAAATGCCCGCACCATTGTATATCTATAATCAAATCCCTAGAGAGAGGTGCTGGCTTTACACGTACAGGATCTTCTTTTTGTTGTTTCGCAATCATGAGGTGCAACTTAGCTTCAATTGAACGAAAGAACTGTTTAAATCGATCAAAGTTGAATCGAGGAATAACAAAGCGTAAAAATGGATTTTGCTTGTCTTCGGCGTATGCATGCAGCAACTGCCGAAAAGTGCCATCTGCCAAGCTGTTAACTTGTTTTTTTGACATTTGCTGCAAAATCTCTTCTTTGTCAGCGATAAAATCAGGTGTTTCATTAAAAATATTTAATAGAGTAGGCAGTCTTTCAATAGAAAACGACTTACTCTCTTTCTTCTCATGATTAATGAAAGCACGCATTTTGAAATGGTATTCAGCGGGTGGATCAACGAAAGGCAAAAAACTAAAAAACCATTGCGTATTCAGACGCCATTGACTGGGTATTTTAGCATCTAAATGCTTCCACAGTAGACCGGGTTCCGCTTGATTTCCAGGCTCTGTTACAACAGGATTAACTAATCTGGCGTGTGTCCTCATAAGAAGCTGGCTCCTGTTCGATCACTGGCGAGGCCGACTTCTGTTGGGGCCAAAAATAAAAAATGCTGAAAGAAGACAATAACGGGCATCAAGCGTATCTCAAAAAAGTTATGGATCCTTACTTATCATGGTGATTTCACGATTTAATGTGTAGCTCAATATCGTGCGAATCGCGACAATACAGGCTAAAATACCAACAGAATAATAATCTGGTGTGGTAGTCGTATTAATTAAATCAGCCGCAACAATAAACTCTAACCCGAGTATCAAAATACGTCCTAAATTGGAGCGTATCGCATTGATCTCTGAGCCATTAAGCTGATGAGTAAAGAAATAACGGAGGTATTGGGATAGTGCCAACAAAACGCCGGACAATATAATCAATACACCAATTAATGAAATGGCGCGCTGAATAGATAAAAAAATCAGATGAAAGCTTAGCCATTCCATAGCGTTGACTCTCCAGTAAAAAATAATCTTACCATAAACGTTAAAAAAGTATACATTCTTAACAAACTATCCAATTCATTTTTAGCGCTAGCAAATTGCCTCATTTATTGGGTTAAACTCAAATAAAACGTTTAACAATTATTAAACGCACGAATTTTATAATCAAGCCTGCCTGTCAGTATCACGCAATCATCGGATATTTTCTAAGTGTTTAACGCGCAAATCAAGCTGTTCCTCCAGCTTATTTTTAACGGCTTGATCGATTTTATTTTGTTCCCAGTGACGCAAAAGCACCTCTCTTTCTATATCGAGAATACGTGAAGAAAGAAAAATCGCATCATTTAAGCCCGACAATTCACCATCATCGATACCCGTAGTCTGGTTTTTCAGTCGTATTGTTAATTGGCTTTGTAAAGTTTTATATTGCTCGATATCCAAAGTGATTTCTTCTGATAATTTTGGATTGTGCGTTATTTCACGCTTATAGTCGGATAGCCAACTTAAAACAGCATTTGTCATCGCTGTTCTCACGCGTAATTCAGCTTCATCATCCATTCTTTTTTCACGATCTCCATAAGCCGTCATTCCCAAGGCGCGTAAAATATAAGGTAATGTTAATCCCTGGATCAGCAATGTGGCGACAATCACGCAAAATACCAAGAAAATCAGCAGATCTTTGGGATTGATGCCGCCAATAATGGGTAAAGAGGGCACGATCATAGCTGCTGCCAAAGAAATGCCGCCACGCATTCCCGCCCATGATACAACAAACGGATATTGCCAAGGCGGGTAAGGATCATATTGGCGAATAGACGGAATTAAATAACGTAATAGATAAGCAGAAAGATAAACCCAGGCAAATCGACCGAGAATAACGGCTAAAACAGTAGAGCTACTATAAAGAATGAGACTTCCTAGCGGAATAGAGGCAATATTTTCTAAGGTAAATCGAAAATTCAATCCCACTAACAAAAATAAAATACTCTGTACCGCAAATTCTAATGTTGTCCAAATAGATCTAGCCGTTAAGCGGGTATCGGCTGAATAACGCTCCCAATACGCATGCCCCACAAAAAGACCAGTAACGACAGTGGAAACAACACCGGACCCACCCAATTTTTCAGCTGGCAAATACGCAACAAAAGGCGTGAGAATGGATACCATCATTTGTAGCGTTGGATCCTTCAATAAGAGGCGTAAATTACCGGATAGATAACCAATTAAAAGACCATAAGCCGTTTCACAAACAATAATGCCAAAAAAGGACACCACCGCATGGACCGGTGAAAAATGATGCGTCAGAGCAGCAATTAATGCGAACCGGAATAAAACCAATGCCGTTGCATCATTCAGCATTGCCTCGCCTTTTAGCACCGTGACGATTCTTTTGGGCATTTGAATTTTTTCAGCAATAGCAATAATCGCCACATCATCCGGCGGAGAAATGACCGCTCCCAAAACAAATGCGAGTGGCCAACCCAGTTCAGGAATAAGATAGTGAATCACAACAGCAATCAACACCGTGATAAAAACAACATGCCCAATGGATAGCAGAATTACCGGTCTAAAATCTTTTTTCAATTCGCGCCAAGTTGACGAATAGGCGCTAGCGTTATACAGCAGGAGAGGTAGAAAAATATCTAAAATAAAATTGGCATTCACTTGAACATGCGGCACACCAGGCACAAAGCTGATAATCATGCCTGTGATCACGAGTAATAATGAAATAGGAACGGTAGAGTTTCGAAAGATCGTCCCGACCGTGACGATGATCGCAAGAAGCGCTAAGTAACTTTCAGTCTGTTCCATCAGATTAAAGTCTTATGTGAGTCGAGGTTAAAAAAGCACAAACATTACTCAAAAATATATCATACATCCCATTTAAAAAGGAGGCTTTTATTTTAGCCCATACAACTACTATTAGATAAAAACTGGCGTATAAGCAGCAGCGCTTGTTTCAAAAAAACGGGGTGGCAGGGTAGGTTTGCTTTTTACGCGCGGAGTTGAACTCCCACGAAAAAAGTAAACCTACCCTGACAGGACCCCAGTCCACTTAAACAAGGTTTACTATTCCAACCCCACCCAGACTGGCACCACCCGCTGCAAATATTCCATAAACTTCCACAACCCCACCCGGTATTCAACTGTCCCCAACCGATTCGCCTTCGCCTCAGGATAAGCAATACCAATCCCATACAACCCCGGCGCAATTTTGCCATCATGTTCAGTATGATTTAAATGAGGCACATTCGTCTTAATCGACCGCCGTTCAAACCCAACCGCATAAACAGCCCTATCACATTGCGGCAGAAATTTTTCTATATTCTCATCATCAGAAAAAACCCGCTCTAAATTATCAGGCATTTGCCCATCAATATGCTGACGCGCCCACTCTGCAGTCGATCCCTTCAAGCCAGTGTCATCATACAAAATCCAGTCATCGTAATACACCGCATACAATAAAGGTGACCGATAAAAGTTAATAACCCGTTTTACTTTAGCATCCACTAAATTGCGTATAGCCAAAATAGCAGAATGCGAAGACCCAAAAACGGCAATGGTATCTTCTTTGTTAATATGATTTTTGACATACTCATGATCCATCGCCTCTTGCAAGGAAAGCGTTTTGACAGAGGAAAATTCCAAATGCTTCGGTTCTGATCCCACGGCCAAAATCACATTGTTCGCCTGAATAATCGATTCTTGAAGATGAATATGCCAAACCTGATTTTGAAAAAACAATTCTTCAGCGGTATCTTTTATGCAAAAGACTTGCGATTGAAGATGATGGGTCACCCATTGCAGCGGATCTGCCATCAAATTTAAATAACAGTTCGCATTCGGATCCGCAAAATTCAGCGCGAAATCCTCAGCGCAAGCCGCATAATTAAATGCAGGAGAAGCATGTAAAAATCGGGTAAATAATTTTACTTTGGTATTGCTGGGAACATTACGCCATTTAGTGCCAAAATCGCCTACGCAAAACTGTGGATCAATCCACACTAAATCTTTTGCAGCGACACCGTTATCTAATAATTTACCCACAGCAGCTATCCCTGCGGGTCCTGCGCCTATTACTGCCCACTGATACATGAAACATCCTTTTTGATCGCTTAAGATAAAAAGTATGATACTTTGCGAGAATTTCTTTGGCTAGATAAATCAGTTAAGCGCTGCACGCGCTATTTGGAAATGGTTGTTGAACGACAGGATTGAGATTGTTTTCAAGACCACAAGGAATGACAGGGTGACGCTGAAAGGTGAGATAACGATTTTTTGATTGATGAATAAAAGTGACTTTCGCTGTTTCAGTGGGTGAGGGTGTCTTATCAGTCTGTTTTGCAACGACAACACTTTCAAGTGCTGAGTCATGATCACTAGGTTCTACCGCGTCATTTCTTTCATCTTCTTCTGCTTCATCATCCATAAAATCGATATCATCATTTTCTTTAGCCGGAGGAAGCAACGCAGGAATATGTGCAAAGCCAGGAGCCAATGCAGGTGCTAGAAGAGGAGCGTTTCCATTGGGTTTAACCAGATCATTTTGATCATTCTGATTCTCTAGCGCGGGTCTTCCTAAAAGAATATTAACCGCCGTCTTATCAAATAAAGCACCGCAAATACTACCCACAAAGCCACCAATCGCAAAGCCTAAAGTAGCTCCCTCAATCGAACCAAGCGGCCCAAGTAGCAATGTGCCGATGCCAAAACCAACCGCCGCACCAATCAAAGAAAAGACATTCGCGCCATTGGCAATACGTTGAGTCCATGGCACGGTCTCTGCAGGTTGTTCTACGGGTTGTAATTCACGCGCTTTCTTAATGATATATAAACCACTAAACCACCCAACGACACCGCCAACAGCGGAGCCAAGTGCTGCGCCAACGAGTGACCCGCCTGGTATCGGTAAAAAGAATCCCACAACAGAAAAAAGAAAAGCACAAGCGTATGATGTATTGCGTGTCGCATAATCCCAGGAATTATCCGTCCCTCTTTCCAGTCTTGCTCCGACACCCCATTGCTGTTTAGTGTATTGCGATATGCGTTGTCCATACTTGCCCATGACAATCCCAAGCGCTACGCTACAAAAGGCGGCACCAATGCCCATCCCAGCGACAGCCCCGAGTGCGGGGAAAAGAAAAAATCCAATCACAGCTCCCAGCGAAAGACCTAGAGTAATACCTGAGCGAATATAGTTATTGCGAATGCTATCTTTATCGTGCGGATCTGAAATCAAAATATTATTAAAATGCTTATTAATTAAAGGAACTAAAATAACACTGGCCGTAAAGCACACGAGGGCTGAGATACCACCGCCACTCGCAAGACAGGAAAAAATATTTTGGCCGGTGGCAAACGACACAATAGCGCCAATAGCCTGGCCTAAACTCATGCCTAAGACAATGGCGGTCTTGGCGTATTTCGACCAGCCTTCAATACCGATTTTAGCGTAGCGATTGCGATGTTCTGCGGGGGTTTTTAACCAGTTCTCGCGATAAAGCCAATAAGGAATAGCAAATAACCCAAATACAATCGCAAAAATATCCGAGAAAATGACGGTAAACAGTTTTTGTGAGCCTTTCGGTAAAAAAGGTAAAACATTCGCCAAGAGTGTGCCAGCTGGTGCGCCTAAGCTGGCTAGCGTTTTAAAATTACGATAAAGCGGGTTTAAAGAAATATTCGGCTTGTAAAGTCTTCTGGAAGCAAATGCAAAATGGAATATAACCGCTAGTATTATACCGCAACCATTTCCAATCAAGGTGCCAATCTGGATATCGTAATCGACGATTAGCGGTTGTGAGAAATCTTTTATTTGCTGTTCTTCACGGTAATCCAGGCTAGCTCGCGGAATGGCGCCTAAAAATTTTGAATTCTCGATCCAGCGACAAAGATAATTCCAGATCATTGGCCCTTTAGCTTGTTCGGGCTCCTCAACGATCACTTTAGGTGGTGGGGCTGGGTTGTCTATTTCTGCTGGCGCATCAACAGCTAAAAGAGGACCTTCGTCTTCATCTTCATCATCTTCAATAGCCAGTGGGTTATCATAATCGTAAAGGGGTTTATCGGGATCGTTTGGTGCGACAAGAGAAGGATCAGGCAAATCATGCCTTAAGAATGCATTTCCTGGTGCTCTTGTCATCAGCATGCTTTATCTCGCTTCATCAAAAAATGAGAGTGCGGGTTAGCTGCATCCTGCAGAGAATATGTAACTATATGATAGTTAAAACAAATCCATGTTCGAAGAGTAAATCAGATGTAAGGTAATGCTTTGTATGGCCGCGACTATAAATTAATACAAATAAATTCACAATAGCTGATATATGCATTACAATAGTGCAAAATATGAATCAATAAAAAACGAGGATTTATGACTGATTTCATCATCAATGATGCCTTGGCTTTTCTCAGTGTGATCGACGAAGGCAGCTTTGCCGCAGCCGCCAAAAAATGGTCTATTTCAGCCTCCGTTATTAGCAAGCGCATTAGTCGTTTAGAGAACCAGCTACGGGTTCAACTATTACAACGTACGACTCGCTCCATTGCTTTGACCGAGACAGGCAGAATTTTCTATGAGCGTTGCAAGCGAATCAAAGCAGAAATCAATGATGCAGCAGCCGATGTCCTGCAGCATCATCAACAGCCCTCAGGCTTGCTACGAATCAATGCACCAATGAGTTTTGGGCAGGTGCATCTTATGCCAGCAGTAAACGATTTTATCCAGCAATACCCGGATATCCAGATCGAATTAATTTTAGGTAGCCAATATGCGAGCTTTATTCATAACGGCTTGGATCTCGCGATTTTTATTAAAGATCTACCGAATACGCATTTGTTGCAATCTCGCAAAATCACCGATCGGAGTACTGGGGTTTATGCGGCGCCTAGCTATTTTACCAAATATAAAATACCCAAGACTCCAGAGGAGCTAGTGCAACACAATTGCCTTATTTATCAGTCTGAACCTGGCATTCAGCTTGGAGTGGGTCAAAAACACGAATGGAGTTTTTATCATAAAAAAGAAAAATTCACCGTGCCGGTGGCTGGGAATCTGCGAATCAATAGTAGCCAGGCATTAGTAAAAGCGGCGTTAGCAGGGATTGGCTTGGTGAAGTTATCCAGTTTTATGGTGACAGAAGAAGTGAAAACAGGCGCTTTAATCAGTGTACTTAATGATTATTGCGCCCGTGATATTGATATTCATGCCGCCTATCCCACACAACGTTACCTGCCTTCAAAAGTGCGCGTCTTTATTGATTTTTTAATTGAACGCTTTAACGCTGATTACTATTGGGATAAAAATCTTTAAGTCACAACACAATGTAGATGGTTAATTTGCACATCCGCATCTGTTGTTTTTTGGGCTTTTTTCACCACTAAATTACCTTTAACCGTTAATGTTTGGTCTTTTGCTAGCATCACTTTACAAGAATCGGGTAAGTGTAGAGGATAAATTTTTTGGTTGTAGGGATTGGCAGCATAAATATAGCTGACGTTGCCTGTATCCATCGGAAAAATTTTTCCGCCATTCGCTGCAACCATGCTCGTGCAGCCATTTGAATTAGAAACACATAAGTAATACGCATTATTTTTAACACCGGCAATTTTCATTTGCAATTTCGCGGTGTCATACGCATAAGAATCATTCATTAAAACCAGACCCAAGACAAAAAGCATTCCAAAGACAACCAATGATAATCTACTCATAGATGACTCCCCGTTAATAAAAAGTGAGTTTTAAAATGAAACAACCCTTGTGTTCAAAATATTAACAGCTTATTCTTAACATTATCTTAAATAGCGTATTTTTGAGAAAGACGGAAAGGCTTGGGGGGATCATGGGGAGTAAATTCTCAAATTTCATTTAATAATCAAATGTCCTTGGATAGTTTTCCAAGGCTGGATTAAAAGTGTTAGCTCAAGGAGAGTGATCATCTTATTCCAGCTCCAAACACCACATATCCCTGTGGTTAACGCCGCCATCCATGGCGACGAGTCGCTTACATAAGATGATCACTCTCCTTGAGCTAACGCTATTTTTATATTCTACAAGCAGTTCTGCTGGGCATTTTTATTTATGTAAAGCGCGCTAAAGCAGGATTAGTATGTGTTGAAAAAAGGTATTCTTGCAGAAAACATTTCCTATCGATCAAGATTTACAGGTTTTTAAGATTGCGTTTGGATTTTGTGATTTACGCTAAAAAGATTCGTTACCAGCCTCACAGGAAATAAAGACACTTTTCATCAAGAGAAATAGATATTTTATCGGCAGACATTGTCATATCCTCTTATATTCATATTGATAACATAGATGCATGCCTATTGGTCTTAAAATACTGTAGAGAAGTTCTTGTAAAAATATAAAAATAGCGTTAACTCAAGGAGAGTGATCATCTTATGTAAGCGACTTGCCGCCATGGATGGCGGCGTTAACCACAGGGATGTGGTGTTTGGAGCTGGAATAAGATGATAGCCCTCCTTGAGTTAACCCCTTTAGTAAATAATTAGCCTCATAATAAATAGCGATTTTTAATTTAAGCGAAGTATAATTAGCAAGGTCGGGACAAGGCGTTAAAAGAAGAAGACATCGTATTCACTGCATAATGTTTAGAGAAAAAATATCATATGGAATATAAAGACTATTACAAAATCATGGGTCTTTCGCGCAATGCCACAGCAAGCGATATCAAAACCGCTTACCGAAAATTAGCGCGAAAATACCATCCTGATGTCAGTAAAGAAGCAAACGCTGAAGCCAAATTCAAAGAAGTCGGCGAAGCCTATGAGGTGCTAAAAGACGAACAGAAGCGCGCTGCGTATGATCAGTTGGGCGCTAACTGGCAGGCAGGCCAAGACTTTAGAGCGCCGCCAGGATGGGATTATGCTAATCACGCGGGGGCAGGTGCGGGCAGGGCTCGCGCGGAGTCGGACGCAGGGTTCGGTAGTGCTAGCGATTTTTTTGAATCATTATTCGGTGGTGGTTTAGGCGGCCGTCATAGACGGGAGCAATCTATGCCAGGCGAAGACTTGCACGGTAAAATTCAAATCACCTTAGAAGATGCTTTTAATGGTGTGGTACGTCAAATGCAGATTCCTATTACAGAATACGATCAGAATGGGCGTCCTAATACCACCACAAAAACGCTAAATGTTAAAATTCCGAAAGGGGTGAAAGCAGGGCAACAAATTCGTTTAAGCGGTCAGGGTGGCACGGGCATCGGTTCAGGCAAAAAAGGCGATCTTTATCTTGAAATAGACATTGCAAAACATCCACTGTTTGAAGTCATGGATAAAGATATTATTTGTCATTTGCCAGTAACCCCTTGGGAAGCGGCGTTAGGCGCAACGGTGACAGTGCCAACATTAGCAGGCAAAGTGGAATTAAAAATCCCAGCCAGCTCGCAGACAGGTCAAAAGTTAAGGCTGAAAGGGCGCGGGATGCCGGGTACGACGCCGGGTGATCAATATGCCATTTTAAAAATTGTAATAGAGCAGCCGACAACTGAAAACGCAAAAGCTTTATATGAAAAAATGGCGCAGGAAATGCCATTTAATCCTCGAGAAAAAATGGGAGCATATCAATGAGGGAAATCAAACGAATCATTTTTTCAGATGTGGTAGTGGGCGAAACGATTCAACTAACTATTACGGAATTTCATGATAAGTATGATGTAGAAGAGGCATTATTTTTTGAAATGTTAGAATATGGTTTATTTGAGCCTCGGAAAATTGAAACTGAAACTATTTACCTGGATTTAGATGCGTTGCGTCGCATTCAATCGGCATTGCGTTTACAGCGAGATTTGGGCGTGAATTTACCGGGCGCTGCTTTAGTTTTAGATTTAATGAAAGAGCTGGATGAATTGCGCAGAGAGTTGGCGACATTACAAAAATAAATGAATATGAGCTAGGCTCGATTTGATGTTTTGCATGGCGTTTGCAGGCAAAAAGTGGAGTCTTTCTCTTCGATCTTTCAAGATCATTAAAAAAGTAAATTATAGCAACATGTTTGAGATGATGGGTAAGAGAAAGCGAAAATTCGTCAACCCTTCTTTAAGAAAATGAGGAATATTGGCAGCTTTATCACGGATCATTTTGCTAGTGGTTTTGTTTCCCATCATAAACCCAAAAGCAAATCCTCCGATTAAGGCGGTTGTCAAAAAGAGAGGGGTTTTCATTTCCTGTTTAAGTATCATCATATCGCGTGATAAAGTGTGTTTTTCAATTAAAATGCTTGCTTCCAACAGCGCAATTTTTCTTTTGAGATCGCACATCATTTATATCCTTTATTTATTACCACTAAATTGAAGTTGTCGGCGTGTGGCGGGGAACGTTAAGTTATGCTTTAATTTTAGCATAACAATACCAATCACAATCATCAGAAAAATATTCAAGAGCGTGACAGTTGATAATGCGGCAAGCCAGCTAAAATGCATTGATACTAAATAACAGACGATCATGGCGATGACACAAAACCACGTGGTAGATAACAAAGCGGCAAGAAAAAATGAGAGGATAACGATTTCTTTCAGGCTACGACCAGCCAAATGCGCTTCCGCATTCGCTAAGCTGATCGTGTCACTCACAAGCTTAAAAGATGTTTGAAAAAGATTGGTAATTAATCCAGTAAATGAAACTTTGTTTTCTTCTTCCATGACGATCCTTCTAACATGCTTTTAACTTGTGAATGACAATGATCAGTTAAGTGGTCAAAATTATTTGCGTAATAATTTTGATAAGATTAAACCAGCAAAAATAGCAATGCCAACTGATTTAACTGGATTGGTTTTAACATAGGAAACAACATTGTCTTGAATATCAGCTGTTCTTTCGTTAATTCCGTCCAGTGAAGATTGTAAAAAATCTTGTGCTTTTAATCTAGCATCACGCGCTGTTTGATTAATAGCATCTCTTGTTTCTGAAACTTTGGTTCTGACGTTTCTGAAATCTGCTTGTAAATCTTTGTTTCTGGCTTCAAGGCTAGCTCGAGTATCTTTGGTATACATGAGATTCTCCTCCGCTTAGAACAGTAAGAAAAACAAAAGCTACGACCTTTAATTATACTTTATTATTGATTTTATAGTAAGGCTTATCATTCTGCTTCAAAGAATGCCCAGTAAAATCAGGCAGTTCGTTAGGCTCTCGCAAAAATGACAAAAAGCCTAATTGAGTTTATAAATTTAGCATTCATTGAATTTAAAAATCTAAAATCACACTACAATCAGTAGGCTATGATTTTCTGACTTTTACCGATAAAAGCAGGGCATTTTGGCGGTTTGTTATTTTTTCGTTTTGAAAAGGAAACGCCTAAACCCTATGTTGGAGAATAAAGATGCGCTTTAAAATGATACCATTTATACTGGAAACCTATTCTATCAAGTAGTGAACCCCGCTAATTAATAGGAGTGATAAATGAAACATTTTTTTCGCTCATGCATTTTTCTCATCGTAATGCTCTTATTAATGAGTTGCGCAACCACATCCAGTCACGAAAACCCGGCAGAATTTATGAGAAGTAGCGCCATCACTGTTGCTGTTAAAGCCAACCTTGCTGCTGATCCTGATATTAATAGTTTGTTAATAACAGTCAGTACTTACAAGAGTGTTGTTATCTTGGGTGGTTATGCAGACAGCTTTATGGAAGTCTATAAAGCCATTCAACTATCAAAACAGGTAGATGGTGTTAAAGGTGTGATAAACCACACAGTGATTCGACCCGCTGAGTAATATCGATTAAAAAGCCGGCGAAGCGCGTAGCATTTGTGAAGATAAAGTAAACTTAAAGCAATTGCCCGCGCCCGTGTTAGCACAAGCGCTTAATTCCCCACCGTGGGCTTCGATGATTGTTCGGCTGACAGCGAGATCAAGTGCAATACTGCATGCTTTAGTGGAGTAATTCGGGTGTAATAGCTGATAAATTGTTTCGGGTGATAATGAAGGCCCATTATCTATTAGTCGAACTTCAACGGTTGCTTTATTCGGTTGAGATAATTCAATGGTCAGCATTGGATTGGATAGCGTGGTGTCTTTTAAATTAGCCAAAGCATTTTTCACTAAATTAAAAATAGCTTGTTGTATGTGAATCTTATCCAGCATCACAGTAGGGTTGTTCTCAGCCGGTTTAAAACAATAGGAAACAACCTGTGCTTCAGCATCTAATAAAGAAAGTGATCCTGCGTCTTTCACAACAGAGTTAATGCAAACCGATTCGAAGTTTAACGTTCCTTTGCAGGAAAAGTTTTTCATGCCTTGGATGATTTCTGCGGTACGTTGCGATTGTTTCACCGCTTGATTAAGCGCGTGTATGAGATCATTTGTTTGAAAGTTACCTGATTCTAAGCGCCGAATGCAGCCATGCAAATAATTGGAAATAGCGGCTAAAGGTTGGTTAATTTCGTGAACGATAATGGATGCTAATTCGCCGATAGAGGTTATGCGATCTGCGCTTGCCATTTTCCGGCGATTTTGTTGAAGATAAGTTTCGCGTTTTTTGCGCTCAGTGATGTCTAATACAAATGTTAATAACTGTGGATCGCCCCTCATACTGTCGATATGCGGCATACTAATGATTTGTACATGAAACGGAATGCCATCTTTTAATAACTCAATTTCAATCGATTGCTCTGTATTTTGTTGAAAGGAGTGTTTGAGATGTTGAGTAAAGAGATCTTCTGAACTGGCAGGCATAAATTGAGTGAATGGTCGATTGATAAGGCTGTGCTTTTCGATTCCGATTAATTTTGCACCGGACTGATTAACTTCAATAATCAAGGCGCTGGCGCTCAGGGTAAAATAGCCCACCGGCACAAAGTCATACAGATCAGTATGATGGAGCGGTAATGTATCTAAATCTAATTGTGATTTCAGCAGATCTTTATCTTGGTGTTCTAACTTTATTTGATAAAGATTCAGTTCAGTGACTAGCTGAGAAATATTACTTTCAGGAAGGGATTCCAGCTCCGTTAATACGTTGTTTCCTCTAATGGAGGATGAGCTATCGTTTTCATTTTCATTCAATATGGCAGATTTGGTAATATTTTTTCGTTCATTCAAAGTTAACGCCATATCGTATCGCTCTTCCTTTAGCCTATATGTGGGTTAAATGTCTATTCCATGAAGATATAAGAGCATATTTTTTTGCAAAATATCAGATAGCTACGTTCAAGTTTCGAAAATTTGGATTATTCTAAGGAAATCTGTTAAATTTTACAACCTAAAGCTTTTATTAGGGTCTTTATACAATGCAAGTTATCAAACAAATTCAAGTTAGCCGTTGGGATGAACCATTTACAAATGATATTCAATCAGAAGCGATAGCGGCGACTGAGAGTGGCAAAATTCTACTTTTTCCCACATTGCCTTTTACATTGACGCCTGATGAACAACGATTTCTCTCTCCCATCTATGTTGATTCAAAAGCGAAGAATATTAGTTATAACAGTGTAACTGACGTATTACGATCAGCAAAGTGTTCAGAAGAAGAATACAAAAATTTGAAAGCAATGTTGCAACGATTTTCAACACATGCCACCTTACTAGTGAAACATTTACTCGCACCTTATGCATCGGCCTTAAGAATGGGTCGTACCAGTTACAGACCAATAGAAATTTCTGGCCGTGTCAGTTCCTATCGTAAAGATGACACACGTTTGCATGTGGATGCTTTTCCGGCAACACCAAATCAAGGACAACGTATTCTGCGTGTTTTTTCCAATATTAATCCCCATGGGCAAGAACGTTTTTGGCGTGTGGGTGAATCTTTTATGGGTGTTGCAAAACGCTTTTTACCAGCCGTCCGTAAACAGTTATTGGGTGAGAGAACTTTATTAAAAACATTTCATATCACCAAGACCTACAGAACTGAATATGATCACATCATGTTACAAATTCACGACCGCATGAAAGCTGATCTGGCATATCAAAAAAATGCACCGCAATCTGATGTGCGATTTGCTCCGGGTTCTAGCTGGATTGTGCAAACAGATCATGTTTCTCATGCTGCCATGGCGGGTCAATATGTCTTAGAACAAACATTCTATCTGCCGGTGAATGCGATGCAAAACCCAGAACATTCGCCTTTGCATATTCTAGAAACCTTGACGGGCCGAACGTTGACTTAAATCTTCCAAATAAACCGTTACCTATGAGTCGATCGAAATAAGGCGTGGATGCCTTATTTCTTTCTATTTATCAAAGGGAAAAATAAAGCTCATTTTCTCAAAAAATTAATGCTGATAAAAAAACGCATAGGATCAGCCTGTTAGAGCAAATTCAATATAACTCTTTGATCAATATCATGTGAACGATCGAATTATTGTCTATAATATTAGCTGTATGATGATGTTTCATGGAATTTTATCAGGCAGACTCTATGAACAGGTTGTTGCCCAAAAAGATTATTTATCTTATTTTTTTAATAGCACTGACTATATTGATCTATAGTTGCTTTATCACTTATCAACAAATTCAACGACTTTTAATTGCCAATTCTTCTGTTGTTCAAACCCATCAAATCATCGAAAAGATTAACAGCGTTATTTTAAATATAGTAGACGGTAGTCGTTTAGAGCAAAGTTATTTAGATTCGAAAAATGAGCGGTATTTGTTGAGCTATCAAATATCGCTGCAGAATGCCACATCGGATATGTCAGACCTAAAGCAATTAATAGCATCGAATGATAATTTACAAAATCGTTTTGCCAGGTTTGACCCCTTGGTGAAAGAAGTGATTGCTTCACTGGAAGCTGTGATGCAAACAAATCAAACGTCCGGTAAAGATAAGGCTATGGAGTTGCTCGTTTCTCAAAAACAACAAGCTCAGATCAGTTTTGTCAAACATATGGCGGATGAAATGAATAAAGAGGAATTTCGTCTATTGCAGAATCACAATGCGACATTGTATGCAGATACCCATCTCAGCAATGTGATAGTCATCACTGCGGGCATTGTCAGTGACTTTCTGTTGCTTCTTAGTTTTCTCATTTTGAGCCATCAAGAACAAAAATATGCGGAAGAGCAAGAAGGTCTGCAGAAAGAAATTGAAGAGAAAAAGAAAGTCATTAGTGAGGCCAATCATTTGAAAAGTGAGTTTTTGGCAAATATGTCACATGAACTGTTGACGCCGTTAAATTCAGTGATTGGTTACTCGGAATTGATTCAAGATGGTATAGCTGGTGCGGTAAGTCATGAGCAAAAAGAATATCTTCAAGAAATTTTAAAGAGTTCGCGTCACTTACAACATTTGATTAATGACGTTTTAGATTTAACCCAAATTGAAGCGGGTAAAATCAATTTAATGCCAGAAGATTTCAGTTTGCCAAGCCTCATTCACGAAGTGACTACATTATTGCGCCCGCTGGCGGCCAGAAAAAAAATCTATTTAACTACGTTGATTGACGATAATTTAACAACGGTTCACATTGATCCTGTGCGATTTAAGCAAGTGCTCTATCAATATTTATCAAATGCCATTAATTTTACGCCAGAGCTTGGCAATGTTAAAATACATGCTCGACTTGAATCCGAACGATCATTCATTATTGAAGTTGAAGATAATGGAATCGGTATCAAGCCTGAGGATATTGATAAACTCTTTGTCGAATTTCAACAAGTTGACTCACGGGATGCCAGAAAATTTCACGGCACTGGTTTAGGCCTGGCTTTAACGAAGCGTATTGTAGAAGCCCAGGGCGGCCGCGTGGGAGTTACCTCTAAATTAGATAGTGGCAGCATTTTTTACGCTGTTTTACCTCGTGAACAAGAAATTACATCTCATCAATCGTAATATAACTTATTGAAGTGTATCGATATGAAAGGTGGTATATGAAAAAAAAATCCATATTAGTTATAGATAATAATACAAGCAATGCAAAGCTGATAAAGATTTGTTTATCGAATGGGGGTTATGATGTTCTTATTGCAGATAATGCGGAAGCAGGTTTAAAAATAGTAAACCGAGAACACCCCAGTGTGATATTAATGGACGTGAAACTCTCTGGTATGAATGGATTACAATTAAGTCGTTTTTTGAAAGATAACCCCGAGACAAGTCATATTGTCGTTCTAGCGCTCACTACACATGCATGGAAGCATCAAGAAGAAAAAATCTTGAATGCCGGTTGTGATGGTTTTATCTCGCAACCTTTTGACACAAGAACTTTATCGAAAGTGATTGATGGTTATTTACAGCGGCACGATTTTGAGAAACCGAATATCATCTAAAATCTCTTTTAAAGGAGTATTAGCTATGTCCGATAAAAAAGCGCAATCACAAAAAGATCAACTACGACAGCGAGAAAAGGAAGCTAATAATTTAGATAAGCCAGAACTGCCAACACCGAGCTATACTAAATTATTAGGAGAGGGCACCTGGAAGAGTCCTGAAAAAAAGCCTTATCCTGACGAAGGTGATGAGTTAGAAATACCAAAGCATCCTCATCACGTTATCTAGTAAAGTAATAGAGTGGCTTTAGAGAAATAGGTAAGATTCTATTGTCATTCATTCACTTCTACGAATGTAGAAGTGAAAAAGCTGGATTGCCGCGCTGCGCTCGCAACGATGTTAGGCTAAGCGTTGTCATTTCTGTGCAAGAAAGATAATTGTTTAGAATTTGATTTACACATCAAATAAATTTGCTTGATTATGTATCACTTCTTAATGACTTCAGCGTGAAGGTTTTTTTATGCGCAATTATTTTTCGCATTTGTGTCAATAAAAGTACTGCTAAAATTTGCACAAAAAAAGTTTTTTAATATAATCATCTATGAGTTAAAAAAACAGCTATCTAGATTTGATGAAACCCTCATTTTTAGGCATAATCTGGGTCTGAAGATTCATTACCATTAGGATTAATGCGGATGTTGGGTTTTTCCCTGCGTAATATTAGGAAATATATTGTCATCGTAATGACAGTGTTGTGCTTTGTGCAGCCTGCATTTGCTGTGCCAACGCAATCTGCAACAACGGTTTCGCACACTGCTAAAAAACAAGTCACAAAAAAAGCGAAAACGAAAACGCCAGTGAAAACAAAACGGGCTCATCATCACAAAAAGAAAGTCCATTCATCAAAAACAAAGCATGTTTCTAAAAAACATCATGGAACAGTTCATCATCATCCCTCTAACACGCAAACAAAAAAAGTCGTTTCTGTATCGGAAAATGAAAACGAGAATGATAATGAAGAATCGAATAATACAGTAAGTGAAAACACCCAAAAAACGGAATCCACTTCTTCTGAACCAACAGTTGCTGCTACCACCACCTCTTCGCCGAGTTTGGTTTCAGCCATTCAGCAACGTTTAGTCAATTACGTTTATAAAACCGTAGACACATTAAATTATAATAATTACAAATTAGGCGGTACTCGTTTTGATAGTCGTCACGGTGTCTATGTTTTAGATTGCTCAAGCTATGTCGATCATTTGTTAGAGCAAGCAACCCCCAATGCCTATTTCAGTTTGGTGAACTCTACCGGAGCCGACAAACCAACCACACAACATTATTATGATTTTTTTACTGATCTCTCAGATGAAAGCAACTACTGGAACAAAGTAGAAGACGTGGATCAATTGCGTGCTGGCGATATATTAGTATTTCGTTACAAAAATCGACTTGGTAACCAAACGGGCGGTCATGTTGTTGTAGTAATGGATAAACCGATACGCGATACCAACGTCTTCTTTTTGCGTGTTGCAGATTCGGCTCCGTCAAGACACAGTCAAGATACAAGACAACGTCATGAATCAGGTATTGGCATTGGAACAATGCTTTTAAAAGTCAATCCAAAGACAGGCCAACCATCGGCTTTTGCTTGGGGTGTAGGAGGCTATTGGAATAAAAATGTTAATTTTGCTATGGCAAGACCCCTTAACCTGCCAAATACTATCTCTTAAATTTATCTGTGACTAATCATCTGTTTATACTTTTATGGTTATCTATTTTAAACATAACGCAATCAGTAGAACTTTAATTATTCAGTAAAAATTTCCTACCAAAAAAACCAATTTTTTCAATATTCTATAAACTGTAAAAAAATACGTCTCGACCGAGAAAATTAGCCGGCATAAACTATACTTATAGTTGATTATACAAATAAGATTCCAAAATAAAAAAGAGAACTTTCGAATTCATGTGAGTGGAAGCGGAATCAAAAAACTGGCAGAACCCAGTCATTCTATTTCAAGATCGTTTTGCATTGATGACCCATAAGTTATAGGTGAATGATGAAAACACGGATCCCAGAGAAGCTTAAAAAGATTTTTATCGCCTGCAGCCTGAGCTTAATACTAACAATTGTATTAAACGATTCTGCAATCAGTGCACCTCAATTAGCTGGAGTGACAGCCGGCAATGTTTCGGTGACGCAATCACCCAATTCCACTATCGTAAACCAAAGCAGTCAAAAAGCCATTATCCAATGGAACAGTTTCAATATTGGAGCAGGCGAACGAACCCAATTCGTTCAACCGAATGCAAGTTCCGTTGCACTCAATCGAATTAACCCTCAACAAGGTGCATCGCAAATCTATGGTTCGCTGGTAGCAAACGGCCGAGTGATTTTAGTCAATGGTGCGGGTATTCATTTTGGAGGAACTGCACAAGTCAACGTTGCCGGATTAATTGCATCCACTTCCGATATCTCAAACGCTAACTTTTTAAATGGAAAATATGTTTTTGACCTCCCTTCTCAATATGGTGGTTCCATTACGAATGAAGGCAGTATTGTTGCCGCCAATCATGGCTTAGTCGCATTGATAGGATCGAATGTCACTAACACTGGATTAGTGCAAGCTCAGCTTGGTTCTATTGTATTAGGTACGGGTGATAAATTTACTTTCGATTTTAATGGTGATCAGTTAGTTAATTTCAGTGTGGATGCGCCAGCATCTACCGGTGGCACAATCAAAAATTCAGGCAAGTTACTTTCCGATGGCGGAAAAATTTTGATTACAGCGGAAGCGGCGCAAGGTGTTTTAGATAATTCCATTAATATGGATGGTGTAGCGCAAGCTAATTCTGTTGCTTCGCACAATGGTGAAATTATTTTATCGGCGGGCGGCGGTACGGTCAATGTCACCGGCCAACTCATCGCATCCGGTAAAAGAAGTAATACAACAGGCGGCACAGTAAAAGTACTAGGCAAGCATGTTCATCTCGCTTCAACGGCATCGATTGATGTGAGTGGTCCGGCGGGTGGTGGTACAGCGCTTATTGGCGGCAATCAACATGGTGCTGGCCTAGAACAAAATGCACTGACGACCACGATAGATAGTGGTGCTGTCATTAATGCAAGTGCTACTTCTAATGGAAATGGTGGGAATGTCGTTGTATGGTCGGATAATAATACTTTATTCTCCGGTAATATCTTTGCAACGGGCGGCTCACACGGTGGTAATGGTGGTAATACGGAAGTATCGGGTGGCGTATTACAATATGCTGGTGTAGTTGATTTATCAGCAGCAAAAGGCAGCACGGGTTATTTGTTACTGGATCCAGCTACATTGCAGGTAGTGACAGGTGGAACGGGTACGGTCGTATCTGGGCAAAATGATGCGAGCTCTACCACCATTTCTCCTACTATCGTTGATGCTGCGTTAAATTCTGCAAATCTTATTTTGAACGCTAATACGAATATTACTATCACAAATGCGATTTCTTGGTCGAGTGGAAATACTTTAACGCTAAGCACAAATACGACAGGTAGTACGATTAACATTAATGCCGCTATTCTTGGTACTAACGGTAAATTGGTTATCAATACGGCTGGGACAAGCGATGTTATTTCAACCTCATCCGTAGGCGCGGTGAATGTGAATAGTTTCACATTGCAAAACGGGGCTTGGTCACAAGTTGTGGGTCAAGGTTCTCTCAGTGCGGCTTCTTCACTACCTACTTTCAGTAGTGTCGGTAACTTTACTATCCAAGGTGGCACATTCTTACGTGCTGCGGGTGGCGATGGCACGAGTACAGCAACTCCTTATCAGATTACTGATATATACGGCTTGCAAGGTATGGCTGGATTCTTAAATAGCAATTTTGCTTTAAACAATAATATTGATGCGACTCAAACAGCAAATTGGAATGCCGGCGCCGGTTTTTCACCTATTGGGAACTCCCCTGATTACTTTACCGGTAGCTTTAACGGAAACAATTACATTATTAATAAACTCACGATGAATCGATCAGCTGATTCTTATGTCGCGCTCTTTGGTGCGATATCAGGCGCCACGATACAAAATGTCGGCCTAACTAGCGTGAATATTACGGGTCAACAATATGTGGCCAGTTTGGTTGGGTACTCTGATCTTACTGCACCCCAAGTTGCAACCATTCAAAATGTTTATGCAACAGGATCCGTCACGGCAAGTGGAGATTCTGCCGGTGGCTTGGTTGGCTTCTTGGCGCAAGGTAACCTAAGTACCTCTTACGCGAATGTCACGGTAGCCGGCCAAAATGGTGTAGGTGGTTTAGTGGGTTATTTATCTATATCCGCTGGGGTAATACAGAATTCCTATAGTTTGGGCAATGTGTTGGGTAACGACTCCGTCGGCGGTTTGGTCGGAAGCATTGATTCAAACGGTAGAAGATACGGTATGGTGACTAACTCCTATAGTACTGGTGCGGTGACAGGTACAACAAATGCCGGTGGTTTGATTGGTAGTAACCGACAATCCGATTTCGTTAATGTTACCAACAGTTTTTGGGATGTCACAACCTCTGGTCTAGGGGTTGATGGTGATGTGGTAGGAAGCGCGGGGGGGATAGGTTACTCAACAACCAATTTATTAAGTGCGAATACTTATATGAGCGCAGGCTGGGATTTAACGACCTCAGTGCTCGCTGGAAATACACCACCTAGTAATATTTGGTTTAGTTTCGATGGTAGAACGCGCCCTATGTTAATGATGGAGTACAGCACCAATTTGACTAATGCACACCAAGTACAATTAGCCGGATCCACGCTGGGTGCTAATTATACGTTAGCTAATGATATCGACTTCGCGAGTTCTTTTAATAATGCTTCTGAAATCTGGGGAACAAATCGAAGTACAAGCACCGGTATCGGATTTGTTCCAATAGCATTTGATAATAGTTCAGGTTACCCCTCAGTTTATACAGGAACTTTTGATGGTCAATACCATATTTTGAATAATATGTTAATTACAGATTCACCAGCCTCTTTTTCAGGCGCAGCCGGATTTATTG
The DNA here is from genome assembly GCA_031291175.1 of Gammaproteobacteria bacterium. Taxonomy (GTDB): domain Bacteria; phylum Pseudomonadota; class Gammaproteobacteria; order DSM-16500; family DSM-16500; genus UBA5158. The sequence continues at coordinate 277,793 of JARLJO010000030.1, forward strand.
CGCGTCTCGATACCAATGGTGTGATTGAAAACTTAGGCCTTACCAATGCTTTTATGACGACAACAAACGGAAATACTTATGATGTTGGTGTCTTAGCAGGTACGAGCGATGGTTTGATCCAGCGCTCATTTGCAACAGGAACAATACAACATGTGGGCGCCTACATTGGTGGATTAGTCGGTGATATGTCAAGCGGAACTATTTCAGACAGTTACGCAGATGTTTATATCAATGCAACTGGAGCGGGAAGTGTTGTAGGTTTATTGGGTAGTGGTGCTACTGTGACTAACTCATTTGGCCTTGGATATGCTACTGGATACGTGCAAGGCGGTTTTGCATTTTCAGCAGGTGGCACAATTACCAATGGATTTTGGAATGTAGATACTGTCGGGACGAATGTGGTGAGTGGTAACTCAATAGGGTTAACCAACGCGCAAATGCAACAACAATCGAGTTATACCGGTTTCGATTTTACTAATATTTGGGCTATTATCCCAGGTCAATCGTATGCTTATCTAAAAGGTTTTTATCCTACCACACCACAAGTGGTGAGTGGCACAACAGGAAGCAGTGGTGGTGACTTGGTAGCGTTGGCTGTGAACGGCGTCAATACTTCGCTTTCAACTTATACAGGCGCGAGTACTGTTGCAACCAATAGTTCCCCTATTAATTCCAGTGCGCCAGGATTTTATTATTTCTTGTTGCCCAGTGGCACCATTGCCGATGGATCTTATCTCTTAACTTATCTCAATAATGCGACTGTTAAAGGCAATGCGATTTCTAAAGTACACGCAGGAGAGCAGAATACAGAATTAAACATGGGGGCTAATAGCGTTAATGTCGGGGATATTAATGCAAATAATTTTTCATCGGTAGATTTGGCGGCCGCTAGCGGTTCATTACAATCATCCAATCCGAACTATATTCTCTATGCAGTTGCCGGATCCAATATTACATTCAATGATAATACCGGTTTTGGAACGTCTGCGAATACAATCTATACATTAGATGGCACGATAACGAGTGTGAGTAATCCCGGTGTGATAAGCGGCGCATTGGATTTTGCAGGCAGGTTGAATTTAACAAGCGATACGACCTTCGATAACAGTACCTTTACACAATATTTTGGTAATCTTGTAGGTCCTTATGCCGTTGTTCTGAACGGGACGGGTAATAAAACAATAGCAGGCGCGAGCGTCGGCACGTTGACTGTAGGTAACTTAGGTGATGGTGCCACAACAACCATCAACGGAACAGTCATCGCCACTAACGATCAAATTTATAATGAAGCTACTACATTAGGAACAAATGATAGTGTCATTGAATCGACAGCGGGTTCTGTCAATATGCAAGCTATCAGTTGGAGCACAGGGAATCAGCTATTTATTAGCGCTAATCATTACATCTTTTTAAATGGCAATGTAACAGCACCTTTAGGCACATTGCTGTTGAGCGCAACCAATTCTGGTGGTACTTCAGTTGGATCAGGTAGTGGTGTTCCTACTGAGATGGCTAATTCAGTTTCGGTTAATAACTTTGAGTTAGCACAAGGTGTATGGAGCCAGGAAGCGGATACTCTACCGAGTTTTATAGTCAATAACAGTTTTAGTCTCGGATCAGGATCAATTTATGGTGGGGCCTTTGCTGCAGAATTTACCCGAATAAATACAAACAGTGGTTTAGGCATCGATGATGTTTTTGGGCTGCAAGGTCTAGCCACACAAAATACAGCAGGTAATACCTACTTGTTAACGGGGAATATAAGCGCATCCTATACCAATGCTTGGATTAATGGATTCATCCCTATTGGTAATACCTTATCACCATTTAATGCAACGTTTAACGGTGGAAACTTTGTCATCGATTATCTGACTGTTAATACCGTAGGAAATGCAGGTTTGTTCGGCGTGACGGGTTCATCTGCAGTCATTAGCAATGTTGGACTGACTAATGCAAGTGTCACCACACATCTCAATAGCACAAACACAGGAGCGGGTATTTTAGTTGGTTCTAACAGCGGTACAATCAGTGAAGCTTTTAGCACAGGCAGTGTTCAATCATCGGCTGGCACGGACAATCCAACGGTTTATGTGGGTGGCTTGGTGGGTCTTAACCAAGGCAACATTAGTAATGCTTATAGTTTAGCCGCAGTGACGGTTGCCGATACGACTAGTGCAACCACATATAACGTAGGTGGTTTAGTTGGCAGCAATGGCGCTAGTGGTGTCATTAATGAAACTTATAGCGCAGGACCGGTCAGTGCAGCAACGAGTGGCACCTACACGGGCGCAACAACATTGGGTGGTTTGGTTGCCACGAATGCATCAGGAACGATAACAAACAGTTATTATGATTCTGATGCTTCAGGTCGATTGACAAGTGCTGGTGGGACGGCAGAATCGACCGCCAACATGCAACAGCAATCTACGTTTGCTGGATTTGATTTTGTCAATATATGGGGAATTCAAGCTAACAATTACCCTTATTTCACGGGTATTTATCCAAGTGGTCCACCAACAGAGCTTTCAGGGTATGCACCTGCAGGTACACCAGTAGGTACGCTATTAGACTTAGCAGTGGGTGGTTCTATTATCTCAACAGCAACCACAAATGGTAATGGATTCTATACATTCTTGGTAAATAGCATCAGTAATGGCGCTCCGATTTTTATCTATATCAGTGGTTCAAGCGTCATTGGCAATCTTTTGACTTATGCAACAGGTACAACGCAGTCGGGTTTAAATCTAACAGCCAACACCATTCTTGTTGGCAATAGTGCTTCTAATACAGTCTCAAATACATTTCTGAGTACAAGTCTCGGTAGTTTGAGTGATAGTGGGATTTTATATAGTGTCTCAGGCGTTGACCTAACCATTGGGAATTCCACAAATCAAAATGTTAATTTCATCACAACTCCAACGACGCAGTATGCACTAGAAGGCAACATATATACTATCAGTGGTGGCACTAGCAATATTACATTTAATGGTCCTGTTACATTGAGTATTTCACCGACTATTTCACTTAATGCCGGGAGTGTGACTTTTAACGGAACGCTTGATGGCAGCACAGGCAGTGAAGTATTGACTTTATCGACGCCAGGCGGTGCGCACTTTAACGGTGTGGTTGGTAATACAATGCAACTAGGTGGGATTACCATCAATCAAAATATTGGGGAAGTGGATTCCATTGGAGCAAATATCAACACACTTAATGGAGCACAGACTTATAACAACTCTGTTCTGATTACGGGTGCTTCTACTATTACCCTAACGGGCGCAGGAATTACCTTTGCAGGCACTGTAACAGGAAGTGGCCAAGGGTTGGTGTTAAGCGATAGTCAGACTTCGATATTAGGTGCAGATGTCACGGGGTTAAGCAGTTTGATGACAGATGCAGTTAACATTACTAGTAGCCACATCACCACTTCTGGTTTGCAAAGCTATGGCGCAGTTGGCATCCTTAACAACATAATATTTGCATCAACAGCAGCAGGCAGTATTACTTTTAATAGTAATATCGATAGTGGGGTCGAGGTCTTGTCAAACATAACATTTGCTGACGGAAGTGGATTATTAACTTTTAATGGCGCAATTGGTTCGATGTCACTGTTGAACAGTTTGTCCATCGGTATTAGTGATCCAACACGATTAAATGGAGGATCAGTAGCTACTAGCGGAGCGCAAACGTATGGTAGTACAGTGACATTAGGCGCGGATTCAGTCTTAAGTGGATCAGGTATTAGCTTTAATAATACTGTCTCGGGTGCCGGTCTTTATGCTTTAACTTTACAAGATGGGAGTATCTCTACTTTCTCGGGGGCTGTTAGTGGTCTGACAACGTTGACGACCTATAGTGTTAATCTTGCCGGAGGTAGCATTTCAACTTCAGGCGCTCAAACTTATAATCAGGTGACATTGGGATCAGATACTACCCTGACCTCAGCCGGTGGTGGCATCACATTTAATAGTACGATTGATGGCACCTATGGATTAGCAATAGCTAATAATAGTGGCCCTGTTATGTTCAATTATCAAATCGGTAGCAGTACGCCATTAGCCAGTTTAACAGTGGGTACAGGTGACGATATGCTCTTCCAGCCAAGCGCTAATAGTGTTACTACCACAGGATCACAAATTTATAACAGTGGTTTGACATTAACTGGAGATACGGTATTCACTTCAACAGGAGCGGGTAGTATTTCATTGATGCATGATTTGGATGCAACGGGTATCAATGTCACGTTGACGGGTGGAACAGGGAACGCTTTCACATTAGCAGGTGCTTTATCGGCACTGTCTATTTCAGTTTTGGGGGGTAGCGGGTCGAATTCATTGCTTGTTGATTCAACTGATCCAGAGTCATGGGTCATCGGATTTGACAATGGTGGTTCGATCAATGGTATATCAAATATCACAGGTGCATTCAGTTTTAGTGGAATACAGAATTTGATTGGCGGTAGCAATGCCAATACGTTTACCATGACGGGTGGAGCTTCATTATCAGGCTCAATCACAGGCGGTAGCGGATTAAATAATACCTTAGTAGGTGATAATGTAAATGATACCTTTAATATTACGGGAACAAACAGCGGTACTGTAACGGATGTCTTTGGCAATTTTAGTCAAATTCAAAATTTAGTGGGTGGTAATCTAGGCAACACTTTTGTCTTTAGTAATAATGCAGGCGTTACCGGCACTATTACTGGTGGTACAAGCGCTGATACGTTAGATTATTCAGCTTATACGACACCGGTGAATGTCTCGCTCACCAATGATGGTGAAGGCATAACAAAAAATATAGGATCGTCATCAATCGGTGCATTCACTAATATTTTTAATATCGTGGGTGATAGCACGGGAACCAGTACATTACAGCTGTTATCGAATAAAGCGAATACATTCACAGTGAATGGGGCAGGATTTGGTACGGTGCTTGATCCAGTTGCTTTCACTGGATTCACTACTTTAATCGGTAGTTCTTTTAATAATAATACAGTGAATTTTTCGGGGATTTATTCTTACAGTGGGGGAAATAATCTTTATACTGCTTACGGCACGCAATTTACACTTATCAATATTCAAAATATAGGCGGTCAGGAAATTGATCCGCCAGCACCTCCGTCACCGCAACCGCCTGCTCCATCACCTACTTTCTCAACTTCGTCTGCTGATGATGGTAATAATAATTCAAATGCATCAACGCCACCTTCAAATGTGTCCGTGACCCAGGTGATCACATCGGGTAATTCGGGTACTTATGGCAATAATCCAAATAATTCCCAGCAGCCGAACTCATCCGATTCGTCCGATTTTTCAGGCGTATTGGTGGGAGCATCTTCGGTTGTGATTGTGGTAAATAATAATCTCACTGATATTTTTCAAAATCAGCAAACATTGGATATTACGACGTCAACAAGTCAAAATTTTGCAACGTGTGGTGGTTAGTAAAAAAGTCACTGAGATGAAAAGAGGGATTTGATTTCTGAGCAAGTTGTTTGAATGAGATGGCAATGGAAAGAGGCGAAAAGGGCTTAAAAAAGCTGGGCCTCGCGTTTTTCGCTTGGCCCAACTTAATTAAATTAGACTGACTTAGTCATCACGACGTGATTTAGCACGTTCACCCGTTTTGCTTTTTAATCTGGAGCTAGGTGCGCCAGCATCATTGGATCTCGCACGAAATGGTTTGTCGTCATTCGATCTTCCACGAAATGGTTTGTCACCTGCCGATTTAGATCGGAAAGGTTTGTCATCATTTGATCTAGCACGGAAGGGTTTGTCGTCACCCGATCTCACGCGAGCGGGTCTGTCGTCATTAGATCTAGCGCGGAACGGCTTGTCTTCACTGGATCTAGCACGGAAGGGTCTGCTGTCATCATTAGATCTCGCACGGAACGGCTTATCTTCGCTGGATCTAGCACGGAAGGGTCTGCTGTCGTCGTTTGATCTAGCGCGGAACGGCTTGTCTTCACCGGATCTAGCACGGAAGGGTTTGCTGTCATCGTTTGATCTGGCACGGAACGGCTTGTCTTCACTGGATCTAGCACGAAACGGTCTGCTGTCATCGCTTGATTTACCACGGAATGGTTTGTCATCAGACTTGCCACGATAAGCGGGTTTAGCGCTTTTGGAATAACCATTATCAGACTTGTAACCACCTTTACCTTTGTAGCCTTTGCTGCTTTTTTCAGAGCCGGCATTCATGTTCATGCGCTTGGTTGGCTCTAATCCTGCAATGGTTTCAATTTGTAAACGTTTGCCGATATAGCGTTCGATTTTTTGTAAGTGACGACCATCCATCGGTAAGCCAAATGAAATAGCAATACCAGATTTGCCAGCACGTCCGGTACGACCAATACGATGCACATAGTCTTCGGAGAATTTTGGTAAATCATAATTGAATACGTGAGTAACATCTGAAATATCAATACCACGTGCTGCAATATCGGTTGCAACCAGGAATTGAATTTTGCCACGACGTAATTGTTCTACTGTTCTGTTACGCACATTCTGTTTTAAATCGCCATGCAACGCTGCTGCCGCATAACCTTGGTTACACAATTCGTTTGCCAGGTTATCAGCATTGATTTTGGTTGCTGAAAAGATAATCGCTTTAAAAATATTACCATTATCCAAGAAATGCTGAAGCAGACGATTTTTATGCTGCATGTTATCAGCCAAGTACAATTCTTGTTTAATTTGCAGAGGTGATAATACTTGTTCAGACATATCCACTCTGACTGGATTCTTCAGCAAGTGACGAATCACGGTGGATAGCTTGTTATCAACGGTTGCGCTAAATAGCAATGTTTGACGGGTTTCTGGGGTCATTTTAGAGATGTGTTTTACATCATCAATAAAGCCCATATCTAACATGCGATCGGCTTCATCCAAAATTAACATTTCAATGTTGGACAAATCGACTTTGCCATTTTCCATGTGGTCCATCAAGCGACCTGGTGTTGCAACAACGATATCCACAGCGCGTGACAAGTCACGTAATTGCTGACGATATGGCATGCCGCCAACTAGGCTGACGATATTAAAGCGCATGAACTTACCGTATTTGCCAGCAGCAATAGTGATCTGTGCCGCTAACTCACGTGTTGGCGTCAAAATCAAAATACGAGGCTTGTTGGTGGATGGCGATAAGCTTAGGCGATGCAAAGCAGGTAAAACGAAAGCGGCGGTTTTGCCGGTACCGGTTGGTGCTGATGCAACAATATCTTTGCCTAACATGATCTCAGGAATCGAGCTTGCTTGAATCGGGGTGAGTTTGGTGTAGCCGCATGCTTCTAGCGCTTTAGAAATATTGGGATCTAAATTTAAAGATGCAAAAGTGTTAATATTTTCCATATTTTCCTCAAAAAATGCAAATGCAAGCCATACGGGTTGTCATCGCATCTTGCGAAGAGGGAGCCCGGCTCAGCTGGCGTTAATGTATATCATTGCCAACGTAAACCTAGACTATTTAGGCAGTATTCTCACCTAAGATCAGCAAAAAGCTTGGAGGGGAGATGTCATTGGAAATGATCATATAGTGTTTCTCAGCGCGTATGATCACCGTTTAATCAAAAAATTGCAAGCGACTTTTTTATAAAACAATTTATGACGAGAAAGCGCACGAAAGAGAGGTGGTCGTAGGTAAGAATAAAAAACAAATAAATCAATAAGTTATTTGATGAATCAATTAGGGTTATTTCTTATTACCATAGGCTTTCAAAATGTTATAATGGCTACCATAGCGCTGCTATTGGATGGTAGCGAGGGATAATATAAGGAAGATGCCTATGTCGCAATCTGATAAAACCAACAAAAAGACCAAAAAGCTCTCAGAATCGAATCCTTCTACGCCTCACATGCGCATGGACTTAGTGTCGAGTTTATTAGGCGAATCCCTAATTACGTCTCGAGACTATTTGACCCTGCCAGAACTTTTTCATGAAAGTACTTTTAGCAACGATGAACAGGAAGTAATCTTATATGCATTAAATCATGACAATCGTTGTGATACTTGTTTGTTGCCTCATACGAATCTGCACGAGGATTACTCTGCGTCTAATCAGTTTATTTCGGATTTGATGGATGGGAAGTCGATTGTGGATGAGAAAATGGCGACACTATTAACTTTTATCAGGGATATCATCAAAGAAAAAGGTCTCCTCCCCTCAGATAAAATTATTGCGTTTTTAGCGGCGGGTTATTCACAAAAAAATGTCATGGAATTGATTACCGCCCATGCCATGCAATCTATTAAAAATTACACTTATCATATTGGTGCGGCAACCTAAAAAGGAATCAGGCATGTCAAAGCATAAACGGAATAAAATGATGCAAGCCTCCGTTGTGGGAGCCGTTATATTAGGTATTATGAATGTGGCTGATGCCGCAAAATCGTCAAAGTGTCCTCCACTAGAGCATTGTTACGGCATTGTGAAGGCAGGACAGAACGACTGCCCAACCAATGTCTCGCAGTGCGCGGGTAGTTCCACAAAAGATGCACAGGGAGATGCTTATATTGATTTGCCTCGTGGCACTTGTCTTAAAATCGTCGGTGGTAGCTTGATGTCAACGGTGAAAAAATCACGCTAATGGGTTTGAGTCATGATTAAGCTATATCAATATCCTTGTTATTTCGGCATGCCAAATGCAAGCCCGTTCTGTTTGAAGCTAGAGACTTATTTGCGTTTGGCGAATATTCCTTACGAAGTGCATGTTATTCATAATCCCAGGCGCGCGCCTAAAGGCAAATTGCCCTTTATCATAGATGATGGCGCGGTGATCGCAGACAGCGGTTTTATTATTGAGTATTTGAAGACGAAATACGGTGATCCACTGGATGCACATCTGACAACGCAGCAAAGCGCAGAAGCGCTAGCTATCCAACGCATGATAGAAGAACACTTTTATTGGACGTTGGTTTATTCACGCTGGATAGATCCAAACGGCTGGGGGATTTTAAAAAAAGAATTTTTTTCAAAGATGCCAGTGATGATTAAAACGTGGGTGCCGACATTGATTCGTCATAAGGTAAAAAGAACATTACGGGCACAAGGCGTAGGGTTGCATAGCTCGGATGAAATTTATTTATTAGGTAAGGCAGATATTTTCGCGGTTGCAAATTTACTAGGAAATCAGGATTTTATGTTTGGTGATAAGCCGACTAGTATTGATGCGTGCTGTTACGGTTTTTTAGCGAATTGCGTGAATGTACCCATTCCCTCGCCGCTCAAAATTTTTATTGAAAAAATGCCTGAACTAGTGGCTTATTGTGAACGCGTGAAGCAAATTGCATTTCAAAGTATATGAGAGGGGGTAACTTTCCCCTGCTCATCTATCAATACTCACTGTGTCATTAAGCTCGTGGTTGGGGTTTCATGCTCTCGAAAACTAATTGCGTCTCTTGTGCTAGTGGCAATAATTTTTTACTAGAGAAGAGGCCTAAGGTGTAGCCAATTGCGCTACCGATACCCACGTTTGCTAGAGTAACGCCCAAGGCAGCCCCTTTGAAAGCGGCGGCGATGGCAGCAGGAAAAGCGCCAAAACCACCGGCATAAAATGTGCTAGCGCCGCCAATGATGACGCCAAGCACTAAACCGACTACTGCACCAATGACGCCATAAATGGCTGCTTTAAGGTGCGGATTTAAAGGTGGCTCTTCTTGTAATTTGTTCTCCAGGGCCCGAGCTGACGCTGTGACTTCATTTAAGGTTGGGTTAGGATTCATTCTAAGCTGTGCTGAAAGTGTGGAAAAGTGATCTGCAATGCAGATATGTTGGAAATAATTGTTTTCGGTCCATTCGGTTTCTGCTAGGTGGTTCGACAAATTGCTAAGGTTATCGTAAAGCTGTTGCATCTCTTCGGGCGTATTGTGTGGCGGCTTCATGGGAAGGCCTGAGCGTAATTCGTGAATCGCTTTATTCAAGATCTTTATTTGCGTCGATTTAATCATGGCGATTTTGTTGTCAAACTCAAAAAAATCTTTATTTTCTTCTTGTTTAATAGAGTCAGCGGGAATTTTCAACTCTACAAAAGTCATCGGACTCATATAGCATCTTGAATGTTCAATGACACCTAACAATACTTGGCGTGGTTCTTGTATTCTGTTATCAATGTTGATGTTGTTATCTTGGAGTGTACGACGCAGATAGTTGGTATATGTTTCCGCCCAATTGTTTTCTAATTCAGCTTTGCTAAAAGGAATTAAATTTTGTCGTGGTTGCATTTTTTTGCCTCGAATACGGTGAAAATGTAAACAAAGTATATCGTTTAAATCTTAACACAAGCTTAAGAAGGCTAAGTCACTGTTAAGACTATAAGATGACTCCCAGAAATAGCGATATTTCAACTAAGGCTTAGGTCTTAAGCTATCAAAAACCTCTTGCGAGTCATCATAGATGTTTTGCATCTTATGTTTTGTGTCTGCCATTTTTTCCAGGTATTTTGGGCCTTGTTTTTTGCCGGAAAATAAACCGAATAGTGACCCTAGCACACTAGCCAGTCCGACTGCTGCCACGGTTTGGCCGAGAGCTGCGCCTTTGAATGCGGTGGCAAGTGCCACGGGTAGCGCACCAAAACCACCTGCATAAAAGGTACTGGCACCGCCGATGATCACGCCAATGACTAGCCCAACCAAAGCGCCAATGACGCCACAAATGGCTGCTTTAATATAGGGATTGAGCGGTGGTTTGCCGAATAATTTTTGATCCAGCGCGTTCGCGGATTGGGTGATTTCTTCTAGTGTTAACGGGTTCTTTAGTGCTTTTATTTGTTGAATGAAGTGATCTGTAATGCAAATATATTGGAAACAATTATTTTTGTTCCATTTCACTTGTTGTAAATCGTCTAATAACGTTTTAAGGCTGCGTAGAATAGGCGTGACCTTTTTTTCTTCCAGTTCCGTTTCCAAAGGAAAAAGGGTAATTTGTTCCTTGAAAGCAGCAAGTTGCATTCTTTGCATGATTTCGAATTTATTTTTATATTTAATAAAAGGACCAATCCCATCTGCTTCCCTATCAATGAAATTTAAACGATTGCATAACGCCTCAGGCATATAAAGCTTGGAGCGATGCTGTCCTTTTCCAACAGCGATATTGGGGTCTTCTAACAGTTCCTGCAGGTAATTGGCGTAAGCGGTTCGCCAATTTTTTTGCAATTGTGCTTCTATTAAGGGCATTTCATTTAGACGTGCCTGCATGGACTGGATTCCCATAAAAAAGAAAAGCAGTATACCGGTCAAATATTAAAATAAACTTAAGAATACGAATATCCATGAGCTGGGTCAGTGTAGATTGCATTGTGAGCTGCGTGGACTGAAGGGAAGAGCAAACATCATCAAAATGCGTTACAACAGGATACCAAATGATGCTTGCTGTCAGAGAAAGAGGTTAGCTGACTGAATAAATTTGTCCGGTTTGCAAGCCTTCTACGCTTTTACTGAAAGCTTGCGCTACGCGCTTTGCAGAAACAGATTCAAATCCACGGAAATAATCGCCATAAGCAATTAGTGATTCAGTCAGTACGGTGGGGCTCACGCAATTAATGCGTATGCCGCGACTTAATTCGATGGCGGCAGCTTTTACAAAGCTATCAAGTGCGCCATTGACCATAGAGGCAGAGGTGCCAAATCGAATGGGATCTTGACTGAGTATGCCGCTGGTTAAGGTAAAAGAGCCTCTGTCTGCAATGAAACGACTGCCAATTAATACCAGATTGACTTGTCCCATGAGCTTGTTATTCAGACCCAACGCATAGTGCTCTGGTGTCATCTGATTCATCTCGCCAAAGTGCACTTTGCCCGTTGTTGAAATCAATGCGTCGAAAGCGCCGACGGTGTTAAAGAGTTTTTCGATGGAAGAGGTATTCTCTAAATCCACTTGCAAATCGCCTGTTTCATGCCCTACAACAATCATCTCATGGCGCGGTTTTAATTCATTCACAACCGCTTTGCCAATAGTGCCTGTACCACCTACAACAATGATTTTCATGAAGAATGTCCTTTTTTGCGGATGAGATTTCTGGCGAGTAAAATATTTTTAATATGCTATCATAGGCGACAGCGTTAAGTTAATAGGCAGAAAAAAATGAAATCGAAAATGATTGGCGGAATATTATTGATTGTTGGGACCACCATTGGTGGTGGTATGTTGGCGTTGCCGATTGTAACGGCACAAGGGGGATTTTGGGGCGCATCACTGTTGTTAATCGCGAGCTGGATGGTCATGACCTTCTGCGCTTTTTTGATTTTAGAAGTGAATTTGTGGATGCCGATCAATAGCAATATTATTTTGATGGCGAAGCGAACGTTAGGCGGCTGGGCACAAATTGTTGCCTGGGTTTGCTATCTATTATTGTTTTATTGTCTCCTGGCGGCTTATATCTCAGGTGGCTCGGATATTTTGCATGGATTGCTAGCCAAAACGCATTTTAATACTTCATCTGAGATTGATGCGGTTCTTTTCACATTAATTTTAGGATTAATTGTCTACAAAGGCATTCAAACAATTGATTATACTAACCGCGCATTGATGTTTGTTAAGTTGGTTGCGTTCATTCTGTTAATTATTTTTATTGCGCCACACATTGATGTCGATAGATTCAATGCAGGTCACGTAAAATATTTGGTGCCAGCATTTACGGTAGTAATGACATCATTCGGTTTTTCTACATTGATACCGAGCTTAAGAAGTTATTTTAATAACGATGTGCAAAAGCTACGAAAAGTGATTTTGATTGGTAGTCTTATTCCTTTATGTTGTTACATTGCCTGGGTGGGTGCTATTTTCGGCGGTATTCCCTTTGAAGGTGAGTTTGGCTTGATGAGTATGATTAAGTCGGATCATTCTACATTAGCGCTGACTCAAGCCTTAATACACCACTCAAATAATGGGTCGATCACAATGTTCACTCAGATTTTTACTTCTGTTTGTGTATTAACGTCATTTTTGGGCGTGTCTTTGTGTGTGGTGGACTTTTTGGCGGATGGTTTTAGCCTGGAAAAAGTGGGCTTCAATAATCTCTTTTTGCATGTTGCCACCTTCGTGCCACCTTTGATTATCGCGTTATTATACCCTACGGCCTTTATTGTTGGGTTAAGTTATGCGGGCGTGTGCCTGGCTATCTTGATCATTGTTTTTCCTGTTTTGATGGTCTGGAATGGTCGCTATCGTAAAAAGATTGTTTCCGCTTATCGTGTGGTTGGAGGCAAATTGCCTTTAATTCTGGCTGGTATAGTCGGTGCGTGTGTTGTTTTTCAAGGCTTGTTTTGGGTAGCTTAATAGAAAGGTTAGGTCGAGCGGTTGCTGTGATAAATGACACTTGGTGATGACCAAGATGAATGAAAAAAATGGGGTGGTAGATCATCGGCCTTCACTTTGAACCATAAATAAGCTGTAGCACGGACACAACCCCACAAAAAGCGTGGGGTCTTAGTCCGCGCTACAAGTCTTTTCATTCGCTTCCACTGTCGTGGATGTGAATCAAAAAAACGGGGTGGCAGGGTAGGTTTGCTTTTTACGCGCGGAATTGATGAGCACGAAAAAAGTAAACCTACCCTGACAGGACCCCAGTCAACTTAATCTTTTTTAAAGAAAAATAATAAAATTTTCATAAACATAGTTAATTAGTGCCTCTTCCCATCCATAATGGTCAAAAAATGCTAAATTCTTAAATTTTCCTTAATATTTACTTAAGCTTCGGCACGTAAAATACGATGGCTTGCCAAACCTAAACCTGATCCTAAGCTGCAAAGCTATGAGGAAAGATTGAATGATAAATGGCCGTCCAATTACTTTGTCTGTGTCAGAACCAGAAGAGCCCATCGTCATAGCGCAAGAAGAAATGAAGGAGAGTACCTATCAAAAGCCTCAGCAAGATGCTGCCAGCGACCTTCGGGTAGTTAAAAAATTAACCAGCGGTGCTCGAGAAAATGTCAATTTTATTCATGATGTCTTTATTGCTAGACGCAGTGTGGACGGTGAAGAGCAAAAAGAAAATCTCTTTTTAAAAGATATTATTGAAAATGATATGACGTCTACTGAAAATAAAGTAGAGGCGCGAGTAGAAGTCATGGGACAACGGTATGTGAGAATGGGTGACCTCAATCAACCCTGTAGTCGCTACGTGTTTGATGAGGTAGAGAACCGGCATATGGTTTCCTCTGTTGAAGTGCCGGGATTCAGAGCTTTTGCAGAAATTCCTAAAAATGAAATTCGACAAAATATCCTATCCGGTAAATTCAAAGGCGCGGGCCGAAAATTTTTTTGGCGTTGGGCATTAGATGATTATGATTTTAATCTCAGCAATGTTGGTGTAGATAAAGATAATAATGTCATTATTCTAGACGGGGGCTGGTACCTGGGTACTCGCTATGCAAACTATCCCAATAAAATCACGCAGAAAGACTTTCAAGAATTTCCTTGGCTAACAGATTTTAAACCAGATTTTTTCCTCGACCATATCAGGAAATTTAAAGACAAAGCTACCAAGAAAAAATTTCGGGTGATTGGAGAAGGCGAAATTATCTGCCCAGAAATGACAACAAATAAGCAGTTTCGACATGATTTTTTTGAAGGTGTGTTGCAATTTATTATCATGCCGGATGTTTTCACTACACAATTTGCTTTGATGCACCTTTCTGATAGCGCAATGATGGCCGCTTGCGACCAATCTGTTCACATTGTTGAGGATTATATTCAGCCTGAATTTCAACGTGATGCAAGCAAGGTTGGTACTACCACTTTCGCTTATTCAAAAACAAAAAAAACATCTCGCGAAGTCAATGAATACCAGGCAGCAATTAAAGAATATCAAGATGCCGATGCAGGATTGACGCGTACGGCAACCAAAATTGGTCAGCTACTGTTAGACCGCAAAAAACAAATGCGAACAGTCGCGCTAGAGTGCCGTGATTTTCGACGCTATTTAAGAAGTGCGGAAGCACGACAAGATCTTGAAAACTATATTGCCTCTTTAAAAAAATATGAGAAAGTTGATCAAGACGCTATTTTTAGCTATGTTCCTCATCTTGAGCAATTCATTCGTGACGCATTTTCTGCTTTACAGTTAGTAAATGAAGAAACACAGATTCTTTGTCAAAAGATTACCCGTATGGCTGATGTGACCAAGCCTAATACTCGTTTTATCCGAAATGAAGCAGGAAATACGCCATCCATTTCAATTGCGCCCGTTGGCGGTCTTACTTTATTTTCTGATATCGATCCTAAGGATATCAATTATAATCTTTTGTGTGGTGAATACAGAGGAGCAGGCGCACAACTTTTTTGGAAATGGGCATTAGATGATTATGATTGTGGTCTTGAAAATATCGGGGTGGATGAAAACGGTAAGGTAGTTGCACTTGAAGCGGGCGTTTATTTGGGTAAGTCCGTGCGTTTTTATAATAACAAAATCACGCTCAAAGATTTTGAAGCCTTCCCTCTGATGGAAGATTTCGATCCAAAATATTGGTTAGACCATATTAATTATCACAAAGATTCCCAAACGGACATTATTACAAAACGCAAAGGTGAAGGTAGTATATTGAGCGTGCAGCTCACTCAACATCCGCAATTTAAACGCGAGTACTTTGAGGCTGTTTTGCAATTTTTGTTATTGCCAGATACTTTTTTCTACGCCGTGAGCCTTGCTACGCATCAACATGTCGCGGAACAATTAGCTGAAAAAATAGGATTGAAAGCTGGTCCTAACGGGCCCGAAGCCACTAGCAAAAAGCGTGCGGAAATGTTGATTGCGCGTAGAAACCAAATGCAAGTGGTTGCTTTGCAATCGAAGAAATTTAATGAATACCTGAAAAGTGCAGCCTCTAATGCAGACTTTGATAAATATCTAAGCTCAATCGAGCAATTTGTTGCGGATGATGAAGATAAGGTTATTCCTTCTTTTCCTGATCTAATAAAAACATTGAAAGATAAATTTATTGAATTAAGAACATTCCATGTTAATGAACTAAAGCGGTATAATAATGCTAATCAAGTCTTAAACCCGTCGAAAAGCTTGCATGATCGGTATAATCCAGATCAGCCTTTTTTTAAATACAAGCTCGATGCAATCGCTGAGCAAGATGAGCGCGACGTCTTACCTGTTGTTGCTGATTTAGAAGAAAAATATGTGGAAGAAGAAAAGCAAGTTGTCGATGTACCAAAGTTACCCGAGCAAGATTTACCAATCAAGCCTATTGCATTAAACCCACAACCAGAACCGATGGTTGTGCGAGGTGAGGATGAAGTTATTGCGCCATTAAAAGCGCTTGAACCAAAAGCGGATTCCTTGTGGCGATCAATGATAAAAGGAGCGATTAGTACGCTTTTTGCTGGTGCTTTGATAACAACGGGTTTGATGGCTTACGGTTTATTGACGGTAGCAACGCTAGGTGCAAACGCGATTCTCACCGTGGCAATAGCAACAGCCGTGACCGCGCTAGGTGGATTGGCAGGGTTAGTTGTCGCAGATCAGCAACTTATAGAAGATAAACAAGAAGACTTATCCATTATGGAGTCTCCAGAGGTTCCTCCTTTAGAGGAGGCAGCACAGCCTGCAGTTGTGGAAGAAGTCGCTGAACAAAAACATCAACCAGTCATGTGCCCGCCATTGGTACCATTTTATAGAGCAGAGTCGGCTGGGTCTGCTAAAGATATCTCGTTAGAAGGCGATAATTTTGATGCGGCGCTCGTGGCTCATGAAGTGGCGACACTGATGGTCATTAATGAAAATAATGAAAGAGATAGGCAGCATAAATCGAAGCAATTTGGATTACCGGAGGTAGTGGTCGTACCCGCTCATTCTGATTTGCATGAGATAGCCGCCAAGCAACAAAGAAGTGAAGAGGGACATTCTGTCCAATTGAGAATTTAGAATAATGGTTTGTTGAGTCACTGGATAAAGGAAGTGCAAAAATGGCTAATGTTGCAAAATATGGATTTTTCTCAGAGCGTAAAACGATTTTTGGTAATACAGAAACACTACTAGACTTACAAAAAGATCTAGATGCTCTACAAAGATCGACGTACTCCTACGTCCAGATTCATTGCAAGGTATTAACGATTAGGTCGGCTATTGAAAAGCAGCTTAACGATTTAACAAAAGAGCTGTTGGACTTACAAGCAGTACCTCTGCCAACGCCCAAGCAAACAGTCAGGCTAGCCCTTTTGACTTCCGCTATTGAAAAACAAACAGAAAATCTAGACAGAATACAAAATCAGATTGAAAAATCTGGCGCAGATGAATTAATAACCCAAAGACTGTTGGAAATTGAAGAGTTGGAGCAGCGTATTGGATCTGCTCTGGTAGAAGTTCTAGAAGACGTTCGTCCAAGGAAGATGTTATAAGCGCAAATTGAATAAGGTCATCTGAGACAACAACAGAACAATAATTGCTGTATAAGCAATGGCCACAATGGCTGCTATAGATCCCAAGATGACCTTTTATTTAAGAAATCCTTAATGTTAATTTGCTATACTCATCCCACATAAGAGTGTACAAAGAACTCAATAAATGCGCATAAAACGGGATTAGCATAGTATGTCTATTACACGATTTGGTATTAACTCATTGAAATTTAGTGCTATCACCAATGTGTCTGCGCTTTTTAGCGAACTCCAAAATGAAGTCTATGCTTTGCTGCCAGAGCGTGTAAAAAATCGCGTCCCGAATGGCCGATCCCTTAATTTATCTAAAGAAACACTGGGTTTTAATCCTGGTGAATATCCCTACAAGTCCAGCGAAGAGCTGCGCTCAAACCACCAGACTTACAGCGATAACGCTGTCTGCCTGGTGTATGAAGCCTTATTGATTCTAAATCAGTCTGAAATATTGAATATTACCTGGGACCAAAGCTATCGAGTCACATTATTAGCGGCTATCACCAAAAAAGTAGGCTTCAGTAATCTCAATGCAGCGAGAAATTATCTATCTTCCTTAGCTGAAAAAGATAAATGGGCTCCAAGCGTAGTGGATGAGACGAGCTTTAAACTAGCATTAATGATGCGAATGGTGATAACGCAGATCTTGTCGAAGAATTTAATACCACTTGCTGATAAATCGATCAAAGTGATGGCTGGTGATGGATTGCGCGCATTGCGTCATGATCTTAATGTGAATCTTTATCAGTTTCAGGCGGCCGTAATCGCAGATATGGATAAAAAAATCCAGAAAATTGAAGGTGCCTGTGCACGAGTATCTCAATTAGTTAAGCAGGCAGAAAAAAATGGTGAATCAAGCTCAAATCTACTTTTACAATTAAAAGCAATCACACAATCCATTGATAATTACCAAGAGACATTAGCATCGCTCCAAGAAGTGAATGATGTATTAGCCGACTGGGGCCATGAAGAAAAAGCGTACAAAAATCCCAACCAGACAATCTGTCAACATGTGGTGACACAGCTTAAATTATTAGGCGAAATGATCTCTTTTATTCACGGCGCTATCTCAAAGTTGGCAAGTGAAGAGCAAAAGCACGCCTCAGTATTAAATGAAGAAAAATCTGTTGGTATGTTGGAAGAGCAGCCAGCGGTAGCCGTATCAGCTGTGTCTACGTTCCATGAAGTGGAACCCCGTTTTGTAGGCGATAGCGGACTAGATGACGAATATTCTCAAGCAATATCAGTAGCATTGGTGGATGATTTAGAACAAGAAGAAGAGGAAGAAAAATTGCTACCACAAGCGCGTGCCATCCACCACGATGGGCCTGCTATGTTGCCAAGGGGTGCGAATTTACCCGCACGCGGACGAGCCTTGTCAGAAGAGATTTATCAACACGCAGGCGCGTTAGATGGTCAAGGCGACGAGCTAATAGAAGCTAAAGGTAGTATCACACATCGTGTTCTGCACGATCAACGAAATAATGCTCGGGTTGCAATAGCGAGCCCCGCATTCACATTGATATTAAAAAAACTGAATGCTCATTCATGGGCCAGTGCGATAAACCAATTTTTATTTACATCGCAATTGAAAGAAATTTCGCTAGATATGTATGCTTTTTCAAAAAGCATTTTAGAGTTGTTAGGGAATAATGGTAAGAAAAATGCAACCGATGCAGATTTGCTTCCTATGCTAATTGAACTCTTGCCAAAAAATAAAAATTATCTGCTTGAGCTTTCTGTTAAGTTAAATCAGCTGATGGACATTCAGCGTGATAGATCGGAGCTGGGCAATCATATGGCTTTGTTGCATATTGCAATTCAAACCAAAATAGAAATTTTTGATAAGCCGGAACTCGATAACTTGCCGGAAGATAATCAAAGGCTACGAGTTATCTATCCGCGTTTAAATGCTACCTATCAACTGAATCAAAATATTTGCCGATTGTTGGAAGGAACAAAGGCATATATGGAGCAGTTATCTGTCTCTATCGAACAAGCCCTTGCGAAACAAGATCTCAATGATCATTATTATAATGTGCAGAGTGAGTCTGTAGAAATTGATAGGGAAACAGGCGAGCGTCATGTCATTGTGCGTCACAAAAATTACTTAGAAGCGGTTATGGATGACTATGTTTCAGAAGAGAAAGACAATATAGTAAAAGAACTTGCTAAGAAGGATCCGCTTTTTGATAGTTTGTTGACAAAATACCGCATTATGTCAGAACTCGAAAATAAGCTGACCGCGCCTCGTAAATCAGCAAAGGAACGTTTTGTAGATTATTACGAGCATTTGGACAAGAATTCCGAGTTGCTTAAGAAGAATCGTGATAGTCATTTCACGACATTTTTTAAGTTAGCCGCTTTCATTTTTGCTACTGTGCTGCCAATCATTGGTAACCTGATCGCTTATTCAAGGCTGTTTGTCAGTAAAGGTAGCCGGTATGTGAGTTATGCGGCAGGAAAGCGACATGTTGATATGAATCATGATCATGATGATCAGTTTCATCAGACGATTAAAAGACCTAGAATATAGGCAGAATCGCCGTTAAAAAGTGGTACGATGTTCATCCATCTACAAGGAAGTTTGGAGTCATCAATGAAGTATTCCACCTTTAAGTTTTA
This sequence comes from Gammaproteobacteria bacterium, assembly GCA_031291175.1. Taxonomy (GTDB): domain Bacteria; phylum Pseudomonadota; class Gammaproteobacteria; order DSM-16500; family DSM-16500; genus UBA5158. The sequence continues at coordinate 297,795 of JARLJO010000030.1, forward strand.
TCTTACTCAGCTGTGTCTCATCGTTCTTATTTTTCCGTTATTCGCTCGAGCGGATTCTCCGCCTACTTTCAATAAAATTGTTATCTTTGGCGATAGCTTAACCGATAACGGTAATTTGTTTTTGCATGATGCAGGGATATTGCCGAAATCACCGCCTTATTTTAATGGCCGTTTTTCGAATGGGGATGTGTGGACGGATAGTCTAGACCTTTATTTTCAAGCAAAGCGCCATATCGTATCAGAAAATTATGCTTTAGGTGGTGAGACAGTGATTTATCATAGTCCTATCGAAGGGTTTGTTCCTTATACTCTGTCTGCATCTGTGCAGGGATATTTGTTTAGTGCTTATTTTCAAGATAAATCCCATGTGCTTTATATTATTTGGATTGGTGCAAATGATTATGTTGAAGGCGCTACGGATTTAGATCAATTATCGACGAATGTTGTCAATCAAATCAGTGATACGATACAGCACTTGATAGACTTGGGCGCTGAAAATTTCTTAGTGATTAATTTGCCGGATGTGGCTGCAACGCCTTACGGCAGGATACAAGAAAAACGTGAGGTTTTGGCGACGTTGACGCGTTTGCATAATAAGAAGTTGTCTTCTGCAATATTAAAGTTTCAAAGAGATCACAAGAATTTAATTATTCATGAGTTTGATATGAATCATTTCTTTGTTGAGCTTATGGAAAAGCCGGATACATATAATAAGCAATTTAATGTGAATATTACCGATACTCAGTCGTCTTGTTGGAACGGTGGTTATACGTTACATGCGTTAGCCATTCGGCCGGAAGAAGTTAACATACCTTTTGCTAATGGACGTGTGGATTTTGACAGAGATCAATTGGCAGCGCTTATTAGTAAGGTACCTGATTTGGCTGTTGTCTATCGGGCGATGGAAAGCTACTCGTTAGGTTTAATCGCTTGTGAAAATCCCGATGAATTTGTTTTTTGGGATCATGTTCATCCTACCCGTGTTGTTCATAAGATAATTTCGAATTTAATTATTGATTATATTAATCAGTATTATCATGCCCAATAATTTTTGAGCGCAAAAACGGCGTTGCTTTTTGATTGTTTCATTCGATGGCTTTTACTTTATTATATTCTTCTGCTGACTATAAAAACTTGAATACATCCCATCTAAAATTTGGTATCTTTGCTGCCGAATCAAATCTGGCAATGTTGCAAGGAAAACCATTAGATGCACAATCAATTAATAAAAAATATTCGTCTCCTTCACCTCATGGAAAACTTAAAAACAGAATTACGACACAGCTGGTTATCAGATGGTCGTCAAGAGAGTGTCGCTGAGCATAGCTGGCGTTTGTCTTTTATGGTTGTTCTTTTTGGTTCTCATCTTGATCAACCTATCCAGATGGAAAAAGCGTTAAAAATGGCAATAGTCCATGACATTGTTGTCGCTGAAGCTGGCGATCTTCCAGATTTTGATCAGAGTGTTAGTCAAAAAATGAGACAGTCAGAAGAGCAGCGTGCTATCACCAATGTAAAATCTTTATTGAATAATCATGTCGGCAAAGAAATTTATGACATTTGGCAAGAGTTTCAAGCCAAGCAGACTTATGAGTCAAAATTCATTCATGCGTTGAATAAATTAGAGGCTATTATTCAGCACAATGAAGCAGACATCAGTACATGGGTTGATTGGAATATCCAACATAATCGAAAAGCCGCTTCAGATGAGTGTCGATTTGATTCTTATCTCACGGAGCTAAGCCGCTTGCTGCAAGAGCAAGTGGATCGCAAGCTTGCCGAGGTTGGTATTCATGATTGTATGGTTGAGAAGGCTTCTTAGTTTGCAGGTGTGCTTTTAAGTTGACTGGGGTTGTTAGGGTCATATTATTACCCATAACTATTAAAACCATTTCATAGCACAGAGAACTCCGTTGTACCGTGAGAACTCCAACGTATCGTGCGCAGAAAACCTCTACGTACCGTGCGCAGAAAACCTCTACGTACCGTGGCTTGTCCCCGGTTTGCCGCGCTTGAAACCGTGGTGGCGTATTTTTTTGTTTCCGTGGTCAAGCCACGGGTC
>JARLJO010000031.1 GCA_031291175.1 Gammaproteobacteria bacterium
AGGCGGGTGGCCTTGTGGGCTTTTGTTTTGCTGGCCTTCGGGGTGACGGCCGCCGGCATTAGACCCCGCTACTGCAAGATGACGAGTAATGTTCGCTTCGCCTAATCCTTATCAAACAACATCCGCAAAATCGGCAGGGTTTTATCAAGCCACACATACCCCAACCAGGCCATCATTCTCGATAATGCCAAGCGTTAGTAAAAATAGCAGTAGCGCGGACTAAGGCCGAAGGCTGTGTCCACGTTCCTGTTGCTTGCCATCGCGGACACAGCCTTCGGCCTTAGTCCGCGCTACTTAGTGTTCGCTTCTTCAAATAACATCAGCAAAAGCCGGCCGAGTCTTCTCAAACCACGCATACCCTAACCAAGCCACAATCATACTAACCAAAAAACTAACCGCAAGATTTCCCCAATCCGGCATCTGCCCAGCAATCAATATCGCCCGGTTCTGCTCAATAATAGTCGTCAACGGATTCAAATAAATAAAACTACGATAAGGCATAGGAATAGCCGAAACTGAATAAAACACCGGACTTAAAAACATCAAAGCCGTCGTAAAAATAGTGACAGAATGCGTCACATCCCGAATAAATATCCCCAATGAGGCGAGTAACCAGGTTAACCCTAAAATCCAGAACACCAATGGCAAATTCACAATTGGCAAAAACAAAACAGTCCAATTCAAGCTATGATTAATCACCGCATAAAACAACAACAACACAAACACACTGATCACCGCATGAAACATTGCCGAAGCCAAATTCACCCAAGGTAAAATCTGCAACGGAAAGATGACCTTCTTCACATAATTCACATTATTAATAATCATATACGGCGCACGATTAATGCATTCCGAAAATAAAGTAAAAGGAATTAACCCGGCAAATAAAGTGATCGCAAAATCAAACTTACTGGTATTCGCCGTACCCCAGCGCGCGTTATAAACAATACTGAAGAAAAAAGTATAAACCGCCAACATAAAAACAGGATTAAAGAAAGACCACAGCAAACCAATCACCGAGCCTTTATAGCGCGCCAACACTTCCCGTTTAGCCAACTGCCAGATGAGTTCACGATAATGCCAAGGGCTAGTAAAAATAGAAATAATAGAATTGCTCACAGTCTTTTTCCTAATAATCAAATTTTAAATAATAGGCACATATTCAAGAGCGCCATCGGATTGCTCTAATTCTTTAATGATAGCAAGTCTAGCGATACGATCGGCATCTGCTTGTTGATAGAGTTTGATATAACGATCTCGCTCCCCAGCAATATCTAGCATGGATTGAACAAAGCGTGTTTTTGCACTCTGACTTAAAAAATCATCGATTTGTGCTTGCGAATTTTTTACGACCTTTTCACGGCTCACCACCATATACATATCGTAATGCGCAAAAATAGCCGGTTCAAAATAAACATGCAGTGCTTCACTGGTCACTTTTTTAAAGAAAGGCTGCATCGCATCCACACTGAACAAATACAAATGTTCCTGTGGTTGCAACATATTTAAAAAAGGATGCTGTTTTTTAACTAACTGTTTATGCGTTGCGCGTGCAGGGTAGGCCGGTGTTTGAATGACCAAAATCCCATCTTGCTTCAGCAGGCTAAGACATTTTCGCACCGTGACAACGGGATCTGGCAAATGTTCTAAAACATCCATCAGAATAATAATATCTAACGAACCATCAGGAATAGCTTGTTCCTCTATAGGTCCCACATACATCGGAATATCAAACGTCTTATGCGCAAATTCCGCAATAAATGGGCTAAGCTCCAAGCCGCTGGCGTCAAATCCCGTATTTTGCAAAAGACTGGTAAAACCACCGTGTGCACTGCCGATTTCTAACAATTTCGCTGGCGGAAGTTTGTAATGTAACAAAGACCTTAACCAATAGAGGCAACGTTCCGATAGATCATTACGAGCGCGTTTAAAAATATCCGCTTGACCAAGTTCATCACTCTGATGATTGAGCCAATAATTTTTACCATAAAAATCTTCATCATCATTGACTACTGTTGTCGTATTATTGATGAGCCCTGGAAATGATGCGAGCGTATGACAAGACTTGCAGAGCAGATACTCCGCTGAAAACGCACTTAACGAATCATTGCCGCACCAGCAGCGTATGGCTTGTTGCATAACTTAAGCTATCCTCAATCCAAATGGATTTTTATAAAAAGTAAATCTTATGTAGGTTGGGTTGAGCGTTTTTTGCGAAACC